>NZ_CP187368.1:1317819-1976729 GCF_049810355.1 Rubrivivax soli
AGCGCTTCTTCGAGGGGCGCAACAACATCGACTTCGGCAACGACTTCGTCGTCATCGAGAACGAGGAGCTGAAGCGCCGGCCCGATCTGCATGCGGTCGTCAACATCCTGCTGCTGCACCAGATCACCGGCGAGATGTACCTGACGCGCAACCGGCGCAAGGTGCTCTTCATCGACGAGCTCAAGCAGCAGCTGGGCGACATCGGCGCCGACGACCCCGTGAAGGCGGCCGTGGTCGAGGAGGCCGCGCGTCGCGCCCGCAAGTACGGCGGATCGCTCGGCACGGCCACGCAGAGCGCCGACGACTACTACGGCTCGGCCCAGATGGAGGCCGCCTTCAACTGCTCGGACTGGGTGTTCCTGCTGCGACAGAAGCCCGAGTCCATCGAGATGCTCGACCGCAAGGGGCGGCTGTCGATGGACGAGCCCAAGAAGCGGCTGCTCAACTCGCTGCGCACGGAGCCGGGCGTCTTCTCGGAGGTCTACATCTCATCGCCGGTGGGCGAAGGCGTGGCGCGCAACATCCTCGACCCGGCGACCCACCTGCTGTTCTCCAACAAGCTGGAGGACAACGCGCCGATCGACGAGCTGCGTGCGCAGGGCCTGAGCATCGACGACGCGATCACCGAGCTGCTGCGGCGGCGCGGGCACTCGGTGTGACTTTGGCGAGGCTCCGATGGACGTCGACGCCAGCGCCAGTCCTCGCCAACCCGTTGCCGGGCCTGTGGGCATGGTGCCCATCCTCCTGCACGCGGCCTTCGCGCTGCTGATCGTGCTGGGCACGCTGGCCGCCTACGACCGCGTGGTGGTGCGCCCGGCCCAGCGGGTGGGCGTCGTCGATGTCGGCGAGGTGTACCGGCAGAAGGAGGCCGAGTTCACCCAGCTTCTGACCCGCGCCACCAACGACGCCGACCGCGAGAAGGCGTTCGCGCTGGCCCGGAACTTCTCGCAGCGGCTGCCGGCCGCTCTGGAGGAACTGCCGCGCGACTGCGCCTGCCTCGTGGTTCTGAAGAGCGCCGTGGCCGGCCGGACACCGCGGACCGTCGATCTGACGGCACTGCTGCAGCAGAAGCTGGGCCATCCCCAGACACCCCACAGGAACGACCCCGAGGAGGCCCGATGAAACGCAGCCTTCGCACCCAGGCCATCGACTTTGCGATGCACATGCGGCGACGCTGGTATCTCTACCTGCCCGTCTTCGCGATCTGGGCCTTCGCCTACACACGCCTTTTCATCGACCCGACGCCTCGGGTGCCGGTCCTCTTCAACTGGACGGGCAGTCTGCCGTACCGGGTGGCCTGGCTGCAGCACGGCGAGCATCCGCTGCAGCGCGGCGAGTTCGTCATCTTCTCGTTTGCGGGCGAGGCGCGAGCCGCGTACCCCGGACTGGACGGTCAGCCGTTCTTCAAGGTCGTGCGCGGCCTGCCGGGCGACGTGGTGACGGTGTCCGGCCGCACGGTGTCGGTCAACGGTGTCGTCGTCGGCACGGCCAAGGCCCAGGCCTTCGACCGGCGCCCGCTGGAGCCGATCGCGCCGACAGTGATCCCGCCGGGCCACTACTACGTGCAGGGCACCGGCCCGGACTCGTTCGACTCGCGCTACCGCAGCAGCGGGCTCGTGCGGGCCGAGCAGGTGCTGGGCACCGTGGTGCCGCTGTTCTGAGGGGCTGCCATGGATTCCGACCTGACGCTGCCTTGGCCGGTGCGCCTTCACCCGGTCCAGCTGACCTCCCTGGCCTCGCTGGCTTCCCGTGTCGCCCTGACCGCGTTTGCTGTGGCCTTGCCGGCACTGGCGCAGACATCGTCCGAGCCGGCTGTCACGGGCGACGTGCCGATGGCCGACTACCTTGCGCTGCTCCAGCAGATCTCCCCGGCGGCGCACCAAGGGGCGCAGGCCTATCTCCAGGCCCACGACCGCCGGTGCCGCCGGAGTCTTTCGAGCCGCGAGTTGCGACAGGCGATGGCGGAAGGGGACGGCGATCCGCTGCTGATGGCGATGATCCGGGCCAGCCACCTCCAGGACGGGCCAGGGCTGACGCGGCTGGCCGAGCAGGTCTCATGCAACCGGAAGGCGGCCAGGTGAAGTTCGAGATGCCACTGCCTCAGGCTGGCTGCGCGCGCGCGCCGGCGCGCGTCATTCGGTCGCTGCTGGTGGTCGTCGCCATGATCCTGAGCACGGCCACCCATGCCGTGGACCTGGGGACGATCGGCCCGACCTACGGCATTGCCGAGCCCCACCTGCTGGAGTTCATCCAGCAGCGCCTGCGCGACAAGGAACGCACGGGTGAGCTGCAGCGGCTGATTGACGAGGCCCGCAACCGCGGTGTGGCAGCCGTGCGCCAGCCCGCCCCGGTCGAGGGCGTACGAGGCACCGAGACTGCACGGTCCTGGACCATCGATCCCACCTTTACGCTCGACCGCAACATCGTCGATGCGCAGGGCCGGCTGCTGTTCCCGGCCGGGACGCGCAAGAACCCGCTGGAGGTGGTGTCGCTGTCCAAGCGGCTGCTGTTCTTCGATGCCCGTGACGGCCGACAGGTCGCTCGGGCCCGCGAGCTGATCGCGCGCTACGACGGCAAGGTCAAGCCCATCCTGACAGGTGGCTCGTATCTGGACCTGATGAAGGCCTGGCGTGTGCCGGTGTACTACGACCAGCAGGGGACGCTGACCCGCCGCTTCGGCATCAGGCAGGTGCCCGCCCTGGTCTCGCAGGAAGGCATGCGCCTGCGCGTCGACGAGGTGCTCGCGCAATGACCACCCTGCCCGCCCTGATCCGCTTGCTTGCCGCACTGAGGATGCCCGCGCTTCGCCGATGGGCCGGCCACGTGCTTGCCCGCGCGGTGCTGCTCGCCGCCCTGCCCTGGGTGGCGCCTGCGCAGGCCGCCGACAGCCTGACCTGCACCGGCCGCTTCCCCAACCCGATCACCGAGATCTGCTGGAGCTGCATCCTGCCGATCAGCATCGGCAGCGTCACCATCGCCAATTTCGATGGGCAGGAGGACATCCCCAATCCGTCCAACCCGGTCTGCAGCTGCGGCGTCAACCCCACCATCGGACTGTCGATCGGGTTCTGGGAGCCGGCCCGGCACGTGGAGGCCGTGCGCAAGCCGTTCTGCCTGGCGTCGCTGGGCGGCATCGACCTCGACCCCGGCATCCCGGCGCCGGCAGCGGCACGGTTCACGCGCCCCGAAGGTGATGGCGACGGCGGCAGCTTCTACCAGGCGCACTTCTACGTGAATCCGGTGCTGTACTGGCTGGAGGTGGTGACCGACTTTCCATGCCTCGAGCGGGGCTCGTTCGACCTGGCCTATCTGACCGAGGTGGACCCGCTGTGGAACGACGACGAGCTCACCCTCATCCTCAACCCCGAGGCCGTGCTGTTCGCCAACCCGGTGGCGGTGGCGGCCTGCGCGGCCGATTGCGTGGCCGCGACCGCGAGCTTCGGCATCGCCGAGATGTTCTGGTGCGCCGGCTGCCAGGGCGGCATCTACCCCTTCGATGGCCACGTGCCGTACCACATGGGCGGCGTGCGAACGGCGGCCCTCATCGCGCAGCGGCTGACCGCCAAGATGCACCGCGAACTGCTGGCCTGGGGCTGGCATGGCCGCCCGGGCCTGTGCGGGCCCTACTTCCTGCCGGCCATGGACAAGACCGCCTACAAGACCCAGCTGACCTATCCCGTGGCCAACACCGCCAAGGACGGCGGGCGCTGCTGCCAGCCCTTCGGCCGCAGCACCATCGTCTGGGGCGCCGGCAAGGAGTACCCGGTGCGCGGAGAGGACTTCGCGTTCATGCTGTTCAGGAAGAGGAACTGCTGTGTGGGCTACTGACAGGGCATCGTCTATCGGACGGACTCTGGTCGCGGGAGTCGCCGTGTTCCTTCTTGCCCGCAGCGTGCTGGGTGCCCCTGCGACGCCACCCGCTGTCACCGACGCCGACATCGAGCGCGCGCGTCAGCAGCATCGGATGCCTACCGAGGCTGAACTGGCACGGGTACCGATTCCTGGCGCACCTCGCATCGAGAATCTGCCTCAGCCGGTGACCCGCATGCCCATCGACCTGGAGGCCATCTCCAAGGGCTTCGACGTGCAGAACGGAGCTCCGGCAGCGTCGATGACCCCGGGAAAGGCAGGGCCGAAGGTGTTGATCTTCGTGAGCTTCGCGATGCCGGAGCCGACGCTACAGCGCTTGGTCGACCAGGCAGCGCGGGCGGGCGCGACGCTCGTGCTGCGGGGATTGATCAATGGATCGATCCGCGAGACGGTGACTCGCATGCAGGCGCTGATCGGCAGCCGCCGCGTTGACATCCAGATCGATCCGGAAGCGTTCGATCGCCATGGGATCACAAGGACTCCGACATTCGTCCTAGTCACGGACGGCGCCGGCACCGAGGCCTGTGCATCCCGCGTATGTGGCACGTTGCCACAGTCTGTCAAGGTCGCGGGAGATGTGACCCTGGACTACGCGATGCGATACCTGAACCAGAGCGCCGGAGCTTCAGTTCGTCCACAGCGGTAGGCGCCACTCCCACTGTGCCTCTCGCCCGTAGGCAGCAGACTGAAATCGGCTACTCGCCGCCCGCCCAGTAGGCGACCGCTTCCGTGCGGAGCGGTCGCTCAGCATGACGTCGACTCGAGCGACTGCTTGTCATGGCAGATACGTTCTATCCTTCGTCAGGCAGGCGCTAGCGCTGGGTCCACGCTCGGGCACCATCTCATCTGAACCAGTCCAGCATGCGCCGCCACCAGCGTGGCGGGCGCGCGCTGGCGTGTGCAGACGGTAGTACGGCGGACGGCACTGGAGCCGCCTGCGGATCGAGCCGTTGGTGGTAGTAGCGCCGCTTGTCGCGAACATCGGCATCCCGCACCGCGCGAACATCCGTGTCTGACATCGGTCCCGCCCAGACGACGCGGTTGCCGCGCAGGATGTAGTGCGACCGGCACGGGTAGCTCCAGTTGCCAATCGACGGGTAAAGCGACAGCGAGTCGCCGTCGAAGGTGAGCCGCCAGTCGGTAGGCGACAGCGGTGTCACCACCTTCATGCCGCAGCCGCAGAAGCATCGGTGACTCGCCGTCGCGTAGGTCATCGACACGTAGAGCGCGCCCTCGTCGAGCACCTTCGGCATGAACTCGACGAACCGGAAGGTGTAGGTCTGGCGCTTCACGGCGTCACGTCGCTCGTCAGGAGGTTGGTGTTCGTCGTGTAGGTCGAGTCGTGCTCCCGGTCGTCGTCGATGTAGAAGCCGCAGAGCTTCTTCCACTTGATCACGGCCATCACGGCGCACAGCGAGTTCAGCTCGGCGAGCTGGATGTTGCGGGCGTAGAGGTCGTCGTCGTCGTTCGCGGCGCAGGACACGCGTTGCGCGACGTGGTTCTGCTGGTCCGGGGTGCTGGTAGTCACCCGGCAGATGCCCCAGAGCTGCAGCCTGGCCTGCTTCAGCTCGACGCCGATGCCGGTGTCGATGAACGAGCGCCCGGCGGCCTGCAACGTCTCGATGATCAGGCGCTTGGCCGACCCGCTGTCCATGCACAGGAACACGAAGTCGTACCCCACGAGCTCGCCCATGTTCGTCTCGTCGATGAAGACCTCGTGCGGCACGATGCCGCGGCGCATCTTGCCGTAGAGCGCCGCCAGGTAGGCCACCTTCGTGGGCTTCGCGTGCAGTTCTTCCAGGGAGGCGGCAGACGGTGCCCGGAACGCGTTGTGCTGCTGGAAGAGGTCGCCGTCGTAGAGATGGATCTCCAGGACTGGCGTCTTGGCGACGAGATCCAGCAGGTACGAGCCCGTGCCGCCCAGACCGATGATGGCGATGCGCGCCCCCGACAACTTGGCCGTGACGGCCATGATGCCGGCGCGGCTCGAGGCCGAGTCGATGTAGCGGAACACGGACTCGGCCTCATCGGCCGCCATCGGGCGGTGGGTGCGCGCCGTCAGGCCCGGTTGCAGCGACTGCGCCGGCGCGCTGATGATCTCGATGTAGCGCGTCATCTTGGCGTGGTAGTCCGGGTACCCGGCCGGCGGCTTGTTCGAGAAGGCGTGCTGCGCCGTGATGTCCGGCGCCAGATCGAACTTCGCCGTGCCGTGGCGGATCGCAGTGATCGCGCGACCGGCGCGGTCGCACGGGTGCTCGCCGACGAACCACGCCACGTGGTTGCCCGGCCGCACCGTGGCGTCGCCCGCCAGTGTCAGGTCCGACACCAGCACGCCGTAGCCGATGGCGCCGGCGGCGTTGACGTAGGGCACCCTGTGCACCAGCAGGTGCCCAGAGCGGATTTCGAGCTCGTAGCCCTCGTCGCGCAGCCTGAGTAGGTCAGGACTACGACTTATCAGTGCGCTTTGCATTGAAGATCATCCCGTTGGTTACGAACACTGCCTCGCCGGCGACCAGCGAGCCTTCCCGGTTCTGCTCGGGACCGCGCTTGTAAGTGACCGTGTAGACGATGTCGTCGTTGAAGGTGGCGTCGTCGAAGGCCAGCCGGACGACGTCCTCGAAGGTCAGGCGGCGACGCGGCACCACGTGCTGTTCGCCGTTAATGACGATCTCAAAGCTCCGGCGCTCCGAGTTGGCTTCTTCCGTTTCGGTGTTCATACTGGGTGCTCCTTGTGGTTTCGCCCCCCTGTAGGACTCTCCACCGGCCCAGCCGAGGACGGCAGAAAAAAAGATCCGCCGCGCGTCCAGATCGCGATCACCAGGAGTCATACGGGTCGGAAGCCGAACCATGGAACAACCCAAGCCACCAGACGAAGAGCCACTGTCCAAGGCCGAGCGCGAGGCGTTGCTGGGCGCTATGTCGCCCGGCGACTGGGCCCGCGCCGAAAGCCTCGCGCGCGTGGCTGCGTACGGACTGACCGACATGACCCCGGAAGATCTGCTGCAGGAGACCCTGGTCGATCTCCTCGGTGAGGATCGGACCTGGCGGCGCGGTGTCCACCCGCTCGTCACGCTCAAGGTGGCAATGCACAGCGTTGCCAGCAACGCGCAGAAGAGGGTCGAAAACGCCCCGATCGATCAGTACGCCGTCGTGTCGACGGGCGAAGAAGAGGCGCCCGAGGAGGGCCGACCGGCACCAGTGCACGCTGTCCAGCGTCTTGGCCCGCAGGACACCGTGGAAGGGCGCCAACAACTGGCCGCGATCGAGCAACTCGTCAAGGGCGACGACCAGGCCGAGCTGGTTCTGATGGCGTGGGCCATGGGCTACAGCGGCGCCGAGGCTCGGCAGGAAACCGGTCTCGACGCCAAACAATTTGATGCGGCACGACAGCGCTTGCTGCGAAAGCTCAAGCCGGCTGCTGCAGCGAGGAAACTGAAATGACTGCGCCTCAAAAGCTGCAGGATGACCTGAGCGTCTTGCTGGACGCACTGCTTGCCGAGTTGATGGGCATGAGCGACGAGCAGGTCCTCGACGGCGATGGTCCGGCCGCCATCCAGGCACGTGGGCTGACTCTGCTGAGCGCGGCGAAACAGGAGGCCGCCAAGCGGAGACTGGCCGCCGCCAAGGCAGGCCTGGCTGGAGCGCGGGCTCTCTCGCGTATCCGCGGCAGCGGGTCGGTGAGCGCCACCGAGGCCAAGGCCTTTCTCCGCGAGGCGGCCAACACCGGCCGGTACACCATGGCGGCGCGCCAGCTCGATGAGTTGTCGGACCAGGCTGCGCTCGCCCTGTACAGCAAGTTTGTTCGTCTTGGCGTCGTCCCGCCCGGGGCTGGGGATGATTCCCGATGACCCCTGGCGAGCGCGCCGAGGCCCGAATAGCGGAGCTCGGCATCAGCGACCCGCGCGACATTGACGTCGACGCGATCGCCTTCGACGCCCGAATGCTGGTGGAGTACGAGGCACTCGAGGGCTGCGAAGCCATGCTGGTCGGCGCCGGTGACCGCGCTATCGCGACGATTCGGCCCTCGAGCGTCCGAGGTCGGGAGAGATTCTCGGTGGGGCATGAACTCGGGCACTGGGAACTACACCGAGGAAAGTCGTTCGCGTGCCGCGCCGACGACCCCGACCGTAACCTGACGTCGGACAAGCCGCGCGAGCGCGAGGCCGACGAGTATTCAGCGCACCTGCTCATGCCAGCAGTGTTCTTCGGGCCCGCTGTAAAGGCGCTGGGGAAGCCCGGGTTCAAGGAGCTCGATGGCCTATCGAACGACTACGAGACCAGCCTCTTGGCAACGGCAATCCGCTTGGCCGACATCGATACGCTGCCAGTGATCGTCGCCAGCTACTCGGCCCAAGGGCTCAAGTGGAGCAAGCCCGCCAAGCACGTGCCACGCCGCTGGTGGCTGCGCAGCCGCTTGGACGACGACTCATTTGCTCACGGTCTCTTGACCGCCGGAACACGCGTCGCATCGGCACGCAAGCAACCGGGCGAGGTCTGGTTCGAGAATGACGACGCCGAGAACTACGAGGTTACCGAGGAGTGCATCCCGGGCAAGGCGGGAGAGGTTCTGGTACTTCTGTACCTCTCGTCTCCGATGCTGGACGCGCGCTTCGATCCGAACGTCGGTATTCGACGCTACAACGAGAGTGGCTCGTACACGAAGCGTCGCTAGATACATGGTGAAGATGGATGACGCTTGTCGTCGGCGCGTGGAAGCCGTGACGCTGCGCCCCTGATCCGACGGCGCACCATCAGCGTGAAGGTAGGAAGGGAGCAAGGGGTAAGAACCCCCGCTGGCGCTCAGGGTCGGGCGCACCTGGTTGGCAGTCCGGCGAACGCCCGATCCGCGGCGGTGATCAGCCCTTCGGCCGCTCTCGACAGACGACCGCTCCCGCTGCAATGCTGTCGCAGGTAGCTAAAGTTCAAGCCGCACGCCGCCGCCCGGCGCCGCAGGGTAACGGCAGATGTAACCGTACTGGGCCTGTCGCGCCGGGTCGTTCCACGATAGGTTCTGCTTCGTCGCGTAGTTGAACCAGATCGTCGGCTGGCCGCCCGCGCAAATGACGCGCGCGAGTGCCTCGGCATCCGGATGCCCGAACTGCGCGTTGTTCGTGCTCACGACGTAGTGCCTAGCGCGCACGACCTTCAGCAGTTCTGTCGTCACGTTGGCCCGGCTGCTGTGGTGCGGCAGCTTGAAGACATCCACGTTCCAGGGCAACTTCATCTGGCGGCTGTCGGCCAGGGAGCGCATTTCTTCCACCAGCACATCGGGATGCCCGTCGGCTGCGAGCAGTACGGACTTCTTTTTGTACTCCACCAGCAGGGCGATGCTGGATCCGTTGGGCAGGGCCTTGTCGATTGCAGTCTTGGACGCTGCCAGGTCGTCCAGTGAAGGCATCCCTCTCGGCAGGCGTGTCGGCTCCACGGCCTCGCGCGTCTTCGCGCGCAGCTTTGCGATCTCCTTGTCCCACTGCGCGAAGAGCGCCTTGAGCTTCTTGAGCGACGGCGAGACCACTGTCACCTTGATGCCCCGACGCGGTGTGATGCGCGGGCAGCGCTGATCGGCTGACGAGCACAGCCACTGGCCGTTTATCGCCGTGTTCCAGGGAAGCACGCGCGAAGACGCCCCCAGCAGTTCGGCCAGGCGCTGCCCTTCGGCCACCCCGCGGATACGAGGACCGGCGGGTGCGGGCGCGTTGAACCAGATGTCGCCGAACTCGAGATCGAGCGACGCGTCGTTGAGCAGCTGTGCCGCTCCGCCGATGTGGTCGTGATCGATGTGCGAAACCACAAACGTGTCGATGACCCTCTTGCCCTGCGCGCCTGGCGTGAGCGTGCGCAGGTGACGCTGCAGTGCCTTGTAGGTTTCGTCCGGACCGCTATCGATCAGCAACCGCCACGGGCGAGACGGCGTATGGCAGGTCAGCAGCAGGCTGTCGCCGAAAGACGCGGGCAGCACGTCCAGCGACATGACGGGGGAAGCCATCCGGACATCGTACGTCCGGGATCGCCTCCCGTCACGGCTCCACGAAGAGAGGGGGGTGAGAAGCTACGCTCGTCTGCTTGCTACAGGCTGTACTGCACCGCGCCCGTGTCGCTGATCGTGATCTTGCCGGCGGCCATCAGGTCTTCGAGGGTCTTCTGGATAGCCGGGTCGTCATCCGTGGTGGCCAGCAATGACTTGATGAGTGCGCGCAAGGTCGACTTGCGAGTCGGCTTGCTCTGGAGTTTCGCGAGGTTGGGCAGCACGTGTTCCAGACCTCGGGTCTTCTTCGCGGGCGCCTTGGCCTTCTTGGTGGCTGCTTGAGGCTTCGGGGTGGCTGCTGTTTGCGTGGTCGTCTTCTTGGCCGCCGTCTTCGCGGCGGTCTTCGCCGGCGTCTTCTTCGCAACTGCTTTTTTGGCAGGAGCCTTGGCGGGTGCCTTCGCTGCAGCCTTCTTGGCTGCAGGCTCGGGCGTAGCAGGACTCGCTGTCTTGGCGGCTGCGGTGGCCTTCGCCGCTACCTTCTTCGCAGCCGGAGCGGCCAACTTCGCCGCTGGTTTCGGCGTGACTGCCAGCGTGAACATCGGGCCCCCACTGGACTTAGGCTTGGACGCACCGAATGCGGCCTGCCTCGCCGAGAACCCCAACTCCTCGGCGTGCTCGAGCATGGGGCCGTACCCTTTGTCGTTGGACACCACCACGAAGCGTGCATCCGGATGACGCGAGGCGATGTAGCCCATGTAGAAGGAGAGGTGGAAGTCCAGCGCGTTCTTGCCCGCGCGCGCGATCTTCACGAGTGTGACGCGCGAACCGAAGGATCCATAACTCTCCGGATCCACCTTCTGGTTCGGCCCGTGGAAGATCCACACGTCCGTCACGTCCGGGACGAGGGCGCGCAGGTCGCTCTCCTTAGGCTGCACGTTTTCCCAATCCACGAGCACGTGGGTCTCGACGGTGGACGTGGCGGCCGTGCCGGCCGGCAGCCCGGTGCGTAGGGGCGGGTGCTTCTTCGCGTTCTTGACGAGTTTGCGGCCGACTGCGCGCTTGAGGTCGACCTGGGTGTGGTCTGCAATCTGGATGAGATAGAGCAGGACGTCAGCGACCTCGTCGGAGATTTGCTCGCGCACGACGGCATCGGTGTGGGCCGAGGCCGACTGCTCGGGCGTCATCCACTGGAAGATCTCGGCGAGCTCCGCCGCCTCCACGATCAGCGCGGTGCTGAGATTCTTGGGCGTGTGGAAGGGTTGCCAGTCGCGTTCGGCCGCGAAGGTGCGCAGGGTGGCCTGCAGGGCTTCGATGTCCACGTCTTGTTGTCCTTCCCTGGAATGGGTTAGGACTGCAATCTCTCACGAATCGAGGTGTCCGCCGTTTCGGCGGGCAGGCGGCTTTCCAGGGGAAGGGCGGGCGAGGTGTTCCCTCTGGACTCGAACCTCAGTGGACATAGGACCACTCGCCGGTCTGTGTTGACCGGCGTTCGGCTTCAGACTGGGTGCGGTCGGTCAGCTTCGGCCGCTGAACGACGGCATGGACCGGAACCGGTCGTTCGCGGGGCGGCGGCCCGGATGACCGCTGCGCCTCGTTGACCGGTCGCTCGAGCAAGGCTGCCCGCGGCACGGTACGGGAACGACTGCTTCTGCCCGGGACGACCGACTGAACCCGACCCAAACCTGCCCGCCGGGTTGCTCCAAAGCAGCCGGACGGCGAGCCATCGTTTTTCTTGTTTGGCTTCTACGAAGCGGCCCTTCGAGATCTCACGGACCCGGCCATAACCGGACCCTGGTGATCCGCTCAGAATTTTCCGTGCTGGCCTGCCCTGGATGACCGGTTTAGGGCGGTCAACTTGAGCTCCACTTTGGCTCGTCCCGGCCAGTAGCAGTCGGCCGCCAATGGCCGCTTCCGGCAGCCTCCTTCGCCGTCTCCGTCGGTTCTGGCTTCTGGCCACTGGCTGCTGTCGCGTACTTGTGCGTGTATGCCCATCGGCAAATTCTTCGTCGCCAACTCAGCGCTTGCGGCGGTGTTGGCTGCGGCGGTGTTGGCTGTGGTGGTCGGCGGCAAAGGCTAGGCCCGCCTTCAGGAAGCTGGACCGGCTTGCCGTGAATCCGCTCGGCAGACACGAACTGAGATGCAGGGCCTATGGTCGGCCAAGACCAAGGTTGCGCAGTTGGTGGTGCTGGTGAGCGCGCTGGTCGGCTTCGCCGTCGACGCCATCACCGCCCGGAGGCCGCAGCCGGCTTGGATCTGACGACCGGTGGCGGCCGTGCCGATCCGATGACTCGGGCGTGCGTCTGACAGCCTTTCTAGAGCGCCGCCATCACCCGCTCAAGGCGCTGTCGCACTTCGCCGGCAAGCTGCGCGATCTCTGGCCGATCGACCAGGTCGAGCACGGCGCTGGGATCCATGAACTCGACTCGGACGCTTCCGGACGGGTCTTCGCGCACCACCACATTGCATGGCAGCAACACCCCGATCGAGGGCTCTGCCGTCAGCGCGCGGTGGGCCAGCGCCGGGTTGCACGCCCCGAGGATCCGGTAGGGTGGCATGTCCGCACCGAGCTTCTTCTTCAGCGTCGCCTGTACATCGATCTCGGTGAGCACGCCGAAGCCCTCTGCCTGCAGCGCCAGCGTGACACGAGCCAGCGCGTCCGCGAACGACAGCCGAACGGTCTTGCCGAAGCCGTACCTGGCGTCCATGCTTGCCCTCACTTGGTGGGCGCCGGCGTCGGGTTCATCCACTGCTGATGCCACATCATGTGGTTCATCATCATCTGCTGCATCGGCAGGTACTGTTCCATCATGTACTGGCGCTGCTTGAGCTGCTCGGGCGTGAGGTTCGAGTAGTAGCCGCGCATGTGGCCCCAGTCCATCATCGGGGCGCCCATCATCATGCCCGGGCCGCCCATGCAGCAGCCATGCCGCCGCCGGGTCCCCACATGCCGTGCATCGCCGTCATCGCCGACTGCATGCTCGTCCAGTGCTCCTGCAGCAGCTTCTGTCGCTCCTGGGGATCCTGCGTCGCGCGCATCCGTTCCATCTGGGCCTGCATCAGCTTCATGTGCTCCTGCACCTGCGCCAGCTGCTTGTCGAACTCGGCGGTGTTCGGGGCGGCCACCTTCGACGCTGCGGCCTTGTCGGCCGCAGGGCCCTGCTGGGCGGCGACGGGCATTGAGAACGGGACTTGCGCAGAATCAAGGCGCTGCTGCAGGCGGCCGATGGCGGAGCTCCACCCCGCGTGCCGCGATCTCCCCGCGGAGCAGGCACCGGCGTGGCCCGCTCGGCCTCCCGTCAGCATCGAGTCGTTTGGAAGGCGTCTACCCGCGCGACACCGGCCGCACCTATCTACGGCGCAGCGCCGCTCCCGGTTACGCTCTACGACCGCCCGGCCAGGCCCGGATCGAGTTTGCGCACCCGTCCCTACGCTGTGATGGCCCAGACATAAGTGCTGTTGCCACAACATCTCGATGACCACTGCGAATGGGTAAAGCCTGTAGCGGATGTAAAGTATTGGGCACTTTCCCAACCGCAACCCGTCAGAGTGCCATGAAGATCGGAGCCTTGGCCGAAGCCACCGGAACCCCCGTCGAGACGATTCGCTTCTACGAGCGCGAAGGTCTTCTGCCACCGCCCGCGCGGGCGGACAACAACTACCGCATGTACCTGCCGGAGCACGCCGAGCGGCTTGTCTTCATTCGGCAGTGCCGGAATCTGGACATGACGCTCGACGAGATCCGGGCCCTCATCATGTTGCGGGATGCGCCAGCAAAGGATTGCGGCGAGGTCAACGCGCTGCTGGACGAGCACATCGGCCACGTGGTGCACCGCATCCGCGAACTCCGGGAGCTCGAAAGGGACCTGAAGGCGCTGCGCGCGCACTGCGCGGGAGCCCGAGCGCTGGCGGAGTGCGGCATCCTCAGTCGCCTGGACGGCGCGCCCGCCGTACCGACCACGCGGGCGAAGCGGCGGCACGTGCCAGGTGCACATTGAGGCGGGACCATGGGCAACAAGGCTTTGCCGGCGGTGACGGTGAACGGCACGCCTGCCACGGCGCTTGCGCGTGAGACTTAACGCGCTGCGACGGGCGCCAGGCTGGGTCCACTTGGCGCTTCATGCAGCCTGATCGGAAAGTGCAGCGGATGCCGGAACGGGTCCGGCTGACCGCCCCGCCTTGCAAGTTGCCGCCGTGGACCCTTGCTTCGATGGATTCAGCACTGCCGGCATCTACCGCGTTGCTGCGCGTGCCCGAGGCGCTTTGCCAGCCGAGTAGGGGCTTGACTCTGAACGGACTTCATGCCTGAGCATTCGCAGCTCGTCGATAGCCTGTTGTTGAGATGAACCGTCGCAGCTTCTCCAAGATCGCCTCCGTATCCCTTGCCGGCGCCTCGGTATCTGTTCTAGCCGAACCGTGGCCTGTGGAAGGCAAACACTACGTGGCCGTGTCGCCCCGCCAGCCCACACTGGACCCCAACCAGGTCGAGGTTCTGGAGTTTTTCGCGTACGGCTGCGAACACTGTCATGCCTTCGAGCCGACGATCGACGCCTGGCAGAAGAAGCTGCCCAGCGACGTGCGATTCCGGCGCATTCCCGTCGCCTTTCGAGCAGGCCCCATGGTGTTGCACCAGAGGCTGTACTTCGCGATCGAATCTTTGGGGCTCGTGGAGCAACTTCATCGCAAAGTGTTCACCACCCTGCACGAGGAGCGCAGGCGCATCGACACGGTCGAGCACGTTGCGGACTTTGCAACCAGGAACGACGTCGATGCCGGCCGTCTTGTCAGCACGGTGAACTCTTTCTCGGTTGCTTCCAAGGTGACGCAGGCCACCACCCTGGCCAACGGCTACCGCTTCCAGGGAACGCCGTCGATAGGCGTCGACGGCCGCTGGCTCACCTCGGGCTCGATGGCGGGCTCGAACCCCAAGTCGTTGGAGGTGGCCGAGCATCTGATGCGCCTGGCAAAGCGGCGCACCTGAAAGCGGGTATGGGTCCCCCTGTCAACGGAGTTCCGGCAGGCACGGTTGCCGCCGACAGTTGACGGCCTCGGCAGCGCCGCGCAAGGTCGTCGTCGCTTCCGCCTACTTGCGAGCGACACCGAGAGCCGCCCGAATCTCCTTCTCGATCTTCTCTCGATCGTCCAAGCGGAAGCCGCCGTGAACGGCGCGCACCTTGCCGTCCGTGCCGATCAGGTAGGAGGTGGGCATGCCCTTCGGCTGGTACAGGTCCGCGACCTTCATTTCCGCGTCGTATGCGATGACGAACCTGGCGGGCGTTGCGCGTAGGAACCTGTTCTGCATCCTCGCGTTTGCGGTCGACCGAGATGGCGACGATCGTCAAGCCCAGCGGCCCGTACTTGGCGTGCATGTCGTTCATGAACGGAAACGACAACTTGCACGGAACGCACCACGAGGCCCAGAAGTCGACGTACACGACCTGACCCTTCAGGTCCGCCAGACGCACCGGCTTGCCGGCGGTGGGAAGCTCGAATGCAGGCGCGCTGCTTCCGACTGCCTGCGCTTCAGCGCCGAAGGAAACCACCAGCGCCCAAAAGCCAAGTGGAATTGCAAGCATGCGAGTCAGCGACATGTCGCGCCTTTTGCGGTGGAAAGAGTTGATCAAGACCCCGGCCAAGACTTCCACCCCGAGGCCGAGCTCAACAGAATCAGTGCACCAAAGGCGATCCTGTACCAGCCCAACGGGCTGAAGTCGTGGGTCGAGACATAGCGGATGAGCCAGCGGATGCAAGCCAGCGCACTGATGAAGGCTACGACGGTACCCATGGCGAACAGCGGCACGTCCTCGATCCGCAACTCGTCCCGGTGCTGCCACGTCGAGTAGGCAGCCGCCGCGAAGAGGGTGGGGATGCCGAGGTAGAAGCTGAACTCGGTGGCCACCTGTCTCGGTAGCCCGA
Organism: Rubrivivax soli; assembly: GCF_049810355.1. Lineage (GTDB taxonomy): Bacteria > Pseudomonadota > Gammaproteobacteria > Burkholderiales > Burkholderiaceae_C > Rubrivivax. Next base: position 1,333,568 of record NZ_CP187368.1, read on the forward strand.
GCAGCATCGAGCCGATGATCGTCGCCCCGGACCGGCTCGTCCCTGGGATCAACGCTGCGCATTGGACGAGACCGATCCGCAGCGCGTCTCTCGGGGTCAGGTCGTCCACGGTTCCGATGTCCGGGCGCCGAGAGGCGCCGGGACGGCGCTTGCGTTGCGAACGCTCCACCAGCAGGATCACCACGCCCCCGAGCACAAACGTGACGGCCACCGTGGTCGGGTTGAAGAGGTGCCCCTTGATAAGCGAACCGAACAGCAGACCGAAGACGGCCGCGGGAACGAAGGCAACCAACAGATTCAGCGCGAACCGCCGGCGCGCAGGATCGGTGGTCAGACCGAGAGCGGTGGCCGTCAACTGCGCCCGGTAGTGCCAGACCACGGCGAGCATCGCGCCGGACTGGATCGTGATCTCGAACACCTGCGCGGCATGGTGATCGAAGCGCAGCAACGACGACGCGAGGATCAGGTGGCCGGTCGACGAGATCGGCAGGAACTCGGTCAGACCTTCCACGATGCCCAGCACGATCGCCTTGCCCAGCAGCATCAAGTCCATGTTCGGTTCGAGCGATGCTCAGCAGGTTTCGACAAGTGACAGCCCGCGCGGCGTGAGCGGTGGCGTGACGTGGTCGGCGCAAACGATGCGTGCCCCGCGCAATGGCGCCGGGGGCACGCCGAAGGTGGCGACGAAGGTGCGTGTCAGATGGGCGCTGTCGGCGAAGCCGGCCAGGTGCGCTGCTTCGGTAAGCGTCGACCCGTCCGAGAGCGTGCGCACGGCACGTTGCAGGCGCAGCCAACGGACGTAGGCGCGAAAGGACAGGCCTGAAGCTTCGGCGAACCAATGCATGAAGCGGGAAGGCGACAGGCCCACCACTTCGGCGGCGTCCTCGACCCTCACCGACGCCTCGAGCGCCTGCTCGAGCCAAGCGAGCACGTTCGTCCAGCGCGGGTCGTCGTCGGTGCGAGAGTCCGGCGGCTGGTGGTCGTGCGCCAGGTCCTCGCCTTGCAACCAGCGGTCAAGCTCGTCCTCCAGAACATCGACCTGCATGGTTGTCAGCGCGGCCGCGCTCTCCGGGAGACTCCGGGCAGCCTCATGCCCCAGCACGGTTGGATCGAGGAACACCATGCGCAAGGGCTGCGCAGCCACGAGCCGATGCGGTACGGAGGCGGGCAGGAAATGCCCCGGACTGTCCATTACGCCCCATGCGCCTTCCAGTCGCAAGGTGCCGAGCGAACACCACGCCAACTGCGTCGCCTGGTGCCGGTGCAGCCGGCCGGGCTCCACCGGGCCGGCGTAGACGGCCCAACCTCGGCCCATGACCAGCAACGGCCGGCCCGATGCGTCGAGTTCATCCATTCGCTTCGCGCAGCCGCTTCCTGCCGAAGACCTCGTGAACCACGAGCAGCACCGCACCGATGCTGATGCCGACGTCCGCCATGTTGAACGCCGGCCAGTGATGCGGGCCCCAATGGAAGTCGATCCAGTCCACCACGGCGCCGCGCACGAGGCGGTCGACCATGTTCGCCAAGGCGCCCCCGAGGATCAGTCCGAAGCTCGTGCGCTCCATGATCGACGTACCGGGCCGCCGGATCATCCAGATCAGGAAGACCGACGCCGCTATTGCGATCGCGATGAAGAAGTGGCGCTGCCAGCCGCCCGCATCGTGCAGGAAGCTGAACGCCGCGCCGCGGTTGAGCACGTGCACGATGTTGAGAATCGGCAGCCACTCGTGGACCGCGCCGTACTCGACCCACGCGACGATCGCGGCCTTCGTCGCCACGTCGGCGGCCAGCACCAGGCCCGCCAGCGCGAAGCCCAGGCGCACGCCGCGCTCAGCCGGCACCACGGCCATCGGTGGGTGCCGAACGGCCCAGCAGGCGCAGTCCGTTGAAGACGACGACCAGACTCGCACCCATGTCAGCGAGGATCGCCAGCCACAGGCTGGCATGGCCGGTGAAGGCGAGCACCATGAAGACCGCCTTGGTGCCGATGGCGAACGTGATGTTGGCCTTCAGGATGCCGCCGACCCTGCGGGACAGCGCGATGAACTCGGGCAGCTTGCGCAGGTCGTCCTGCATCAGCGCCACGTCCGCGGTCTCGATCGCGGTGTCGGTGCCGGCGGCGCCCATGGCGAACCCGATGCTCGACTTCGCCAGCGCAGGCGCGTCGTTGACGCCGTCGCCGACCATGCCCACGGGGCCCTGGGCCGCCAGCTTCTCGATGGCCTCCAGCTTGTCGTGCGGCAGCAGCTCGCCGCGTGCATCGGTGATGCCGACCTGCGCCGCCACGGCCTGGGCCGTCTTGCTGTTGTCGCCGGTGAGCATCACCGGCTCCACGCCGAGCCGCTTCAACTCGGCGACCGCCTGCTTGCTGCTGTTGCGCACGGTGTCAGCCACCGCCAGTACGGCCAGCGCTTGCTGGGCCGTGGCAAGGACCACGGCGGTCTTGGCCTGGGCTTCGAACTGCTCCAGCAGCGTGCGCACCGGCTCGGTCGCGACTCCCAGCTCGGTGGCCAGCCGCTGGTTGCCGATGTAGTAGGTCTGGCCGTCGATGTCTCCTTTGACGCCGCGACCGGCCAAGGCCTCGAAGCGCTGCACGGTGGCGTGCGGCCGGTCCCCATACCCATTGACGATCGCGGTGGCAACCGGGTGCTCGGACAAGGCGTCGAGGCTCGCCGCGACGCGCAACACTTCTTCGCGCGGCATCGAGGCCACCGGCACCGTCTCGGTCAGTGACGGCCGGCCGTGCGTCAAGGTGCCGGTCTTGTCCAGCGCCACGGAGCGCAGCATGCGCCCCTGTTCCAGGTACAGGCCGCCCTTGACGAGGATGCCGCGCCTTGCCGCCGCCGCCAGGCCGCTGACCACGGTGACCGGCGTCGAGATGACCAGCGCGCAGGGGCACGCGATCACCAGCATCACCAGCGCCTTGTAGACCCAGTCGAACCAGCCGCCGCCGAAAAACAGCGGCGGGATCACGGCGATGGCGATCGCGAGCGCAAAGACCACCGGTGTGTAGACGCTCGCGAAGCGGTCGACGAAGCGCTGTGTCGGCGCGCGCTGGCCCTGCGCGTCCTGCACCGAGCGGGCGATGCGGTCGAGCGTGGTTTCGCCCTTGCGCGAGCGCACTTCGAACTCGAGCGTGCCGCGCTCGTTGATCGTGCCGGCAAAGACGGTGTCGCCGGGGTTCTTCTCCACCGGCATGCTCTCGCCGGTGATGGGCGCCTGATTGACCGCCGAGGCGCCCGAGACGACCACGCCGTCGAGCGCGATGCGCTCGCCGGGGCGCACGCGGACCAGTGCGCTGAGCGGCACGGTCTCGGCCTTGACCTCTTCCCAGCGGCCGTCGGGCTGCTTCACGAGCGCCGTTTCGGGAGCCAGGTCCATCAGCTTGCGGATCGCGTTGCGGGCGCGGTCCAGGCTCAGCGCCTCGATCATCTCGGCGATGCCAAACAGCCAGATCACGACCGCGGCTTCCGGCCATTGGCCTATCAGCGCGGCGCCGATGACGGCCACCGTCATCAGCAGGTTCATGTTGAGCGACCGGCTGCGCAGCGCGATCCAGCCCTTCTTCAGCGTCTCGATCCCGCCCAGGGCGATGGCCGCGAGCGAGGCGCCCACTACCGGCAGCGACGATTCACCCATGCCGGAGAAAGCCATTACTTCGGCACCGATCGCCAGCACGCCGGCGGCGGCCATGCGCAGCGATTGGCTCTTCGAGATGCCGCTGCCGAACTCGCTTGTCACCGCCGGCGCGGGCCGGCTGCTGGCGCGCAGGACCGGCGCCATGCCCAGGCGCTCGATGGCCGCCGTGATGGGCGACGCGTCGTCGAGCGAGTGGCTGACGGTCAGCGTGCGGCTCATCAGGTCGAACTGCAGCGCTGCCACGCCCGGCAGGCCTTCGAGGGCCTTGCGCAGCAGCGCCTCCTCGGTAGGGCAGTCCATCTTCTCGATCAGATAGGTGGCCCGTCCCTGCGGGCTGGCCCCGGCCTCGCGTTCGACGGTGGCCTGCATGCCGATCTCGCGCAGCGCATCGAGCACGGGTGCGGGATCGCCCAGGCGGTGCTGCACGGCCAGCCGGCGGTTCATCAGGTCGAAGTCGAGCCGGTCGATCGCGTCGAGCTTGCCCAGGTGCTTGCGGATCAGCGCCTCCTCGGTCGGGCAGTCCATGTTTGTGATCAGGAACTGCGTGGTGTTGCCGCTTGCCGCAGGCACCGACACCAGCGACGGTTCGGGCTTGCCGCAGGGGCCGCAAGCGGCGTCCGCGTCGGGGCTCGAGGGTGGTGCCACCTCCGTGGTGTTGCCCAGGTGCGCGCACATGCCTAGCGCCCGCAACTGCTGCAGGATCGGCTCGGCGGAGGGCAAGGTGTGCACCACCGACAGCCGGTGCGCTCGCAGGTCGAACTCCAGCAAGTTGACCCCGTCCAGTGGCTCCAGCCGGGCTCGGATCGCCGCTTCCTCGTTGCGGCAGTCCATGTCCGGCACCGTGAAGACATGCGTCGAAGGCAAGCTCACGACGCTGCCGCCGCAGGCCGCAGAACAAGCGGAGCCGCATGCGTCGCCCCCGGCGACCGTGCCTTCGGCTTCCAACGAAGTGGACATGCCGATCTCGGTCAAGGCCTGAAGCAGGGGCCGGGGATCGGGCAGCTCATGCTCGACAACGAGCCTGCGGGCAGGCAGGTCGAACGAGAGTGACCCGACCTGGGGAAGCTGGGACAACCGGGCCCGGATCGCTGCTTCCTCGTTGCGACAGTCCATGTTGGCAACGCGGAAGGCCGTGGTCCGCAAGCTTGGCGAGGGCACGGGATGGCTTTGATCGGAGCGCAGTGGCGCACCTGTGTCTTGAACTTGTTCGGTCTGCATCGCTCGACTTTCACTCGCTTCGGAGTTCGATTTAACCGCCTGTAGTGACTACAGAGTCAAGTGCCCATCCGGCATCGTCTGACGATCGTCACGCTTTTTTGGCGTCCGCTCTCTCCGCGGCCTCGCGAGCCTCGGCCAGGATCTCCCGGCCGCCGTTGGCGGCGATGGCGGCCACCACCAGGCCGAGCACGACGTCCGGCAGGTTCGATCCCCACCAGATCACGAGCGCGCCCGACAGCACGATCGCCAGGTTCACGATCGAATCGTTGCTCGTAAAGATGGCGGACGCCTTGAAGTTGACGTCCTCCCCGCGGTGACGCTTGAGCAGGCGCAAACAGACGATGTTCAGCGCGGCGTTGACGGCGGCCATCGCCATCATCGCGGGGCCTATCGGCGCTTCGCCGCCGAAGAAGCGGCGCAGCACTTCTACTGCCAGCATCGCCGCCAGCCCGATCAACAGCCATCCAGACAAGCGCGCGGCCCGCACCTTGATCGATGCCGCGCGGCCGACCGCGTACAGGCTGACGCCATAGACCGACGCGTCGGCGAGGTTGTCGAGCGCGGCGCCGATCACCGCCGTGGAGGCCGCCCACAACCCGACGCCCACGCCGGCCACGCATTGGCCGACATTGATCAGCAGCACCCACCACAGGATGCGGCGGTCGGCCGCCCGGCTGGCGTCGAGGTCGTGCTCATCGTCGCAGCTCACTCGTCTCCTTTGCGATCCCGCGCACAGCAGGACACCTTCAACGACCCCCATTGGAAACCCTGCAGCAAGTACAGAGTCAAGCTGCCCCTCCGTAGCAGGTTTGTTCAAGCGCCCGCACCGGGCCCCCTGGCAACACTCCCGGCAACGAACGGGGGTTGCGATGGCTTGGTTTAGCGGTCCGGTACGTGGCGTATCCCGCCCTGATGGCGTCGGTCATCGTCGGAGTGGCTTGGGCGCCGTCCATGGGCAACCCGATTGCATGGCTGATAGCGCTGGTCGTTTGCGGCCTAGCGGCCGTGGCGTTGCTCGAGCGCTGGTTCCCCTTCGAATTGCAGTGGCAAGTGCGGGACCGCGACTTTCCGGCCGACGTTGCTCACGCCATCGTCAACCTTGCAGTCATGCACGGTGCGGTGATGGGCTTTGTCCTGCTCCGGGCCTCGGTGGAGCGGGAAGGCGTTCGGTGGCCGACCGAGTGGCCGTATCTGGCACAGGTGTTCCTGGCCGGCCTGCCGCTGGACCTGTCTCTGTACGTCATGCACCGCCTAAGCCACCGCTACGGTGTGCTGTGGCGGCTGCACAGCATCCACCACTCACCGCGCCGGCTCTATTGGCTGAACGGTGAGCGTCGGCACCCAATCCACGCGGCGCTGATGGCCGGCCCGGGGCTGCTGGTGCTGGGCCTGCTCGGCACCCCTGCCGAAGTTCTGGGCGGGTGGTTGGCAATCCTCGCTATGCACCTCGCGTTCCAGCATGCCAACTTGGACTACCTGGGGCCGCTCAGCTACCTCGTCGGTGTCGCCGAAGTCCACCGCTGGCACCATCGGGAGCGCTTCAATGACGCCCAGGTCAACTTCGGCGAGTTCTGGCTGGTCTGGGACCACTGCTTCCGAACCTTCCATCGGCCCGACGCGGCGCTTGGTCCGGTCGGCATTGAGGGTGATCCGGTCCCCCACAGTTTTGCCGAGCAACTGGCGTATCCGTTCCGCTCCGACCCGCCCCGCGCAAACCATGTCTTAACCTTGCGGACTTGCATGCCGTCCTTCACGCAAACGATCGCTGGTACCCGACGCACGACCGCCGCGCCCGCCATCGCCAGTCGCGTACTTCCTGTTGCGTCGCGCCGGCCCGGATGCATGCGCCGGTCGATAACGTCGTGCTCGCGGTCGTCGTCTGCGCCGCGAAAGTGGAGATCGAAAGTGGATCGAGTGAGCATGGATCGCGACCAGGGTGCCATCGGGAACCCGCTGGGGCTGCTGCGCCGTGGCTCGCACGATGGGCTCCCGGTGGGGTGAGCCGCACGGTCTCAAGCCGCGCTCCGTGCCTCAATGTCCTTGAGTACGGCCAGCCGGCGTGTTCCCTTGGTCTCGGGGCCTCCTACGGGTGACTGGGAGGTTGCCCGACCGGCAGCTTCAGGGCGGCGAGATCGGGACGGCCTATGTCTCTTCCGGGACGAAATGACTCGTCGGCGAGCGGCAGCTTCCGAGCATCGAGCCTCAGAAGTCAGCTTTCCGGCGGTGAGTCCGAGTGGTCGGCCGTCGCAGCCCGACCCGGTCGCGACATTGACCGCGTGAGGTTCAACGCCTCGAAGCAGTCGCCTGCATGCGCAGGCACGCCCAAAACGGGCGCCGGCGAAGAACTTGCATTGCCGGCCTCCGGCTGAACCGGCTTACTTCCCGCCGCCGCTGGCCTTCGAGACGTAAAGCGCCAAAGCGGCGATCTCTGCGTCGTTGAGTTTGTCCTTGTAGGAAGGCATCTGGCCAAGCCCGTTGCGCAAGGCTTTGGCCACCCTGGCAGCGTCGGGCTTCAACTCATCGAGAACCGGACCGACGGCGCCTTCAGCGCCCGCCGCCTGCAAGGTGTGGCAGACGGCGCAAGACGGCGCAACTCCGTGCAAGAACAACTTCTTGCCCAGGGCAAGTTGCGCGCTGTCGTCGGCTGCCAGCACTGGCAGCACTGGCCAAGCCAGCCCGCCCAGCGTCAGTACCGATGCAAAGGTCCAAACCCGCAGCCCGCGCCGCTGTGAAGTGCTGATGCGCATGGTCAGGCCACCATCACTTTCACGGCGTGGTCGGACCAGCTCGTGTTGTTGTAGCCGCCGGCGTTCTCCAGGCGCTGCTCGGGTTGCACATTGCCCGCGGTGTCGGTGGCGCGGCTGGCCAGCGTGTAGCTGCCGGCCGGCAAATTCGCGGCCAGCACGAACTGGCGCCAGGCAAAGCGACCGAGATCGGGGCCGGTGAGACGCGCGTCGCTCCAGGTCTTGCCGCCGTCCAGCGAGACTTCGACGCGCTTGACGCCGTTCAGGCCGCCGAAGGCCACGCCCTGCACCTGCACCAGGCCCGCCTTGACGCCGATGGCTTCGGGTGCGGGCGAGTTGATCCACGACTTGACCGTCATCTCCTGCACCGAGGGCTGGCTCGGGTCGCCCTTGCCACCCGGCGGCGAGATGCGGTAGCCGTGCGACATGATGCGCGCCTCGGTCTCCTTGGCCGTGAAGGCCAGGCGCTTGACGTACTTGATGTTGTTCACGCCGGTGTAGCCGGGGACGATCAAGCGCAGCGGGCCGCCGTGGGCCAGCGAGATCGGCACGCCGTTCATTTCCCAGGCCAGCAGCGCGTCGGCCATGGCCGCAGCGGGCACCGAGCGCTCGACGATGATGCTCAGCGGGTCCAGGCCATCAGGCAATTTCTCGCCGCCAGTGCCGGTCAGGAAAGCGGCGCCGGGCGTGACACCGCCCAGCGCCTCGGCCACCACCCGAACCGGCACACCGGTCCACATCACGCAGCCGGCTGCGCCCACTTGCCACGGCGTGCCACTGGGCTTGCTGGGAAAGTAGCCGCGGCCGTTGCCCGAGCACTGCAGCACCATGGCGGTGGTTTCCACGCCCATGGTCTTCAGTTCGCGCAGCGTGAGCTTGCGCGGCGCCTTCACGCCTTCGATCGACACTTCCCAGGCGTCGCGGTCGGCAATGATCGAAGCGTCCGGCGCCGGCAGGTTGTTGCGGATGTAGAGCTGCTCGGCCGGCGTGATGACGCCGCTGCCGAAGGCCGCGCGCTTGGTTTCAATGGTGGTGGCGCTGTGCACGATGAGGCTGGCCGGGTCTTTCCAGGCCACGTAGGCCGGCAAGGGCTTGGGCGCTGCTGCCGCCATGGGCGCGTGCGCCGCAGCGCTGGCGCCGCGTGTGAAGCTGGCCAGGCCCACGGCCGCCAGTGCACTGGCGCTGCCTGCCAACAGGTGGCGGCGCGGCAGGGAAGTCGGGGTTTCGTTCATCGTTGCTCCTTGGGGGGGGTGCGGGTGGTTTGCTTGCATCGGGGCCGGTGCGGCTCAGCCGTCGGCCTTGCCAAACTGTTTTTGTGCCACGGCCAGCGCCTGTTTTTTCTGCGCCACCAGCACCAGCGGCTTGCCGTCGCGCGATGTGATGACCTGCCAGTGGACACTGCCCCACCAGCCGCTGCCCTGCTTCAGCGCAACCGCTTGGTCGAAGGCAAACACGGTGACCATGCCGCCCTTCTCGAAGAAGGTGGTGAGGTGGTAGACGAGGTGGCCGTCGATGTCGCAAGGGCGCATCAGCTGTGGGAAACCGGGCACCGCCTGTTTGCCGCCCAGCCCCAGGTGCTGCAGCAGCGGCGCGCTGTCCATGAAGGTGCCGCGCAGCGTGCGTTCGAAATATTCGTGCTCGATGGCACCGCGCACCAGTTCTGGAGGGCGCATGGCCAGCACGGTGCCGGTGCCGCTGCCGGCCAGCAGCAACCCCAGCACCACGCGCTGGAAGCTGCGCCGGGCCATCAAGGGCTGCGGTGTGCGATAGAGATGCACCGGCGCGTCGACGGCTTCGAAGGCGAGGGACAGCTCGGCGCGGGCGCGCAGATCGAAGGCGCTGTCCTCGGGCTCGGTGGTGGGCGGTCGCAGTTTCATGGCTGGGTCTTTCGCAACGGCGTCACCCGGGCGCCCGTGGGCGTCTGCACGGGCACGCCCATCGCGAGCTTCAGCGCGTCACGCGCGCGGGCCAGGCGCGACAGCACCGTGCCCGGCGCGATCTCCAGCGCCTCGGCCATCTGCGCGGTGGGCATATCGTCGAAATAGAACAGCACCAGCACCTCGCGGTGAATCGGCGCCAGCCGCGCGAGCGCCTTGACGACGTCCAGCTTGTCGTCCAGCCCGGCATCCGGGGCGGCCTGCTCGGGCTGATCCTCGTCGTCGAGTGACTGCATGCCCGGCGTGGCATGGCGGTAGGCGGCGCGGCGCATGATCTGGAACAACCAGGCGCGCGCCAAGGTGGCGTCGCGCAGCTGCTCACGGTGCTTCCAGGCACTGGCAAAGCAGTCCTGCACCACGTCTTCGGCGATGGCGCGCGAACCCGTCAGGGCCCACGCACTGCGCAGCAGGAAGCGGTAGTGCTCTCGCACCCAGAGGTTGTAGCGGGACTCCGCCGACTGGAACAGCATGTGGATCAAGAGCGCCATGCCTCGCAGTTCATTCCATGGCCATCGTCAGGGCTTACCCTCGTTTCGCGATGACGCTGGCCATCACGGCCCGCGCGTACCGCCCAGCGCGGGAAATTCCGCTGCCGCACCTGCAGCCGGCCGCTGCCGCAGGGCCGCGAGCCGCCGCGTCATGCTTTCGATCTCGATGGTCTGGCCCGAGATGATCTCTTCGGCCAGTTGCCGCGTGGCTGGATCGCGGCCGTGCTGCAGCACCAGACGGGCCATGTCCACTGCGCCGGCGTGGTGCGGAATCATCATCGCCAGGAAGTCGACATCGGCGTTGCCGACATAGCCCGGGCCGTGCATGGCTTGCATCATCTGCGCCATCGAGGCGTCCATCTCGCGCTGGAAGGTGTTGGCTGGCGCCGCCTTCGCAGTGCTGACGCCATGCGACCCGTGGCTTTCGGCCATGCCGTGTTTCACGCCGTTGTTCACGCCGTCTGCCCCTTGGCGCCCACGCGCACATAGACCAGGTTGATGCTCTTCTTGTTGCGCAGCGCACCCGATGGCAAGTTGAGGCTGCCGAGCGGAATCTGCGCGATGAAAGCGGGTCGCAGCGGGTCGCTGACGTCGAAGGCGCTGCACACCGTCTGGCCGGCGTTGGGCGTGCCGGGCAGTTCGTCCTGCTCGTGGGCGATGTAGAGCAGCGTATTTTCGGGGTTGGTCCACAGCCCATGGGCTTCGCGGCCGTGGCTGAAGAAGCTGCCCACCACCTTGCGCTGCCCTCCGGCGGCGCTGCGGTCGATGATGGCGATGGGGCTGGAGGCCACGCCGCCGGGGCCACCGTCGTCGATGCGCGCCAGGCTGGCGTAGACCACGCTGCCGCGCGCGTTGCTGACAAATTCAACATGGTTAGGCCGCGCGCCCATGCCCAAGGAGACACTGTCGATGAGGTCGAAGCCACCGCGTGTGGAACGGCACGACACCGCATCGGCCAGCTTGTGCGAGAACCACACTTCGGCGCCGTCGGGCGTGGTCTTCATGAAGGGCGTGAAGCCGGGCTTGTCCTGGGCGCTGATGTCCAGCGTGCTCAGCTTCTGCGGCTGGCTGTGGCCGTCGGCACCGGGGTTGACGCGGAACACATCCACCATGGCCACCTTCTGGCTGACCACGAAGGCCAGCGTGCCTTCGCGGTTGAACCACACCTGGGCCGGGCCGTTGATCGTCGGCAGGAACTGGCGCACGGCGCTGGCGCCCGTGTTGTCGGCGCCGCGCAACTGACGCAGCGCACGATCGACATCGACGATGGCGATGCGGTCTTCACCGCGCAGCGTCACCCACAGCTCCCGGCCGTTGCGCGTGAAGGTGGGCTCGTGCGGTTCGCGGCCCAGCAGCAGGCCGCTGCTCAGGCGCTCGGGGTTGGTCGTCGGGCCGGCCGCCGGGTTGGGCGTGTTGCCGATGACGCGGCGCTGCTCGGCGTCGATCAGGTAGATGTTGCTCGAGCCGCGCCCGCTGGTGGCCAGCAAGCGGCCGTCAGGCGAAGGCACGGCGCCGTGCGCGTCGATGCAGCCGTGGTACAGCGGCTTGTGGATCATCGCCGCGTGCGTCGGCGCCACGCCGGCAGTGACGTAGCGGAAGGGTGGCCGCGGGTCTTCGTCGAAGCTGGTCAGGTTGATAGTCGATTCGACAGTGTTGGTCTTGGGGTCGATCACCACCACGGTGTTGGAGTCTTCGTTGGTGATGAAGACGCGGTCACGCGCGTCGATGCCGCCAACGGTGCTGGTCGGTATCGCCGGCCCAGGCGTGGCTGCCGTGCCCTGGGCCTGGGCCTGGGCCTGGGCCTGGGCCAGGCTTTGCATCGCTGGCAAGGTCGTGGCGGCTGCCGCCGCCAGAGAAAACTTCAGGATGTCGCGACGCTGGTTACTCATTGGGGCCTTGGATGTTTGGGGTGGGGAGAAGTCGGCTTCGTTGCAACGCTGCATCGACACCGGAGCCGGGTTTGTGCAGTGCAGAGCTGGGCCATGCGGCCCCATGAGGATCAAGAGCGCAGGTCGAGCCGTTTTATTCCCTGGCGCGTGGAATTCATGCAGCGCCCTGCTGGCGCAGGCGAGGAGCAGGCCAGATTCAGCGTGGGGTGCCGAACTGCTGGTCGATCTCGGCCGAGGGTTGGCCTGCGCTGAACCGGCCATTCGAGAGTGACGGCTTCTGGCCGACTTGAGCCACCGGGCAGTCCGGACTCGCCGCCTGAAAGCTGCCCTTCGCAGCTGCGCCGAGGCGAAATTTCCGAGCGAACAGGGAAGGACGGCTTGTGGCCGAGTCCGTGAGTTCGCGGCTGCTCCGGGGAGCTGACCCTCAGCAGGGCGCGCGGCGCTCTGCCGCTGCGCACCTCAGGTACGACGCCGCTCGCCCGGCCGAAAGCGCATCCTGTGTGGCCCTCAACTCGACCTGATTAGCGATGAAGCTCAGCAGGCTCACTCTGTGAGCCACTGAGCGCCGAGGATGGGCGCATCCCACCAGGAGATGCGCCATGCCGATGAATCGAGTCCAGTTCCAGAAGGGGCTGTCGTTGCCGGAGTTCATGGACCGCTACGGAACCGAGGAGCAGTGCGAGCGGGCTCTGGTTTCCGCGCGCTGGCCGGGCGGCTTCGTCTGTCCGGTCTGCGGCGTCATGCAGTCGCGCACCACGTTCCGACGCGAAGGCCGCCTGTACTGGCAGTGTTCCGGCTGCCAGTACCAGTGCAGCGTAACCAGCGGCACCGTCTTCGAGGCTACCAAGCTGCCGCTGACGCGCTGGTTCCTGGCCATGCAACTGCTGACGCAGGCCAAGAACAACGTCTCGGCGTTGGAACTGACCCGCCAGCTGGGCGTGAGCTACCGCACCGCATGGCTCATCAAGCACAAGCTGCTGCAGGCCATGGCTCTGGCCGAGTCCGAGCGGCAACTCACCGGCCGCGTCGAAGTCGACGACGCCTATCTCGGCGGGGAACGCAGCGGTGGCAAGGCCGGCCGCGGCTCGGAGAACAAGGTGCCCTTCGTCGTGGCGGTGCAGACTACCGAGGACGGCCGCGCCCACCTGGCCTGCCTGTCGGCGCGGCCGTTCACCAACGAGGCGATGAAGGAGTTCATCGCGACCAGCATGGGCTTGCCGCTGACCGTCGTCTCCGACGGCCTGGGCTGCTTCACCGTGGCTGCCTCGATGGGCGCCGTCCACGACCGCGAGGTCACCGGTGGCGGCAAGGCCAGCGTACTCAACGAGAAGTTCCGCGCCGTCAACACGCTCATCGGCAACGTGAAGACCGCGCTGACTGGCACGTACCACGCCATCAAGTTCGCCAAGTACGGATACCGTTACCTCGCCGAAGTCCAGTTCCGCTTCAACCGGCGCTACGACATGCGGGCCATGCTCGGCAGTTTGCTGCGGGCGATGGTCGCGACGCCGAAGCAGCCCGAGCGTGGCATCAGGGTTGCTGAGGTTCATCGCTAATCAAGCAACTCGATGGGAGACCATCATGGGAACCGCAGGTAGCGCCATTCATCGCGAACCTTGGAACAAGGGCAAGCTCGTCGGGCAGAAGGCGCCGTTCAAGCTCAAGGACATCTGGGCGCTTCGCGTCAGACTCCAGATGGAGAGTCGGGTGCGAGAGCTCGCTCTCTTCAACCTCGGCATCGACAGCAAGCTGCGGGGATGCGATCTCGTCGCACTCAAGGTTTGGGACGTGTGCCATGGCGACCAAGTGGCTACGCGCGCTGTCGTCATGCAGCACAAGACGCAGCGCCCGGTGCAGTTCGAGATCACGCAGGCTGCCCGCGACGCCTTGCAAGCCTGGATCAAGCTAGCTGGGCTCAAGCCGGAGGACTTCCTGTTCCCCAGCCGGCTGCACGACTCGCCGCATCTGGGGACCCGGCAGTACGCCCGGATCCTCGGGCACTGGGTCGACGAACTGGGTCTCGACCGTGCAGAGTACGGGACTCACTCGATGCGCAGGACCAAGGCGACGCTGATCTACCGGCGCACGAAGAACCTACGCGCCGTGCAGCTGCTCCTGGGACACTCGAAGCTCGAGTCGACGGTGCGATACCTTGGCCGCCCGCGAGACGGCCGCTGCTGCAGGCCAGTTGCCCGACCCGGTGCTCAAGCTCGGCCTCAACAACCTGCCGATCGACGGCCCGGACCGCTACAGCGTCACCCGCGACTTCATGACGATGCGCTCGGTGGGCGTCATGCAGGAGCTGACGCGGCCCGAGAAGCGCCGCGCGCGGGTAGGCCGCGCCGAGCGCGAGGTCGATCTGGCCCAGGTTGCGCGCCAGGCCACGATCGCGGACCTGCAGCGCGACACGGCGCTGGCCTGGCTTGAACGCTCTTACCGGGAGTCGTCGCGCGACCTGCTGCAGTCGCAGATCGCGCAGGCCGAACTTCAGGTGCAGGCGGCCGAGACCCTGTACCGAAGCGGCAAGGGATCGCAGGCCGAGGTCTTCGCAGCGCGTGGATCGGTCGAGCAACTGCGCGATGGGCTGGCACAAGCAGAGCGCCAGGTCGCGGTCGCGACCACCCAGCTCGGGCGATGGGTAGGTGAAAGCGCGCGGCTGCCTCTGGGTTCACGTCCTGCGCTCACGCTGCCTGCATGGACCGAAGGTGCGCTGGCGGAGCACCTGACCCAGCACCCCCAGATCGCCGCTGCAGCCCGGCAAGAGGCGATCGCCGACAGCGACGCCGCCGTGGCGCGTGCTGCGCGATCGTCGGACTGGAGCGTCGAGCTGATGTACAGCCAGCGCGGCCCGGCCTACTCCAACATGGTGTCGATCAATCTCTCGGTGCCCTTGCAGTGGGACCAGAAGAACCGGCAGGACCGCGAACTCGCGGCGCGGCTGGCCGGAATCGACGAGGCACGAGCCCGTCGCGAGGAACTGCAGCGCGCCCACGAGGCCGAGGTGCGCGCGATGCTGCAGGAATGGCGCAGCCACGAGGATCGATTGCGTCGCTATGACGCTTCGCTGCTGCCGCTGGCGACGCAGCGCAGTGAAGCCGCGCTGGTGGCCTACCGCAGCGGCACCGGTCCGTTGCCGGCCGTGCTCGACGCGCGCCGCAGCGAAGTGGACGTGCGCATGGAGCGCCTGCGCATCGAGCTGGACCGGGCCCGCATCTGGGCTCAACTGAACTACCTGCTGCCGTCGCACGACGGCGCCCAGGCCAAGCCGGAGGCGGCACGATGAACAACCGACACACCCTCATCGCCGTCGGCACCGCCGTCGCCCTCGTGGCGGGCGGCTACGCGCTGTACCAGGCCGGCATGCACCGCGGCATGGGGCAGCCCGGCACGGGGCCTGCCTCTGCTGCCGGTTCGGCCGGGGCCGAGGACCCGACCAGCAGCATCGCCGCGGGCGAGGCCGCGACACGCCGCCACATCAAGGCCGGCATCAAGGCCGGCGACATCGACCCTGCAACGGGCAAGCCCGTCCTGTACTACCACGACCCCATGGTGCCCGGGAAGCGCTTCGACGCGCCGGCCAAGTCGCCGTTCATGGACATGATGCTGGTGCCCGTGTACGGCGGGTCAGGGGGCGACGACCAGGGCACGGTCACCGTGAGCCCGCGCATCCAGCAGAACCTGGGTGTGCGCACTGCCGAGGTGGTCGAAGGTGTGCTCCGGCCGATGGTCAGCGCCGTCGGCAGCATCGCCTGGAACGAGCGTGACCAGTCGGTGGTGCAGGCCCGGGCGACGGGCTACATCGAGAAGCTGCATGTGCGCGCCACGCTGGACCGCGTTCGCCAAGGCCAGCCCTTCGCGGACCTCTACGTGCCGGAGTGGGTCGCGGCCCAGGAGGAGTACCTCGCAGTCAGGCGCTTTGCCGCGGGTGATGCCGGGTTGATCGCGGCCGCGCGGCAGCGCCTGCTGCTGGCCGGCATGAGCGAGGCCCAGGTCGCGCGCGTCGATGCGGCCGGGTCCGTGCAGCCGCGCATCACGCTCGTCGCGCCGTCGAGCGGTGTGGTGGCCGAACTGGTCGCCCGCGAGGGCATGACGGTGAGCCCCGGGATGATGCTGGCGCGCATCAACGGGCTGGCCAGCGTCTGGGCGCACGCCGAGCTGCCCGAGAGCCAGGCCGCACTCGTGCGCCCCGGCAGCCAGGTCGAGGCGCGCAGCCCTGGAGCGCCGGGAACCGTGTTCCGCGGGACCGTGCAGGCGCTGCTGCCCGAAGTGAACCCCACCACGCGCACGCTGAAGGCTCGCGTGCAGCTTGCCAACCCCGAGGGGCAGCTGGTGCCGGGTCTGTTCGTCACGATGCAGTTCATGGACACGCGGGCCGGGAAGGCCCTGCTGATCCCGACGGAGGCCGTGATCCAGACCGGCCGGCGTGCCGTGGTGATGGTGGCGGAAGAAGGCGGGCGCTTTGCACCCGTCGATGTGGAGACCGGCCTCGAGACCGGCGGCCAGACCGAGATCAGGCGCGGCCTGAAGGCCGGCCAGCGCGTGGTGGTGTCTTCACAGTTCCTGATCGACTCCGAGGCCAGCCTGAAAGGTGTTGAGGCACGGCTGAACAACCAACCTGCGCCGACGGCCGCCAACACCGCCCAGCGTCACAGCGCCCAGGGCCTGATCGAGTCGCTGGACCGCGAGAGTGTCACGCTCAGCCACGGCCCCATCCCGAGCGTCGGCATGGGTGCGATGACGATGGAGTTCAAGCTGCCGCCGCCTGACAGGCTGCCGCGGGGACTGGCGGCGGGTGATCGTGTCGACTTCGAGTTCTACCTCGATCCCACGGACGGGCCGACGGTGACCACGCTCAGGCTGCTGCCGCCGGCGGCTCCTGCTGCCACCGCTTCGGGAGCATCGCGATGATCGCCGCGCTGATCCGCTGGTCCATCGTCAACCGCTTCTTGGTGCTGCTGGCCACGGTGATCGTCACCGCCGGGGGTCTGTGGGCGGTGCAGCGCACGCCGCTGGACGCGCTGCCCGACCTGTCGGACGTGCAGGTCATCATCCGCACGCCGTATCCGGGACAGGCGCCGCGCATCGTCGAGAACCAGGTGACCTACCCGCTGACGACGACGATGCTGTCGGTGCCGGGCGCGAAGGTGGTGCGCGGCTACTCGTTCTTCGGCGACAGCTTCGTCTACGTGCTGTTCGACGACGGCACTGACCCCTACTGGGCACGCTCTCGAGTGCTGGAGTACCTGAACCAGGTGCAGTCGCGGCTCCCGGCTGCGGCCAAGCCGGCGCTGGGGCCTGACGCGACGGGTGTGGGCTGGATCTACCAATACGCGCTGGTCGACCGCAGCGGCTCGATGGACGCTGGGCAGCTGCGCGCGCTGCAGGACTGGTTCCTGAAGTACGAGCTGAAGACCGTGCCCAACGTGGCCGAGGTCGCGTCGGTCGGGGGCATGGTGCGGCAGTACCAGGTGCTGCTGGACCCCGACAAGCTCGCCGCCTACAACATCCCGCACGGTCAGGTCATCGACGCGATCCGCAACGCCAACCAGGAGGCGGGCGGCTCGGTGCTGGAGCTCGGCGAGGCCGAGTACGTGGTGCGGGCCTCGGGGCTGCTGGCCACCCTCGACGACTTCCGCAAGATCCCGCTCAACGCCACCGATGCCGGCGTCAGCGTCCGCCTCGGCGACGTGGCGCGAATCCAGGTCGGGCCCGAGATGCGGCGCGGCATCGGCGAGCTCGACGGCGAGGGCGAGGCCACCGGCGGCGTGATCGTGATGCGCTCGGGCAAGAACGCGCTGGAGACCATCGCGGCCGTCAAGGCCAAGATCGCGTCGCTGCAGGCCAGCCTGCCGAAGGGAGTGGAGATCGTGCCGACCTACGACCGCTCCAGCCTGATCGAGCGGGCGGTGGAACACCTGAGCCACAAGCTGATCGAGGAGTTCATCGTCGTGGCACTCGTGTGCCTGGTGTTCCTGTTCCACCTGCGCTCGGCGTTCGTCGCGATCGTCACGCTGCCGCTGGGCATCCTGGCGAGCTTCATCGTTATGCACTACCAGGGCGTGAACGCCAACGTGATGTCGCTGGGCGGCATCGCCATCGCCATCGGCGCGATGGTCGATGCGGCGGTGGTGATGATCGAGAACGCGCACAAGCACATCGAGGCCTGGCGGCACGAGCATCCGGGTGAAGACCTGAAGGGCGAAGCGCAGTGGCGCGTGGTCGGCGATGCGGCGGTCGAGGTCGGCCCGGCGCTGTTCTTCTCGCTGCTGATCATCACGCTGAGCTTCATCCCGGTGTTCACGCTCGAGGCGCAGGAGGGGCGCCTCTTCTCGCCGCTGGCCTACACCAAGACCTATGCGATGGCCGCGTCGGCCGGGCTCGCGGTGACGCTGGTGCCGGTGCTGATGGGCTACCTGATCCGCGGGCGCATCCCCGACGAGAGGCGCAACCCGCTGAACCGTGCGCTGATCGCGATCTACCGGCCGCTGCTCGACGGCGTGCTGGCCTGGCCCAAGACGACGATTGCGGTCGCGCTGCTGCTGCTCGCCAGCACCGCTTGGCCGATCCTGAAGATCGGCGGCGAGTTCATGCCGCCGCTCGACGAGGGTGACCTGCTCTACATGCCGACGGCACTGCCGGGCCTGTCGGCCGGCAAGGCGGCCGAGCTGCTGCAGCAGACCGACCGGCTGATCAAGACGTTGCCGGAGGTGCAATCGGTCTACGGCAAGGCCGGCCGCGCCGAGACTGCTACCGACCCGGCGCCGATGGAGATGTTCGAGACCACGATCCAGTTCAAGCCGAAGAACGAGTGGCGCGAAGGCATGACGAGTGACAGGCTGGTGGAGGAACTGGACCGCATCGTCAAGGTACCCGGGCTGTCGAACATCTGGGTGCCGCCGATCCGCAACCGCATCGACATGCTGGCCACCGGCATCAAGAGCCCGGTCGGCGTGAAGGTGGCCGGAACCGACCTCGCCGAGATCGACCGCATCGCCGGTGAGATCGAGAGGGCCGTGAAGGGTGTGCCGGGTGTCAGCAGCGCGCTGGCCGAGCGGCTGACGGGCGGGCGCTATGTCGATGTCAACATCAACCGCGACGCCGCGGCGCGCTTTGGGCTGAACATCGCCGACGTGCAGTCCGTGATCAGCGCCGGGGTCGGCGGCGACAACGTCGGCGAGACGGTGGAAGGGCTGCAGCGCTTCCCGATCAACGTCCGCTACCCGCGCGAAGTGCGCGACTCACTGGAGAAGCTGCGCAAGCTGCCCATCGTCACCCCGCGAGGAGCACGCATCGTGCTGTCGGACGTGGCCGAGCTGCGCATCACGGACGGTCCACCGATGCTGCGCAGCGAGAACGCACGCCTGGCGGGCTTTGTCTACGTCGACATCCGCGGGCGCGACCTGAAGTCCGCGGTGATCGACATGCAGAAGGCCGTGGCCGAGCAGGTGAAGCTGACACCCGGCTACTCGGTCTCGTGGTCCGGGCAGTTCGAGTTTCTGGAGCGCGCCACGGCCAAGCTGAAGGTCGTCGTGCCCTTCACGCTGGGCATCATCTTCGTGCTGCTGTACCTGACCTTCCGCCGCTTCGACGAGGCACTGCTGATCCTGGCGACGCTGCCCTTCGCGCTGATCGGCGGGTTCTGGCTGCTCTACCTGCTGGGCTACAACCTGAGTGTGGCCGGCGCCATCGGTTTCATCGCACTGGCCGGCGTCGCGGCCGAGTTCGGCGTGATCATGTTGCTGTACCTGAAGCAGGCCTGGCAGGCGCGGCTGGCGCGAGGGCTGGGCAGTGATGCCGATCTCATGGATGCGATCCGTGAAGGTGCGGTGCTGCGTGTGCGGCCGAAGGCGATGACGGTGGCCGTCATCATCGCCGGCCTCGTGCCCATCATGTTCGGCGGCGGCACCGGCTCCGAGGTGATGCAGCGCATCGCCGCGCCGATGGTGGGCGGCATGGTGACGGCACCGCTGCTGTCGATGTTCGTGGTTCCTGCCATCTACCGGCTGATGCGCAGGCGCGACCGTGCCGCTGTCGGCGAAGCGCGTTCAGATCGCGGCGATGCTTCGATGCCGGACCCGGCGACGTCAGCGGCCTGAGCACGACCGGCGGCTGGCTGCAAGGGCAGCCAGCCGCCTGCCTATCGCTTCGCCTTCGCCACTTCCTCCGCCACGAGGGCGGCAAGTTGGTCCGGACCGAAGCTGGGCAGGCTGCGGCCGTTCACGAAGAAGGTGGGCGTGCGGCTGACCTGCAGGGCCGTGAGGTCCTCGACATCCTGGACCAGCAGCGCCTGCATTTCTGGCTTTGCCATGTCCTCCCGGGCCCGCTCGAGGTCCAGGCCGGCGGCCTTCGCGATCTCGAAGGTGAGGTCCGGGTTGGGTCGGCCGTGGTCCGCCCAGGTCGGTTGCGCCTGCAGCACCGCTTCCAGCACCGGCTGGTACTTGCCCTGGCGCTTGGCCGCTTCGAGCAGCTTCACCACCTGATCGGAGCCCTGGTGGAACGGTGCGTAGCGGATGACGAGGCGGACCTCGTCCGGGTACTTCGCCACGAGGCTCTTGACGATCGGATAGAAGGCGCGGCAGGTCTCGCACGCCGGGTCGAAGAATTCGACGATCGTGACCGGCGCGGCCTGGGGGCCGAGCACGGGCGAGTGCATGCGCACCAGCCGGGTCTGCTCGGCGCGGACCGTCTGATCCTGGGCGCTCTGCGTCTGCTTCCGGTACAGGCTGACGCCCACGACAAAGGCGGCGACCACGAGGATCAGGATGCCGCCGACGGCGAGCTTCTTGGTGTTCATGAACGGGTCTTTCGCAGGTAGACGAGCAGGAGCGCGACGATGGCGGTGAAGGCCAGCAGCGACAGCCAAGGGATCTGGATGTCGCCGAGGATCACCAGCTTCTGATCGCTGCAGGACGGGCCGGCGCCGCAGGGAATCCACCACTGCGGCACCCAGCCTGCAACGAGTGCGGTGTGATAGCCCGAAACCGCGACGCCGCCCAGCGCCAGCGGCAAAGCGTAGATCGCACCGCGGCGGTCGCCGCCGAAGGCAGCCATGCCGAGGATCAAGGCCAGCGGGAACATCAGGATGCGCTGGTACCAGCAGAGCTGGCAGGGCGTCATGCCCATCACCTCGCCGATGAACAGCGCAGCGAAGGTCGACACCAGGGCGAGGGCCCAGGCGGCAGACAGCCAGATCCATCCGGTGCCCGATCGGCTGGCCGGGGTGCTGCCGTGTGTCCCATTCACGCTGCTCATAACGCGTGAAGCGTCGCTGCAGGATGAATCCGTGTGGTCGCCGGCTCAGCTGCGACCGCCACAAAGGCCGCAACTCTGCTTGACGCCGATCGCAGGATGCCCGTCCGCGAGTTCAGGCGCCCTATGGCAGTGCAGCGACTTCTCACCGAACCGGCTCGGGCTGCTTCTTCCGCCGAGATCCATGCGCTTCCACATCGGGTGGTGTCGACTTCAATGAACTCAACCGCGGAGGTCCAGATCTGCAACCAATTTTGAAGCCTGTGCGCGTGTTTTCACCGACTCAGCCTGAGCCATCTGCCAGGTGAAGCTGGTACCCCAGGCCCAGCCCGAGCCGATGAGCTCGACCACCCGCAAGTCGCCGGCGCGGCCTTCAACACTCATGTCGATACTCCGGCCCTCCCATTGCGCGGACACGCGATGTGCGCCGGGCTTCAGGCGCAGACGCACCAATGACACCGGAATGGTCGCCGCACTGGCGGCGCCATCGATCGCCACAGGCACCACCACACTGGCATCCCCCCATCGGCTGCGCAGCACGTACACGGTCAGCGAAGCGGGGTCGGCCTCGAAGCGTTTGGCCTCGGCCTCGACCGCGTCGGTCGGCACGGCGGTCGGTGTGCAGGTCAACGTTGGACGGTAGCTCTTGCCGATGCGGTGGCAGTAGGTGCCGTCGGCGTTGACGGACCGCAATGGTTTGGTCATGCACCCGGCGAGCGGCGCAAGGCCAACCACCGCCAGGCCAAGCAACAGCGTTCTGCGGTGAGGCCGGTCTGACTCGCTCATGATGAACTCCGGTCTACTTCAGCGCAAAGCGCACGGTGCCGGCTGACTTGCCAGCGATGGTCACCAGGGCGACCACCTTGGTGCCGGGGCCGACCTTGAAGCTGCCAGTGGCTTCGAGCCTGTCGCCAGCCGGCTTCAGCTCCACCTCCTGCTTCTCGGTTCCGGTCAGCAGCGTGACCTTCGCGCTGGCCTTGGACACGTCGGCCTTCTTGCCGTGGTCGCGCAGGTGCAGCCGGATCACGGTGGGCTTGGCCACCAGTTCGTAGTCCATGTCCTTGACCTCGACCACGACGCCGCCATGCAGCGGCTTGTGCTCGTGGGCGTGATCGTGCTTGTCGCCGGCGGCAAAAGCAGAACCAGCCAGGGCGAGGGTGACGGTGGCGAGGAAGGCTTGCGTTTTCATGGGAGTCCTTTCGGGTTGGTGGGTGTGAACAGCAACTGAGATCAAAGCGCCATCAAAGCGCTTCAGCGTCCTTGTCGTCCATCAGCGCTTCGGCCGGCTTGCGCCCGAAGAGCCAGAACATCGCGGGCGTGAGGAAGGTGTCGAGCAGGGTGGAGCTGATGAGGCCGGAGAAGATCACCACGGCCACCGGGTGCAGCACCTCGGTGCCGGGCTGCTCGGCCTCGAACAGCAAGGGGGCCAGCGCAAAAGCCGTAACCAGCGCGGTCATCAGCACCGGGCTCAGCCGCTCCAGCGAGCCGCGCAGAATCATCTTCTGGTCGAAGGACTCGCCCTCGAAGCGCATCAGGTTGATGTAGTGGCTGACCTTCAGGATGCCGTTGCGCACCGAGATGCCAGCCAGCGTGATGAAGCCGACCAGGGCTGCCACGCTCAGCGGCTGGCCCGACAGCCACAGGCCGATCACAGCGCCGACCAGCGCGAGCGGGATGTTCACCATGATCAGCGCCGACAGCGCCGCCGACTTGTAGCGGCTGTACAGCACCACGAACATCAGCGTCAGCGACACGATGGACAGCAGGCCGACGAGGCGGGAGGCCTCCTCCTGAGCCTGGAACTGGCCGCCCAGGGTGATGAAGTAGCCCTCGGGCAGCTTCGTCTCGGCGACCACCTTGCGGATGTCGGCCACGATCTCCGACAGAGCGCGCCCCGACGCATTGGCCGACAGCACGATGCGTCGCTTGCCGTCGTCGCGGCTGATCTGGTTGGGCCCGTCGCCGTCCTCGATCGTCGCGATCTTCGAAAGCGGGATGCGCCCGTTCGGCGTCTCGATCAGGATTTGGCCCAGCCCTTCGACGGAGCGCGCCGATTCGGGCAGCTTCACCACCAGTGCGAAGCGCCGGCTGCCCTCGACGATCTGGGTGACCTTCTCGCCCTCGACCAGTGCCTGCAGCGCCGACAGCACCTGCGGCGCCGGCACGCCGTACTGCGCCGCCGCGGCGTAGTCGATGCGCACCTTGATCTGCGGTGCCAGCACCTGCTTCTCGATCTGCAGGTCGGCAATGCCTGGGATCGCAGCCAGCTTGGCCCGCAGGGCATCGGCCTGGCCGCGCAGCGCATCGAGGTCCTCGCCGAAGATCTTGATCGCGATCTGCGATCGCACGCCCGAGAGCATGTGGTCGATACGGTGCGAGATGGGCTGGCCGATCTCCAGCGCCGCCGGCAGGTTGACCAGGCGCT
Source organism: Rubrivivax soli (assembly GCF_049810355.1). GTDB lineage: Bacteria > Pseudomonadota > Gammaproteobacteria > Burkholderiales > Burkholderiaceae_C > Rubrivivax. Next base: position 1,357,157 of record NZ_CP187368.1, read on the forward strand.
TGCGGATGTCGGCCTTGATCTCGTCCATGCTGCGCGTCAGCTCGGCGGTGGGCTTGAGGCCCACGTCGAGTTCACTGACGTGCACGCCCTCCGCGTGTTCGTCCAGCTCGGCCCGACCACTGCGGCGCCCGACGTGCGTGACCTCGGGCACCTGCTTGACCAGCACCTCGGCCTGGCGGGCCAGCGCCGACGACTCCGTGAGAGTGACGCCCGGGTTCAGCCGCAGGCCGATCAGCAGCGTTCCCTCGTTGAAGGGCGGCAGGAAGGTCGTCGGGAAGAACGGCACGGCGGCTGCGGCCACCAGCACGGCAGCACCGGCCGCCGCCATGGCAGCCTTGGGCCGGTCCAGCACGCCCTGCAAGCTCCTTCCGTAGCGCGCCTTCAGCCAGGCCAAGACCTTGGTGTCGCCGTGGTCCAGGTTCTTCATCCGCGGCAGCAGGTAGAAGCTGAGCACCGGCGTCACCGTCACCGACACGATCAGCGAGGCCAGCGTCGAGACGATGAAGGCGATGCCCAGCGGCACGAACAGCTTGCCCTCCAGTCCCGGCAGCGCGAACAGCGGGATGAAGACCAGGACAATGATGACCGTGGCATACAGGATCGCTGACCGCACCTCCATCGTGGCGTGCGCGACGATCTCGATCGGGTGCAGACGACTGTGCGGATGGTTCGCGCGGTCGGCCTTCAGCCGCCGAAGCACGTTCTCCACACCTACCACCGCGTCGTCGACCAGGCCGCCGATGGCGATGGCCAATCCGCCAAGCGTCATCGTGTTGATCGACAGGCCGAAATACTTGAAGACCAATGCAGTGATGAAGATCGACACCGGGATGGCCGTCAGCGCGATGATGGTCGGCCGCAAGGTCCCCAGGAAGAAGAACAGGATGACCGCCACAAAGATCGATGCGCCGATCAGCTTGCCCTGCAGCGTGGTGATCGAGGCCTCGATGAAGCTGGCCTGGCGGAAGGTCACGCGCGGCGCCTCCATGCCGGCCGGCAGCGACGCCTTCAATCCCACCAGCGCGTCCTCGATGGACTTTGTCAGCGCAATGGTGTCGGCGGTGGGCTGCTTCTGGATGCCCAGGATCACCGCCGGCTTGCCTTCATAGCCGGCGTCGCCGCGCTTGAGTGCGGCTGCAAACGTGACCTCGGCGATCTGCCGCATCAGGATGGGCTGGCCATTCTTCGAGGTCAGCGCCAGGTTCTTCAGGTCATCGAGGCGCGAAGTGCGACCGAGGTTGCGGATCAGGTACTCGCGGCCGTTCAGCTCCAGAAAGCCGCCCGAGGTGTTGGACGAGTAGCCCTTCAGCGCGCCCTCCAGCTGGTCATGCGTAATGCCCAGCTCGGCCATGCGCGTGGTGTTTGGCTGCACCTGGAACTGCCGCACCTCGCCGCCGATGGGGATGACCTGTGCGACGCCGGGCACCGACAGCAGCCGAGGGCGCAACACCCAGTCGGCGTACTCGCGCACGGCCATCGGGCTAATCTTGCTCGGATCGACCGGAATGGCGATCTGCATGATCTCGCCCATGATCGAGCTGATCGGGCCCATGCGCGGCACCACGCCTTCGGCGATGCCTTCTTCCATGGACGACAGCCGCTCCGACACCAGCTGCCGGGCACGGAAGATGTCGGTGCTCCAGTCGAAGGTGACATAGAGGAAGGACAGGCCGGCCGACGAGGTCGAGCGCACGCTCTCCACGCCGGGCAGACCGTTCATGGTCGTCTCCAGCGGGAAGGTGATGAGCTGCTCCACCTCCTCGGCGGCCATGCCACCGGCCTCGGTCATGATCGTGACGGTGGGCTTGTTGAGGTCGGGGAACACGTCCACCGGCGTGGTGGAGAGCGTGAACGCGCCGTAGGCCATCAGAACGACGCTGGCGATGATCACCAGCAGCCGGTTCGTGAGGCTGTTGTCGAGTAGCCACTTGAACATATCAGCGCACCTGGTTGATCAAGGTGGCGCCTTGCGTCGCGACCCGGTCGCCCGGTTCCAGCCCCGAAGTCACCGCGGCATTGACGCCGTCCAGCGGCTCGGTCGTGACGGTCCGCGGCTCGAAGCGCTCGGGCGCCGTCTTGACCCAGACGACAGTCTGATTGGCCGGGTTCTTCATCAGCGAGGCCACAGGCACCGAGATGCCCTTGACCTTGTCCTTGGTCTGCACGAACACCCGCACCGGCTGGCCGACAGCCAGCAGGTTGAGCGCATCACCCTGGGCCCGGAAGGCCAGCGGCAGCGCCTGCTCGCGCAAGCTTCGCGACGCACCGATGAAGGTCAGGGGCACACGTTTGTCGCCCAGGGCAATGGTCGCGGCGCCGATGTTCGCGGCGATGGCGGCGTCGAAGGCCAGCGCTTCGATGCGCAGGCGCGAGGGGTCGACGATCTCGAAGATCAGTTCGCGGGCATCCACCACCTGGCCGGCCACCACGTTGGCCGAGGCGATCACGCCCGACACCGGCGCCACCAACGCCTCGCGGGTGGCCAGGCCACCACCGACGGCAGAGATGCGTGCCGCCAGGCTGGCGGCTTCGCTCTCGGCCGCTTCGATCTCCTTGCGCGGCACCGTGTCGGCCAGCTCCTGCAGGCGCGCGATGCGCTTGTCGGCCAGCGCCTTGGCGGCGCGCAGCTCGGCCAGTTGTGCAGCCTGGTTCGATCGTTCGATGGGCGCCGCCGACGGAACGACGTAGGCCAGCACCTCACCCTTGCGCACCGCCTGCCCAGGGTTGGGCAGGCCACGCGGCCCCGGTTCGATACGGCCGGCGTTCAGCGGCTGTACCTTGCCACCGGCATTCGGGTCCATGAGCACCTTGGCACCCAGTTCCACGGTGCGGGGCAGCTCGGCGGCTTCGGTGACGACGGTGCGTACGCCCAGCTGGCGCTGTGCAGGCTTGGGCAGAAAGACGCTGCCGTCGGGCTGGCGCTGCGGGCCGTTGGCACTGGGCGCTGCTGGCGCATCGCCGTGGTCGTGGCCTTCGCCGGCATGGGCTGGAGACAGTGCTGCCAGGGCGAACCACAGCGCCAAGCTGGTGGCGATCAGCGTGCGCTTCATGCTGCACCCCCGGCGCGAACGCTGCGAGCGCCCATCAAACGACGCCCACCCCACAGGAGAAGGGCCAGGACCGCCACGCCGCCCGCAGCCCAGCCTGCGTACTTCGTCCAGGCAATGGATGCGACCGCCTCCTCGGTGTGCGCCTCCTCGTGGATGTCGAGTTCACCGGCAAGCAAGTCGGTCTCATTGCCTGCGATCACGGTTGCGGCGACCGGCAGAACGCCGGGCTTGGGCTCATTGGGCAGCACGACTTCGTATTCGTCCTCACCTTGCTTCTCGGCTTTGAACTTCGCGCCGCCGATCTCGAGTTCGATCTGCGCGTCCCGCACCGGGCTGTTGTCGGCAAAGCGGTCGAGGTACAGGGTGATCTGCTTGCCGCTGAGCACGCCGACGAGCTCGAAGGTCTCTGACACCGCAGAGAACCGCGGGAGTGCTTGGCCGACGGCCGCAGGTGCAGCGTCACCGTGGTCATGGCCTTCACCCGCCCAGGCGGGCACAGCAAGGAGGATGGCCGCAGCGAGCAGCGCGGCCGGGAGTTTCGGGAAGTTCATGGAAGGGTTCCTGGAGGATTCGGGGGTAGGAATCACGGACACGGCGCCGGCAGCCATCACTGGGGCAGAAGGCCGAGTGCCTGGCGCCATGCGGAAATCGCTGCCGAGAGTTCGATGCGGGTGCGTGCCGCCTGTCGGTCGGCCTCGGCGGCTTCGGCCTCGATGCGCAGGCGTGTCGGCAGATCGGTTTCGCCGAGTCTGAAGGACTTGTCGAAGAAGCCGCGCGACTCGCGGGCGAGTTGCGCACGTCTTTCGGCGGCTGCTAACTGCGTGCGCGAGGCTTCGACACGCACGCGCGCCGCTTCCCGTTCTGCAGTGAGACGTTCACGTTCCAGTGCCAACTGGGCCTGGACTTCGGTCGCCTCGGCGCGCGCGTTGGCGCTGCGGGCATCGAAGCGCGGCCCAGCGCCGAAGGGGATGCGGATGGCCAGCGTGATGGTTTGTTGGGACGCCTCGCCGCGGGCACCGCGGTCTCGCGTGGTTGCCAGCATCAGCTCGGGGTTGGCGCGCGACTGGGCGGCGGTCAGCGCGACGGTTCGATCTGCCACGGTGGCGCGGTCCTTGAGCTCCTGCAAAGCGGCGTGCGCTTCGAGCTCAGTGGCTGCGGCGCCGGGATCCGGCTCGGCCAGGGTGTCGCCTGCGCCAGACAATGCGGGTGCGGCGCCGGCCAGCGCACGCAGATGCTGTCGTGCCGCCGCGAGGCCGGCCTCGGCCTGCGCCACAGCAGCTTCCGCGCTGGCCACCGCGCCGTCAGCCTGGTGCTGGTCGGCGCGGGCCAGATCGCCGGCCTTCGCACGCCGGGCCACGTCAGCGGCAATGAGGCGGGTGTTTTCGAGTTGATCGCGGGCGGTTCCGACCTCGATGCGCGCACGCTGCCACTGCCACCAGGCATCGCGGACGGTGGCGGCGACGCGCAGTTGTGCCGCAGTGGCTCGGCTTTCGATGGCAGCGCCCTCGGCGTCGGCCAGCGCTGCGCTGCGGCCACGTTCACCGGGCAGCCACAGCGGCACGGCGATGCCGACCTCTACCTCACGCGCGCCCTGGTTGTTGCCCAGGCGGTCGGTCTTGTTCGAGAGTTCCAGCGCTGCCGGCTCTGGCGTCCACGCCTTCGCTGCGCTTTGCTGAGCGCGTACAGCGTCGCGCCGCGCCTGCAGCGCCAGAGCTTCGGGCTGGCGGGCCCATGCAGCTTCATAAGCCTGGCGCAGGCTCAGTGTGCTTGCGGCGGCTTCCGTGCCTGCCGCTCCTGCAGCCGTGGCAGTCGCAGCGGCCGCCGTAGCGGCCTGTGCCTGCACAGTCGTGCCGCAGAAGGTCGCGGCGGCAACTACGCTGGCGCGCAGCAGGGCCCTCGTTCGAGTTCTTGGTGTCATCCGATGCTCCAGTGTTGAAAACAACTCACGGGAGATCGGCAAGCGGCGACCAACAGGTCGCGTCGTGCCCGACGGCGCCGCAGGCTGCGGCGCACACTCAGGCGCGAACGGGCTTCAGAAAGGGAAGAGACCCGCCTCGCCGATCAGGCGAGGGGCCGCCACTGAGGGCGTTCGGGTCGGGTGGGCGCGTGTGCGCCGCTGGCCACGTCGATGGTGGCGCCTGGCCGCTCAACCGAAACCCCGGCGGGAAGGTATGACGGCAAGGACAGCATCACACTGCAGTTGCCATGGCACTGACCACAGTCCAGATCGATGGCGCCTGGCGCTTTGTCGGCCTGAAGTTCGGTGGTGGCTTTCGAATCCGCAAACGTCCTGCCATCGCCATCGCCATCACCATCGCCATCGCCATCGCCCTCAGCCGCAGAGTGATGGTGGTGCTCATGATGACCGAAGTGCCCGGACACAACTTCACGCTCATGCCCGCAGTACGGTGCCACTGCCGCCCAGCTGAACTGGAACGGCAGCAGAACAAGAAAGAAGATGGCAAGGAAGCGGGACATTGCAACAAGTCTAACGGACACAGGGTTTTCCTGGGCCCAACCCAGCTGACTCGTTCTCTACCTTCTGGCAGATCCAAAGCCATGGGACCACCTGCGACGCCCACCCCGGCCGGCGCGACGTGCCTTTGTCGCACGCGGTCGAGAGCTTCGATGCGAACAGAGCAGGCCTTTGCAGGATGGCCATCATCAGTCCCGTTGTCGGTGGCTCGTGGACGGGCGCTTCGGATGCTTGCGCTTTTTGACCACCTGACTCTTCGCGAGACGCTGTTGCAGTCGCTGGCTGTATCTGAGCACGGGTTCCGGTCGCGGGATGGGATGCCGCGCGCGCCAGTAGCGGTGAATCAACCAGGCCACCCCACCGGCAGCAAGCACGACCAACCAAATCCAGGTCAGTGTCTGAGCAAGCGCGGAGTCGAGGTACTTGACCTGCATAGAAGTCGCTGGAGCCAGAGGCAAGATAGGACGAGCAGTAAGCTATCACGGAGCAGGCTTCCAACGCCAATCACCGCCAACCAGCGCCGGATAGAGCGGCAGGCGGATTCTGGATCGCTTCAGCTCCGTGAGCTGACCGCTCGGGCGAGCCCTCTCTCCACGCGTGATACGGCCAAGAGCAGTTGCCCGGCACATCGAGGCGCTTGTCACTCTCGCACCCTGGGCGCACGACTGGTTGCAGTCAATGCGGCGAGGCATCTCCATCTCTCCGCACTTGGCGGCCTAGACACGGGCTCCCCGCCTTGTAAAACAACTGGGGACGCGCCGGCCGGGGCAGCGCACTGGCAACCTGCGAACTCCTGACAGTGCGCAGAAGACAAGGACTGCACCGCAACGATCTCAGTGTCGATTCGACGGGCTGCGGCCGACGTGCACGGCGAAGGGCTTGCTGGCAAAGCCTGCCGGCGCGATTTGACTGACATCGACGGACCTCCGGTCGAGCCCGTTGAAGGTCCACGAGAACTGCTGTGCGCCGCTGCGGAAGACCACGCTTTCGCCGTAGCCGACGTTGAGCCGATCCGTGGCAGCGAGGTCCACGACGCGAACGGGAGCGCCCTGGGTCGCCCGCTGCCCATAGATGGATTGGCCGTTCATGAACACAGGTCCGCTGGCGGCAAAACTGAGGAAAGGGACGACGCTCAGGGCGACGAGGGCAGCGGTACGGAGTCGACGGGTCGATTGCATGTTCAGTCCTTTCGATGGGGGTAAGTGCCGGCAGCTGCGCAGAACCGCGCGCCTTGCCGACATCGAAGGTGACTGTAGAAACTGCATACCAACAGCCGCAGAACAGGAACATGACCGTCTCGTCATGTTCGTCATCGGCAGTCGTGCCCGCTGTGCCGGGATTCAGTGCGTTCCGCGGATGTGACGGTGCGGCGGCGCTGGCGTGGACTGGGCGGCCGCGGTGTCGAGCTCGTTGAGGATGCCGCACTGCTCGATGGCGTGGGGCGTGCCGCACCGCGCGCGCAATGCCTTCAGATCCTTCTGCAGCGTCCGCAGCTCGCGCATACGGTGGTTGACATGCCCGATGTGCTCGTCGAGCAATGCGTTCACCTCGCCGCAGTCCTGCAGGGGCGCATCGCGCAGCCGCAGCAGCGTCCGGATCTCATCGAGGGTCATGTCCAGGTTGCGGCAATGGCGGATGAACGCCAGACGCTCCGCGTGCGCGGGTGTGTACATGCGGTAGTTGTTTTCCGCGCGCTGCGCTGCGGGGATCAGACCCTCGCGTTCGTAAAAACGGATCGTCTCGATCGCCGTCCCGGTCGACTCGGCCAAATCACCGATGCGCATGGTCTTCTCCATCTGGGATCAAAGTGCTTGACTCTAAACCGACTTCAGGGTTTCCAATGCCTGCAACCCATCAAGGAAGGCCACTGTGAGCACCCCCCACTCTCCAACTCCTGACGCTGCAGCAGCCAAGCCTGCCGATGCCTGCGGCGCTTGCCACGGCGATGCGCCCGCTGCGGGCACGCTCCCCGGCGCGGATTTGACCGCCGGTGGGGCCCGCTTTCGCGTACCGACGATGGACTGTGCCAGCGAGGAGTCGGAAATCCGGCGCGCAGTCGAGCACATCACCGGTATCCGCGCGATGACCTTCCAGCTGGGTCAGCGCACGATGGCCATCGACGCACCGGCGATTTCCGTCGAACAAGCCCTGGTTGCGATCCGCAAAGCCGGCTTCGATCCGCAACCCATCCAGGACAAGGGAAACGACGCGGCGACGGGTTCTGAGGCCGGGGCCGACGGCCATAACCATGGCGCCGGCTCGGGCGGCGCATGGCGGCTGGGTGGCGCCTTGCTGCTCGCCATCGGCGCGGAGGTGCTTGGTTTCTTCGCTCCGGACACGCAGGTCTGGAAGGCCGCAGGCCTGGCTCTGGCGGCTGCCGCCATCTGGCTGGCTGGCTTCGACGTCTACAAGAAAGGTCTGACGGCACTGCGCCATGGGCGGCTGAACATCAATGCGCTGATGACGGTGGCCGTGACCGGCGCCTTCCTGATCGGCCAATGGCCGGAGGCGGCCATGGTGATGGCGCTGTATGCCATCGCCGAGGCGATCGAGGCGCGGGCCGTCGATCGCGCCCGCAACGCCATCAAGGGCCTGTTGGAAATGGCGCCCGAGGAAGCGCTGGTGCGCCAGGCCGACGGCAGCTGGGCGACCTTGCCGGTGGCCTCCGTGATGCTCGGCGCCGTCGTGCAAGTACGTCCGGGTGAGCGCGTGCCGATGGACGGCGTGCTGTCGGCCGGAAGTTCCAGCATCAACCAGGCGCCGGTCACGGGCGAGAGCATTCCGGTCGACAAGGCGGTCGGCGATCCGGTCTTCGCGGGGACGATCAACGAGACCGGTACCTTCGAATTCGAGGTCAACGCGCTGGCCTCGAACTCGACGCTCGCTCGCATCATCCACGCGGTCGAGCAAGCCCAGGGGACGAGGGCGCCCACCCAGGGCTTCGTCGACCGCTTTGCCGCCGTCTACACGCCGGCGGTCTTCGTCATCGCCCTGGCCGTGGCACTGCTCGGCCCCTGGTTGCTCGACTGGACCTGGCTAGAAGCGGTCTACAAGGCGCTGGTCCTGCTCGTGATCGCCTGCCCCTGCGCCCTGGTGATCTCGACACCGGTGACGATCGTCAGCGGCCTGGCCGCCGCAGCGCGCCGCGGCATCCTGATCAAGGGTGGCATCTATCTGGAGGAAGCCCGCAAGATCAAGGCGATCGCGCTGGACAAGACGGGCACCATCACCGAAGGCAAGCCCAAGCTCGTGGCGTGGGAAGTGATTGGCACCGAGGTCGACGCAGCCACCGCCGAGCACATCGCCGCCGTCCTGGCGGGGCACTCGGACCATCCGGTCTCACGCGCCATCGCCACCGGCCTGACCCCTAACAACGTCGAGGCCAAGGACTTCAAGGCCATCGCCGGCCGCGGCGTGCAGGCCGACGTCGGCGGAGCCGTCTACGTGCTGGGCAACCACCGCTTGATCGAGGAACGCGGTCAGTGTTCGCCGGCTCTGGAGGCGACCTTGCGCACCCACGAGGAAGCGGGTCGCACGGTCAGCCTGCTGGCATCGGGCACAGGCCCCATCGCCTTGTTCGCGGTGGCCGATACGATCAAGGCCTCGTCCCGCGAGGCGATTGCATCGCTCAAGGCCCTGGGCATCACGCCCGTGATGCTGACCGGCGACAACCAGGCGACAGCGACGGCCATCGCGCACGAGGCCGGCATCGATGAAGCGCGCGGGAACCTGCTGCCTGAAGACAAACTGGAGGCCATCAAGACGTTGCAGGCCCAGCATGGCCTGACCGCGATGACCGGCGACGGCATCAACGACGCGCCAGCACTGGCGCAGGCCGACATCGGCGTGGCGATGGGTGCCGCCGGCACCGACACCGCCATGGAAGCTGCGGATGTGGTGGTCATGAACGACGATCTGCGCCGGATTGCAGAGACCGTCCGGCTGTCCCGGTCCACACATGCCGTGCTTTGGCAGAACATCACACTGGCGCTGGGCATCAAGGCCGTGTTCCTGGTGCTGGCGGTGTTCGGCAGCGCGACGATGTGGATGGCCATCTTTGCCGACATGGGCGCCAGCCTGTTGGTGGTGGGTAACGGACTTCGGTTGCTGAAGAAGGGGGAGGTCAAGTGATGTTGAAGACGGGGCTGTCTCGCATCGAAGCCTTCGAGGCGGCCATGGCAGAAGCCGGGCAGTACGGGGCCGTGGGCGACGCCAGGAGCGCGTTCGCGGCCCTGGAACGGGCGCATGTGCTCGGCCAGCTTGATTTCGTGCCGCATCTGCGGGTTCACTGGCAGATGCTCCGGGTGGGCTGGTCAGCGGGCGACTGGCGCGAGGTGATCGGTCAGGTTCAGCGCATCGCACTGGTCCCGATCGGACATCTGGTCGGACGCCTGCCGATGGGCAATACCGGCGGCGCGAATGTCAGCGCCTTCAAGCCGATGGCCATCCCGCCTGAACTCAAACGGCTGATCGAGGAACGCGACCGATGACACCGGCGCCGGCTGGTCTCCGTCATCGAAATTGATTCGCGCGGCCATGGCAGCCAGCTCCACCGCGTTGGAGTCCTAGCGCAGCGCGATCCATGAAGCCGAGCAATGCAAGATGCAAGTAGACATCTCCACAGAGCTTGAATGTTCGATGGATGACGCGATCACCCATGCTGTGACTACGCGTCTGCTGAACTTTGTCGCCTACCCGCTGGTTCAGTTAACACCGCTCGAACCGCACATCTGGCCCCAGACCTGGGCCGAGGGCACGTACTGGGTCGGCGTGCGCATTTTCGGTTTCGTGCCTTTCGGCAAACAGGCCATCGTGATCTCATACCCCGACTCGGCAGCTGGCTTCCTTCTGCGCGATAACGGCCATAGCGCCCTGGTCAAGGTCTGGGACCACACCATCTCGATCTCCACGGCCAGTGGGCGCACCCTCTATCGAGACACAGTGACCATCGATGCAGGCCTGTTCACGTTGCCGGTTTGGCTGTTCGCCCAGGTTTTCTACCGCCACCGTCAGCGCCGGTGGCGCTTGCTTGCCGAACGCAGCTTCCGGTGGTGACACACCGCGAGGCGGCAGTTCCACGGAAGACTCAGCCCTTCCAGGGCTGCGGACCTCAACTTGGCATCAGTCAAACCTGAGGGACATGCAGGCGGCGTCGCGTCCTGGTCCTCAGGGGGACTTGCGGCTGTCGCTGATCCAGTCCGAGGCGGCGAACAGAAGGCCCGAGATCACGAAGGTGAGGTGGATGGCGATCTTCCAACCTATCTGCTCGCCCGTGAGCTGCACACTGATCAAGAAGGCCTTCAGCAGTTCAACTGCCGAGATCGCGACGATGGCGCCAATGAGCTTCATCTTGAGATCCGAGAAGCTGATCTTTCCCATCCAGGCGGGCCGGTCTTCGTGGTCACCGATGCTGAGCTTGGAGACAAAGTTCTCGTAGCCGCTGAAAACGATGATCAACAGCAGGACGGCGATCAGTGCAGTGTCGACGAGCGTCAGTATGGAGATCACCGCATCGTTTTGGACGTAACCGAAGACGCCCAACAGCAACGACCAAAGTTCCTTGCCAAACTTCAGGAGCAGTACCGCCATGGCGATGATCAGGCCGAGAAAGAAGGGAGCGAGTAGCCAACGACTGGCGAAGATGGCCGACTCAAGGAAGCGCTCGAACGCATTCGGTTTGGACTGCATGGGCGAAGTTCTCTTGCAGGAGCAAGGGGTGGGTTGGTTTCGATAGTCCCGAGATTGTCTGCCTTCCCACGCTCCAGGCCTGCGGGCCAGCGGCCGCAGGGCAGCTACCTTGAGGCACTGGCGCGGGTTAAGGCTCCGCAGCTCCAGTGGAGACCTGATGGACCTCAAACCCCGACCTGATTAGCGATGAAGCTCAGCAGGCTCACTCTGTGAGCCACTGAGCGCCGAGGATGGGCGCATCCCACCAGGAGATGCGCCATGCCGATGAATCGAGTCCAGTTCCAGAAGGGGCTGTCGTTGCCGGAGTTCATGGACCGCTACGGAACCGAGGAGCAGTGCGAGCGGGCTCTGGTTTCCGCGCGCTGGCCGGGCGGCTTCGTCTGTCCGGTCTGCGGCGTCATGCAGTCGCGCACCACGTTCCGACGCGAAGGCCGCCTGTACTGGCAGTGTTCCGGCTGCCAGTACCAGTGCAGCGTAACCAGCGGCACCGTCTTCGAGGCTACCAAGCTGCCGCTGACGCGCTGGTTCCTGGCCATGCAACTGCTGACGCAGGCCAAGAACAACGTCTCGGCGTTGGAACTGACCCGCCAGCTGGGCGTGAGCTACCGCACCGCATGGCTCATCAAGCACAAGCTGCTGCAGGCCATGGCTCTGGCCGAGTCCGAGCGGCAACTCACCGGCCGCGTCGAAGTCGACGACGCCTATCTCGGCGGGGAACGCAGCGGTGGCAAGGCCGGCCGCGGCTCGGAGAACAAGGTGCCCTTCGTCGTGGCGGTGCAGACTACCGAGGACGGCCGCGCCCACCTGGCCTGCCTGTCGGCGCGGCCGTTCACCAACGAGGCGATGAAGGAGTTCATCGCGACCAGCATGGGCTTGCCGCTGACCGTCGTCTCCGACGGCCTGGGCTGCTTCACCGTGGCTGCCTCGATGGGCGCCGTCCACGACCGCGAGGTCACCGGTGGCGGCAAGGCCAGCGTACTCAACGAGAAGTTCCGCGCCGTCAACACGCTCATCGGCAACGTGAAGACCGCGCTGACTGGCACGTACCACGCCATCAAGTTCGCCAAGTACGGATACCGTTACCTCGCCGAAGTCCAGTTCCGCTTCAACCGGCGCTACGACATGCGGGCCATGCTCGGCAGTTTGCTGCGGGCGATGGTCGCGACGCCGAAGCAGCCCGAGCGTGGCATCAGGGTTGCTGAGGTTCATCGCTAATCAAGAACCCCGATGCGGCAGAACCTCATCGGTCACACCGGTCTGGGCACGGGACAAGCACCGGTTTACTTCGTCAACGGCACGCCCTTGCGTGAATTGGCTGATCCGCCGTTGCAGGTGATCGTCCAGCAGAAGCTCACGACAGCTGGTGCTCCGGGCTCGACGTGCCTGCCTGAGGCGACGTGGCTTTGGCCGGCCCGTCTTTCAAGCTCATGCCAATCGACGAGATGCCCTCGGATGATGCGGCCATGGGCCGCCCTCCGTGCATGCGCGCGATGGCCGCCACGATGGCCAGCCCGAGCCCGTGGTTGCGATCCGCGTGGCTGCGCGAGGGATCGCCGCGATAGAAGCGGTCGAACAAGCGCGGAAGGTGACTGGGCTCGATCGCGGTGCCGCGATTGACCACCTGGAACTGCACTTCGCCGGGTGCTGACTGGATGATCTCAACACGCACCGTGGAGCCGCGCTGCGCATAGCGTGTGGCGTTGCCGACCAGATTCGACAGTGCCCGTTGCAGCAACGGGGTGTCGAAGCTGCCTGAGGCGTCGCCGACGATCTCCAGAGCCAGGCCCGCATCCTCGAGCGCAGCTTCATGGTAGTTGCACACCTGCAGCGCCAACGCGGCCAGGCTGGTGGTCGGAACGCGTCGTGCGATGACGCCGCGGTCCGCCTGCGACAGGAACAGCATGTCGTGGACGATGCTGGCAACGCGTTGAAGCTCCTCCAGATTCGAGCCAAGCACCTCGCGCAGCTCAGTGGCATCCCGGGCCTTGCGCAGCGCGAGCTCGGTGCTGCTGATCAGTGTGGCCAGCGGGGTGCACAGCTCATGGGCCACATCGGCGTTGAAGCCTTCCATTTGCACGTAAGCCAGCTCCAGCCGGCCCAGCAACTCGTTGAACTGGGCAATCAGCGGCTCAAGTTCCTCAGGCTGTGCGGAGCCGTCCAGACGCCTGTGCAGCGTGTCGGCAGCAAGTTGGCGGGTCTGATCCACCAGGTCGCGCACTGGGCGCAAGCCCAAGCGCACAAGAAGGAACCCGCCTGCCGACACGAGAAGCGTGCCGGCCAGGGCAGCGAAGGCGAGCGTGAACCCGATACGACGCAGCAGTGCAGCGTCGTCCCGAATGTCCAGCATCAGTACGGCGTCGAGTGTCCCTTGCGCTGGCGCCGGCGCGGGTACTGTGAAACGCGCGACGCGCTGGTCGATCGCTGGGCTTGGCGCAGACCGCCGATAGAACTCTGAACCGTCAGACGCCCGGGTCAGTGCAAGTTCCATGTCTGGGTGCCCGATGAAGAAGTCGTCGAGCTTGTGCTTCAGGGTCGCAACGTCACCATCGCGCGCCGCCTCCGCGAGCAGGTGTCGGAGCTGCACCTGCTTTTGCACCATTTCCTCCGCCTGACGGGACTGGAAGCCTAGGTGCGTCGCGCCATACACCGCTGCACAGACCACGACCAGACCCACGAGGCTCTGCAGGGCCAGCCAGTACGACAGCCGGCGCCCCAACGACCCTATGCGGCTGCGGCTCATATGTCTCGCACCTCCAGCACATAACCCATGCCCCGCACGGTATGGAGCAGGGTGCCCTCGAAGGGCGCGTCGAGCTTGCTCCGCAGGCGGCGGATGGCGACGTCGACGACGTTGGTGGCGCTGTCGAAATTCATGTCCCACACCTGCTCGGCGATCTCGGTGCGCGACAGGACTTCGCCCTGTCGGCGCACGAACAACGCGAGCAAGCTGAATTCCTGCGCTGTCAGGTCAAGCCTTCGTCCGGCGCGCATCGCTTTGCGGCGTACGAGGTCGATCTCCAGGTCTGCCAGCCCGAGAACAGTCGCGCCGCCCGGGGCGCGTGCTGGGCCGGCGCGCCGCAGCAAACCCTGGATGCGCGCCAGCAGTTCAGAGAAGGCGAAGGGTTTGATGAGGTAGTCGTCAGCACCGCTCTGCAGGCCGCGCACCCGATCCTCGACGCGCACGCGGGCGGTCAACATCAGCACCGGCGTCTGCTTGCTCTGCCGCAGGGCGGTAAGCAGGCTCAGGCCATCAATGCCGGGCAACATGCCGTCCAGCACCAGCAGCTCGTACTCGGACTCCATGGCGAGGTGAAGACCGTCGACACCGTTGTGCGCAACGTCCACCACGAATCCCTCTTCCGTCAGTCCCTTGCGCAGGTAATCGGCCAGCTTGACCTCGTCTTCGATCACCAGCAGCTTCATTGCGCGCTGCCCTCCGTGAGACCCGGCCAACAACCTGTCCGAACTGTCATCTGCCGGACCTGTCTCTGTTGGAGCGCGATTTTTAGATTACTGCTCATGCCGTCAGGCATCCCGCTGCAGGTTGCTTGCGGGAACTTCCCAACCAAGGAATGGACACCATGAGCTCGTTCAAGTTTGCGTTCGCCACCATTGCCGTCATCACCGCCATCGCTCTGCCAGGCCTGTCGCAGGCCACGTCGCTGTACCACGCTGCCGGCGGCGAAGCCGGATTCACGTACCACCCGGATCACGCCAAGAACGGCAAGACGCGCGCCGAGGTGCTGGCTGAACTCGATGCCGCCCGAAAGGACGGCACGCTCGCGCTGATGCAGCGCAACGCACCCCTGCCCGTCAAGAGCACCGGTCCGGGCAAGACGCGTCAGGAAGTCATCAAAGAGATGCGCAACGAATCCCCTGAAGCGCGGCGGGCACGCCTGGAATCGACTGCTGGCTGATCGGTCGAGGATCTCGGGGCGCGGCGAACCTGGCCTGTTGTCGGGCCACCTCGCCGCTTGCGTTTTGCGGCGCCCACATGCCTCCGAGGACAACGGCGCTGCTGGTGGATGTCGTTCTGCTTCTGCGCAGTGCCTTTGGTGCGATCCGACGCGCAGACTTGCCGCGCTGAGGGCGCTTCGCCCGGCCAGAGGCGTCGCCGCCGTCCCGGCGGCCTGAGTCTCTTTGGTTGCGTTGCCTGCGGCTACCGGTTTGGGCCAGCAGCAGCTTGGCCGCCAGTCCCTTGTTCGATACGTTGCTGTCATTCGATGCTCCAGTGTTAATAACAACTCACGGGAGATCGGCAAGCGGCGACACAGGGGTCGCGTCGTGCCCGGTGGCGCCGCAGACTGCGGCAAGCACTCAGGCGCGAACGGGCTTCAGAGAAGGAAGAGACCCGCCTCGCCGATCAGGCGAGGGGCAGCCACTGAGGGCGTTCGGGTCGGGTCGGCGCGTATGCGCCTTCGGCTTCTTCGAAGATGGCGCTGGGGTGCGCCGCCGAGAGCAAGCCGGGCAGAGCCGACGGCAGCGTCAGCATCGCGCTGCAAGTGCCGTGACAGTGGCCGCAGTCCAGGTCCATGGCGCCGGGCGCCTTGTCGCCCTGGACATCGGCGTTTGCAGCTAGGTCCGCATCCGGCTCGGCGTCGCCGCCCACGTCCGCATGGTGCTCGTGCTCGTGGTGCCCGAAGTGCTCGACTGCGGCCTGGGTCTCGTGTCCGCAATACGAAGCTACGGCCGCCCAAGTGAACTGAAAAGGCAGAAGGGCAAGCAGAACAATGGCGAGGATTCGACGCACGGGCAAGAGTCTAGCGGCTACAGGGTTGGCCTCGTCGCCTCCAAGGCGACCGGGCTGTGGGGTTTCACCACCTCGAGGCGCGGACACGCGCGACGTTGCGGTTCATTGCATGGCGGATGACGCGTTCGTACAGCCAGCGCTTGAGGCCCGACAGGTTGGAGCCGTGGCGCGCGTAGAAGGCGTCTGGGCTGTCGAAGATGCCGAAGTCGTCGGCGATGCCTTCCTTCTGGATGTAGGTGTCCTGGCCGCGCCATTCGACGCCGGGCGCCGACAGGCCGGGCGTGGCAGCGCCGTACCCGCAGTAGCGGCGCGCCTGCGGGAACCGGCGCTGCAGGCTGGCCAGGTAGGGCGCATCGAGGATGAAGCCTTCCAGCGCGATCCAGCCGCCTTCCAGGGTCACCTCGACCCAGCTGTGGATGATGCGTTGCGGGGCCAGCCAGTAGGCCAGCCCGGTGATCGCGCCCTTCTGCAGCGGCTTGTCGATGGTGAAGCCGTGGAAGCGGCAGGGAATGCCCACCGCGCGCAGCAAGGCCATCAGCAGCGTGCTCTTGGTGTTGCACTGGCCGATGCCGTCGGCGAGCACCCGGGATGCCGCCAGTTCGTCGCCTTCGTTGTAGCCGAAGGCGATCTCGTTGCGGACGAAGTCGTAGACGGCTCCGATGCGGTCGTAGGGGCTGAGGGTTCGCCAGCCGCGGCGGGCGACCAGGGCCTCGATGTCCGGGTGGTGAATATCCAGCAGCGGCGTCGCTGCCAACAAGGGGTGCATGGCGTCGGACATGGCGTTCTACCCTTCAAGCGTGCGCTGGCACGGGGCGCAGTTCAGCGCGGGCCTGCTGGATGACGGAGCGCGCGGTGGTCAGCGCGAGCACGCCCATGACCGCGGCGACGGCCAGATCGGGCCAGCCGCTGCCGGTGCCGAACACGCCCAGCGCCGCGGCCATGACCGCCAAGTTGCCGATGGCGTCGTTGCGGCTGCACAGCCAGACCGAGCGCATGTTGGCGTCGCCCTCGCGCCACGCATAGAGCATTGCGGCCACCGACACGTTGGCCAGCAACGCCAGTGCGCCGATCGCGCCCATCGTCACCGGCTCGGGCACGGTACCCGCGGCGGCCGACCAGGCGGCCCGGCCGAGCACGAAGATGCCGAAGGCGCCCATGGTCAGGCCCTTGAAGAGCGCAGCGTGTGCGCGCCAGGTCAAGGCCATGCCCAGCACCAGCAGCGAGATGCCGTAGTTGGCAGCGTCGCCGAAGAAGTCCACGGCATCGGCCAGCAGCGACACCGATCCGGCGCTCAAGCCTCCGGCGAGTTCGATGCCGAACATCGCCGCGTTGATGAACAGGGCTGCCCAGAGCACGCGGCGGTAGCGCGGGCTCTGGGTGGCAGATGGGGCAGAGCAGCCGTGGCTGCCGCAGGAGTCGCTCATGAGGGGCTTTCAGGTGTCGATGCGTGTATTTGAAACCCTGTAGCCGCTCCAGAGTCAAGCGGCTATGCTGCGATTCCGTGGCCATCACTCCGCGCACGTCGAGAGCTCCGACCCATGTTCGATTTCCTTCGCGTCACAGGACTGTTCTTCGTCACCGCGGTCGCCGAGATCGTCGGCTGCTACCTGCCGTGGCTGGTGCTCACGCAGGGGCGGCCGGTCTGGTGGCTGCTGCCGGCGGCGGCGTCGCTGGCGGCATTCGCGTGGCTGTTGACCTTGCATCCGAGCGCTGCGGGCCGCATCTACGCGGCCTACGGTGGTGTCTATGTCGTCGTGGCGGTGCTCTGGCTGTGGCGCGTCGACGGTGTCATGCCGACGCGATGGGATCTCGTCGGTGCCGCCATCTGCCTCGCCGGCATGGCGATCATTGCACTGCAGCCCCGTGTGAGCGCGGGCTGAAAGGAAGGAGCGAGACCATGAAGATCGGTGAACTGGCGCTTGCGGCGCAGACCCAGGTCGAGACCATCCGCTACTACGAGCGTGAGGGTCTGCTGCCGCAGGCGTCGCGCAGCGAGGGCAACTACCGCATCTACGGGCCCGGGCACGTCGAGCGGCTGGCCTTCGTGCGCCATTGCCGCTCGCTGGACATGACGCTGGACGAGATCCGCGTGCTGATGTGATTCAAGGATGCGCCGCAGGCCGAGTGCGGCGAGGTCAACGCGCTGCTCGACGAACACATCGGCCATGTCGCCACCCGCATCCGCGAGCTGCGCCAGCTGGAGAAGCAGCTGAAGGCGCTGCGCGAGCAGTGCGTTGGTGTTCGTGAGGCGGAGCACTGCGGCATCTTGAACGAACTGGTGCAGGCGTCTTCAGCGACGGATGTCAGGTCGGCAAGCGCGCATGTGCCTGGGACCTACGGCAACCGGGGCCGACGGGGCCACGCTTCGACACAGGAATGACAGGTCTCTCGTTGGCCCGGCGACTGCTTAGGGTCGGGTTCAGTCGGTCGTCCCGGGCAGAAGCGGTCATGGACTGGGCGCCGAACGCCGAGTCCGAGGACTACGGCCGCTGTCGCTTGGGAAGCAGGCGTTCGCGCGCCGCGCTGTCGCCATGATCAGTGACCGCCTTGTGGCAGTGAGCGGACGTTCGACCTGTATCGGCGACAGACCGCAACCGCTGCCGAACAGCCGTTCCCCAAACGCTTGCCCAGCATCGAAACCCCTCTCTCTCAGTCGCCGTTTCACCGCGACACCGACCGGACCGCCCCTGACCATGGGGCGTGCTTCCACCGACCCCGCCAGGCCCCGATAGCCACCTCCCTGCCTCGCCGCCATCCACGGCGAGCGGCGCCTCGCCTTGGCGCCGCCTCGTCGCCTGCATCACCGCCGCCTGCTCCCTGACAACGCAGACCGCCGCCGTGGCCGGCCCGCACGAGGAAGGTGTCGCCGCCGGCCAGGCCGCGAACCCAGTGGCCCGCGGCAACGTCACCACCCCGGGCGCCACCGCCGTGGTCCCGGGCTACACGACCACCCCTCCTGAGCGCAGCTACTACCGCCAGCCCAATCTCTCATCGCAGGGCAGCGCGAGGCTGTCTGCCTGTACTTTGACCCCGAGCGACCCGCTCTGCCAGGCGCAGCGCGGCGCCTTCTCCTCGGCCAACACACCGCGCCCGACGATCGGTGTCGATGACCCTGCCGTTGCCTCCGCGCGCGCAATCGGCCGCACGCCATCGGCCGAGCTGGGCAGCCTGGCCGCCTACTACAGCGGGTGCACCACCACGGTCACCCCGGTGCCCGCCGGCATGCAGCCACGCAGCTGCCTGCGCTACGTCGGCGTCGGCAACTACAGCTGCAGCCGAAGCCTGACCGTCAGCACAACGCGGACCACCAGCTGCAACCCGGGCGACTGGTTCGCCAACGCCGCCTCAGGCCGCACGGGTCTCGACGTGCAGTGCCTGCCCGACCGCGCCGTCACCGCGCAGCACTTCCGTGTCACCCAGGACGGCAATCCGCTCAGCTTCTTCGACGTGGACATGACGACGCCGGTCGTCTTCCCGCAGATCGTGTCGGTTCTCGACACCACCTACTCGATGATCGACGGCCAGCCCATCCGCACGGCCGTCTGGGTGGCCGACAAGAGCTGCAACGGATTGATCTGCAGCCTGACTGCGATGGTGGCCCCGGAGCGTGCCGAGGTCTGCACCGGTGGCGGCGACTCCGGCTACAGCTGCACCAGCGTCGAGCCCTTCCTCAAGGTCTACGCCGCCTGCCGCGCCGGCACGCAGAGCGGCGACAACATCCAGGACACCGTCTGCCAGGGCGACAGCGGCTGCACCACCTCCGCGCTGGACGGCACCAGGTGCTACGCGCCCGCTGCCGGATGGACGTCCTACGCCGGCATCGACATCACCGGCGCCATAGGCGGCTATTACTGGAACATCGACGCCGACCGGGCCGTGATCGGCTGGGCGCCCAACCCCGCCTTCGGCCCGATTCCGACGATGCGGCTGTCCTATACGCGGCCAGCCACCACCGTCACCGAGACCGACCGCTGGGACGACCAGTGCCCGACCCTGGACGCCGGTGGCCGCTGCACCACGACCACGCCCGCCGTCTGCACCGATGGCCCGGCGACCAAGATCGTCGACGGCGTGGCCGTCACCCGCGACTGCTGGGAGTACCGGAGCACCATGTCGTGCAGCGGCGGCGCGTCGGCCGACCAGTGCGCACCGCTGGTGGCCGCAGGCTGCACGCCGCAGTCGTCGACCTGCCGGCAGACCAATGCCGTCACCGGCGTGTGCGAGGTGTTCGAGGACGGCTACAGCTGCCCCGTGCCCGCCGAGACCGTCACCACCACCAGCAACTGCCCGACCAACGTCTTCTGCCTGAGCGGCAACTGCTTCGACATCGGCGCGCCGAACGACCCCGACTTCGCGCGCAGCATGTCGATGCTCGAGGCCGGCCGCGAGGCGGGCATCTACCTGGACGCCGACCGCATGCAGGTCTTCAAGGGCGAGGAGAACCGCTGCCGCGACCGCCTGCTGAAGAACTGCTGCTACGCCGACGGCGCCGGCGCCGGCATGACGAACCAGAGCATCTTCGGCGGCGGCTCGCGTCTGGTCTTCGACGTGCTGATGAACTCGCAGAACCAGCAGTTCATCTACCAGGGGATCTCGGCGCTGCTGATGGGCGGCGGCTTCAGCGGCACGTTCACGACCTACGGCGTGACGGTGGCGGTCAACGGCGCCGCCCTGCCCGCCGGATCGGTGGCCGTGTATGCCGGCGACAGCCTGGTCGTGGCCTTCGACCCGTGGACGCTGGCCATTGCAGTGATCATCTACATCGTCCTCTCGATGATGTCCTGCAACGAGGACGAGGGGAAGCTGGCGATGAAGGAAGGCGCCAGGCTGTGCCACACGATTGGCACCTGGTGCTCATCGTGCTTCCGGGTCCTGGGCGTGTGCGTGTCCTGCGTCGAGCACACCACCTCGAAGTGCTGCTTCAACTCGATGCTCGCGCGCATCGTCAACGAACAGGGCCGCGCGCAGATCGGCAAGGGCTGGGGCGGTCCGCAGAACGCCGACTGCTCCGGCTTCACAATCGCGCAGCTGCAGACGCTCAACTTCGCGGCGATGGACCTGTCGGAGTTCTATGCGTCGCTGGTGCCGACCCTGCCGAATGTCAACGCGCTGCAGGCCGGCAGCGCCAGCCGTGTGCCCACGTGCTACTACGGCCAGGGGAAGTGCCAATGAGGGCCAGCACCGTTCTGGTCGGCGCCGCATGCGCCTTGTTCGTCAGCGCGGCCATGGCTCAGGAAAGACTGCCGGTCCGCGATGCCAGGCAGCTGATGCTTTCGGCCCTGGACGCACCCGACGGCAAGGCCCACGGAATCCTGGTGGGCGAGGTCGCCGACGCGATCTCGAAACGCTTCAACGCCACGACGCCGATCTACATCGACGTGAGTACCGAGAAGCGCTACGCCCAGCCCGGCTGCAGTCGCCTGAACGTGCGCTTCTGGCAAGACGGCGTGCAGCTGCCGAACTACGGCGCTGGCGGCGTGCAGGCACCGCGGCGGCAGACCATCGACTTCGGCATCAACTACTGCCGTGACGGCCAGCCGCCGCGGTCGCTGTCGTGAGGAGGCGCCCATGACGCTGCGCCGCCCTGCCTCGCGCCAAGCTCGGTTCGCAATCTGCTTCGTTGCCATGCTCGGCAGCGGGACGATCGCATTTGCGCAGTCGCAGGACCCCGGACGGCCGTACTGGTCCGACAATTGGCGCGGCTGGCACTTCTACGAAGAGCCGGAGATCCCGCCGCCCGAACCACCGGCTTCCGCACCGCGGCAGGCCGCAACGTCATCGAGTGCCGCCATTGCACCCCGGCGGTCGCCCGCGAAGCCCCCGGAGATCGTCGAGTTCGAGCGCCTGCAGAAGGCCCTCGAGGAGCGCCGGCACATCGCCATCATGCGGCCGACCGAAGCCAACGTGCGCCGCTACATGGAGCTGGAGGCCCAGGTGGTGTCGCGCGCATCCACCTTCGCCGACGTGGCACAGCGCATCGCATGGGCCAGCCCGGAACTCGACCCCACGCTCCAGGGGCGCCCGGTGAACGCGAAGGCGCTGGAGGTGTTCGACCAGCTTCAGACGGCCCAGCGCAGCCAGTCCATCAGCGCCCTGGGTCGCGACCATGTCCTGTTCTTCTTCTTCCGCAGCGACTGCCCCTACTGCCATGCCTTCGCGCCGACGCTCGAGGCCTTCCAGGCCCGGCACGGCATCAAGGTGGTCGCGATCAGCGTCGACGGTGGCCCGATCCCCGGCTTCGCGGATGCCCGGCGGGACAACGGGATCGCCACCACGCTCCGGGTGAGCCAGGTTCCCGCCGTCTACCTCGCCCAGCCCTTCACCGGAAAGATCACACCGATCGGCTTCGGCGTGCTGTCCGAGACGCAACTGGTCGAGCGCATCTCGATGGTCACGGCCTCACTCGACAGCGCCGCCACACCGGTCCTGGGCGCGACTGGCGGCCTGCAGGCCCAGGCCCACCTGACCCACCAGCGCTGAGGCGGTGAGCCCGCACCGGCGCGGACAGAAATCCAAAGGAGCCCCCGATGAAGCGTACCGACGCCGACCAGTCCCTGCGCCGCGCTGTGGTGGTCGCCCTGTGTTGCGCGGCGCTCGCCGTGGGCCCCGCGCCGCTGCGGGCCGGTGACCTGAACGCCGAGGTGAACAACATGTTCAACAGCCTGGGCGCCATCGGCAACTACACCGCACCGGGAGCGTTCCGGGGGCAGACCTTCAACACCTACACCGGTGGCAGCCTGTTCATGCGGGCGCCGAACAAGGTCTACCAGCTCGCGGCGATCCAGTTTCCGAGCGCACGCGCCGGGTGCGGCGGCATCGATGTGTTCGGCGGCTCCTTCTCGCACATCTCGGCGGCCGAGTTCAAGAACATGCTGCGCAACATCACGGCCGCGCTGCCGGGCATCGCGTTCCAGCTCGCGCTGGAGTCGGTCTCGCCGCTGCTGGGCGGGCTGACCAAGTGGGCCAAGGGCCTGGAGACCTGGATCAACAACGCGCGCATCAACTCCTGCGAGACCGCAAAGGCCATCGTCAGCACGGCCGCCGAGGCAGCAGGCTTCAGCTCGCAGGAGGCCTGTTCCGATCTGGCCATCGAGATGGGCCTGGAGACCGACCGGGACGCCGCGCGCCGCCGCTGTGCGACCGACCGCCCCGGCATCCTGGCCTCGGCCCGATCCTCGGGCGACGCCAACATCCGCAACAAGGCGCCCTTCGTCGGCAACCTGACCTGGAAGGCGCTGCAGCGCACCGGCACCTACCTCGACGACCAGGAGCGCGAGCTCATCATGAGCATCGTCGGCACGGTGATCTTCTACCCAGAGGATGCGGCGCGGGACCCCGAGCCCGTGGCGCCGACGATCACCTCGATCAGCCAGCTGCTGTACGGCCAGGCGGCGGGCACCGGCACCAACGTCACGCAGCACCTGCTCCGGTGCAACAACTACACCGACTGCGACGTGGTGACGCTGAACACCAGCTACACCCACACGCCCTTCACCGCTCGCGTCGAGACCATGATGCGCTCGATCGCCGACAAGATCGCCACGCGAACGGCGATCCCGAACAACTCGGCGGAGGTCGGCTTCGTCAACCAGACCACCGAGCCGGTCTACAAGATGCTCTCGATCGGCGCGACGATTCCCGGCTCGGGGCTGTCCGACAGCCTGATCGCGCAGTACCGCGACGTGATCGCGGCCGACTACGCCTACGTCTTCCTGGAACGGAACCTGCGCGTGGGCATGGCGGCGCTGGACAAGGACTACACCCTGCAGCAGACGCAGCGCGATCGCGCCAACCTGGTGAGGCAGCGGGCCCAGGCCATGCTGCTGCAGTTGTCGCAGGAGAAGAACCTGCTGTACCAGAAGGTCGGCTCGTTCCGGGCGGTATCCAGCCACCTGGAGCAGCTCGAGCGGCAGCTGCGTTCGAGCATGCCCCAGCACGTGATGGACATGCTGGGGCAGCAGGCGGCCTTCCAGGCCCGCTGACACGGCGGTCGGCAGGACTGTTGCCGCAGGCGCCGCGCCAGCAACCCGGAGGCGGACCAGTCCCCAGGAGCGATGCATGTGGGAGATCTACGCCTACCAGAACGCCGACAGTCTGTTCGGCATCTTCAACGCCGCGGCAGCCATCCACGGCTCCGGCGACTACATGGCGGCGGTCGCCGCGGTGGCCTTCTGCGGGTTCATCTCGGCGCTGGTGGCCTACGCCTTCGCGCCAGAGAAGTTGCAGGGGTGGAAGTGGCTGGCCACCGTGCTGCTGGTGTTCTCCGTTCTCATCGTGCCGCGGGTGACCGTGGGCGTCGTCGACAAGACCGGAGGATCCGCCGTGAAGGTGGTGGCTAACGTCCCGTTCGGCGTGGCCTTCCTCGGCAGCGTCACCAGCACGGTCGGGCACACGCTCACGGGCCTGTTCGAGACGGCATTCCAGGTCATCCCGGGTGTCGGCGCCCTGCCGAGCGAACTGAGCTACGAGAAGAACGGCCTGATGTTCGGCAACCGCCTCATCCGGGAGACTGGAGGCGTCGCCTTCCAGGATCCGAACTTCCGCACGGACCTGGTCAACTTCATCCACAACTGCACGATGTACGACCTGATCGACGGCACGGTCGATCCGGGCACGTTCTCGAGCTCGGACGACGTGTGGGCGCTGATGGCATCGCCCAACCCGGCCCGCTTCACGACCCTGACCAGCGCTGGCGGCTCGATCACCGTCGACACCTGCCCGAACGCCTACACGAACCTCAACGGCCGGCTGCCGGCGCAGCTGACCCGCATCCAGGGCAAGCTCGCCTTCCAGCTGAATCCGACGCTGCCGGCGGCGGCCGCCAATGCCGCCATCGCCGGGCAGATCCAGCAGGCCTACCTGAAGAACAGCATCGCGACCGCGGCCGCGACGGCGGCCGACCTGATCCGCCAGAACGCAGTGCTGAATGCGATCAACGACACCAGCAACATCATCGGTCAGAAGGTGAACGACCCGGCGGCCATGGTGCTGGCCGTCGGGCGGGCGCAGTCCGTGGCGCAGCAGAACGCGGCCTGGCTGAATGCAGGCAAGGTCGCCGAGCAGGCGCTGCCGGTGTTCCGCAACGTGATCGAGGCCATCACCTACGCGCTGTTCCCTCTCCTCGTCCTGCTGATGCTGCTGACCAGCGGGCGCGAGACCATGCTGGCCTTCAAGGGCTATGCCGCGGTGCTGATCTGGATCCAGCTCTGGCCGCCGCTGTATGCCGTGCTCAACTACATGGCATCGATCTACGCCGCCTACGACCTCGCGGCGGCGGCTGACCTCGGCAGCGGCGCCAAGGCCCTGTCGCTGCAGACGGCATCGACGATCTACTCGCGGGCGATTTCCGGCGAGGCGGTGGTGGGCTACCTGGCCATCAGTATCCCGTTCATCGCCTGGGCGGCGCTCAAGCGGATGGAGACCTTCGGCACCGCGCTGGTGGGCGGTCTCTCGGGCCTGCAGTCGATGGTGGCCGGTGCCACGGCAGGTGCCGCAGCGGGCAACCTGAGCATGGGTAATGTCTCGATGGACCAGATCCGGCTCGCGCCGAACCGGACGTCCGCGTTCATGAGCAACTGGCAGAACGACATCAGCGGCAACACCGTCTCGTCGAACCTGTTGACCGGCCGGACCGCAGTGAGCCTGCTGCGCAACCAGGGCTACGCGTCCCGGGTCGTCTCGATGCGCGTGAGCGAACAGGACGTGCAGGACGCCACCCGCCAGGTCGACGCAGCCCGAAGCGAAGCGGTCGCAGCCAGCACCGAACGTTCGGCGGTGCTGTCCGAGGCTTTCACCAAGGGCTTGGCAAAGCTGAAGTCATCGCGGAGCAGTACGGGGTCGACATCCAGCAGCTTCGAACAGTTGGGGCAGACGCTGAACCGGCTGGACCAGATCACGCGGAGCGTCGCCGACAGCACTGGCATGTCTCAGTCGCAAGTCGCAAACATAGCCTTCGGCGCTGCCGCACACCTGGGACTGAGCACCGCAGTCGCTGGCGGAAAGCTCAATGCCACAGCAGACAAGAGCTACTTGTCGGGCCTGACGGTGCAGGAGCAGAAAGTGCTAGGCAGCATGACCAGCGAGCAACTTAGCGAGTTCAAGCAGTTCGGCGATCGGGTGTCCAGAGATTCGAGCTTCTCGACTACGGTTGCTGCCGACGCACGTGAAGCCACGGAGATCGCGTCACGCCTCAATGCATCTGCCACGCGGACCACCCGTGCTGAAGCTGCGCTCGCGCAACGAACCAGCTACTCCGAACGGCTGGCTACTGCGCTCGAGAGGGGAGAGGTCATCTCCATAGACGTGGCCCAGGATCCACACAACCTCGCCATGTTCACCCGCTACGCTGAGCAGTACGGGGGCACCAGTGCGGCGGCGCAAGCGCTCTTTGAAGCCGAACTCGCACGGCGTGCCCTCGGGCCAAATCGAACGTTCACGGATGGGACTGGCGTGCCGGTGACGTTCGGGTCGCTCCCTCCCGAGCATCTTCGCCAGTCGGCAATCGTGGACTCGACGGTCGACGTAGCCAGCATGCGCAGAGACTCTGATGCCGCCGTCAGTAGAACTCGCGGGAATCCACTGCCACCAAATGCACCTGCAGAATCGCCGGAGCCTCGCCGAGATCAGATGCAAGCTGAGGCCACGGCGCTCCGGCAACGCGCTGGAGCACAGGCAGATCAGCTTGGTCGAAACATCGATGCCGATCGAGCCGAAGACGGCACCCTCGTGCCGCGTAGGTCCTTGCTGAAGCAATCCGCCAAGCAGGTGGGCAAAGATGCTGCGACCACGGCCGAGAGCGCAGTTGATGCTGTCAAGGACCTCCTGAAGCGCAAGTAGTCAGGACAGCCGATCGGGATCGAACATGTGCTTGTCCGGATCGCCATCGGAAGGCTTCATGAAGGGCGGATGACCGCGGTCGCGCCAATAGTTGGCCGACAACGATCGTGGGGATGTCGATCCTGGCGTGTCGATTGGCTCGTCGGTCAACTGACCGCGCTCAGCCCCTTTTCGTCGACGAGCCAGCAAGGCCGCCACGGGCAGCGCGAAGAGAACTCCGACGACCGCCATCGTCACCTTCGTAGAGGTGTCATCGCCCGCCGCGGCGATCACGCCGATCATCGCGCCGAGAGCGACAACTGCAGCAAACAGGACCAGTCGCATGAGCGCCACCAAAGCTGTAAGCCATCGAAGTGTCGGACATTCCCTGGAGTGGCGCGGATACAAACGGTTCGTTGCTGCCATCGAGTACGGGCATCTTGGGCCATGGCTTCGTCCGTGAAGCCCGCTCCCTACACGATGCGCTATGGACCCTATGCGGCTTGCGCTGGGCGCTCTCCTGGGTGCCTCTGCCTGAGTTCGTCCAAGTAGTCCGCCCAAGCCTTCATCATGTCGCGCCGCTGCTCGATGAACTCCGCCCTGTCGTAGGCAGCGCCCAGCGGGCCGGACTTCCCATGTGCCAGTTGGGCCTCGATCACGTCCGGCGCCACGTTTAGCCGCTCCACCATCACGGTGCGGGCCATCGCCCGGAATCCATGGGGAGTCATCGTCTCGTTGTCGAAGCCCAGCCGGCGCAGAGCAACGCGGACCGTGTTCTCGCTCATCGGCCGCTTGGCACTGATCAGGGACGGAAACACGTATCGCCCTCGGCCGGTCAGCGGCATCAGATCCTTCAGAGCGTCTACCGCCTGGGTGGCGAGCGGAACCAGATGCGGCCTTCCGTTGATCTTCTCCCGCTTTGTCCGCTTCATCTTGGCGGAGGATATCGCCCACATCCTTTCCTCGAGATCCAGCTCGGCCCACTCCATCTGCCGGATGTTCCCTGGCCGCTGGAAGAGCAGCGCCGATAGAAGAAGTGCCGCCCGGGTGACGGGGTGACCGTGGTAGCCGTCGATCGCGCGCATCAAGTCGCCGACCTGATCGGGCTCGACGATCGCCGAGACGTGCCTGGTCAGCACCGGCTTCAGTGCGCCGCGCAGATCGGACGCGGGACTGCGCTCACAACGTCCGGTGGCCACGCCGTATCGAAACACCTGCCCGCAGGCTTCCAGCAGGGAGTGGGGCAGTTCGCGCGTGCCACGTGCCTCAACGCGCCTCAGCGTCTGCAGCAGCATCGGTGCACCGATCTGGGAAAGCGGAAGCTTGCCCAGCCAGGGGAAGATGTCCTTCTCGAGGCGCTCCATCCAGCGCTTGGCGTAGTGATCGCTCCAGCCGACCTTCTTGGTCGCGTGGAACTCGCGCGCGGTCACCTCGAAGCTGGCGTTGGCGTCGAACCGGGAACTGAGACGGTCGACCTGCCTCGCGAGCACCGGGTCGATGCCTGATTGGTGTTGCTTCCGCGCATCGTCTCGAGCGGCCCGAGCATCCTTGAGGCTGACCTCAGGGTAGCAACCCAACGAGAGGCGCTTCTCTTTGCCGTCGAAGTAGTACTTCCAGAACCAGCGCTTGGACCCGGTGCCGGCAACTTCGAGGTAGAGACCACCTGAATCGGTCGCCCGGGTGCGGGCTCTGCCCTGTGGGCAGAACGCGTTCTTGCACTGCTTGTCGGTGAGCATAGGGGAACAAAGCTCCAAATGGCATGACGAACGCCATTTGTTCCCCTACATGTTCCCCTACTTGCGCTGCGCTGCCGTGGGACGGCAGGAACCTTCCTGACTCAAGCGACCGGCTAAGTCGTTGATTCGGCGGGAAGTTCGGTCCGGCATGGGACCTGATGAAACGCTGGGATGGGGTGGCTGATGGGACTCGAACCCACGACGACCAGAATCACAATCTGGGACTCTACCAACTGAGCTACAGCCACCGCAGAGCAAAAGATTATAGCGCGACGCGCACCGGCTTCACGCGCCGGGCCGCGCGTCTCGTCACTGCGTGGCTGCAGACGCCGCTGCGGCGGCCACGGCGGCTTCTTCGATCTGCACCTTGTTGCGCTTCTTCAGCGACTCCAGGTACGCCTGCGCCTCGGCGTTCGCCCAGGCCTGGGTGTACTGCTGCTGCAACGGGCCGTCGCCTCCGGGCAGGGCTTCGCGGCCCAGCACCTGCGTCACACGCGCCACCGCATAGCCTGCATCGCCCAGGTCGACGCCGATCACGGCCGGCAGCTTGGCGGCGTCGGCGCGCAGCGCCGCGTCGACCACCTGCCGCGGCAGGCCCTGCATCTGCGCCCGCGACACCACGGCAGTGACGGGCAGCGCTTCGGCCGGCGCCTTCTGCACCGCCGCCAGCCGCTGCTGACCTTCGGCGCGCGCCTTGGCCGCGGCCTGCACGGCCACCACGCGCGTGCGCACGCGGTCCTGCACCTCGGCCAGCGGCAGCGTGCGGGCGGGCGTGTGCTGCACGATGCGCGCCGACACCAGCTCGTTGGCCCCCACCTCCACGGCGTCGGTGTTGCGCTTGTTGCGCACGACGTCGTTGCTGAACACAGCCTCCAGCAGCTTGGGCGATGCCAGCGCGCCGGTGGCACCTGGCGCGGGCTGGCGCTGCACGGTGGCCGTGCGCTTGTCGAGCTTGAGCTTGTCGATCACCGGCTGCAGGCTGTCGCTCTGCTCGTACACGGTGTTGGTGAACTGCTCGGCGGCCTCGGCGTACTGCTTCTGGGCCAGTGCCTTGCGCACCTCGGTCTCGATCTCGGCGCGCACGCTGTCGAACGGCCGCTTGTCGCCGCCGCGCACCGCGGTCAGCGTGATGATGTGGAAACCGAAGTCGGACTCGACCAAGCTGCTGATCTCGCCGACCTTCATCGCGAACACGGCATCCTCGAACGGCTTGGTCATCATGCCGCGGCCGAAGAAGTCGAGGTCGCCGCCCTGCGCGGCCGAACCCGGGTCCTGCGAGTTCTTCTTCGCCACGTCGGCGAAGGTGGCCGGCGCCTTGCGCAGGTCGGCCAGCAAGGCCTCGGCCTTCGCCTTGGCCGCGGCCTTGTCGGGCTCGGGCTTGATCAGGATGTGGCTGGCGCGACGCTCTTCCGTGGCCGTGTAGCGGCTGGCGTTCTCGTCGTAGTAGCGGCGCAGGTCTTCCTCGGGCACCGCCACCCGCTGGCTCAGCGTGTCCAGCGACAGCGTCACGTATTCGATGCTGGCCTGCTCGGGCGCGCGGAACTGCGCCTCGTTGGCCTTGTAGTAGGCCTCGAGGTCGGCATCGGTCGGATTGACCTGGGCCAGGTACTGCGCCGCGTCGAAGCGCTGCACCTGCACCTCGCGCCGCTGCAGCAGCGCGTCGAGCGACGCGCCGACCACGGCCGTCGGGGCGAACGACGACTGCGCCACCGCACCCAGCACCTGCTGCATGCCGAATTCCTGGCGCAGCTGCTGTTCGAACATCTGCGTGCTCATGCCCTGCGCGGCCAGGATCTCGCGGTTCACGCTGCCGTCGGGGTTGCGCAGGCCGGCGAACTGCGGGTCGGTGACGAACAGGCGCTGCAGCCGTGCATCGTCGGGCACCAGGTTCAGCTGCCGTGCGGTGGCCAGCAGCACGCGGTCGCGCACCAGGCCGTCGAGGGTCTCGCGGCGCATCTGCGGCGTGTCCAGCAGCTTGGCGTCGACACCCGGCATCTGGCGGCGCAGGCGCTCCACGTTGCGCTGGTGCGCCTGGTCCCACTCGCCGCGCTTGATGTCCTGCCCCGCGACGCGCGCCACGGTCTCGGAGTTGCCTTCGTTCATCGTCGAGTAGCCCTCGATGCCGAAGAACACGAACGACGGGATGATGAGCAGCACCAGCAGGCCCAGCGTGAGGCGGGAGTGGGTGCGAATGAAGTCGAACATCGTGGCTGCCTTGCGCGTACCGCGTGGAAGTGGGAAGGCGCCCGGCTCCGTGACCGGAGCCGCAAGCGAAGAAGGCGAACCGTGGTTCGCCTTCTGCTTCGGGGGGGACGCCGGGGCAGGATTCTAGCCGGGCCCGGCATGCCGGCTGGGGTGGTGGGTGCTGACGGGTTCGAACCGCCGACCTACGCCTTGTAAGGGCGCCGCTCTACCAGCTGAGCTAAGCACCCGCAGCCGGCGCGGGGCCCGACGGGCGACTCACTTGCCGCCGTTGAGCGCGTCTTTCAGCGCCTTGCCCGGACGGAACTTCGGCACCTTGGCCGACTTGATCTTGATCGCGTCGCCGGTGCGCGGGTTGCGGCCGGTGCGCGCGGCGCGCTTGGTC
Organism: Rubrivivax soli; assembly: GCF_049810355.1. Lineage (GTDB taxonomy): Bacteria > Pseudomonadota > Gammaproteobacteria > Burkholderiales > Burkholderiaceae_C > Rubrivivax. The sequence continues at coordinate 1,388,259 of NZ_CP187368.1, forward strand.
ACGGCGAAGGTGCCGAACCCGACGATCGACACACTGCCGTTCTTCTTCAGCGTGGTCTTCACGCCGCCGATGATGGCTTCCAGGGCACGGGTGGCCGCGGCCTTGGAAATGTCGGCTTGCTTGGCGATGTGTTCGATCAAATCCGTCTTGTTCACGAAGGTACCCCCTCTCAAGGATGTATCAGGTAGTCGGGTGGGTGATGGTGTTGGCGTGCGGTGCCGAGACACCGTGTGCGGACCCCGAAAAATCATTACAGCCGGGGGGCTTTGCAGTGTCAAGGGCTGCAATGATTCTATGCCTGTGCCACGTCAGCATTCGTCGCGAACGGCCCGCCGTTGCGGGCGAAGTCCACGTGATTCCTCGCTTGACAACGTGCATGCGCAGGCCTACCCGCAACGGTACGCGGGCCTCACGCCGATGCGATGGCTTGTGCGAGCGCCGCCCCCAGGTCTTGCGTGCCGGCCCGACCGCCCAGATCGGGGGTGCGCGGCGCGGCGGGGTCGGACAGCACGGCTTCGATGCCGCGCAGCACGGCATCGTGCGCGTCGCGGTGCCCCAGGAAGTCGAGCATCATCGCCACCGACCACACCTGCCCGATCGGGTTGGCCACACCCCGGCCCGCGATGTCGGGCGCCGAGCCGTGCACGGGCTCGAACAGCGAGGGCCACTGCCGCGTGGGGTTCAGGTTGGCAGACGGCGCGATGCCGATGGTGCCGGTGCAGGCCGGGCCCAGGTCGGACAGGATGTCGCCGAACAGGTTGCTGGCGACGACGACGTCGAAGTGCTGCGGCCGCTGCACGAAGAACGCGGTCAGGATGTCGATGTGGAAGCGGTCCACCGACACCTGCGGATACGACTTTGACATCGCCTCCACACGCTCGTCCCAGTAGGGCATGGTGATCGCGATGCCGTTGCTCTTGGTGGCCGAGGTCAGCTTGCGCCGCGGCCGCGACTGCGCCAGCTCGAACGCGAACTTCAGCACCCGGTCCACGCCCACGCGCGACATCACGGTGTTCTGCATCACCACCTCGCGCTCGGTGCCCTCGTACATGCGGCCGCCGATGCTGCTGTACTCGCCCTCGGTGTTCTCGCGCACGATCCACATGTCGATCTCGCCGGGCTTCAGGGCCTCGCCCTGCCGGTTCACCAGCGGGCTGCGGATGCCGGGCATCAGGCGCGCCGGGCGCAGGTTCACGAACTGGTCGAACTCGCGGCGGAACTTCAGCAGGCTGCCCCAGAGCGAGATGTGGTCGGGCACGGTGGCGGGCCAGCCCACGGCGCCGAACAGGATGGCATGGTGGCCGCCGATGCGGTCCTTCCAGTCGGCCGGCATCATCTCGCCATGCTTGGCGAAGTACGCGCAGTTGGCGAAGTCGAACTCGTCGACCTGCAAGGCGATGCCGAAGCGGCGCGCCGCGGCGTCGAGCGCGCGCAGGCCCTCGGGCATGACTTCGGTGCCGATGCCGTCGCCGGCGATCACCGCGATGCGATGGGTGGTGCTCATGGGGTCTCCTTGAAGAACGCCAGGGCCTCGGACAGCAACAGGTCCGGGGCCTCTTCGGCGATGTAGTGGCCGCAGGGCAAGGCATGACCGGTGCAGCGTGCCGCCGCGACCGACCACAGCGCGGGCACGTCGAAGCAGCGGCCCACCGCGCCTTGCGCACCCCACAGCACGTGCAGCGGCATGACCAGCATGCGCCCGGCGTCGCGGTCGGCGCGGTCGTGCTGCAGATCGATGCCGGCCGAGGCGCGGTAGTCCTCGCAGATGGCGGTGGCGGTGCCGGGCAGCGCGATGCAGCGCTCGTACGCCGCCAGCGCCACGGGGTCGAAGGCCTGCAGGCCGGCATGACGCCGGCCCATGACCTCGCGCACGTAGGCCACGGGGTCGGCCTCGATCAGGCGCTCGGGCAGGGGCGCCGGCTGGATCAGGAAGAACCAGTGCCAGTAGGCGCGCGCGAAGTCCTCGCTCGTGTGTTCATACATCGCCAGCGTGGGCGCCACGTCCAGCAGCAGCAGGCGCTGCACCGCGCCCGGGTGGTCCAGCGCCAGCCGGTGCGCCACGCGGGCCCCGCGGTCGTGCGCGAGCACGTCGAAACGCGCGAAGCCCAGCGCCTGCATCACGCCCAGCATGTCCAGTGCCATCGTGCGCTTGCTGCAGGCCACATGTCCAGGACTGGCGGGTATGCGCTGCGAATCGCCGTAGCCACGCAGGTCCGCGGCGACCACCGTGTGGCGCTGCGCCAGCGCCGGCGCCACGCGGTGCCACATCGCGTGGCTCTGCGGGTGGCCGTGCAGCAGCAGCAGCGGCGGGCCCGACCCGCCGCGGCGCACGCGGATGCGCACACCCTGCGGCGCGAGGTCCAGCGTCTCGAAGCCGGGCAGCAACGGGTCGATTGCCGTCATGCGCGCGCCCGCACCACCAGGAACACGCCCAGCGCCGTCAGCACCATGCCGCCCAGCACGCTGGCGCTCAGGTGTTCGTCGAACAGCAGCCAGGCCAGCAGCGCGGTGCACGGCGGCACCAGGTACATCAGGCTCGTCACGCGCGTGGCGGCACCGCGCTGGATCATCAGGTACAGCAGCGAGCTGCCGCCGAGCGTCAGCGCCAGCACCGACCAGGCCATCGCGCCAATCACGTGCGGGTGCCAGTCGACGCTGCCCGGCTCCAGCAGCGCCAGCGGCGCGGTCACCGCGAAGGCCGCCAGCAGCTGCACCGTGCTGGCCGTGCGCACGTCGCAGGGCGTGACGAAGCGCTTCTGGTACAGCGTGCCCGCCGTGATGCTCAGCAGCGCCAGCACCGCCAGCGCCAGGTTGCCGGCGCTGACCTCGCCCACGCCCAGCTTGTGCCACACCACCAGCAGCAGCCCGGCCAGGCCCAGCGCCAGCCCGGCCCATTGCCGCGCGGCGATGCGGCGCTCGGAGCCGACGGCGCTGACCCACAACGCCGTCAGCACCGGCTGCAGGCCCACGACCAGCGCCACCGTGCCCGCGCCGAGGCCCTGCTTGACGGCGGCCCAGACGCCGCCCAGGTAGCCGCCGTGCAGCAGCACGCCGGTGGCCGCCAGGTGCAGCCACTGCATGCGCCCCTGCGGCCAGGCCACGCGCGCCCACAGGATCCACAGCCCGAAGGCCAGCACCGAGAACGCGAAGCGCAACGCCAGGAAGCCCAGCGGCGGCGCGTGCGGCATGCCGAAGCGCGCCACCACGAAGCCGGTGCTCCAGATCAGCACGAAGACCACGGGCATGGCCCGCAGCAGCGCGTCGCGCTGCGCCGCGTCGGCGGCGTTCATCGGACCTTGGCGCGGATCTCCGGGATCGCCTTGCGCAGGTAGTACACCATGGACCAGACGGTCAGCACGGCCGCCACCCACATCAGCCAGGTGCCCCACACATGCGTGTCGATGGCGCCGAAGAGCGTGCCGTCGTACAGCAGGAACGGGATGGCCACCATCTGCGACATGGTCTTGAGCTTGCCGAGCATGTGCACGGCGACGCTGCGCGAGGCGCCGATCTGCGCCATCCACTCCCGCAACGCCGAGATTGCGATCTCCCGCCCGATGATGATCAGCGCGGCGAAGACATCGGCGCGCTGCAGGTGCACCAGGATCAGCAGCGCGGCGCAGACCAGGAACTTGTCGGCCACCGGGTCGAGGAAGGCGCCGAAGGCCGAGGTCTGGTTCAGCCGGCGCGCCAGCCAGCCGTCCAGCCAGTCGGTGAGCGCGAAGAAGACGAACATCACCGTGGCCACCAGGTTGCGCAGGCCCGGCTCCATCGGCATGTAGTACACGCCGATGATGAGCGGGATGGCGAAGATGCGCGCCCAGGTGAGCAGCGTCGGCAGCGTCAGGAACATGCGCCGATTGTGCCGAAGATCATGCCGGGCAACCGTGGCCTCGGCCACGGACCCGGGCCGCCCGCGTCACTCGTCCAGCGTGCGCGGCTTGAACTTGCGGTCGTCCTTGAACAGGAAGGTCTCGACGAAGGTCCAGGGCTTGGGCAGCTTCGAGACGTCGCCGTACGGCGCGGCGCGGCGCACGGCGTCGATGGCCAGCTGCGTGGTGTCGCGCGCCTGGCCGGGCTGGCGCAGGACCTTGATGCCCTTCACGCTGCCGTCGGCGTTGAGCTCGATCTCCAGCACCGGCACGGCCAGCAGGATGTCGGGCGGCTTGCCGACGTAGGTGCCGTCGGGGTGCGCCGCGACCAGCCGCCGCGCGGCCTGGCGGCGCAGTTCGTCCTTGTTGCGCGATGCCGTGGGCGCGCCCAGCGGCACGCGCGCGGCCGGGCCGGTGGGCGTGGCCACCGGTGCGGGCGCCGCCGGGCGCGGGCTGGCGGCCGGCGCGGGCGCCGGGCCGGGTGCCGGTGCCGCACCCTGCTGGGCACAGCCCGCCAGCACCAGTGCCGCGAAGCCCAGCGACAGCAGACCGAGGGAACGGCTCTGCGAGCCACGGCGCGTCTGGGGCGCCTCAATGCAATGCACGGTAGATCTCCTCCGCAAGTTCACGTGAAATGCCTTCGACGCCGGCCAGGTCGTCGACGCCGGCTGCCGCCACGCCACGCACGCCGCCGAAGCGCTGCAAGAGCCGGGCCCGCTTGCGCGGGCCGACGCCGGGAATGTCCTCGAGGCTGCTGCCCCCCGTGCGCACGCTGGCGCGGCGGGCGCGCATGCCGGTGATGGCGAAGCGGTGCGCCTCGTCGCGGATCTGCGCCACCAGCATCAGCGCCGCCGAGTCGTGGCCCAGGTAGACCTTCTCGCGTCCGTCGGCGAACACCAGTTCCTCCAGCCCGACCTTGCGGCCCTCGCCCTTCTCGACGCCGACGATCAGCGACAGGTCCAGCCCGAGTTCGGTGAAGACCTCGCGCGCCATCGCCACCTGGCCGCGGCCGCCGTCCACCAGCACCAGGTCGGGCAGGCGGGCGGCACCCTTCCGCGGCTTTTTCGCGGGTGCGTCGCCATCGGCCGGGGGCGGCGGATCGGGTGCGGTGTCCGGCGCAGCTTCAGGCGCCAGCCGCGCCAGTTCGGCCAGCTTGGCGTAGCGGCGCGCCAGCACCTGGCGCATCGCAGCGTAGTCGTCGCCGCCGGTGATGCCTTCGATGTTGAAGCGCCGGTACTGCGCGCTCTGCATCGCGTGGCCCTCGTAGACCACGCAGCTGGCCTGCGTGGCCTCGCCGGCGGTGTGGCTGATGTCGAAGCACTCGATGCGCAGCGTGTCGGGGTCGGCGATGTCCAGGTCCAGCGCCTCCACCAGCGCACGCGTGCGCTCGCGCTGCGAGCCCTCCTCGGCCAGCAGCCGCGCCAGTGCGAGTTCGGCGCCCTTCTCGGCCATCTCCAGCCAGATGCGCTTCTGCTCGCGCGGCTGGTGCACCACGCGCACCTTGACGCCGGCGGTCTCGGACAAGGCGTCGATCAGTGCCGGGTCGACCGCATGGCTCAGCACCAGCTGCGACGGCACCGCCTGGCCCACGTAGTGCTGCACGATGAAGGCCTCGAGCACCGCCACCTCGGGGCTGGCGGCATCGGCGCGGCCGTCGGCCTCGTCGGCGCTCATCGCCGCGCCGTCGTCCACGTGCGTGGGGAAGTGCGCGCGGTCGCCCAGGTGGCGGCTGCCACGCACCATCGCCAGGTTCACGCAGGCGCGGCCGCCGGCCACGCGCACGGCCAGCACGTCCACGTCCTTGTCGGTGGCCGACAGGCTGCTGGCGTCCATGCTCTGCTGGTGCAGCACGCGCGACAGCGAGCCGATGCGGTCGCGCACCGCGGCGGCCTTCTCGTACTCCAGCGCCTCGGCCCAGGCCATCATCTGCACCTGCAGGTCGTCCACTACCTCCTGCTGCTCGCCGAGCAGGAAGCGCTCGGCGTCGCGCACGTCACGCGCGTAGTCGTCCTTCGACACCAGCCCCACGCAGGGCCCCGAGCAGCGCTGGATCTGGTACAGCAGGCAGGGACGCGAGCGGTTGTTGTAGACCGTGTCCTCGCAGGTGCGCAGCCGGAACACCTTCTGGATCAGCTGGATCGTCTGCTTGACCGCCCAGGCGTTGGGATAGGGGCCGAAGTAGCGGTGCTTCTTGTCCACCGCGCCGCGGAAGTAGGCCACGCGCGGGAACTGTTGAGCCGACGGGGCACCCACCCCATCGGCAGCGCGGCTGCCGGTGATCTTCAGGTAGGGGTAGCTCTTGTCGTCGCGGAACAGGATGTTGAACTTGGGGTTCAACGTCTTGATCAGGTTGTTCTCGAGCAGCAGCGCCTCGGCCTCGGTGCGCACCACCGTGGTCTCGAGCCGCGCGATGCGCGCCACCATGCTGCCGATGCGCGTGCCGCCGTGGTCCTTCTGGAAGTAGCTGGAGACGCGCTTCTTCAGGTTGCGCGCCTTGCCCACGTAGAGCACGCCGCCCTGGGCGTCGAAGTAGCGGTAGACGCCCGGCAGCCCGGGCAGCGCCGCCACGTCGGCGAGCAGCCGGTCGCGGTCGGGGGCGCGCTCTGGCGGGCGCTCGGGCGGGCGCCGGGGGGCGCTGTCGGGAACGTCGGGCTCGGACATGAGGGCCGCATTCTCACCGGCTTCGATAATGCGGCGATGGCCTGGGACCTGTTCTGTCGCGTCGTCGACAACTTCGGCGACGTCGGCGTCTGCTGGCGCCTGGCGCGCGACCTGGCCGGGCGCGGCGTGGCCGTGCGCCTCTGGATCGACGATGCCAGCGCGCTGGCCTGGATGGCGCCGGGCGGCTGCCCCGGCGTGCAGGTCGGCGCCTTCGACGACGCCGGCCCGCCGGGTGATGTCGTGGTGGAAGCCTTCGGGTGCGACCCGCCGCCGGCCTTCGTCGCGCACATGGCCGACCTGGCACGGCCGCCGGTGTGGATCAACCTCGAATATCTCAGCGCCGAGAGCTACGTCGAGCGCTCGCACGGCCTGCCGTCGCCGCAGGCCAATGGGCTGACGAAGTGGTTCTTCTACCCCGGCTTCACGCCGCGCACCGGCGGCCTGCTGCGCGAGCCCGGGCTGCTGGCGGCCCGTGACGCCTTCGACCGCGACGCCTGGCTGGCCGGCCAGGGCCTGCAGCGCCAGCCTGGCGAGCGCGTGGTGGCGCTGTTCTGCTACGAGAACCCGACCCTGCCCGCGCTGCTGGACGACCTGGCACGCCAGCCCACGCTGCTGCTGGCCACACCCGGCCACGCGCAGCGGCAGCTGGCCGGGCTGGCACTGCCGCTCCCGCTGCGCAGCGCCGCCCTGCCCTGGCTCGACCAGGACGGCTTCGACCGTCTGCTCTGGAGCGCCGACCTGAACGTCGTGCGCGGCGAGGATTCGCTGGTGCGTGCGCTGTGGGCCGGCGCGCCCTGCGTGTGGCAGATCTACCCGCAGCACGACGGCGTGCATGCGCGCAAGCTGCAGGCGCTGCTGGACCGCCTGCCGCCCGTGCCCGGGCTGGCCGCGGTCTGGCAGGCCTGGAACGGCCTTGCCGCCCCAGGTGCCGCCTGGCCCGGCCTGCCCGACACCGCACCCGAAGGCGCCTGGCAGCGGGCGGCACAGGCTGCCCGCGCGGAGCTGGCGGCGCAGGACGACCTGTGCACCCAGCTGCTGCGCTTCACGCAGATCAAGGCAGCCGCCTGCTAGAATTGCGGGCTTTGCGCTGCGCGCGCAAACCCTTCCCAACTCACAGGCCGCGGGTCCTCACCCGCAGGAACCGCCATGAAAATCGCTCAGGAAATCCGCGCCGGCAACGTCATCATGCACGGCAAGGACCCGATGGTCGTGCTCAAGACCGAATACAGCCGCGGTGGCCGCAACGCCGCCACCGTGCGCCTGAAGATGAAGAACCTGCTCAACGGCGGCGGCGCCGAGGTCGTCTTCAAGGCCGACGACAAGATGGACCAGATCATCCTGGACAAGAAGGAGTGCACCTACACGTACTTCGCCGACCCGATGTACGTGTTCATGGACGCCGAGTACAACCAGTTCGAGGTGGAAGCCGAGAACATGGGCGACGCCATCAACTACCTCGAGGACAACATGGCCGTCGAGGTCGTGTTCTACGACGGCAAGGCGATCTCGGTCGAGATGCCCACCACCGTCGTGCGCGAGATCACCACCGACCCCGCCGTCAAGGGCGACACCTCGGGCAAGGTGCTGAAGCCGGCCAAGCTGGTGGGCACGGGCTTCGAGATCAGCGTGCCGATCTTCGTGGAAAACGGCGACCGTATCGAAATCGACACGCGCACGCACGAGTACAAGAAGCGCGTCTGACGCCACTCCGGGCACACGCATCGCAGGGCACCTTCGGGTGCCCTTCTTCATTGCGAGGCGCCAGCGTGCCACCTGCATCATCATTGCCCGCCATGCACTTCGACTTCGACACCGCAGTCAGCGCGCCCTTCCGCATGCAACCCGGGCTGCGCCGCCTGGCCGCGGGCACGCAGCAGCTGACCCCGCTGGCGCCCGGCTCGCGCCACCAGCGCGAGAAGCTGGCGGTGCTGTCGGCCTTTGCCGACCAGGCCTTGCTGCAGCAGCCGGACTTCGACGCCACGCCGGCGCTGCACGCGCTGTGCGCACATGCCGCGGCCGAGCACCCCGGTGCCTTCGGCTGGGACGGCCGGCGGGCCCATGCGCGGCTGCTCGGCACCGCGGTCGCCGACGACGCCGTGGAGCACGTGGCCGCCGGCAGCTTCGGCCTCGGCGACGAGGTGGCACGCTGCCTGCGCGGGTTGCCGGCCGGCTGGCGCCTGGCTGGCCTGCTGAGCCTGGCCTTCGCCGAGGACTTCGCCGTCGTCGACGGCGACAGCGGCCACATCCCCTGGCTGGCGGTGTGCCTGCCCTCGCACTGGGCGCCGGAGGACAAGGTCGGCCGCCACTTCGCCGAAGTGCACGCGCCGGTGGCCGACAACGCGCTGCTGGTCGGCGCGAGCCAGGCGCTCACGCGCATGGTCACCGGCGCCGAGCGCTGGGAGCGCTTCGTCTGGACCGTGACGCCGCACCCGCGCCTGCACGCCCACCCGCGGCGCGTGGACGAGCGCCGCTGGGCCGGCGTGCCCGTGGGCGGCGCCTGGTGGCGCAGCGAGCGCCAGACCTTCATTCCGGTGCCGGGCCTGCAGCAGGCGGTGTTCACGATCGGCGTCGACGTGCAGGCACTGCCGCTGGCCATCGACACGCCGGCGCGCGCGGCGCGGCTGCACGCCGCCGTCGCCAGCATGTCGCCCGCCGTGCTGGCCTACCGCGGCCTGACGCCGGTGCGCGACGACCTGCTGGCCTGGCTGCAGGCGCGTGCCGCCAACGCCTGAAGCAGGGCCCTTGCACGCGCCCCCAGAGCACCCGGACGGCGATGCAGGCGCAGGCGGCCGCCAGTGGCTCCTGCACGGCAACGGCCTGCCGGCGCGCTGGTCCGGGCGCAGCCGCTTCGTCGTGCTGCAGACCGCCTTCGGCCTCGGTCAAGACTTTCTCGATGTCTGGCATGCCTGGCAAAGCGATCCGCAGCGTTGCGAGCGGCTGGTCTACGTCGCCATTGCGCCCGACCCGCCGACGCGGGAGGCCCTGGCGCGCGGGCAGCCCGACGCCAGCAGTCCGCTGCACGGCCTGCACCGTGCGCTGCTCGATGCCTGGCCGCCGCTGACGCCCGACCTGCACACGCTGGACTTCGCCGGCGGCCGCGTGCGGCTGCTGCTGGCCGTGGGCGACCTGGCCGCCGTGCTGCCCGAACTGACGCTGCAGGCCGACGCGTTCTGCCTGGGTGCCACGGCAGCGGCACCCGCCTCGGCGGCGTGGGACGCGCGCATCGTGAAGGCGCTGGGCCGGCGCGCGGCGCCGGGCGCCACCGCCGCCAGCCCGCACACCGGCGCGGCGCTGCACGCGCAGCTGGCGACGGCGGGTTTCCGCGTCGCGCTGGTGACGGGCACAGCTGCGTTGACCACGCACACCCGCGCCTGGTTCGAACCGCGCAAGCCTCAGGCGCCATCGCCGGCGCCCGCGCCGCAGCGCCGCGAAGCCGTCGTCGTCGGCGCCGGCCTCGCCGGTGCCAGCGTCGCCCGGGCGCTGGCCGACGAAGGCTGGCAGGTGCAAGTGCTCGACCGCCATCCGCGCCCTGCGGCCGAGACCTCGGGCAACGCCGGCGGGCTCTTCCACGGCACCGTGCATGCCGACGACAGCACCCACGCGCGGCTGCTGCGCGCCGCGGCGCTGCTGGCGCAGCGCGTGCTGGGGCCGCGCATCGCCGACGGCACCTTGCCGGGCCAGCAGCAGGGCCTGCTGCGGCTGGATCACCGGCCCGTGGCCACCCTGCAGGCCCTGCTGCTGCGGCAGCACCTGCCCGCCGAGTGGGTGCAGGTGCTGGACGCCGCAGCAGCCAGCGCGCTGGCCGGCGTGCCGGTGCCGCACGCCGCGTGGTTCTTCCCGGGCGGCGGCTGGGTGTCGCCGGCCGCGCTGGCCGCGCACTGGCTGCAAGGGTTGCACTTCCGCGGCGGCTGCGCCGTGCAGTCGCTGCAGCCTGCATCGGCGCAAGGCCAGGCAGGCTGGCAGCTGCTGGATGCCACGGGAACCGTGCTCGCCACAGCCCCCGTCGTCGTGCTGGCCAACGGCGCCGACGCCGCACGGCTGCTGCAGGCCGACTGGCCGCTGCAGCGCCTGCGCGGCCAGGTCAGCGGCTGGCAGGGCGCGCCGGTGCCGCTGCGGCGGCCGCTGGCCGGCGACGGCTACGCGCTGCCCTTGTCGGCCGATGGCCTGCTGTGCGGCGCCAGCCAGCATGCCGACGACGACACGCCCGCGCTGCGCGACAGCGACCACGCGCTGAACTTCGCGCGCCTGCTGCGCCTGACCGGCCTGCAGCCGCCGGCTGACCAGCGCCTGTGGACCGGCCGGGTGGGCTGGCGCGTGGCCGCCGACGACCGCATGCCGGTGGCCGGCGCGGTACCGGCCCCGGCGGACGGTGTGCCCCACGACCAACGCCGCGACCAGGCGCGGCGGTGGCCGCGCGTGCAAGGCTTGTTCGTGTGCACCGCGCTCGGTGGCCGCGGCATCACGCTGGCGCCGCTGCTGGGGCGGCTGGTGGCGGCGCAGGTGGCAGGCAGTCCGCTGCCGCTGCAACAGCGTCTGGTCGACGCCGTGGACCCCGTGCGCTGGCAGGTGCGCGCCGCGCGGCGCGGCACGGGGCCGGGCTGAGTCAGGGTCGCATCCAGGAGGCGTCAGGACATCGACGCGCCGAACTCAGGGCTGGGGTTCGGCCGGCGGCGGTGCGTCGGCCGCGGCGGCGTCGCCGTCGTGCGGCTGGCCGTCGTCGGGCTGGCCCGGCTGGGCCTTCTTCTGCGCCTTTTCCTCCTTCTTGCGCTTCTTCGCCAGTTCGCGCTGCCGCTTCTCGAAGGAGTAATTGGGTTTTGCCACGGGCAGGTCCTTGAAATGAGTGCCGGCCATTATCGGCCAGCGTGGTGGACGGGCGGTGCGCCGTTCAGAAGGTCAGGGTCTTCACGCCCTGGGCGGTGCCGAGCAGGCAGATGCCGGCGCGGTGGCGCGCGAAGATCCCCACCGTCACGACACCCGGCCACTGGTTGACCTCGGTCTCGAGCGCGAGCGGGTCGGCGATGGCCAGGCCGCGCACGTCGAGGATCGGGTGGCCGTTGTCGGTGACGACGCCGGCCCGCAGCGTGGCCGTGCCGCCCAGCGCCGCGAAGCGCCGTGCCACCTGGGGTGCTGCCATCGCGATCACCTCCACCGGCAGCGGGAAGGCGCCCAGCGTCTGCACCAGCTTGCTCTCGTCGGCGATGCAGACGAAGCGCTCGGCCAGGTCGGCCACGATCTTCTCGCGCGTCAGCGCGGCACCGCCGCCCTTGAGCATGTGGCCGCGGTGGTCGATCTCGTCGGCACCGTCCACGTACACCGGCAGGCTGGTCACGGCCTCGGCCTCCAGCACCGGAATGCCGTGCGCCAGCAGCCGCTCGGTGCTCTTCACGCTGGAGCTGACGGCGCCGCGGATGCGGTCCTTCATCGTCGCCAGCGCGTCGATGAAGTGGTTCACGGTGGAGCCCGTGCCCACGCCCACCAGGGCGCCCGGGGTCACGTACTGCAGTGCGGCGCGGCCGACCAGGGCCTTGAGTTCGTCTTGGTTCATGGCCCCGATTATCGGGCTGCGACAATCCCGCCCCATGCTCACACTGCCCTACGGCCTGGCCCGCCCCTTCCTCTTCGGCCTCGACCCCGAACACGCCCACGAGGTCACGCTGGGCAGCATCGCCCGGCTGCAGAACACGCCGGCGCAGTGCCTGTGGCAGCAGCCGCGCGTGGACGACCCGGTCACGGTGGCCGGCCTGCGGTTCCCGAACCGCATCGGCCTGGCGGCGGGCATGGACAAGAACGGCCGCTGCATCGACGGCCTGGGCGCGATGGGCTTCGGCTTCATCGAGGTCGGCACGGTGACGCCGCTGGCACAGCCGGGCAACGCCAAGCCGCGTATCTTCCGCCTGCCCGAGGCCCAGGCGCTGATCAACCGCCTGGGCTTCAACAACGAGGGCCTGGACGCCTTCGTCGCCAACGTGCAGCGTGCGCACAGCTTCCGCGCGTCGGGCGGCATCCTCGGCCTGAACATCGGCAAGAACGGCGCCACGCCCAATGAACGCGCGGCCGACGACTACCTGAAGGCGCTGGCTGGCGTGTACCCGCACGCCGACTACGTGACCGTCAACGTCAGCAGCCCCAACACCAAGAACCTGCGCGCGCTGCAGAGCGACGAGGCGCTGGATGCGCTGCTGGGCACGCTGCAGGCGCGCCGCGCCGAACTGGCGCGGCAGCACGGCCGGCAGGTGCCGCTGTTCGTGAAGATCGCGCCCGACCTCGACGAGACGCAGGTGGGCGTGATCGCCGCCACGCTGCGCAAGAACGGCATCGACGGCGTCGTCGCCACCAACACCACGCTGTCGCGCGACGCCGTGCAGGGGCTGCAGCACGCCGGCGAAACCGGCGGCCTCAGCGGCCGGCCGGTGTTCGAGGCCAGCAACCGCGTCATCGCGCAGCTGCGTGCGGCGCTCGGCACGGGTTACCCCATCATCGGCGTCGGCGGCGTGCTCAGCGGCGCCGATGCACGCGCCAAGATCGCCGCCGGTGCCGACCTGGTGCAGATCTACACCGGCATCATCTACAAGGGCCCGGCCCTGGTGACGGAGGCGGCGCGCGCGCTGCGCGCCGGCTGAGCCGGCCGGCTGCAGCGTCGTTACTGCAGCGGCACGCCGGTCTTGGCCTGCAGCTCGTCGCGCGTGACGCCGGGCGCCATCTCCACCACCTTCAGGCCGTGCGGCGTGACGTCCAGCACCGCCAGGTCGGTGATGATGCGGTCGACCACGCCCACGCCCGTCAGCGGCAACGTGCACTGCGGCAGGATCTTCAGGTCGATCGTGCCGTCCTTCTTCTTCGCCACGTGCTCCATCAGCACGACCACGCTCTTCACGCCGGCCACCAGGTCCATGGCGCCGCCCATGCCCTTGACCATCTTGCCGGGGATCATCCAGTTCGCCAGGTCGCCCTTCTCGCTGACCTGCATCGCACCCAGGATGCTCAGGTTGATCTTGCCGCCGCGGATCATCGCGAAGCTGTCGTGGCTGCCGAAGATGCTGCTGCCGGGCAGCGTGGTCACGGTCTGCTTGCCGGCGTTGATGAGGTCGGGGTCGACCTCGCTCTCGTCGGGGAAGGCGCCGATGCCCAGCATGCCGTTCTCGCTCTGCAGCCAGACCTCGATGTCGGGGCTGACGAAGTTGGCCACCAGCGTCGGCAGGCCGATGCCCAGGTTCACGTAGAAGCCGTCCTGCAGTTCCTTGGCCGCGCGCGCGGCCATCTCGTCGTGGGTCCAGGGCATGGTCAGGCTCCCTTCGGGTTCTGTTTGGTGGTGCGCTTCTCGATGCGCTTTTCCGGCGTCGCGTTCAGCACGATGCGGTGCACGTAGACACCCGGCAGGTGCACGGCGTCGGGGTCGAAGGTGCCGGTCTCGACGATCTCCTCCACCTCCACCACGGCGATCCTGCCGGCCATGATGACGGCCGGGTTGAAGTTGCGCGCGGTGCGGCGGAACACGAGGTTGCCGCTCTTGTCGGCCTTCCAGGCCTTGGCCAGCGAGACCTCGGGCGTCAGCGAGCGTTCCATCACGTAGGTGTGGCCGTCGAACTCGCGCAGCTCCTTGCCTTCGGCCACCTGCGTGCCGACGCCGGTGCGCGTGAAGAAGGCCGGGATGCCGGCGCCGCCGGCGCGCAGCTTCTCGGCCAGCGTGCCCTGCGGCGTGAACTCCAGCTGCAGCTCGCCGGCCAGGAACTGGCGCTCGAACTCCTTGTTCTCGCCCACGTAGCTGGAGATCATCTTGCTGATCTGCCGCGTCTCGAGCAGCTGGCCGAGGCCGAAGCCGTCGACGCCTGCGTTGTTCGAGATCACCGTGAGATTCTTCCTGCCGGTGTCGCGCAAGGCCGCGATCAGCGCCTCGGGGATGCCGCACAGGCCGAAACCGCCGACGGCCAGCAGCTGCCCGTCGTGCACGATGCCGTCGAGCGCCGCCTGGGCGCTCGGATAGACCTTCTTCATCGGATGGACCTCCAGTCGAAGTCCGCAGCGTACTACGTACTGCATTAAGTAAGATCGCCTAGGTCGGAACCCGGCACCCTCATCCCCACCCTCCCGAGGAGCACGCGCATGGAAACCCAGTCCTTCGCCGACCTGGAAATGCTGCAGGCCGCGCTGAACCACGTCTTCGCCGACTGGGTGCGCGAGCTCGACCTCCGTGTGCTGGAGGCCCGCGCCGGCGAGGTGACGCTGGTGCTGCCGGTGACACGCCGCCACGTGCACGAAGGCGGCGTGCTGTGCGGCCAGACCATGATGGCCGCTGCCGACACCGCGATGGTGCTGGCCGTGATGACCAAGCTCGGCGGCTTCAAGCCGATGACCACGGTGCAGCTGCAGACCAGCTTCCTGCGGCCGGTGTCGGGCAGCAGCGGCGCGGCGCGCGTGGTGGCGCGCGTGCTGCGCATGGGCAAGAGCCTGGTGTTCGGCGAGGTGCAGATCATCAACGCCGACGACGAACTGGCCGCGCACGCCACCACCACGTACGCGCTGCTGTGACGACCTGACGACGTGAGCGCGCCCGATCTCGACTACCGCACCGCGTTCGACCTGGCGCCCATCGGCCTGGTGCTGTCGCGCCAGCGGCTCGTGATCGACTGCAACCAGGAACTGCTGAAGATGTTCTCGGCCACGCGCGAGCAGCTCATCGGCCGCAGCTTCGAGGTGCTGTACCCGACGCCGGCGGAGTTCCAGCGCACGGGCGAGCGCATCGTCGCCAGCCTCGACCGGCATGGCCGCTACGCCGACGAGCGCGTGATGAAGCGCCTGGGCCCGGGCGCGGGCACCGACAAGGGCGGCGAGCTGTTCTGGTGCCACGTCTCGGGCCGCGCGCTCGACCCCGCGCAGCCGCATGCCGCCGGCATCTGGGCCTTCGAGGACCTGTCGTCGCGGCGCGTGCTGAAGCTGGAGTTCACCGCGCGCGAACGCGAGATCGCCGCGCTGCTGATCGACGGCCTGACCAGCAAGCTCATCGGCAAGCGCCTGGCCATCAGCCCGCGCACGGTGGACGTGTACCGCGCGCGGCTGATGCGCAAGACCGGCGCCGCCACCACTCCCGAACTCGTGAACAAGCTGCTCAGCGGCGGATGAGAGGACACCCGAGATGATCGTGCTGCACCACCTGGAACACTCGCGCTCGCAACGCGTGCTGTGGCTGCTGGAGGAACTGGGACTGCGCTACGAGATCCGGCGCTACGCGCGCAACAAGCAGACGATGCTGGCGCCGCCCGAGCTGCGCCAGGTCCACCCGCTGGGCAAGTCGCCCGTGATCACCGACGGCAGCATCACGGTGGCCGAGTCCGGGGCCATCGTCGAGTACCTGCTCGACACCCACGGCCAGGGCGCGCTGCGCCCCGCGCCGGGCACGGCCGAACGGCGCCGGTTCACCTACTGGCTGCACTTCGCCGAGGGCACCGCGATGCCGCCGCTGCTGATGCAGCTGGTGTTCGACCAGATCCGCCGGGCCAAGGTGCCGTTCTTCATCAAGCCCGTGGTGAAGGGCATCGCCGACAAGGTGGGCACGGCCTTCATCCGACCCAACATCGAATCGCAGCTGCGCTTCATGGACGACGAGCTGTCGCAGCGGCCGTGGTTCGCCGGCGCCGAGTTCAGCGCCGCCGACATCCAGATGAGCTTTCCGCTGGAAGCCGCCGCCGCGCGCGCCGGGCTCGACGACCGCTTCCCGAAGCTGCAGGACTGGCTGGAGCGCATCCACGCCCGCCCGGCCTACGCGCGTGCGCTGGCGGCCGGCGGGCCGTACGAGATCCTGGGCTGAACCGTCGGCCGCGGCCCGTGGCCGCGGCGGTGCGTCAATCGACGCCCAGTTCGCGCGACAGGCGCTGCACCAGCGCGCGCAGCTCGGCCACCTCGGCCGCCAGGCGCGTCTGCTCGGCCTTGATGGCCGCCAGCTCGCCCGCCGCCACGCTGCCGCCGGCGTCGCCGTGCGCGGCCGCTGCGCCGGCGGCAGGCTGCGCCACCTCGCCGCACAGCAGGTGCGCCCAGCGCGCCTCGCGCTCGCCCGGGGCCCGCGCCAGCTTCAGCACACGCGGCGGGTAGCGCTCGGCCAGTTCCTCCAGCGCCGCTTCCACGGCCGCGATGTCGGCAAACCGGTGCAGACGTTCGCAGTTCAGCCGCAGTTCGGCCGCGGTCTGCGGGCCGCGCAGCATCAGCACCGCGAGCAGCGCTGCCGCCGGCTGCGGCACGTTGAGGCCGCGCGCGGCGTTGTGCTCGAACTTCACGACCCGGCTGCTGCTGCCTTCGAAGGCCAGGCTCAGGCTCTTGAGCCCGTCGACGGCCGTCAGCACCTCGGCGTCGGTGGCCTCGATGACGGGCTGGCGCGCCGTCTTCTGGTTGCAGCCGGCCACCAGCGCGTTCAGCGACAGCGGATAGGTGTCGGGCACCGTGTGCTGCTTCTCGACCAGCACGCCCAGCACGCGCGCCTCCAGCGGGGTCAGGTTCCGCACGGGTGGCCGTCGCTCAGAGGCCGAAGCCGTCGTCGGCCGCGATCACCGCGCCGTTGACGAAGTGGCTCTCGTTGGCGCACAGCATCATCAGCGCCGCGTCCAGGTCCTGCGGCTTGCCCACGCGCTTGCGCGGCAGCATCTGCACCAGCTTCTGGCCGGCGTCGGTCTGCCAGTGGTGGTGGTTGATCTCGGTGTCGATGTAGCCCGGGCACAGCGCGTTGACATTGATGCCGAAGCGGCCCCACTCCAGCGCCATCGCCTTCGTCATGTGGACCACGGCGGCCTTGCTCATCGCGTAGACGCCGATCTGCCCCAGCACCTTCAGCCCCGCCATCGACGCGATGTTGACGATGCGCCCGCCGGTGTAGGTGCCCGGCGCCTCGCCCTTGCAGCGCGCGACCATGCGCTTGGCCACTTCCTGGGCCACGAAGAAGGCGCCACGCGTGTTGGTGTCGAACACGAAGTCGAAGTCGTCGGGCGATACATCCAGCAGCTTCTGCGTGGTGCTGACGCCGCTGTTGTTGACGAGGATGTCGATGGCGCCCATCTCGGTCTCGGCATGGGCCACGGCCGCACGGATGCTGTCGTGGTCGGTCACGTCGAGCTCCACCACGTGCGCGTCACCGCCGCCGGCCTCGATCTCCGCCCGCAGCGTCTTCAGCCGCTCCACGCGTCGCGCGGCGAGCACCACGCCGGCACCGGCCCGCGCCAGCGTCTTGGCGAACTGCACGCCCAGGCCGCTGGAAGCCCCGGTGACGAACGCCACGCGCCCGGAAAGATCGATCTGGTAGGCCATGCCCTGCTGCTCCTGCTTCACTGCTTTCGCGGGGACGATAGCACGCGACAATCGCGCGATGGACCAGGTCGATGTGCTCGTCGTCGGGGCCGGTGTCGTGGGCCTGGCGGCCGCGCGCGCACTGGCGTTGCAGGGGTTGGAGGTGCTGATCGTCGAGGCAGGCACGGCCATCGGCACCGGGGTCTCGTCGCGCAACAGCGAGGTCATCCACGCCGGCCTGTACTACCCGCCCGGCAGCCTCAAGGCGCGCCGCTGCGTCGAGGGCCGCGAGCGGCTGTACGCCTACTGCGCCGAGCGCGGCGTGGCGCACCGGCGCTGCGGCAAGCTGGTGGTGGCCACGCAGTCCGACGAGCTGCACAAGCTCGACGCCCTGCTGGAGCGCGCGCCGCGCTGCGGCGTGCACGACCTGCAGCGCCTGAGCGCCGCCGAGGCCGTGGCGCTCGAGCCCGCGCTGCAGTGCGCGGGCGCGGTGCTGTCGCCGTCCACCGGCATCGTCGACAGCCACGCGCTGATGCTGGCACTGCTGGGCGACGCCGAACACGCGGGCGCGCTGCTGGCGCTGCGCGCGCCGCTGCGCAGTGCCGCGCGCGACGGCAGCGGCTGGCTGGTGCACACCGGCGGCGACGAGCCCTTCACGCTGCACGCACGCTGCATCGTCAACGCCGCCGGGCTGTCGGCACAGGCCGTGGCGGCCAGCCTCGCGGGCTTTCCTGCCGCCGCCATTCCGCAGCAGTTTCTCGCCAAGGGCCACTACTTCGCGCTCGGCGGCCGCTCGCCGTTCAGCCGCCTGATCTATCCCACGCCGGTCGACGGTGGCCTGGGCGTGCACCTGACGCTGGACCTCGGCGGGCAGGCGCGCTTCGGCCCCGACGTGCAGTGGCTGCCCGCCGGCACCGCGCCCGAGGCGCTCGACTACGGCGTCGACCCCGCGCGCGCCGCCGCCTTCGAGGCCGAGATCCGCCGCTACTGGCCTGCCCTGCCCGCCGGCGCGCTGCAGCCCGCCTACAGCGGCGTGCGGCCCAAGCTGAGCGGGCCCGGCGCGGCTGCGGCCGACTTCGCCGTCAGCGGGCCGGCGCAGCACGGCGTGCCGGGTGTGGTGCACCTGTTCGGCATCGAGTCGCCGGGCCTCACGTCGGCGCTGGCGCTGGCCGACGATGTCTGCGCCGCCGTGACGGGCTCGCCACAGAAATAGCACGGTCGTTCTTTTTTCATCCTCCGCCCCCTACAATCCGCCGCGCTGCAACACGGAAGACGCCGACCATGAGCCCCCAGGAGATCCTCGACCAGTTCGGCCCGCGCGAGGCCATGGAGTACGACGTCGTCGTCGTCGGTGCCGGCCCCGCCGGCCTGTCCACCGCGATCCGGCTCAAGCAGCTGAACCCCGACGTCTCGGTCGTGGTGCTGGAGAAGGGCAGCGAGCCCGGCGCCCACACGCTGAGCGGCGCGGTGATGGACCCGCGTGCCATCACCGAGCTGTTCCCCGACTGGAAGGAGCGCGGCGCGCCGCTGCTGCAGCCGGTCACCGGCGACCAGGTCCTGTTCCTCGGCCCCGACGACCACAAGACCACGCCCGACTGGCTGGTCCCCGGCTGCTTCCACAACCAAGGCAACTACGTCATCAGCCTGGGCGCCGTCACCAAGTGGCTGGGCGAGCAGGCCGAATCCCTGGGCGTGGAGATCTTCCCCGGCTTCACCGCGGCCGAGGTGCTCTACGACGACGCCGGCGCCGTGCGCGGCGTGGCCACAGGCAACCTGGGCGTGGGCAAGGACGGCCAGCCGCACGACGGCTTCCAGCTCGGCATGGAGCTGACCGCGAAATACACGGTGTTCGCCGAAGGCGCGCGCGGCCACCTCGGCCGGCAGCTGATCGAACGCTTCCAGCTCGACGCCGGCCGCGACCCGCAGAGCTACGCGCTGGGCGTGAAGGAACTCTGGGAAGTGCCGGCCGACAAGGCCCGGCCCGGCCTGGTGGTGCACACCGCCGGCTGGCCGATGGACGAGCACACCTACGGCGGCGGCTTCCTCTACCACCTGGAAGGCAACAAGGTGACGCTGGGCTTCGTCACGGGGCTGGACTACCAGAACCCGTGGATCAGCCCGTTCGAGGAGATGCAGCGCTGGAAGACGCACCCGGCCATCCGCGCGCACATCGAAGGCGGCAAGCGCATCGGCTACGGCGCGCGCGCCATCACGGCCGGCGGCCTGCTGAGCCTGCCCAAGCTGGTGTTCCCGGGCGGCGCGCTGGTGGGCTGCGAGGCCGGCACGCTGAACGCCGCACGCATCAAGGGCAGCCATGCCGCCATCAAGACCGGCATGCTGGTGGCCGAGGCCATCGTCCCGGCGCTCGCCGCCGGCCGCAGCGCCGACGAGCTCAGCGCCTACCCGGAATCCTTCGAGAAGAGCTGGCTGCACGCCGAGCTCGACCAGAGCCGCAATTTCAAGCAGTGGTTCAAGCAGGGCAACACCGTGGGTGCGCTGATGACCGGCATCGAGCAGTGGCTGCTGCCCAAGCTGGGCATGAAGAGCCCGCCCTGGACCGTGCACCGCAAGACGCCCGACCACGAACGCCTGCAGCCGGCCGGCCAGATGGAGCGCATCGACTACCCGAAGCCCGACGGCGTGCTGACCTTCGACCGCCTGAGCTCGGTCTTCATCAGCAACACCAACCACGAAGAGAACCAGCCCGCGCACCTGACGCTGAAGGACGCCGCGGTGCCGGTGGCGGTGAACCTGGACGTCTACGCCGGCCCCGAAGGCCGCTATTGCCCCGCCGGGGTGTACGAGTACGTGAACGAGGGCGGCGCCGACCGCCTGGTGATCAACGCGCAGAACTGCGTGCACTGCAAGACCTGCGACATCAAGGACCCGACGCAGAACATCGTGTGGGTCACGCCCGAAGGCGGCGGCGGCCCGAACTACGCAGGGATGTGATGCCCGGCGCGGCGCTGCCGCGGGCGGCAGGCCCTCCAGGCCCCATGGGCCGGTCGCGCTCTTGGGGCCTGCTGGGCCTGCTGACCCTGTGGTGCGTGCTGTTCCTGGCACGCCCGGCCTTCGCCACGCCGCCCCTGGTGCTGGACGATGCCACGTCGCGCGTGGAAGCCTGGCCAGCTGTCACCGTGCTGTCCGACCCCGACGGCACGCTGACGCTGGAGCAGGTGCTGGCCGCACGCGCGCGCTTCACGGTGCCCGAGGGCGCCAGCGCGACGCTGGGCCTGCGCAAGGACGTGGTCTGGCTGCACATCCCGCTGCAGGTGGCGGCCGCCTCCGACGGCACGTGGATCCTGGACATCAACTACGCCGCGCTGAACCGCGCCGACGTGCACCTGCTGCTGGACGACCGGCTGGTGCAGCAGCGCCGGTTGGGCAACACGCAGCCACTGGCCGAGCGGCCGTTCTCTAGCCGCTCGCACGCGCTGCTGCTCGACCTGGCGCCTGGCCAGCGCGCCGAACTGCTGCTGCGCGTGCAGACGCAGGGCGGCATGATCCTGCCGATCACGCTGAACAAGCCCTCGGCCTTCCACGCCGCGGCGCTGCAGGAACAGCTGCTGCAGGGCCTGCTGACGGGCCTGGGGTTGTGCCTGCTGATCTACAGCCTGGCGCAGTGGGCCTCGGTGCGCGAGGCCATGTTCCTGAAGTACGCGCTGCTGATCAGCGGCAGCCTGATGTTCTCGGTGGCGCAGTTCGGCCTGGGCGCGCTGTACCTGTGGCCAGGCAATCTGTGGATGGAACAGCACACGGCCGCCGTGGCGGCCCTGGTGGCGGCCACCGGTACCTGCCTGTTCGTGCAGGACGTGCTGGTGGGCCGGCAACGCCGGCCCGTGCTGAGCGGCCTGCTGTTCGCGAACGCGACGGCG
This sequence comes from Rubrivivax soli, assembly GCF_049810355.1. Taxonomy (GTDB): domain Bacteria; phylum Pseudomonadota; class Gammaproteobacteria; order Burkholderiales; family Burkholderiaceae_C; genus Rubrivivax. The sequence continues at coordinate 1,409,932 of NZ_CP187368.1, forward strand.
CTGCTGGTCACGGCGGCGGCCTACATGCTGGGCTGGCTGCACGTGCACCAGGTGAGCTGGGTCGTCGGCACGCTGGGCCTGACGCCGGCACTGATCGGCCTGCCCGGCGCCATCGCGCGCGCACGGCGCGGCGACCGCGTGGGCTGGTACTTCCTGGCCGGCTGGATCGGCTACTTCGTCTGCACCTTCATCATGGTCAGCCTCATCAAGGGCCGGCTGCCGGCCAACTGGTGGACGCTGCATTCGTTCCAGTTCGGCGCCACGCTGGACATGCTGCTGTTCATGCGCGTGATGACGCTGCGCCTGCAGGCCATCCACCAGGCGGCGCAGCAGGCCGCGCTCGAGCGCGACACGCTGCGCTCGATGGCGCTCAGCGATGCGCTCACCGGCCTGCCGAACCGGCGCGGCCTGGCACAGCAGCTCGACCTGCGGCTGCAGCAGGCCGCGCCGGGGCGCCTGCTCGCGCTGTACCTGCTGGACCTGGACGGCTTCAAGGACATCAACGACCGCCACGGCCACGAGGTCGGCGACCAGGTGCTGGTGGCGGTGGCCGAACGGCTGCGGGCACAGATGCGCGACGGCGACCTGGCCACGCGGCTGGGAGGCGACGAGTTCGTGGTGCTGGCCGACGGCCTGCCCGACATCGGCGAGGCCGAGGCGGTGGGCCGCAGGCTGGTGCAGGCCTTCGCCGCGCCGTTGCTGGCCGGCGGCGTGGAGTGCCGCATCGGCCTGACGGTGGGCTACGTGCTGGCGCCGCTGGACGGCAGCGACGTGCGCAGCCTGATGCGGGCCGCGGACGCCGCCATGTACAGCGGCAAGCAGGAAGGCAAGAACTGCGTGCGCCGGGCGGCGCCGCAGTCGCCCGTCACGGCGCGCTGACGCGGTCCGCCGCTTCAGGCCAGCTTGAAGCTGGCGACTGCGGCGACCAGCGTGCGCACCTGCTGGTTCAGGCTGTCGGCGGCGGCGGCCGACTCCTCCACCAGCGCGGCGTTCTGCTGCGTCACCTGGTCCAGCTGCGTCACGGCGTCGCTGACCTGGCCGATGCCGGTGGTCTGCTCCTGCGTGGCGGCACTGATGTCGCCCAGCAGGTCGTTGACACGCTTCACCTGGGTCACGATGTCCTGCATCGTGCTGCCGGCCTCGCCGACCAGCGTGGAGCCGCTTTCCACCTTCTCGACGTTGGCGCCGATCAGGCTGCGGATCTCGCGCGCGGCCTCGGCGCTGCGCTGTGCCAGCGTGCGCACCTCGCCCGCCACCACCGCGAAGCCGCGGCCCTGCTCGCCGGCGCGCGCGGCTTCCACCGCGGCGTTCAGCGCCAGGATGTTGGTCTGGAACGCGATGCCGTCGATCGTGCCGATGATGTCGGCGATCTTGCGGCTGGCGTCGGTGATGTCCTGCATCATCACGACCACCTGGCCGACGACGTCGCCGCCCTTGACCGCCACGCTGCTGGCCGACTGTGCCAGCTGCGCCGCCTGGCGCGCGGTGTCGGCGTTGTTGCGCACGGTGGCGTTGAGCTGTTCCATCGACGCCGCGGTCTGCTGCAGGTTGCTGGCCTGCTCTTCGGTGCGCTGCGAGAGGTCGGCATTGCCGGTGGCGATCTGGCCGGCACCGGTGGCGATCGAATCGCTGCTGCTGCGCACCTGGCCGACGATGCCGGTGAGGCTGGTCGTCATGCGCTGCAGCGCGCCCAGCAGTTGCGCGATCTCGTCGCGGCCCGACGCATGCACGCGCGCCGTCAGGTCACCGGCGGCGACCTGCTCGGCCAGCGCCACGGCCTGCGCGACCGGCACGGTGACCGAACGCGCGATCTGCCATGCTGCCACCACGCCGATCAGCACGGCGACGATGGCGATGACCACCAGCAGCCGCGTATTGGACTGCACGGCGGCGTCGGCGTCGACCGAGGCCTGGTTCATCAGCTTTTCCTGCAGGTCGGCGAACGCCTCCATGCGCTGCATGTAGCCCAGCTGCGCGGTGCGCAGATCGGCCACCAGCAGCTCGCGCGCCTCGACGGACTGGCCACCGCGGGCGAGGCTGTCGAAGCGCTCGATGGCGGCGGTGTAGAGCTGGCGCTGCTCCTGCAGCGCGGACAGGCGCTTCCTGCCTTCGTCGGACACGACCAGCGGCGCGAGCTTGTCGTAGATCGCCGAAGCCGTCTCGCGGCTGGTCTTCAGCGCATCGAGCTCGGTCGTGCGCTGGGCGGCGTCGTCGAAGATGACGACGTTGCGGGCGAAGCGCGCCTGCTTGTTGATCTCTTCCTTGATGTCGCTGACCAGCCTGACCTTGACGTAGAAGTCGTCGGTGACGTTGTGCAGGCCCGTGTTCACGGCACGCAGCGCGAAGACGCCGGTGGCGGCCACGCCGATCAGCAGCAGCAGGCACAGGCCGAAGGCGAGGCCGATGCGCTGGCCCAGGCGAAGTTGGTGGAGAAAACTCATGGTGGTTCCAGTTCTGACTCGTGAGGCGAACCCTCGACCACACCGGTCCGGCATGGCGGGCTTCTGATGCCGAGTCTGCGCGCCGCCCGGCGCGCAAATTCGCTGAAATCAACCGAGAAATCCCGCCAGTCTTCAGGCCGGGCCGCGCGACCAGGCCGCCGGCCGCTTCTCGATGAAGGCCTGCACGCCTTCGAGCGCACTCGCATCCATCATGTTGCAGGCCATCGTGGCGGCCGCGTCGGCGTAGGCCGCCGCGATGCCGGTCTCGAGCTGGCGGTAGAACAGGCCCTTGCCGGCGGCCATGGCCACCGCCGGCTTGGCGACGATGCTGGCCACCAGGCGCTCGACCGCGGCGGCCAGCTCGCCGGGCTCGGCAACGCGGTTGACCAGGCCCTTCTCGCGCGCCTCGGCAGCGCCGATGAACTCGCCCGTCACCAGCATCTCGAACGCCGCCTTGCGCGGCAGGTTGCGGCTGAGCGCGACGCTGGGCGTGCTGCAGAACAGGCCGACGTTGATGCCGCTCACCGCGAAGCGTGCGTCGTGCGCGGCCACCGCCAGGTCGCACATCGCCACCAGCTGGCAGCCGGCGGCGGTGGCGATGCCGTGCACCTGGGCAACGACGGGCACCGGCAGTTGCTGGATCGTCAGCATCATGCGGCCGCACTGGTCGAACAGCCGCTGGTAGTAGTCGAGACTGGGCGCGGCGCGCATCTCCTTGAGGTCGTGGCCGGCGCAGAAGGCGCGGCCCGCGCCGGCGATCACGACCACGCGCGCGCCGGCATCGGCGGCCACGCGGTCGAGCGCCGCCTGCAGCGCCTCGAGCATCGCCTCGCTCAGCGCATTGAAGGCCGCGGGGCGGTTGAGCGTCAGCGTCACGACGCCGCGGCTGTCCTGCTCGAACAGCACCAGGGGTTCTTGGTTCATGGTCGGGGTCTCCTAGTCGATGGCCGAGTTGCTCTTGGCGCGCTCGCGCAGCTGGAACTTCTGGATCTTGCCGGTGCTCGTCTTGGGGATGGCCTCGAAGCGGATCTCCTTGGGCACCTTGTAGCCCGCCAGCAGGCCCTTGCAGTGGGCGATGAGCTCGGCGGCGCTGAGCTCGGCCCCCGGCTTGCACTCGACGAAGGCCAGCGGCGACTCGCCCCACTTCGGGTCCGGCCGCGCCACCACCGCGCAGGCCATCACGGCCGGGTGGCGGTACAGCGCGTCTTCGACCTCGATGCTGCTGATGTTCTCGCCGCCGCTGATGATGATGTCCTTGCTGCGGTCCTTGATCTTCACGTAGCGGTCGGGCTCCAGCACCGCCAGGTCGCCGGTGTGGAACCAGCCGCCGGCGAAGGCCTTGTCGGTGGCGTCCGGATTCTTCAGGTAGCCCTTCATCACGATGTTGCCGCGGAACATGATCTCCCCCATGGTCTGGCCGTCGGCCGGCACCTCGGCCAGGGTCTCGGGGTCCAGCACCGCCATGCCGTCCTGCAGCGCGTAGCGCACGCCCTGGCGGCCGTTCAGGCGCGCCTGCTCCGACAGGCTCTGTGCGGCCCACTCGGCGCGCTGCACGGCCACGCTGGCCGGGCCGTAGACCTCGGTCAGCCCGTAGACATGGGTGATGTCGAAGCCGATCGCGGCCATGCCCTCGATCATCGCGGCCGGCGGCGCCGCGCCCGCGACCATGCCGCGCACGCCGGGCCGGATGCCGGCACGCTGCTCCGGCGGGGCATGGATCAGCAGGTTGTGCACGATGGGCGCGGCGCAGTAGTGCGTGACGCCGTGTTCGCGCATCGCCGCCAGGATGTGCGCCGCGTCCACGCGGCGCAGGCACACGTGCGTGCCGCCCAGCATCGCGACCGTCCACGGGAAGCACCAGCCGTTGCAGTGGAACATCGGCAGCGTCCAGAGGTACACCGGGAAGTGCGGCATGGTCCAGGTGGCGGCGTTGCACACCGCGTTGAGGTAAGCGCCGCGGTGGTGGGTGACCACGCCCTTGGGGTCGCCGGTGGTGCCGCTGGTGTAGCTGACGGCGATGGCGTCCCACTCGTCGGCCGGGCCTTCCAGCCGCGGCAGCGGCGCGTGGCGCGCCAGCAGCGCCTCGTACTCGTGTTCGCCGATGCACGCACCCGGGCCGGTGTATTCGCTGTCGCAGACGTCGATGACGGCCAGCGCCGCGCCGTGCCGTTCGCGCAGCCGCGCCACCGCGTCGGCCATCACCGGCGCGAATTCGCGGTCGGTGATCAGCACGCGCGCCTCGCAGTGGTTCATCTGCCAGGCCAGCAGCGGCGCATCGAGCCGCGTGTTCAGCGTGTTCAGCACCGCGCCCAGCGCGGGCACCGCATAGTGCGCCTCCACCATCTCCGGCGTGTTCGGCAGCATCACGCTGACGGTGTCGCCGGGCCCCACGCCGAGCGCACGCAAGGCCGCCGCCAGGCGCGCGGCGCGTTCGCGCGTCTGCGCCCAGGTGTGGCGCCGCGCGCCGTGCACCACCGCCGGCAGGTCGCCGAAGACCTCGGCGCTGCGCTCGACGAAGCTCACCGGGCTGAGCGCCACGAAGTTGGCCGCGTTGCGGTCCAGGTGCTGGTCGTAGATGTGCATCACGACCCCTCGTCCGACGGGTACGTCGGCCGATCCCCCGCGGGGATGCGGGCCGGCTTGGGAGCGGCCCGGCGCTCGGCCCGCGACGCGGGATGGGGCTCAGGAGGTCTCATGGCAGGTGAGCGGCTGGCACTGCGGACGGCAGCGCCTGCATGGTAGCCACGGCCGGGATCGGGTAGCGTCGGCGCTTCCCCGATGCCGACACCGCCGCCGATGACCCGCACCACGCGCCACCTGCTGAACATCTTCCTCACCGGCCTGCTGGCGGCGCTGCCGCTGGGCGCGACGCTGCTGATCGTGGTCTGGGCGGTGCGCACGCTGTACGCGTGGCTGGGACCGGACAGCTTCTTCGGCGGCCTGCTGGTGCGCCTGGGGCTGGGCGTCAGCGGTTCGGAGGTGGCGGGCTACCTGATCGGCATGGGGCTGGTGCTGCTGGCCATCTTCGCGCTGGGCCTGCTGGTGCACACACGGCTGCACGGCTGGCTGCTGGCCGGCGTGGACGCGCTGGTGCAGCAGGTGCCGCTGGTGCGCAACATCTACGACCTCGTGCGCAAGTTCGTCGACCTGCTGGCGCAGAAGGACGCCGCCGGCACGCGTTCGATGAGCCCGGTGTGGCTGCATTTCGGCGGCCGAGGCCAGGCAGCGGCGGTGCTGGGGCTGCTGTCCAGCCCCGAGCCCATCCTGATGCACGGCGAGCCCTACCTCGGCGTGCTGGTGCCGACCGCCCCGGTGCCGGTCGGCGGCGCCCTGGTCTACGTGCCGCAGGCCTGGGTCGAACCGGCGCCGGTGGGCGTGGAGGGACTGACCAGCATCTACGTCTCGATGGGCGTCACGGCCGGCCAGCACCTGGGGCCGGACCGCAAGGCCTGAGTCGCAGCCGCCGGGGGTGCAGCCGGGCGCGCAGCGCTCAGAACACCAGTGCGACGATGAACACGCCCACCATCACGAAGGCCAGCGCCACCTTGGCCACCATGCCGATCATCATGCCCAGCCAGGTGGCCACGCCGACCTTCAGCGCCTGTTGCTGGTTGCGCCGCGCCAGGTACTCGCCCGCCGCCGCGCCCACCAGCGGCATGAAGAGCACGCCCACCAGCCCCATGAAGATGCCGACCACGGTGCCGATGGCCGCGCCGATCAGCGCCTGGCGGCTGGCGCCCACGCGCTGCGCACCCATCAGGCCCGCGGCGTAGTCCAGCACCCAGGCCAGCAGCGCCAGCACGGCCACCGCCACGACGGTCCAGCCGCCGACGCGGGTGAAGTCGTCGATCCACGCCCCCAGCACCACGCCGGCCAGCACGAACAGCGTGCCCGGCAGCGCCGGCAGCACGGTGCCTGCGATGCCCACGACGATGAGCACCACGACCCCGATCCACAACACGATGTCCACGCGTTCTCCCTGCTGCTGGTGGTTTCAGGTGCAGGCCTGCGCCAGCGCCTGGTCGATGTCCCACAGGATGTCGTCGATGTGCTCCAGCCCCACCGAGATGCGCACCATGTCCGGCGGCACGCCGGCGGCCAACTGCTGCTCGTCGCTGAGCTGGCGGTGCGTGGTGCTGGCCGGGTGGCTGATCAGCGTGCGCGTGTCGCCGATGTTCACCAGGTGGCTCATGAACTGCGCCGCCTCGATGAAGCGCACACCCGCCGCCAGCCCGCCGCGCACGCCGAAGGCCAGCAGGCCCGAGGCGCCGCGCATCTGCCGCTGCAGCAGCGCGTGCTGCGGGTGCTCGGGCAGGCCGGGGTAGTTGACCCAGCCCACACGCGGGTCGTCGCGCAGGAACTTGGCCACCGCCAGCGCGTTGCTGCAGTGGCGTTCCATGCGCAGCGGCAGCGTCTCGACGCCCTGCAGGATCTGCCACGCGCTGGCGGGCGACAGCGCGGCGCCGAACACGCGCAGGCTCTCCATGCGGCAGCGCATGCTGAAGCCGAAGTCGCCGAAGGTCTCGTAGAACTTCACGCCGTGGTAGCCGGCGCTGGGTTCGGTCATGCCCGGGAACTTGCCGTTGTCCCACGGGAACCGGCCGCCCTCCACCACCACGCCGCCGAGCGTGGTGCCGTGCCCGGCCAGGTACTTGGTGGCGCTGTGCACCACGATGTCGGCGCCGTGCGCCAGCGGGTTGCACAAGAAGGGGCTGGGCACCGTGTTGTCCACCACCAGCGGCACGCCATGCGCGTGCGCCACGGCGGCGATGGCCGCGATGTCCAGCACCACCAGGCTGGGGTTGCCCAGCGTCTCGGCGAACACCGCACGCGTGTTCGGGCGCATCGCCGCGGCGAAGGCCTCGGGCCGCGTGGCGTCGACGAAGCTGGTCTCGATGCCGAACTTGCGCAGGCTCACCGCCAGCATCGTGACGCTGCCGCCGTACAGCGCGCCGGCCGCGACCACGTGGTCGCCGGCCTGCAGGATGGTCATCAGCGCCATCGCCTCGGCCGCCATGCCGCTGGCGCTGGCGACCGCAGCGCGACCGCGCTCCAGCGCCGCGACGCGTTCTTCCAGCGCCGCGACCGTGGGGTTGCTGAGCCGCGAGTAGACGTTGCCGAAGGTCTGCAGGTTGAACAGGCTGGCCGCGTGCTCGGCGCTGTCGAAGACGAAGCTGGTGGTCTGGTAGATCGGCAGCGCGCGCGCGCCAGTGGCGGCGTCGGGGATCTGCCCGGCGTGGATCGCCAGGGTCTCGGGGCGGAAGACGTGGTCGGCCATGGAGTGCTCAGACGGGGCGCCGGGCCGAGATCACGCGCGTGTCGACGCCGACCCAGTGCAAGCCGCCGAACAGCCGCGCGTGCTCGATCTTCACGCAGCGGTCCATCACCGTCTCCAGCCCGGCGGCGCGTGCCGTCGCGTCGGCCTCGAGGTTCATCACGCCGAGCTGCTGCCACAGGCACTTCGCGCCGATGGCCACGGCGCTGGCCGCGATCGGCGGCACGTCGGCGGGCTTGCGGAAGACGTCGACCATGTCGACGGGGAACGGGATGTCCTCGAGCCGCGCGTGGCAGCGCTCGCCCAGGATCTCGGCGTGGTTCTGGGCGTAGCGCGGGTTCACGGGCACCACGCGGTAGCCGTGCTGCTGCATGTACTTGGCAGCGAAGTAGCTCGGCCGGTGCCACTCGGCCGACAGGCCGACCACGGCGATGGTGCGGCACTGTTGCAGGATGCGGCGCAGGCTGGGGATGTCGTCGGCCATGTGGGCATACTACCGACCAATCACAGCGGGGAGATTGGCCATGCAGCACTCTGTCCGAAGCCGCGCTGGCCTGGCAGGCGCCTGCCTCGCCGTGCTGTGGGCGCCGACACCGGCGTGGTCGCAGGCCGGGCCTGCCGGCTTCGACCAGCGCACCTGGCTGCAGCTGGATGCCGCTGCCGCCCGTGTGCGCAGCGTGTCGCAGTCCTACGACATCTTCGACACGCCTTACGCGCCCCCGGTCGACACCGAACAGACGCTGGGCACGTCGCGCAGCGGCACGGTGTGGGCGCTGGGCTTCGGCCGCCGCATCGGCGAGCGCTGGCGCATCGAGCTCGGCGCCGCCAGCGAACGCCGCGACGGCAGCACCGTGCTGGCGCAGGACACCAATGTCGATGGCATCGTCTACGCCGGCGGCAGCACGCTCCGCTCGCGCACACAGCTGCGCCAGTGGCGCGTGCAGGGCGGCTTCTCGTTCCTGTTGTCCGACACGGCCGAGGCCGGCCTGAGCTTCGGCGGGCACGGCCTCACGCTGGCGCGGCAGCTCCGCGGCACGCCTGCCGGCAGCAGCCCGCCCGACCGGGTGGCAGACGACAGCCTGCGCGAGGGCGTGGTGCTGCCGCTGCTGGGCCTGTACGGGACGGTGGCGCTGGCGCCGACCTGGCAGCTCGCAGGGCGTCTCGATCTGACGCCCGGCGAGGACTACGCCGCTGCCTCGGCCACACTGCTGTGGCGCGCTGCGCCGAACCTCGCCATCGGGCTGGGCTACCAGGTGCTGGAGGCCAACATCGACGTGACCTGGGGCTTCCTCTTCGTGGACCGCACGGTGCTCGACTACCGCCGCCACGGCCCTGCGCTCTCGGTGCAGCTGAGCTTCTAGCATCGCGCGCCGCGCTGCTACACTGCGCGCCGTCAGGAGAGAGCCCGCGTGGAGCATGCGGGCCGCCGAAGGCGCAGGGGTCCAGCACCTCGAACGCTCAGGCAAAAGGACTGACTTTCCTTCCTCACTGGAGAGAGGCCGCCCACCGGGTCACACCGGCGCAGGCGGCCCACCGAAGGGGCAAGGCGCACCGACCGGGGTGGGCCGAATCTCTCAGGTAAAGCGGACAGCGGGGGCCCATTCACCGACCTGGGCGGTGCGTGGATCCGCCCACCGCCGAAGGAAAGTCCGCCATGTCCGACCCGAACACCCCCGGCACACCCGCCGCCGCACTGCACACCACGCCGCTGCACGCGCTGCACCTGCGCCTGGGCGCACGCATGGTGCCTTTCGCCGGCTATGCGATGCCGGTGCAGTACCCCGCCGGCCTGATGGCCGAGCACAAGCAGTGCCGCGAGAGCGCGGCGCTGTTCGACGTCTCGCACATGGGCCAGCTGCGCCTGGTCGGCGCCGACGCCGCGGCCGCGCTGGAAAGCCTGGTGCCGGTGGACGTGGTCGACCTGGGCGCCGGCCGCCAGCGCTACGCCTTCTTCACCAACGCCAGCGGCGGCCTGCTCGACGACCTGATGGTGGTGCGGCCCGCCGCCGCCGACGCGGCCGACTTCGGCGACCTGTTCCTGGTGGTCAACGCCGGCTGCAAGGACGCCGACACGCGCCACCTCGTCACCCACATCGGGCACCGCTGCCAGGTGGTCCCCATGCCCGAGCGCGCCCTGCTCGCGCTGCAGGGCCCGCAGGCCGTGGCGGCGCTGTCGCGCCTGCACCCGGGCGTGGCCGGCCTGGTGTTCATGACCGGCGGCGCGTTCGATCTGGCCGGCGCACGCTGCTTCGTCACGCGCTCGGGCTACACCGGCGAAGACGGCTTCGAGATCAGCGTGCCGGCCGGACACGCGGTGACGCTGGCCGAGGCCCTGCTGGCCCAGCCCGAGGTGCAGCCCGCCGGCCTGGGCGCCCGCGACACGCTGCGCCTGGAAGCCGGCATGTGCCTGTACGGGCACGACATCAACGAACGCACGACTCCCGTGGAAGCCGGCCTCACCTGGGCCATCCAGAAGGTGCGCCGCCCTGGCGGCGCGCGCGCCGGCGGCTACCCGGGTGCCGCGGCCATCGAGGCGCAGCTGGCCAGCGGCCCGCCGTGCAAGCGTGTCGGCCTCGTCGGCCTGGAGCGCGCGCCGGTGCGCGAAGGCACGGCCCTCGTCGACGCGCACGGCCACAAGCTCGGCACCGTGACCAGCGGCACGCTGGGCCCCAGCGTCAACCAGCCGGTGGCGATGGCCTACCTGCCGATCAACCACGCCCTGCCGCAGCACGAGGTGTATGCCGAGGTGCGCGGCAAGCGCCTGCCGATGCGCGTGAGCCCCATGCCCTTCCAGCCGCACCGCTACGTGCGCGGCTGACCCTGCACCCACCGTCCGAACCACTTCCGCAGCCCAAGGAGCCCCGCCGATGACCACCATGTTCACGCCCGACCACGAATGGATCAACATCGAAGACCACGAGGCAGCGGTCGTCGGCATCACGCTGCACGCGCAGGACGCGCTGGGCGACGTGGTCTTCGTCGATCTGCCGGAAGTGGGCCGCACCTACAAGAAGGGCGAGATCGCCGGCGTCGTCGAATCGGTGAAGGCCGCTGCCGACATCTTCATGCCGGTCACCGGCGAAGTGGTCGAGGTGAACGAGGCGCTGCGTGCCGACCCGTCGCTGGCCAACAGCGACCCCATGGGCAACGGCTGGTTCTTCAAGGTGCACGTCACCGAGATGGGCGAGTTCGACCAGCTGATGGACCCGCCCGCGTACGACGCGCTGCTGAAGACGCTGTAACCCACCCGCGCTGGAAGATTGCCCACCATGTTGATGTCCGCCCTGAAGCCGCTCGGCGAGCTGGAGAACAGCAGCGAGTTCGTCGCCCGCCACATCGGGCCGTATGAAGACGACGAACGGCACATGCTGACCGTCATCGGCGCAGCCTCGCGCCGCGCGCTGATCGAGGCCATCGTGCCGCGCAGCATCGCGCGCACGGTGCCGATGGCGCTGCCGGCACCGCTGACCGAGCAGGCCGCGCTGGCCGAGCTGAAGGCGCTGGCATCGAAGAACAAGGTGCTCAGGAGCTTCATCGGCCAGGGCTACCACGGCACGCACACGCCGGGCGTCATCCTGCGCAACATCCTCGAGAACCCGGCCTGGTACACGGCCTACACGCCCTACCAGGCCGAGATCTCGCAGGGCCGCATGGAAGCGCTGGTGAACTTCCAGACCATGGTCTGCGACCTCACCGGCATGGCGATCGCCAACGCCTCGATGCTCGACGAGGCCACCGCGGCCGCCGAGGCGATGACGCTCGCCAAGCGCAGCGTCAAGAGCAGGAGCAACACCTTCGTGGTGGCCGGCGACTGCCACCCGCAGACCATCGAGGTCGTGCGCACGCGCGCCGTGCCGCTGGGCCTGCAGGTGGTGCTGGCGAACTCGGCCCAGGAGTGGGACACGCTGATCGCCGGCGGCGACTACTTCGCCGTGCTGGTGCAGTTGCCCACCACCGACGGCAGCATCCACGACCTGCGCGCCGACGCGGCGAGGATCCACGCCCACCAGGCGGCGTTCATCGTGGCCGCCGACCTGCTGGCGCTGACGCTGATCACGCCGCCGGGCGAGCTCGGCGCCGACATCGCGCTCGGCACCACGCAGCGTTTCGGCGTGCCGATGGCCGCCGGCGGCCCGCACGCCGCCTACCTGGCCTGCCGCGACGAGTTCAAGCGCAGCATGCCGGGCCGGCTGGTCGGCGTCAGCGTCGACAGCCACGGCGATCCGGCCTACCGGCTGGCGCTGCAGACGCGCGAGCAGCACATCCGCCGCGAGAAGGCCACCAGCAACATCTGCACGGCGCAGGTGCTGCTGGCCGTCATCGCCAGCATGTACGCGGTCTACCACGGCCCGGCGGGCCTGAAGCGCATCGCGCAGCGCGTGGCCAGCTACACCGCAATCCTGGCCCACGGCCTGCGCGACATGGGCGTGGCGGTGCGCAGCAGCACGGCCTTCGACGCCATCGTCGTCGACACCGGCGCCGACACGGCAGCCATCGCCGCGCGCGCGGTGGCCGCGGGCATGAACCTGCGCCGCTTCCGCGAGTGGGGCGACACGATGCTGGGCATGGCGCTGGACGAGACCACCACGCGCGACGACGTCCGCGCGCTGTGGGCGCTGTTCGCGCAGCCGGGCCAGGCGCTGCCCGACATGGCGGCCTTCGAGAAGGGCATCGAGCCGATGATCCCCGAGGCGCTGCGCCGCACCAGCAGCTTCCTCACGCATCCGGTGTTCAACAGCCACCACTCGGAAACCGAGATGCTGCGCTACATCCGCAGCCTGAGCGACAAGGACCTGGCGCTGGACCGCAGCATGATCCCGCTGGGCTCGTGCACGATGAAGCTCAACGCCACCAGCGAGATGATCCCCGTCACCTGGCCCGAGTTCGCCAACCTGCACCCGTTTGCGCCGCAAGACCAGCTGGCCGGCTGCTGGGCCATGAACGACCAGCTCTGCGCGTGGCTCAGCCAGGCCACGGGCTACGCCGGCATCAGCCTGCAGCCCAACGCCGGCAGCCAGGGCGAGTACGCCGGGCTGCTGGCCATCCGCGGCTGGCACCTGTCGCGTGGCGAAGGCCACCGCACCGTGTGCCTGATCCCCGAGTCGGCGCACGGCACCAACCCCGCCAGCGCGCAGATGGTGGGCATGCAGGTGGTGGTGGTGAAGTGCGACGCGATGGGCAACGTCGACCTCGACGACCTGCGCGCCAAGTGCGAGGCCCACAGCGCGAACCTGGCCGCGGTGATGATCACCTACCCCAGCACCTACGGCGTGTTCGAGGCCCGCGTCACCGAGCTGTGCGCGCTGGTGCACCAGCACGGCGGGCGCGTGTACGTCGACGGCGCCAACATGAACGCGCTGGTCGGCGTGGCGGCACCCGGCGAATTCGGCGGCGACGTGAGCCACCTGAACCTGCACAAGACCTTCTGCATCCCGCACGGGGGCGGCGGCCCGGGCGTGGGCCCGGTGTGCGTGGTCGAGGACCTCGTGCCCTTCCTGCCGGGCCACCGCACGGCAGGCCTGGGCGACAGCCCGGTGGGCGCGGTCTCGGCGGCGCCGCTGGGCAACGCCGGCGTGCTGCCGATCAGCTGGATGTACGTGCGCATGATGGGCGCCGAAGGCCTGCGGCACGCCACCGAGACGGCGATCCTCAGCGCCAACTACGTGGCCGCGCGTCTGGCCGGCCACTACGACATCCACTACAGCGGCAACATCGACGGCCTGCGCGGCGGCGGTGTCGCGCACGAGTGCATCCTCGACCTGCGCCCGCTGAAGGAGCGCACCGGCAAGGACAAGGGCATCAGCGCCGAGGACGTGGCCAAGCGCCTCATCGACTACGGATTCCACGCCCCCACGCTCAGCTTCCCGGTGGCCGGCACGCTGATGGTGGAGCCCACCGAAAGCGAACCGCTGGCCGAGCTGGACCGCTTCTGCGACGCGATGATCGCCATCCGCGCCGAGATCGCGAAGGTGGAGTCCGGCGCCTGGCCGCAGGACGACAACCCGCTGAAGAACGCACCGCACACCGCGGCCTCGCTGCTGCGCGCCGACTGGTCGCACCCGTACACGCGCGAGGAAGCGGCGTACCCGGTGGCCGGGCTGCGGCGGCAGAAGTACTGGTCGCCGGTGGGCCGCGTCGACAACGTCTACGGCGACCGCAACCTGTTCTGCAGCTGCGTGCCGCTGTCGGCGTACCAGGACTGAGCCGACGCACCCCATGGCCGTCTCCGTCTTCGACCTCTTCAAGATCGGCATCGGCCCCAGCAGCAGCCACACCGTGGGCCCGATGCGCGCGGCGCGGCTGTTCGCCGCGCGGCTGGCGCACGAAGGCCAGCTGGAGCGCACGGCACGGGTGTGCAGCCAGCTCTACGGCTCGCTGGGTGCCACCGGCAAGGGCCACGGCAGCGACAAGGCGGTGCTGCTGGGCCTGGCCGGGCACGAGCCCGACACGGTGGCCATCGACAAGGTGCCCGAGATGCTGGCCGAGACGCGCGGCAAGCAGCGCATCGTGCTGCTGGGCCGGCAGCGGGTGGGCTTCAACGAGAAGACGGACCTGAAGTTCCACCGCCGGGAGACGCTGCCGTTCCACGCCAACGGCATGCGCTTCACGGCGTTCGATGCCGACGGCGCGGTGCTGCAGGAACGCTGCTACTACTCGGTGGGCGGCGGTTTCGTCGTCAGCGACGAGGTCGCGGCCGACGGCAGCCGCCACAAGGCGATCGCGCCCGACACCACGCTGCTGCCGCACCCCTTCCACAGCGGCGACGAGCTGCTGGCGCTGACCCGGCAGCTCGGCTGCAGCATCGCCGAGGTGATGCGCCGCAACGAACGCCACTGGCGCAGCGACGTCGAGATCGACGCCGGGCTGCTGATGATCTGGCGCGTGATGCAGGAGTGCGTGACCCGCGGCTGCAACACGCATGGCACGCTGCCCGGCGGCTTCAAGGTCAAGCGCCGCGCGGCGGCGCTGAAGGCGGCGCTCACGGCCCACCCCGAAGCCGCACTGCGCGACCCGCTGCAGGTGCTGGACTGGGTGAACCTGTACGCGCTGGCCGTGAACGAGGAAAACGCCGCCGGCGGCCGCGTCGTCACCGCGCCGACCAACGGCGCGGCCGGCATCGTGCCGGCGGTGCTGCACTACTACACGCGCTTCGTGCCGGGCGCCGACGAACGCGGCGTGGTGGACTTCCTGCTCACCGCCGCTGCCATCGGCCTGCTCTACAAGGAAAACGCCAGCATCAGCGGCGCCGAGGTCGGCTGCCAGGGCGAGGTCGGCGTGGCCTGCAGCATGGCCGCCGGCGCGCTGTGCGCGGTGATGGGCGGCACGCCCGCGCAGGCCGAGAACGCGGCCGAGATCGGCATGGAACACCACCTGGGCCTGACCTGCGACCCGGTGGGCGGGCTGGTGCAGATCCCCTGCATCGAGCGCAACGCGATCGCGTCGGTGAAGGCGATCAACGCCGCGCGCATGGCGCTGCGCGGCGACGGCACGCACTTCGTCAGCCTCGACCAGGTCATCAAGACCATGCGCGAGACCGGCGCCGACATGATGAGCAAGTACAAGGAAACCGCGCGCGGCGGCCTGGCGGTCAACATCGTCGAGTGTTAGCCCGGGTGTTCAAGCTTCGTTAAGGCATTAAGCTGGCGCGATGCGCCTGCTGCTTGCCGAAGACGACGCCATCCTTGCCGACGCGCTGGTGGCGCAGTTCGAACACGCCGGCTTCGCGGTCGAGCACGCGCCCAACGGCGCGGTCGCCGAGTACCTGCTGGCCAAGCAGGATTTCGACGCCGCGGTGCTCGACATCGGCCTGCCCATGGTCGACGGCCTGACGGTGCTGAAGCACGTGCGCGTGGGCAAGCCGCAGCTGCCGGTGCTGGTGCTGACGGCGCTGGACGGCCTGGACGACCGCGTCGCCGGCCTCAACGCCGGCGCCGACGACTACCTGACCAAACCCTTCGACTTTCCCGAGCTGGAAGCGCGCATCCGCGCGCTGCTGCGGCGCACGCGGCCGCCGGTGGCGGGCGTGCCCGGCGCGGTGCCCGAGGTCGGCCGTCTGGGCCTGGACCGCGAGGGCCGCCGCGCGCTGGTCGACGGCGCGCCCGTGGACCTGTCGCCGCGCGAATGGGAGCTGCTCGACCTGCTGCTGGCGCACCGCAACCGCGTCGTGCACAAGGAGCAGATCACGCAGGCCTGGAACGCCGACCGCAGCGCCGACCGCGGCGAGCCGCCGGCCGGCGTGGGCATGATCGAGGTCTACATCCACCGCCTGCGGCGCAAGCTCGAAGGCTCGGGCGTGGCCATCCGCACCGTGCGCGGCCTGGGCTACCTGCTCGAGGCCGGCTGACGTGGCCGGCCGCGGCCCCTGGCTGCAGCGCTCGCTGCACCGGCAGCTGCTGCTGTGGCTGCTGCTGCCGCAGCTGGTGCTGTGGCTGGCGGCGGCCTTCGTCACCTTCAACGTCGCGCAGCGCTACGCCAACCGCGGCATCGACGCCAGCCTGCTGCAGGCCACGCGCGCGCTGGCGCGGCAGGTCAAGCCCATCGGCAACGGGCTGTTCATCGACTTCCCGCGCGCGGCGCAGGACATCATCGAGGCCGACCCCGACGACCGCGTCTCGTACATGGTGAGCACGCCGCCGGGCCAGTTCATCCTGGGCAATCGCCGCCTGCCGCTGCCACCCGGCGCGACACCGCCGCGGCTGGGCGAGCCCTACTTCTACGACGCGCAGATCGACAGCCTGCGCCTGCGCGTGGCGGCGCTGTACGTGCCGATCGGCGAGGCGGGCGAGCCCGCGGCTGCCGGTGCCGCCGGCAGCCGGCAGGTGATGCTGGTGCAGATCGCGCGCAGCCAGGCCAGCCGCGACGAGCTGGCGCGCGCGATCCTGATGGACACGGTGCTGCCGCTGTCGGCGCTGATCGTGCTGATGACGATGATCGTCTGGGCCGGCATCCGCGCCGGCCTGGCGCCGCTGGCGCGGCTGCGCGCGCAGGTCGAGAACCGCGTTCCCAACGACCTCGCTCCGCTGCAGCCCCAGGCCGCGCCCGAGGAGGTGCGCGCGCTGGCCACCGCGGTGAACCAGCTGCTGGCCGCGGTGCAGGACAGCGTGGCGGCGCAGCGCCGCTTCGTCAGCAACGCCGCGCACCAGCTGCGCACGCCGCTGGCCGGGCTGAAGAGCCAGGCCGAGCTCGCACTCGGCGAGAACCACGACCCCGCGCTGACGGCCCGGCTGCAGCGTGTGCACGAGAGCGCGGTGCGCGGTGCGCACCTGGTGAACCAGCTGCTGACGCTGACCCGCGCCGAGCCCGAGGCCGCGGGCACGCTGCCGCTGCAACGCGTGGACCTGGCGGCGCTGGCCGCCGAGGTGGCGTCGGACCACGTGCCGCGCGCGCTGCAGGCCGGCATCGACCTCGGCGTGGACGACGTCGCGCCCGGCAGCACGCCGGTGTCCGTGCTGGGCAACGAGGCCCTGCTGCGCGAGGCCGTGGTGAACCTGGTGGACAACGCGATCCGCTACGCCGGCCGCGGCGCCGAGGTGACGCTGTCGGTGCGCCGCGACGGCGTGATGGCGGTGCTGGAGGTGGCCGACAACGGCCCCGGCATCGCGCCCGACCAGCTCGAGGCCGTGTTCGGTCGCTTCTACCGCGCCACGCACGAAGGCAGCGGCTGCGGCCTGGGCCTGGCCATCGTGCGCGAGATCGCCACCCGCCACGGCGGCCGCGCGGTGGCGCTGCCGGCCCAGCCCCGAGGCCTGCGCGTCCAGCTCTGGCTGCCGCTGCAGAAAGATTAATTTCTCGTTAATACCTAGAGACTACTTGAACGTCTGTGCGGCACATTAACGCCGCCTTACGTTCATGCTGCGTTCAGACAGCTGCGGCGTGAGGTCCCCGACCCACTCAGGAGACGTCTGACATGACCGCAAGATCGCCCCTCGCTGCGCTGGCCCGACTGGCCGCCGCCGTGGCCCCGCTGGCCCTGGCCGCCGGCAGCGCCCAGGCCGTGAACTGGACCGGCTACTTCCGCGCCGGCCCCGGCCTCACCAGCACCGACAACGCCGCGCGCGCCTGCTACGGCCTGGGCGGCGGCAGCGCCGGCATGAAGTACCGGCTGGGCAACGAGTGCGACTTCTACGGCGAGTTCCAGCTCGCGCAGGGCTTCCATAAGGACGGCATCGACTACCAGGTGGCGCTGATGACCAGCCACTACACCGGCGCCACCGACACCGACGGCGAAGGCCTGTCGATCGCGCAGCTGTGGGCCGAGGCCAAGGGCTTCGACATCGCGCCCGACGCCACCTTCTGGATCGGCAAGGAGCGTGGTCGCCGCGGTGACGTGCACATCGTCGACACCTTCTTCGTCGAGATGGTCGGCGTCGGCGCCGGCTTCAAGAACCAGCCGCTGGGCGCGGGCAAGCTGGGCGTGGCCTTCTACAAGACCGACGCCGATGCCGCGAAGCCGGGCAACCGCGTCAACGTGGAGTACCTGGGCCTGCCCACCGGCACCGACGGCGCGCTGAACATCTTCGCCACCGCGACCAAGGGCGACTTCACCGGCGGCAAGAGCGGCTTCGGCCTGACGCTGCGCCACGACCAGGGCAAGCTCTTCGGCACCGGGCTGAGCAACACGCTCTTCGTGCAGTACGCGCAGGGCTCGACGGCGCTGAACGCCAACTTCGGCGACCTCACGGCCGGCTCGTCGGCCAAGAGCTGGCGCATCGTGGAAAGCATCAACGGCCAGAGTGGCGCGCTCGGCGGCCAGGCCATGCTGCTGCTGGCCAGCGAGAAGAACGCCGCCGGCGTGCAGACCGACTCGGCCAGCGTCGGCGGGCGCATCTCGTACGCCTTCACGCGCAATTTCAAGCTCGTCACCGAGGCCGGCTATTCGCAGTTCAAGCCCGAGGGTGGCGCCACGGCGAAGCTGACCAAGCTGACGATCGCGCCGACGCTGTCGGTCGGCCCCGACTTCTGGACCCGGCCGGAGTTCCGCCTGTACGTGACCACCGCGAAGTGGAACGACGCTGCCGGCAACGTCACCGGCCAGGCCGCCTTCGCCGACAAGACCTCGGGCACCAGCTATGGCGCCCAGGTCGAGTGGTGGTTCTAATCCCCCTGTCCTAATTGCGCATCCGCACGGATGCCCCCGGATTCCAAGGAGACACGTTCATGACGACCATTCCCCGTCTCGGCGCCCTGGCCCTCGCCTGCGCCTGCCTGTCGGCCCGCGCCGGCGACGTCGAAGTGCTGCACTGGTGGACCAGCGGCGGCGAAGCCAAGGCCGCGGCCGAACTCAAGGCCACGATGCAGAAGAAGGGCCACGTCTGGAAGGACTTCGCGGTCGCCGGTGGCGGCGGCGATTCGGCGATGACGGTGCTGAAGTCGCGCGTGGTCTCGGGCAACGCCCCGGCCGCGGCGCAGATCAAGGGCCCGTCGATCCAGGAATGGGCGCGCGAAGGCGTGCTCGCCAACATGGACACCCTGGCCAAGGCCGAGAAGTGGGACGAGCTGCTGCCCAAGGCCATCGCCGACGGCCTGAAGTACAAGGGCAGCTACGTCGCCGCACCGGTGAACGTGCACCGCGTCAACTGGATCTGGGCCAACCCCGAGGCGCTGAAGAAGGCCGGCGCGAAGCTGCCGACGACCTGGGACGAGTTCTTCGTCGCGGCCGAGGCGCTGAAGAAGGCCGGCATCATCCCCGTGGCGCACGGTGGCCAGAACTGGCAGGACTTCACCACCTTCGAGAGCGTGGCGCTGGGTGTGGGCGGTGCCGACTTCTACAAGAAGGCACTGGTGCAGCTGGACGCGGCCACGCTGCAGGGCCCGACGATGCTGAAGGTGCTGGAGACCTTCAAGAAGGTGAAGGGCTACACCGACAAGAACGCCCCGGGCCGCGACTGGAACCTGGCCACGGCGATGGTCATCAAGGGCGAAGCCGGCATGCAGCTGATGGGCGACTGGGCCAAGGGCGAGTTCGTCGCCGCGGGCAAGGTGCCGGGCAAGGACTTCGTCTGCGCAGCCGCACCGGGTACGGCCAAGAGCTTCACCTACAACGTCGACAGCTTCGCGCTGTTCCAGCTGAAGAACACCGCGAACCAGAAGGCGCAGCAGGACCTGGCCTCGGCCATCCTGTCGCCCGAGTTCCAGGAGAGCTTCAACCTGAACAAGGGCTCGATCCCGGTGCGCCTGGGCCTGAAGCTCGACAAGTTCGACGACTGCGCCAAGCTCTCGGCCGCCGACTTCGTGGCCACGGCCAAGACCGGCGCGCTGGTGCCGTCCATCGCCCACGGCATGGCCGTACCTTCGGCCACCGAAGGCGCGATCAAGGACGTGGTGTCGCAGTTCTGGAACGACGACAAGATGAGCCCGGCGCAAGCCCAGGGCCGTCTCGTCACC
The DNA here is from genome assembly GCF_049810355.1 of Rubrivivax soli. Lineage (GTDB taxonomy): Bacteria > Pseudomonadota > Gammaproteobacteria > Burkholderiales > Burkholderiaceae_C > Rubrivivax. The sequence continues at coordinate 1,430,032 of NZ_CP187368.1, forward strand.
GCCGCCCGCACGAAGTGAAGAGGTAGAGCACCGGGGCCGCCGGCGACGGCGGCCCCGCCTCCGCGCCAACCCATGCACGCCCCCCGCCACTCCTGGCTGCCGCAACTGGTGGTCGCGCCCAGCTTCGTGCTCGGCTTCCTGTTCATCTACGGCCTGATGGCCTGGAACGGCCTGCTGTCCATCAGCGCCTCGCGGCTGCTGCCCAACTACGAGATCGTCGGCTTCGCGCAGTACGCGGCGTTGTGGGAGAGCGAACGCTTCCGCGTCGCACTGACCAACATGGCCGTCTTCGGCACGCTCTTCATCGGCGGCGCGATGGGCATCGGCCTGCTGCTGGCGGTGCTGCTGGACCAGAAGATCCGCGCCGAGGGCGTGCTGCGCACCGTGTACCTGTACCCGATGGCGATCAGCTTCATCGTCACCGGCACGGCCTGGAAGTGGATGCTCAACCCCGGCCTGGGGCTCGAGCGGCTGGTGCAGCAGTGGGGCTTCGAGAGCTTCACGTTCGACTGGCTCGTCAACCCCGACAAGGCCATCTACTGCGTGGCGATCGCCGGCGTCTGGCAGAGCGCGGGCTTCGTGATGGCGCTGTTCCTGGCCGGCCTGCGCGGCATCGACGACAGCATCCTCAAGGCCGCGCAGGTCGACGGTGCGAGCCTGCCGCGCATCTACTGGCGCATCGTCATCCCGAGCCTGCGGCCGGTGTTCTTCAGCACGCTGATGGTGGTGAGCCACCTGGCCATCAAGAGCTTCGACCTGGTGATGGCGCTCACCGCCGGCGGCCCGGGCTTCGCCACCGACCTGCCCGCGACCTTCATGTACGCGATGGCGTTCTCGCGCGGCCAGATCGGCCTGGGAGCCGCCAGCGCCACGGTGATGCTGGCCACCATCGCGGCCATCGTGGTGCCCTACCTGTACTCCGAGTTGAGGGCCAAGCGATGACGACCCGCCCCACACCGCGCCTGACCTGGCACCGCCTGCTGCTGTGGACCGTGCTGCTGGTGTTCGCCGCCTGGTTCCTGGCGCCGCTGTACGTGATGGTGGCGACTTCGCTGAAGGACATGGAGCAGGTGCGCCAGGGCAGCCTGCTGTCGTGGCCCACCGACCCGACGCTGGACGCCTGGGCCAAGGCCTGGGGCAGCGCCTGCACCGGCACCGACTGCGGCGGCCTGCAGCCCTTCTTCATGAACAGCGTGCTGATGGTGCTGCCGGCGGTGGCCGTGTCCACGGCTTTAGGCGCGCTCAACGGCTACGTGCTGAGCAAGTGGCGCTTCCGCGGCAGCGAGACGATGTTCGCGCTGCTGCTGTTCGGCGTGTTCATGCCGATGCAGGTGGTGCTGCTGCCGATGAGCCAGGTGCTGGGCTGGCTGGGCATCGCCAGCTCGATCTGGGGCCTGATCTTCGTGCACGTGCTGGCCGGCATCCCGAGCACGACGCTGTTCTTCCGCAACTACTACGTCGGCCTGCCCGACGAGCTGGTCAAGGCCGCCATGCTCGACGGCGCCGGCTTCTGGCGCATCTTCACGCGCATCGTGCTGCCGCTGTCGACGCCGATCCTGGTGGTGACGCTGATCTGGCAGTTCACCAACATCTGGAACGACTTCCTGTACGGCGTGGTCTTCAGCGGCGCCGACAGCAAGCCCGTCACGGTGGGCCTGAACAACCTGGCCAACACCAGCAGCAGCGTCAAGGAATACAACGTGGACATGGCCGCGGCGCTGATCGCCGCCCTGCCCACGCTGATCGTCTATGCCGTCGCCGGCAAGTACTTCGTGCGCGGGCTCACGGCCGGCGCCGTCAAGGGGTGAACATCATGGGTGCACTGTCCATCCGCAACGTGCGCAAGACCTTTGGGCGCGTCGAGATCCTCAAGGGCATCGACATCGAGATCGCCGCCGGCGAGTTCCTCATCCTCGTCGGGCCCTCGGGCTGCGGCAAGAGCACGCTGCTCAACGGCATCGCCGGGCTCGACACACCCACCAGCGGCAGCATCCACCTGGGCGGGCGCGACATCACGCACGCCGCGCCCAAGGACCGCGACATCGCGATGGTGTTCCAGAGCTACGCGCTGTACCCGAACATGAACGTGGCGCAGAACATCGCCTTCGCGCTGGAGATGCGCAAGGTGCCGAAGGCCGAGCGCGACGCCGCCGTGCAGCGCGTGGCCGCGATGCTGCAGATCGGCCACCTGCTCGACCGCAAGCCCGGCGCGCTCAGCGGCGGCCAGCGCCAGCGCGTGGCGATGGGCCGCGCACTGGCACGCGACCCGAAGCTGTTCCTGTTCGACGAGCCGCTGAGCAACCTCGACGCCAAGCTGCGCGTGGAGATGCGTGCCGAGATCAAGCTGCTGCACCAGCGCACGAAGACGACCACGGTCTACGTCACGCACGACCAGGTCGAGGCGATGACGCTGGGCGACCGCATCGCGGTGATGAAGGACGGCCTCGTGCAGCAGTTCGGCACGCCGGCCGACATCTACAACCGGCCGGCCACGCGCTTCGTCGCCGAGTTCATCGGCTCGCCGGCGATGAACCTGCTGCGTGCCACGCGCAGCGGCGGCGGCCTGCTGGCCCACGGCACCGCACTCGCCGCCACCGACGCGCAGCATGCCGCGCTCGAGCGGCTGGCCGCGCCGGGCGAGGTGGACTACGGCCTGCGCCCGGAAGACCTGCGGCTGGCCGACAGCGGCCTGCCGGGCACGCTGTCGATGATCGAGCCCACCGGGCCCGAGACCTACGTCACCGCAGACACGCCGGTGGGCGCGCTGACGGCGCGCATCCCGGGCACGCCACCGCTGGCGGTGGGCGAGCGCGTGCACCTGCAATGGCGCGCGGAGCAGGTGCACCTGTTCGACAGCCTGGACGGCCGCCGGCTGGCCTGAGCGACCGCACCCGACCGGCCCGCTGCACAGGCAGCGCGCGCCGCCGGGTCCGGCACTTGCATGCGCCCGCGGTGCCGCTTCCATCCCGCAACGAGGTTGTCCGCATGAACACCGCCCTGCGCCCACGCGCACAGCCGACCGCCCTGGCGGCCGCCGATGCCGGTCCGCGCCTGCTGGCCGACATCGGCGGCACCAACGCCCGCTTTGCCTGGCAGGCGGGGCCGGGTGCCGCGCCCGAGGCCGTGCAGGTGCTGGCCTGCGCCGAGCACGCGACGCTGCTGGACGCCGCGCGCCGCTACCTCGCCGAGACCGGCCTGGCCACGCCGAGGCTGGGCGCGATCGGCATCGCCAACCCGGTGACGGGCGATGCGGTGCAGATGACCAACCACCACTGGTCGTTCTCGATCGAGGCTTTGCGCACCGCGTTGGGGCTGCAGCGCCTGGTGGTGATGAACGACTTCGAGGCGCTGGCGCGCAGCCTGCCGCTGCTGGGTGCCGACGAGAAGGTGCAGATCGCCGGCGGCCGCGCCGCCGACGGCCAGGGCGCGCCGATCGCGCTGATCGGCCCCGGCACCGGCCTGGGCGTGGGCGGCCTGGTGCCGACCCGCGGCGGCTGGGTGCCGCTGGCCGGCGAAGGCGGCCACGTGACGCTGGCGCCGGTGACGCCACGCGAGGCCGCCGTGGTGGCGGCGCTGCAGCAGCGCTTCGGCCACGCCTCGGCCGAGCGCGCGGTGTCGGGGCCGGGCCTCGTGTGGCTGGTCGAGGCCCTGTGCGCGGTGGACGGCGTGCCCGCCCCGCCCGACCTCGACGCGGCCCGCGTCACCCAGCGCGGCCAGGACGGCAGCTGCGCGCGCTGCACCGAGGCGCTGCAGCTGTTCTTCGCCTTCCTCGGCAGCACCGCGGGCAACCTGGCGCTGACGCTGGGCGCGCGCGGCGGGGTCTACCTGGGCGGCGGCATCGTGCCGCGGCTGCAGGGGCTGCTGAAGGCGTCGGACTTCCACGCGCGCTTCGTCGGGAAGGGCCGGTTTCGCGGCTACCTGGCAGCGATGCCGGTGGTGCTGATCACGAGCACGCAGCACCCGGCGCTGCGCGGCGCCGCCGCCGCCCTCTGAGCGCCGCGCGGCAGCGGACACCCGGTCGGGGCCAGGGTGATGGGCTTTTCAATGCGAACGATTCGCATTTACTATGCCTCCACCGCACTTCCCGGAGACCCTCGATGCACGAACGCACCATCGCCTGGCTGGAGACGCTGCTGCTGCTGGCGATCATCGTGATCGTCTGGCTCGCGGTGCCGGTGTGAGACTTGAGTCATCAGTCACAGAACCAGCCAGTCCTGACCGCCGCCATCCGTGGCGGGCGTCACACACGGCCAAGGGTATGGCGGATTCGCCGAATTCCCGATGAAGTCCCGAAGGGATGCGCCGATATGCCGCCAAGGCTCCCGCTGCACGGAGGGGCCTCACCACGAGGATCGGCATGTCAGCTCTCACACGCACCCTGCTCCGCCCGGGCACCCTGTTGATGCGGCGCCTGCGCCTGCCCTGGAAGATCGGTCTCATCGGCCTGATGCTCTTCGTGCCCATGCTGCTGCTGCTGGTGCAGCAGCTGCGCAGCAACGTCGCCGAGATCCGGTTCACGCTGGTCGAGGACGAAGGCGCGGTGCTGGTGCACGACCTGCTGAAGACGGCCAACCTGCTGCAGCAGCACCGCGGCCTGACGCACCGCGTGCTCAACGGCGACACCGCCGTGGTGGGCGCGCGCGACACCACCCGGCAGGCGCTGAAGGCCCAGCTGGCCACGGTGCAGCAGCGGGTGCAGGCGCTGCAGGGCTTCGACCTGCAGGACCAGTGGCCGGCCGTGCACGAAGCCGTCGGCGCCCTGGCCGATGGCCGGCACGATCCGCAGCGCGCCCAGGCGTTCGCCCAGCACACGCGGCAGGTGGAAGTCCTGCGCGCGCTGCTCCTGCAGACCGCCGAGCGCTCGGGCCTGCTGCTCGACCCCGAGGCCCGCACCTACTTCCTGATGGACGCCACGGTCGAGCGCATCCTGCCCTGGACCGAGACCATGGGCCTGCTGCGCGGACAGGGCGCCGGCCTGCTGGCCCGCGGTGACGCCAGCGCCGTGGAGCGCGCCCGCGTGCTGGGCGGCGTGGAAGAGATGCGCCGCCGGCTGGAAGACGCCGAGCTGCGCATGCAGGCCTTGCTGCGCGCCGGCGAGCCCCGGCCCGGCGCGTTCGACGAGGCCGTGAACGCCAGCAAGGCCTTCGCCGAGCGCGCCACCGCCGTCTTCGGCGCCGACGCGCTGGAAGGCGAGCCCGCGCCCTTCTTCGAACTGGGCAGCGCCGCCATCGCCAAGACCAACGCCCTGGGCGACGAGCTCTCGGCCCGGCTGCAGACCGCGCTGCGCGAGCGCGCCGCGGCCTTGAACACGCGGCTGTGGCTGTCGGCCGGCGTGGCGCTGGCCGGCGTGCTGCTGCTGGCGTACTTCGCGACCACCTTCTACCTGAGCTTCCTCGGCGGCATCGGCCGCCTGTCCAAGGGCATGCACGCCGTGGCCGACGGCGACCTCGCACACCGCTTCGACATCGAGGGCCGCGACGAGCTGGCCGACATCGGCCGCGTCGTCGAACGCATGGCCGACCGGCTGTCGACGATGGTGGCCGAGATCCGCAGCAGCGCGGTGCGGGTGTCCAGCACCGGCGAACGCCTGGCCAGCGGTGGCCTCGCGCTGGCGCAGCGCACCGACGAACAGGCCGGCAGCCTGCGCCAGTTCGTCGCCACCGTGCAGCAGATGAGCAGTGCCGTGGCCAGCAACGCGGCCGAGGTGCAGCAGCTCGACGGCATCACCGCGGCACTGCACCAGCAGGCCGAGCAGGGCAACGGCGCGATGACGGCCACGATCGGCTCGCTGGGAGACCTGGAGAGCGGCTCCAAGCGTGTCAGCGAGATCATCGGCGTCATCGACGGCATCGCGTTCCAGACCAACATCCTGGCCCTGAACGCCGCGGTGGAAGCGGCCCGTGCCGGCGAGGCCGGCCGCGGCTTCGCGGTGGTGGCCTCGGAAGTGCGCCAGCTGGCGCAGCGCAGCGCAGCGGCGGCCGGCGAGATCCGCCAGCTCATCACCCGCTCGCGCGAGCAGGTCGAAGGCACGGTGCAGCGCGTGCAGCGCACCGGCGTCGCGCTGCACGCGGTGGTGGACGGCGTGCGCCAGGTGTCCGAGCGCCTGCGCGAGATCGCCACCAGCAGCCAGCAGCAGAGCCAGGGCCTGGAAGAGATGGCCGCGGCGGTGGGCAACCTCGATGAGATCACGCGCCAGAACGCGGCGCTGGTGGAGGAGTCGCAGACCTCGTCGCAGGCGCTGGTGGGCCGCGCCGCCGCACTGTCGGAAGCGGTGGGCACGATCCGCCTGCGCCAGGGCAGCGCCGACGAGGCGGCTGCGCTGGTGCAGCGCGCCGTGGCGCTGATCGGCCGTGTCGGCCAGCAGGCAGCGGGCGCCGCGCTGCACAGTGCCGCCGAGGGCTTCGTCGACCGCGATCTCTACATCTTCCTGATCGACCGCCAGGGTGCCTACCGGCTGCACGGCGCCAAGCCGGCGATGGAGGGCAAGCGTGTCCACGAGGTGCCGGGCATCGACGGCGACCGCTTCGTGCGCGACGCCTGGGCGGCCGCGGCCGCGGGCGGCGGCTGGATCGAATACAACATCGTGCACCCCGCCACCGGCCAGGTGCTGCCCAAGGCGAGCTGGATCCAGGCGCTGGACGACCAGCTCATCATCGGCTGCGGCATCTACCGCCAGCAGCAGGATGCGGCACCCGCTGCAGCCACCGCAGCGCCTGCGGTGGCGGGCCGAGTGCCGCGCCTGGCGCCGGCGTGACGCCGGCCTGACCGCCGGCAACCCGCCGGATCAGTCGCGGTCGGCCGGTGCGCCTTCGGGCAGCACCGGCCCGCCCAGCGCCGCGGGCGCCGGTGCCTTCTTCTCGCGCACCAGGTAGCTGTAGAGCACCGGCACCACCACCAGCGTCAACAGCGTCGAGGTGATGACGCCGCCGATGATGGCGCGGCCCATCGGCGCCTGCAGTTCGCCGCCGTCGTTGAACGCCAGCGCCAGCGGCAGCATGCCGAAGACCATCGCGGCCGTCGTCATGATGATGGGCCGCATGCGGATCAGGCCCGCCTGCAGCAGCGCCTCGGGCACGCTGGCGCCGCCCTGCCGCGCGTGGTTGGCGAAGTCCACCAGCAGGATCGCGTTCTTCGTCACCAGGCCCATCAGCATCACCAGGCCGATCATGCTGAACACGTTCAGCGTGCTGCCCCACAGCAGCAGCGCCAGCATCACGCCGATCAGCGCCAGCGGCAGGCTGGCCATGATGGCCACCGGCTGCGTGAAGCTGCCGAACTGGCTGGCCAGCACGATGTAGATGAAGATCACCGCCAGCGCCATCGCGCCCAGCAGGCCGCCGAAGGCCTCGGCCTGCTGCTGCATCTGCCCGCCGACGTCGAAGCTGTAGCCCGGCGGCAGGTGGGTGTCCTTGATGAGCTGCTGCACGTCGGCGCCGACGTCGCCCGCGCTGCGGTCCTTCACGCCGGCGAACACGGCCTCGCGGCGCTGCAGGTTCTGGCGCCGGATGATCTCGGGGTTGAAGATCGACTCGACCGTGGCCACGCTGTCCAGCGTGATCGGCGTGCCGTCGGCGGCAAAGGCCACCGGCAGGCCGCGCAGCTGCTCGACCCGCTCGCGCTGGGTCTCGTTCAGGCGCAGCACCACTTCCACCTGGTCACCGTCGGGCGTGGTCCAGTACGTTGCCGCTTCGCCGTTGACGTAGGCGCGCAGGCTGCTGGCGAGCTGCGGCGCGGTCAGGCCCAGCTCGCGCACAGCGGCCGGCTTCAGGCGCACCGCGTAGGCCGGCAGGCCGGGCTTGACCGAGCTCTCCACGTCCACCGCGCCGGGGATCTTCTTCACCTTCTCGGCGAAGTCGTTGGCCACGCGCGCCAGGCCTTCGGCGTCGCTGCCGAGGATGGCGACGTAGATCGGCCGGTCGAAGCCCAGCGCAGCGCTGGTGCCGGGGATCTTCGCGATGGCGTCGCGGATCGCGTCTTCCACCTCCTTCTGGCTGCGCGTGCGTTCCTTGCGCGGCTTCAGCACGATGTTCAGCCAGGCCTGGTTGCGCTGCCCGGCGCCGCCGACCCAGGTCGAGACGGTCTCGATCTCGGGCATGGCCAGCAGGATCTCCTCCACCTGCTGCACCTTGGCGTTGCTGCGCTCCAGGCTGGAGCCCACCGGCATCGTGAGCTGCAGCTGGGTGTAGCTCTGGTCGGTCTGCGGCACGAACTCGCTGCCCACCAGCGGCGCCAGGCCGAGCGCCACGACGAAGCTGCCCGCCCCCGCGGCCAGCACCAGGCCGCGCGGCGTGATGGTGGCCCAGCGCCAGCGCCGTGCGCCGTGCGGGTCGCGCCGGCCGTCGGCGCCGAAGCCGCGCCCGTACGCCGGCACCGGCGGGAAGAACATGCGGTGGCGCCGGCCGCTGAAGGCCCAGCGGATCGTGCGCTCGTACGCCGCGTGCAGCACGTCCATCGCGCGGTCGGTACCGCGGATGGCGTGGCCGATGACGGGCAGCCGCTTCAGCGTCGCCGACGGCGGGTCCTTCCAGACGCTGGACAGCATCGGGTCGAGCGTGAAGCTGACGAACAGGCTCACCAGCACCGCCACCACCACGGTGATGCCGAAGGGGTAGAAGAACTTGCCGATGATGCCGCCCATGAAGGCCACCGGCGCGAACACCGCCACGATGGCGAACGTGGTGGCCATCACCGCCAGCCCGATCTCGTTGGTGCCGTCGAACGCCGCGCGGTGGTGGTCCTTGCCCATCGCGACGTGGCGCACGATGTTCTCGCGCACGACGATGGCGTCGTCGATGAGCAGGCCGATGCACAGGCTCAGCGCCATCATCGTCATGAAGTTCAGCGTGAAGCCGAAGGCGTACACGGCGATGAAGCTGCTGATCACCGCGATCGGCAGCGTCAGCCCGGTGATGATGGTGCTGCGCCAGCTGTGCAGGAACAGGAAGACGATGGCCACCGTGAGCAGCGCACCTTCGACCAGCGTGCTCTTGAGCCCGTCGAGCGAGCCCTTGACCCAGTCGCTGCTGGCGTAGATGAGGCGCAGCTCCACGTCGGGCGGCAGGTTCTTGCGCAGTTCGTCCATCGCCGCCTTCACGGCGTCGCCGGCCACGACGATGTTGGCGTCCTGCTGCTTGTAGACGTTGTAGACGATGGCGCGCTGGCCGTTGATCCGCGCGCTGCTGTCGGGCTCGCGCTCGCGCTCGACCAGCCGGCCCAGGTCGCCGAGCGTCAGCGCCAGGTTGCCGCGGCGTGCCACCACCAGCTGCTCGAACTGGCGCGGGTCGCGCACGCGGCCTTCCACGCGCAGCAGCGCGTCCTGCGTCATGTCGCTGAGCAGGCCCACCGGCTGGTCGGCGTTGGCCTCCTTCAGCGCGCTGGCGATCTCCGCCGGCGTCACGCCGTAGGCGCGCAGGCGCTGCGGGTCGAGGTCGATGCGCACCTCGCGCACCGTGAGGCCGCTGATCTCCACGCGCGCCACGCCCTCCACGCGCTGCAGCCGCTTGCCCACCACCTGGTCGCCCAGCATCGACAGCTCGCGTGCGCTGCGCGTGGGGCTCAGCAGCGCCAGGTTCACCACCGGCTGCGCGTTGTCGTTGTTCCAGCGCTGCACGGTCGGCGCCTTGGCGTCGCGCGGGAAGCTGCTCTGCACCGCGGCGATGCGGTCGCGCACGTCCTGCATGCCGCGCGCCATGTCGGCGTCGAGGCCGAACTCGATGCTGGTCTGCGCCCGCCCCTCCAGGCTGCGCGAGGTGATGCGCTTGACGCCGGCGACGCTGTTGACGGCCTCTTCCAGCGGCTTCGTGATCTCGCGCTCCACGGCCTCGGGGCTGGCGCCGGGATAGGCCACCTCCACGAAGGCGCCGGGGAAGCTGATGTCGGGCATCTGCTCCACGCCCAGCTTGGCCAGCGAGAACAGGCCCAGCACGCACAGCGCCACCATCACCATGGTGGCGAAGACGGGGTTCTGAATGGACACACGTGTGATCCACATGGCGGGCTCCTCAGCGCACCATCGGCGAAGATGCCGCGGCCGACGCCACCGGCGCGGTCTTGGCCGCGACGACCGCGGCCTTGGCACCTTCACGCAGGTTGTCGAAGCGCGCTGCCAGCACCTGGCTGGCCGGCGGCAGGCCGCCCAGCACCTCGACACGACCTTCGCGCGGGTCGCGCCGGCCGACCGTGATGGCACGGCGCGCCAGCACGCCGCCTTCGATCACCCAGACGTGGTCCTGGCCGCCGGTGCTGCCCACCGCGGCGACCGGCACCGTCACGCGCTGCTCGGGATCGTCGAGCGTCACGCGCGCCACGGCGTACTGGCCGGCGCGCAGCGTCTCCTTCGGGTTCGCCAGCTCGATGGTCACGCCGATGGCGCGCGTGCCCGGCTCGGCCGCCGGCGCGATGCGCGCGATGCGCCCGGGCACGGGCTGGTCCACGCCTTCCACCGCCACCTGCACGGCCATGCCGGCGGCCAGCCGCGCGACCTCGTGCGTGCCCACGGTGCCGGCCAGTTCCAGCCGCCCGAGGTCGACGATGCTCAGCACCGGCTGCTCGGCCGTGAGCTTCTCGCCGGGCACCACGTGCCGCTTGGCCACGATGCCGTCGATCGGCGCCACCAGCGAGGCGTCGCGCAGGCTGAGCTGGGTGCTCTGCAGCGCCGCCTGGGCGGCTTGGAATGCAGCGCGCGCGGTGTCGACCGCGGCGCGCGAGTTGTCGAGTGCGATCGGGCTGATGAACTGCTGCGCCGCCAGGCGCTCGTTCGACGCGTGCGTGCGCTCGGCCTGCGCCAGCGTGGCGCGGGCGGACTCGAGGTTGGCGCTGCGCTCGGCCACGCGGCTGCCCAGTTCGGCCAGGTCGATGCGCGCCAGCGTCTGCCCGGCCTGCACGCGGCTGCCTTCGGCCACCGACAGCGCCAGCAGCGTGCCGCCGGCCTTGGCCCGCACGACCGCGCTCTGCGGCGCCACCAGCGGGCCCGAGAACTCCAGCACCGCCGGCATGCGGGCCAGCGCCGGCTGCACGACCTCGTGCGTCGCGAACTCCAGCGCCACGGCGGGCTTGCCGTCCTTGCCGTCCTTGCCCGCAGCCTTGGAGGCCGCCGCCTGCGCCTGCGGCTGCAGCACGCCGCTGAACCAGGCCCCCGCTCCTCCCAGTGCCACCAGGGCCGCCACGCCCCCCGCCAGCCATGTCTTGCGCATCGCCTCACCCCTGTGCTTGGTCGCCCCTCTGGGCTCGATCGAGCTGCCGTTCGGCTGGGGGCGGGCGGAGTGTAGGAAGCGGCCGCTTCGGCCGGTGGCGCGTGCGACGAAGCGCGGAAAGCCGGCGATCAACTGCAGGCCGTGGCGACGGCCCGCGTGGCCGGCGGACGGCCTGCAGGCCGCTCAGGCGTGTGCCGGCTCGACCGCCTGGGCGTGCACCCAGCGCTCCAGGTCCTCGGCCGCCAGCGGGCGGCTGAACAGGTAGCCCTGGCCGCGGTCGCAGTGCAGCGCGGCCATCAGCGCCGCCTGCCCGGCGGTCTCGATGCCCTCGGCCACCGTCGTCATGCCCAGCGTCTGCGCCACGCGGATCGTGGCTTCGATCAGCACCCGGTGGTATTCGAGCGTCTCGGCATGGCCGACGAAGCTGCGGTCGATCTTCACCGTGTCGACCGGCAGCTGGTGCAGGCAGGCCAGCGACGAGTACCCGGTGCCGAAGTCGTCGAGCGCCAGCCGCACGCCCAGGCGCTTGAGCTCGCGCAGCGAGGCCTGCACGCGGTCGTCCTGCGCCGCCAGGCTCTCGGTCACTTCCAGCTGCAGCTCGTGCGGCTGCATGCCGTTGTGCTCCAGCACCCAGCGCACCTCGGGCGCCAGGCCCGGGGTCTGCAGCTGCGCACGCGAGAGGTTCACCGCCAGCAGCCGCGGCGCCTGGGCGCCCAGGGTCTGGCGCCAGCGCGCGAACTGCGCGCAGGCCATCTCCAGCACCTGCTGGCCGATGGCGTCGATGAGGCCGGCCTCCTCGGCCACGCCGATGAACTGCGCCGGGGGGACGACGCCGCGCGTGGGGTGGTGCCAGCGCACCAGCGCTTCCACGCCGGCCAGGCCGCCGCGCGCGGGCGTGCCGTCGGGGGCCAGGTCCACCACGGGCTGGTAGACGACGAACAGCTCTTGCTCGCGCAGCGCGCGGCGCAGGTCGTTCTCGACCTCGAGCGTGCGCACCAGGCGCTCGTGCATCGAGCTGTCGAAGACGACGCAGCGACCGCGGCCGGCGCGCTTGGCCTCGTACATCGCGGTGTCGGCGTCGCGCAGCACGTCGTCGGCCGACCCCACCGCGTGGTCGGCGGTGACGATGCCGATGCTGGCGCTGGACTGCACGGCCTGGCCGCGGATCGCGTAGGGCTGGGCCAGCACCGCGAGCAGCCGCTCGGCCACGGCCCGCGCCTCGTCGGCACCGTGCACGCCTTCGAGCACCACCACGAACTCGTCGCCGCCCAGCCGCGCGGCCGTCTGCAGGCGCGACGACACGCGCGCCACGGCATCGCCCGGACGCAGCGTGTCCTCGATGCGGCGGGCGATCTGGCGCAGCATCTCGTCGCCGGCGCCGTGGCCCAGCGTGTCGTTGACCTGCTTGAAGCGGTCGAAGTCCATGAACAGCACCGCGAAGCCGTAGCCCGGATGGCGGCGCGCATGCGCGATGGCGCGCTGCAACCGGTCCAGCACCACGGCGCGGTTGGGCAGCCCGGTCAGCGCGTCGCTGCGCGCGGCGTGGCGCAGCTGTTCCTGCAGCGCGCGGCGCTCGCTGATGTCGGCGGCCACGGTGACGAAGCCACGCAGTTCGCCGTCGTCGGCACGCAGCGGCTGCACGTCGGCATCGATCCAGAACTCGCGCCCGCCCTTCACGCGTGCCAGCACCTCGGCACGCGCGGGCTCGCAGGCCTCCACCGCGTCGCGCAGGCGGCGTGCCGTCTCGGCGTCGTTGTTCTCGCTGCGCAGCAGGGTGGCCGCGCGCTGGCCCCGCACCTCGTCCGGCGTGTAGCCGGTCAGCCGCGTGAAGGCGTCGTTGACCCAGACGATCTCGCGCTCGGCGTTGCTGAGGATCACCATGTTGTCGGTGCGCTCGGCCACGAGCGCCAGGCGCGAGAGCTCGTCGGCCTGGTCGGCCAGGCGTCGCACCTGCAGCCGCACCGCGCGCGCGGTGGGCTCCACCACCAGCAGCGCGAGCAGGCCCAGCAGCATCAGCGTCGCGGCCACGCCGCCCTCCAGCAGCCGCAGCTGGCGCGCGCTGCGCGCGCTGGCGGCGGCCTGCAGGCGTTCGGTGAGCGTGCTGGCCGCCACCAGGGCCGGGTCGACCTCGCGCTGCACGGCCGCCGCGGCCACCGGCAGGTCGTCGAGCCGGCCGTCGTCCAGGTGGCGCAGCAGCACCTCGCAGCGGTACCACAGGCGCTCGCGCGCGGCCTGCCAGACCTGCAGCGCGGCCTGCACCTCGGGTTGGCCGCCCGACAGCTTGAACTGCGCGTCGAGCAGGGCTTCCACCAGCAGGGCGTCGGCGCGCGAGCGGTCGAGCGCCTCGCCCAGCAGTTCGGCATGCACCAGCGTCACGGGCTGTTCGCCGCCGGCCAGCGCCGCCATGCGGCCCATCTGCTGCGTGAAGGTGCGCTGCGTGCCGGCGTAGCTGATGATCTCGGCATCCCCCGCGCGCACCTGCTCGAAGCGGTGGCCGTGCCAGGCCTGGAACACCGCCAGCGCCGCGATCACCGCGAAGGCGCTGTACATCGAGCGCCGCACACGGCGGTGCGGCCGCTGCTGTGCGGCGGGGTGGACGGCGTCGACGGGAGAAGTGCCTGGCATGGATGGGTGCAGCGAAGGCGTCGCGCGCAGCGCAGGCTGCGCGTGCGACGCTCCATCCTCGGCTTATCGGCCGTTGCCGGCGCGTCTGAAGCGCCCCGGCCAGGCTCAGCCGCCAGCAGGCGCCGCCACCGCGGCCCGCGCATGACGCGCCGAGCGGAGCGCGCAGGCCCAGCCCAGCGCGGCCGCCACCACCGCCGCCCAGAACACCGCCGCAAACCCGAGCCGGGTGCTCAGCCACCCGCCCCCGACGCCGCCGATGACCCCCGAGACGCCGTAGCCCAGCACCGTGTACAGCGCCTGGCCGCGCCCGCGCAGCGGGCCGGGGAAGTGCCGGTTGACGAGCACGATGCAGGCCGCGTGCTGCGCGGCGAACGTCACCGCGTGCAGCAGTTGCGCCGCCACCAGCACCAGCGCCGAGCCGCCGAAGGCCGCCGTCAGCACGAAACGCAGCACCGACAGCGCCGCCGCCCACAGCAGCCAGCCGTGCGCGTCGAGCCGGCCGAAGACCCGGCCCTGGAACCAGAAGAACGCGATCTCCACCACCACCGCCACCGCCCACAGGCCCCCCACCGCGGACTTCGGGTAGCCCATGTCGTCGAGGTACAGCGACAGGAACGTGTACAGGCTGGTGTGCGCCAGCACGGTGAAGAACACGGCGGCGAAGAACCAGGCCACCACCGGCTGGCGCAGCACCGAGAGCACGGCCGGCGCTGTCTCGTGGCCGCCGCTGTCGTCGCGCGTGTCGGGCAGGCGCAGTGCGGCCGCCAGCAGCAGCGCGAACATGCCGGTCACGAGCCACGGGAACCAGCCGATGCCCGCCAGGTCGAGCACGCCGCCGGCCACGACCACGGTGACGATGAAGCCGATCGAGCCCCACACGCGCACGCGGCCGTAGCGCGCCGCGTCCATCTCGCCGCCGCGGCTCAGGTGGCGCGACAGCGCGGCCTCGGACAGCGGCACCACGGCGCCGTTGGCCAGGAACAGCACCACCACGCAGGCGGCAACCGCGGTGTAGCCGCGCGCCAGCAGCAGTCCGGCGGCGGCCAGCACGCACGCCGCGCAGGCCCAGCGCACCAGCCAGACCCGGCGGCCGCCGTGGTCACCCAGCCAGCCCCAGCCGTAGGGTGCGAGGATGCGGGTCCAGGCCTGCATCGACGCGATGGCGCCGATGGCCAGCGTCGAGAACCCCAGGTCCTTGAACCACAGCGGCGCATACGGGTTGAACATCCCGATGGCCGCGAAGTAGAAGAACCAGACGGCGCTGAACGCCCCGAAGGGCGCGGGCCGCGCCGGTGTCATGCAGCGGCGGGGCGCTGTGCGGGAATGGCGGCCACGGGCAGCTGCACGTCGCCGCACTGCGCGCGGTGGCGCAGGGCGTGGTCCATCACCACCAGCGCCAGCAGGGCCTCGGCGATGGGCGTGGCACGGATGCCCACGCAGGGGTCGTGGCGGCCGAAGGTCTCGACCGTGGTGGGCTGCAGCGTGCGGTCGACCGACGCCCGCGGCGTGCGGATCGAGCTGGTCGGCTTGATCGCGATGCGCACCACCAGCTCCTGCCCGGTGCTGATGCCGCCCAGCACGCCGCCGGCGTTGTTGTTGGCGAAGCCCTCGGGCGTGAGCTCGTCGCCGTGCGTGCTGCCGCGCTGCGCGACGCTGGCGAAGCCGGCGCCGATCTCCACGCCCTTCACAGCGTTCAGACCCATCATCGCGTAGGCGATGTCGGCGTCGAGCTTGTCGTACAGCGGCTCGCCCAGGCCCACGGGCACGCCGCGCGCGCGCACCTCGATGCGCGCGCCGCAGCTGTCGCCGGCCTTCCGCAGCGCGTCCATGTGGGCTTCGAGCTGCGCGATGCTGCTGGCGTTGGCGGCGAAGAAGGCGTTGTCGGCGATGTGCTGCTCGCCTTCGAACGGGATCTCGATCTCGCCCAGGGCGCTCATCCAGCCGGTGAAGGTGGTGCCGTGCTGCTGCGCCAGCCACTTGCGCGCCACCGCGCCCGCCGCCACCGTGGGCGCGGTCAGCCGCGCCGACGAACGCCCGCCGCCTCGCGGATCGCGCAGGCCGTACTTGCGCCAGTACGTGTAGTCGGCATGGCCGGGGCGGAAGGTGTCGAGGATGTTGCCGTAGTCCTTGCTGCGCTGGTCGGTGTTCCGGATCAGCAGGCAGATCGGCGTGCCGGTCGTGCGGCCCTCGAACACGCCCGAGAGGATCTCCACCGCATCGGCCTCGTTGCGCTGCGTCACGTGGCGGCTGGTGCCGGGGCGGCGGCGGTCCAGCTCGGGCTGGATGTCGGCTTCGCTCAGGACCAGGCCAGGCGGGCAGCCGTCGATCACGCAGCCGATCGCCGGACCGTGGCTTTCGCCGAAGTTGGTGACGCGAAAGAGTTCGCCGAAGGAGGAGCCGGGCATGCCGGCATTCTAGAAGGCCCGCGGCGCGCCTCGCGCCCAGGGGCCGCGGTCTCAGCCGGTCGTGGTGTCGCTGCCTTCGGCCGGCCAGTCGCGGATGTAGGCCTTGAGCATCTTGTTCTCGAAGTCCTGCGCGTCGACCACGGTCTTGGCGACGTCGTAGAACGAGATCACGCCCATCAGCGTGCGCTTGTCGAGCACAGGCATGTAGCGCGCGTGGCGCAGCAGCATCATGCGGCGCACCTCGTCGATCTCGGTCTCGGGCGTGCAGGTCAGCGGGGCGTCGTCCATCACGGAACGCACGCGGCGCGTGCCGACGGTGCCGCCGTTGGCGACCACGGCATTGATGACCTCGCGGAAGGTCAGCATGCCCACCAGGTCGCCGTGCTCCATGACGACGAGCGAGCCGATGTCGAGCTCGGACATGGTCTGCACCGCCTCGGCCAGCGCCTGGTCGGGCGAGACCGTGAACAGGGTGTTGCCCTTGACGCGCAGGATGTCGGTGACTTTCATGGGATCAATATAGCCCACAATGCAAGCCCGATTCTTGCGTGAAACCCACACCATGGCCGGCTCCTCCGACCCCGGTTTCGACACGCTGGCGCTGCATGCCGGCGCGGCGCCCGACCCCGCCACCGGCGCACGCGCCGTGCCCATCGTTCTCTCCACCAGCTTCGTGTTCGAGAACAGCGAACACGCGGCCAGCCTGTTCAACATGGAGCGGGCCGGCCACGTCTACAGCCGCATCAGCAACCCCACCAACGCGGTGCTCGAAGAACGCGTGGCGGCGCTGGAAGGCGGCGTCGGCGCAATTGCCACCGCCAGCGGGCAGGCCGCGCTGCACCTGGCGGTGGCCACCATCGCCGGGGCTGGCGCGCACATCGTGGCCTCGGCCGCGCTGTACGGCGGCAGCCACAACCTGCTGCACTACACGCTGGCGCGCTTCGGCATCACGACCACCTTCGTGCAGCCCGGCGACATCGACGGCTGGCGCGCCGCGATCCGCCCCGAGACGCGGCTGCTGTTCGGCGAGACGCTGGGCAACCCGGGGCTGGACGTGCTGGACATCCCCACCGTCAGCGCCATCGCGCACGACGCCGGTCTGCCGCTGCTGGTGGACTCGACCTTCACCACGCCGTGGCTGATGAAGCCGTTCGACCACGGCGCCGACCTCGTCTTCCACTCGGCGACCAAGTTCCTCAGCGGCCACGGCACGGTGATCGGCGGTGTGCTGGTCGACGGCGGCCGCTTCGACTGGGACGCGGCCCACGACCGCCACGGTCGCTTTGCCGAGCTGACCGCGCCCTACGCCGGCTTCCACGGCATGGTGTTCACCGAGGAGAGCAGCGTCGGCGCCTTCCTGCTGCGTGCGCGCCGGGAAGGCCTGCGCGACTTCGGCGCCTGCATGAGCCCGCACACGGCCTGGCTGATCCTGCAAGGCATCGAGACGCTGCCGCTGCGCATGGCACGGCACGTCGAGAACACGCGCAAGGTCGTGGCCTTCCTGGCCGGGCACGGCATGGTGGCGCGCGTGGGCTACCCCGAACTCGACGGCCATCCCAGCCAGGCGCTGGCCAGGAAGCTGCTGCCGCGCGGCTGCGGCTCGGTGTTAAGCTTCGACCTGAAGGGCTCGCGCCGGCAGGGCCAGGCCTTCATCGAGGCGCTGAAGATCTTCAGCCACCTGGCCAACGTGGGCGACTGCCGCTCGCTCGTGATCCACCCGGCCAGCACCACCCATTTCCGCATGGACGACGCGGCACTGGTGCAGGCCGGCATCACGCCGGGCACGATCCGGCTGTCGATCGGGCTGGAAGACGCCGACGACCTGATCGACGACCTCCAGCGCGCGTTCAAGGTGGCGGAGAAGGCGGCATGAAGGCCGACGTGCGCGGCCGCGAGGCCTACGCCTACACGGGCGGCAAGCCGCTCGACCCCGCCCTGCCCTGCGTGGTGTTCGTGCATGGCGCGCTCAACGACCACAGCGTGTGGACGCTGCTGGCGCGCTGGTTCGCGCACCACGGCCACGGCGTGCTGGCGGTGGACCTGCCGGGCCACGGCCGCAGTGCCGGGCCGCCGCTGCCCGACGTGCAGGCCTGCGCCGACTGGCTGCTGGCGCTGCTGGACGCGGTGGGCGTGCAGCGCGCGGCGTTCGTGGGCCACAGCATGGGTTCGTTGATCGCGCTGGAGGCCGCGGCGCGAGCGCCCGAGCGCGCCACGCAGCTGGCGATGGTGGGCACGGCCTACCCCATGCCCGTCAGCGCCGCGCTGCTGACGGCCGCACGCGAGACACCGCTGCAGGCCATCGACATGGTCAACGCGTTCTCTGTCTCCACCCATGCGTCGAAACCGTCGTACCCCGGCCCGGGCGCCTGGTTGCATGGCGGCAACCGCGCGCTGATGCGGCGGTTGCAGGCGCAGGCGCTGCAGCGCGACGGCATCAACCTCTTCGCGCACGACTTCGGCGTCTGCGACCGCTATGCGGGCGGCCTGCAGGCCGCGGCCCAGGTGCGTTGCCCGGCCACGCTGGTGCTGGGCGCGCGCGACCAGATGACGCAGCCCAAGAGCACACGCGAACTGGCCGCCGCGCTGCGCGCCACGGTGGCCATGGTGCCGGCCGGGCATGCCCTGATGGCCGAGGCGCCCGATGCCGTGTTGAATGCATTGCGCAGCGCCTTGACCACGCGCTGATGGAGCCTGCGATGTCCACCGCCGCCGTCGATCCCAAGTCCTTCACGCGCTTCGCCGACTTCTACCCGTTCTACCTGCGCGAGCACGGCAACCGCACCTGCCGCCGCCTGCACTTCCTGGGCTCCACGCTGGCGCTGGTGTGCCTGGTGATGCTGGTGGCCAGCGGGCGCCCGGTGTACCTGCTGTACGGGCTGCTGTGCGGCTACGGCTTCGCCTGGCTCGGCCACTTCGTGTTCGAGAAGAACCGGCCCGCCAGCTTCAAGCGCCCGCTGTACAGCTTCATGGGCGATTGGGTCATGTACAAGGACATCTGGACCGGGCGCATCCCGTTCTGATGGCGGCGCGCGCCACGCGGCCGCGCCCCTGGGCACAGCACTTCAGCCCAGCACCTCGGCCAGCGTCATCGTGCCGATGCGGGCGTGCTGCCGGAACGCCCGCGTGCCCTCGCCCGGCGCCAGCAGCAGCGCGTCCACCAGCGGCTGCGCCGCGGTGAGCGCCGGGTCGCACAGCAGCACGTGGCGCGGCGTGCCGGCTTCGTCCAGCCGCGCGGCCCAGTCCAGTTCGACCAGCAGGTCCAGCAGCGGCTCCAGAGCGAGCGGGTCGCTGTGCAGTGCCGCGGCCAGGTCGGGCAGCGACAGGCCGTGGCCGGCGGTGTGGCGCGCGGCTTCCAGCCGGCGCAGCACGACCAGCGCCGTCTCGAAGCGCTGGCCCGGCGTGTCCGGACGCAGCGTGATGCGCATCTGCAGGCTGGGCGCGTAGGCCGCGATCACCGCGCCCAGCAGCATGATCACCCAGCTGAGGTACACCCACAGCAGCAGGATCGGCACCGTGGCGAACACGCCGTACACCGTGGCGTAGGCCGGCATCGAGCTGACATACCAGCCCAGGCCCTTCTTCGCCAGCTCGAAGGCCGCCGCCACGAACAAGGCCCCGGCCCAGGCGTGGCGCCAGCGCACGGCAGTGTTGGGCACGTAGTGGAACAGGCCGGCCACGGCCGTCATCAGCAGCAGGAACTCGACCACGTTGAGCACGCTGGCCACCGTGGACGGCAGCACGCCCACCAGCCCGCGAGACGCCGACAGCGCGTAGCTCGTCATCGACAGGCTCATGCCCAGCGCCAGCGGCCCGAGCGTCAGCGCCGCCCAGTACACCAGCACCCGCTGCGCGATCGAGCGCGGCTTGCGCACGCGCCAGATGGCATTGAGCGTGCGGTCGATCGTCAGCATCAGCGCCAGCGCCGTGGCGCCCAGGATCACCAGGCCGGCCGCGCCGAGCTGGTTGGCCTTGGTGGCGAAGCGCGTCAGCTCGCGCAGCACCGGCTTGGCGATGCCGTCGGGCACCAGGTTCTGCAGGAAGTACTTCTCCAGCGCCACCTGGAACGACGAGAACATCGGGAAGGCCGAGAACACGGCCAGCATCACCGTGACCAGCGGCACCAGCGCGATCAGCGTCGTGAAGGTCAGGCTGCCTGCGGTGAGGCCGAGGCGGTCCTCGCGGAAGCGCTGCCGCAGCACGCGCAAGGTGTCCAGCCAGGGCCATCGGCGCAGCGCCTCGATGCTGGCCCCCAGGCGCAGCGCGCTGTCTTGCCGAAGTGTCATGCTGGCTATGATGCCAGCATGCATGCAACCCCCGTTCCGCCGCCGCTGGTGCGGCATGCGCGCGCCATTGCGCTGACGGCGCTGATCGCGCTCATCGTGCTGGGCCTGGCCTGGGAGCTCTGGCTGGCGCCCACCGGCAGCGGCACGCTGGCGCTGAAGGTGCTGCCGCTGGTGTTCTGCCTGGCCGGGCTGCTGCGCCACCGCATGGCCACCTACCGCTGGCTGGCGCTGCTGCTGTGGCTGTACGTGACCGAGGGCCTGGTGCGCGCCACCAGCGAAGGCGGGCTGGGGCAGCAGCTGGCCATCGTCGAGGTGGCGCTGTGCCTGGTGCTGTTCGGCGCCTGCGGCGTGTACATCCGGCGCCGGCTGCGCAGCGCACCTGAGGGTGGTGACAAGGACGGCGACAAGGCCGAGGCCACGGCATGACGGCCGCCCTGCTCGCGCAGTTGCGCGCCGCCGTGGGCCCGGCCCAGGTGCTGACCGACGGCGATCTCTCGGCCTACCTGAACGACTGGCGCAAGCGCTGGCGCGGCCGCGCGCTGGCCGTGGTGCGACCGGGCAGCACCGACGAGGTGGCGGCCGTGGTGCGTGCCTGCGCCGCGGCCGGCGTCAGCCTGGTGCCGCAGGGCGGCAACACCGGCCTGGTCGGCGGCGGCGTGCCCGACGACACCGGCACGCAGGTGCTGCTGAGCCTGCAGCGCATGCACCGCGTGCGCGCGATCGACGCCGCCAACCTGGCCATCACGGTGGAAGCCGGCTGCGTGCTGCAGGCGGTGCAGCAGGCGGCCGAGGCGCAGGGCCTGCTGTTCCCGCTGAGCCTGGCGGCCGAAGGCAGCTGCACCATCGGCGGCAACCTCGCCACCAATGCCGGCGGCACGCAGGTGCTGCGCTTCGGCAACGCACGCGACCTCTGCCTGGGGCTGGAGGTCGTCACCGCCGAGGGCGCCGTCTGGGACGGCCTGAGCGGCCTGCGCAAGGACAACACCGGCTACGACCTGCGCGACCTCTTCGTCGGCAGCGAAGGCACGCTGGGCATCATCACCGCGGCCACGCTGAAGCTCTACCCGCTGCCCGCGGCCACCACCACGGCGATGGCCGCCTGCGATTCGCTCGACGCCTGCGTGGCGCTGCTGAACCTGGCGCGCGCGCGGCTGGGTGCGGGGCTCACCGGCTTCGAGGTGATGGGGCGCTTTGCGCTGGACCTGGTCGCCAGGCACTTCCCTGCCCTGCCCAACCCGCTGCCCACGGCCGCGTGGACCGTGCTGCTGGAGCAGAGCGACACCGAAGGCGAGGCGCAGGCCCGCCACCGCTTCGAAGCCTTGCTGGGCGACGCGCTGGAGGCCGGCACCATCGCCGATGCCGCCGTGGCCGAAAGCCTGGCGCAAAGCCAGGCCATGTGGCACGTGCGCGAGTCGATCCCGCTGGCGCAGGCCGAAGAAGGGCTGAACATCAAGCACGACATCTCGTTGCCGGTGTCGGCCATCCCCGCCTTCGTGGCGAGCACCGACGCCGCGCTGCAGGCCCTGGTGCCGGGCGTGCGGCTGGTCAACTTCGGCCACCTGGGCGACGGCAACCTGCACTACAACGTGCAGGCGCCGGCGGGTGGCGATGCGGGGCGGTTCCTGGCCGAGATGGAAGCGCGCGTGAACCACGTGGTCTACGACGCCGTAGTGGCGCACCGGGGGTCGATCTCCGCCGAGCACGGCGTGGGGCAGCTCAAGCGCGACGAGCTGCGGGAGCGCAAGTCGCCGGTGGCGCTGGCGCTGATGCAGCGCATCAAGCTGGCGCTCGACCCGCAGAACCTGCTGAACCCGGGACGCGTGGTCTAGCAGCCCGCGCGGCAGACATCGAGGCCTGCGCCGGGGCCGGTCACTGCACCGGCCCCTTCAGCGCGCGCGGCACCGGGATCGAGAGCACCTCGATGCCTTCCTCGTGGAGAGCCTGGCGCTCCTCGGGCGAGGCTTCGCCGCGGATGCCGCGGTGCGCGGTCTCGCCGTAGTGGATGCGGCGCGCCTCATCCGCGAACCGTTCGCCCACGTCTTCGGTGTTGGCCAGCATGTGCTGCACGGCCTGCAGCCATGCGGCCTGCAGGTCGACTGCAGTCCCTTCCTTGGTCGCCACCGCGGGCTCGCGCGCGCCCGACAGGTTCAGGCGCGGTGCGCTGGGCAGGCGGGTGACGACGCGGTCGCTGCACAGCGGGCACTCGACGAGGCCGCGGTCGTTCTGGTCCATGAAGTCGTCGTCGGACGCGAACCAGCCTTCGAAGCCATGGCCGTTCGCGCAGCGCAGGTTGAGCACCTTCATCGCGCCATCATAGGGCGGCGGGCGGCTCCGGGTCGGGTTGCCACTGCAATGACCACGCACCGGCGCGCCAGCGCTGCAGCCATTGCAGCCCGACCAGCGTCTTGACGTCGGGCAGCGCGTTGGCGGCGGCCAGCGCGTCGAGCTCGCGGTCGGTCAGGGCCAGCACGTCGAGGAACTCGCCCTGGTCCAGGTTCTGGGCCCCGGCAACGAGACCGCGTGCGAAGTAGATCCAGATGCTCTCGGTCGAGTACGCGGCGGCGTTGTGGATCTCGCACGCGAAGGCCCATTCGCGGGCGCGGTAGCCGGTCTCTTCCTGCAGCTCGCGCCGCGCGCAGGCCAACAGGTCTTCGCCGGCATCGCGCTTGCCGGCGGGAAACTCGACGATGCTCTTCGCGATGGGATAGCGGAACTGCCGCACCACCACCACGCGGCCGTCGTCGAGCAGCGGCACCACTGCGACGGCCCCCGGATGCTGGACGAACTCGCGCGTGGCGGCGGTGCCGTCGGGCAGGCGCACGTCGTCGCGCCGCACCTCCAGGAAGCCGCCTTCCAGCAGCGTGCGGCCGCCGGTGCGGTGCTCGACCAGGTGGCTGTCGTCCTCGGGCATCGACGGCGGCACTGCGGCTGGCGATCAGCTCGCCAGGGCCTTGATGATGGCGTCGCGGCACATCGCCATCAGGCCACCGGGCAGCAGGCCGAAGCCCAGCACCGCCAGGCCGTTCAGCGCCAGCAGCGCGGTCACGCCCTGGCTCTGCACGATGGGAGCGGTCTGGGTGGGCTCGTCGAAGTACATGACCTTCACCACGCGCAGGTAGTAGAAGGCGCCGACCAGCGACAGCAGCACCGCCACGATGGCCAGCACCAGGTACAGCGTGACGCTGGTGGAGACCAGCGCCTGCAGGATGGCCAGCTTGGCGTAGAAACCCACCATCGGCGGCACGCCGGCCAGCGAGAACATGAACACCGTCATCACGCCGGCGATCCACGGCGCACGCCGGGCCAGTCCGGCGAGATCGTCGATGTGCTCGCTCTCGAAGCCCTGGCGCGACAGGAACATGATCAGGCCGAAGGTGCCGAGCGTGGTCAGCACGTAGGCGACCAGGTAGAACATCGCCGAGCTGTAGGCGTTGCCCGCGCTCAGCGTGTTGCCGCTGACGACACCGGCCGACAGGCCGAGCAGGATGAAGCCCATCTGCGCGATGGTGGAGTACGCCAGCATGCGCTTCAGGTTGGTCTGCGCGATGGCGGCGATGTTGCCGACCACCAGCGAGCCCACCGCCAGCACGATGAACATCTGCTGCCAGTCGACCGCGAGGCCCAGCATGCCTTCGACCAGCAGCCGGATCGTGATCGCGAAGGCCGCGAACTTCGGCGCACCGCCGATCAGCAGCGTCACCGAGGTCGGCGCGCCCTGGTAGACGTCGGGCACCCACATGTGGAACGGCACCGCGCCCAGCTTGAAGGCCAGGCCCGCGACGACGAACACGACGCCGAAGATCAGCACTTCCTTGTTGATGCCCGGGTTGTTGGCGATCTGCTCGAAGACCTTCGGGATCTCCAGCGAGCCGGTGGCGCCGTACATCATGCTCAGGCCGTAGAGCAGGAACCCGCTGGCCAGCGCACCCAGCACGAAGTACTTCATCGCCGCCTCGGTGCTGAGGGCGTGGTCGCGGCGCAGCGCGGTCAGCGCGTACAGCGACAGGCTCATCAGTTCCAGGCCCAGGTAGACGACGAGAAAGTTGTTGGCCGAGGTCATCACCGAGATGCCCAGCAGCACGAACAGCGTCAGGGTGTAGAACTCGCCCTTGAGCATCTCGCGCGCGGCGAGCGTGGGGCGGGCGTAGGCGATGGTCACCATCACGGCAATGGCCGCGAAGAAGGCGAGCAGGTGGCCCATCGGGTCGGTGACGACGCTGCCGCGCATGCCGTAGGCCGTGGCGCCGCCGTCCAGCATCCACAGGTGCATCGCGGCGAAGACGCCGATGCTGACCTGCGTCAGCCAGAAGGTCGGCCGGCGCCCGGGATCGGTGACGAAGAGGTCGGCCAGCAGCACGGCGCACGCCGCGAACAACAGCCAGGCCTCGGGATAGATGACGAGCCAGTTCATCGTGGTCATTGTTGGTTTCTCGGCGGCGTCACTGGATCTTCGAAACGGCCACGTGCCTGAGCAGTTCCGTCACCGACACCTGCATCACGTCGGTGAAGGGCTTGGGGTACAGGCCCATCCACAGCACCGCGACCGCCAGCACGGACAGCATCAGGAACTCGCGCCCGTTGATGTCCTGGAGCGCCTTCACGTCGTCGTTGGCGACGTCGCCGAAGTACACGCGCTTGACCATCCACAGCGTGTAGGCGGCGCCGAAGATCAGCGTCGTGGCGGCCGCCAGCGCGATCCAGAAGTTGTATTGCACCGCGCCCAGGATCACCATCCACTCGCCGACGAAGCCCGCCGTGCCCGGCAGGCCGCAGTTGGCCATCGCGAACAGCACCGCGAAGGCGGCGAACTTGGGCATGGTGTTGGCGACCCCGCCGTAGCTGGCGATCTCGCGGCTGTGCACGCGGTCGTAGAGCACGCCGATGCACAGGAACATCGCGCCCGAGACGAAGCCGTGGCTGATCATCTGCACGATGGCGCCCGCGACGCCGAGTTCGTTGAAGATGAAGAAGCCCAGGGTCACGAAGCCCATGTGCGCGATCGAGCTGTAGGCCACCAGCTTCTTCATGTCCTGCTGCACCAGCGCCACGAGGCCGATGTACAGCACCGCGATCAGGCTGAGCGCGATCATGACCCACGCGTACTCGCGCGCCGCGTCGGGTGCGATCGGCATCGAGAAGCGCAGGAAGCCGTACGCGCCCAGTTTCAGCATGATGGCGGCCAGCACCACCGAGCCGCCGGTGGGCGCCTCGACGTGGGCGTCGGGCAGCCAGGTGTGCACCGGCCACATCGGCACCTTCACCGAGAAGGCGGCGAAGAAGGCGAAGAACAGCAGGGCCTGCACGGACAGCGGCAGCGGCAGCTTGTGCCAGGTGAGGATGTCGAAGCTGCCGCCGCTCTTGAAGTACAGGTAGACCAGGGCCACCAGCATCAGCAGCGAACCCAGCAGCGTGTACAGGAAGAACTTGAAGGCCGCGTAAACGCGGCGCGGACCGCCCCAGACGCCGATGATGATGTACATCGGGATCAGCGTGGCCTCGAAGAAGACGTAGAACAGCAGGCCGTCCAGCGCCGAGAACACGCCCACCATCAGGCCCGACAGGATCAGGAACGCGCCGTTGTACTGCGCCACGCGGTCGGTGATGACTTCCCAGCCGGCGATGACGACGACGATGGTGATGAAGGCCGTGAGCAGCACGAACCACACCGACAGGCCGTCCACGCCCAGGTGGTAGTTGACGTTGAAGCGCGCGATCCAGGGCAGCTTCTCCTGGAACTGCATCGCGGCGCTGCTGGTGTCGAAGCCGGTGACCAGCGGGATCGTCACGACGAAGGCGACCAGCGCGCCCACCAGCGCGATGGTGCGCACGACGCCGGCGTGGCGGTCGTTGCCCACCGCGAGCAGCAGCACACCGAAGGCGATCGGCAGCCAGATCGCAAGACTCAGGAGACCCATTCTTCTCTCTCTTGTTGTGTCGCCGGTGCGCTCAGCGCAGCAGGCCGCCCAGGAACGGCCACAGGCGCCAGGTCATGAAGCCGAAGATGCCCAGCAGCATGACCAGCGCGTACCAGTAGAGGTGGCCGGTCTGGACCAGGCGCACCACGCCCGACAGCAGGCCCACCGCGCGGGCCGAGCCGTTGACGAACACGCCGTCGATCACGGCCTGGTCGCCGCCCTTCCACAGCCCGGTGCCCAGCACGCGTGCGCCTGCCGACAGCACACGCTCGTTGAACCAGTCGAAGTAGTACTTGTTCTCGAGCAGGGTGCGCACCGGCTTCAGCGCCCGGTCGATGGCGGCCGGGATCGCGGGCGCCTTCAGGTAGAACAGCCAGGCCGTAGCGACGCCACCCAGCGCCAGCCAGAACGGCAGCGTCTGCAGGCCGTGCAGCGCCATCGCGCCGGCGCCGTGGAAGATCTTGCCGAGCTCGGCCATCGCCGGGTGGCGGGCCGCGTCGACGACGATCGCGTCCTTGAAGAAGTCACCGTGCACCATCGGCCCGATGGTCAGGTAGCCGATCACCACCGAGGGCACGGCCAGCAGCAGCAGCGGCGCCGTGACCACCCAGGGCGACTCGTGGGGCGTGTGCGCGTGGCCATGGCCGTGGTCGTCGTGGTGGTCGTGCTCGCCCGGGAAGGGCTTGTGGTGGAACCGCTCCGGGCCGTGGAAGACCAGGAAGTACATGCGGAACGAGTAGAAGGCGGTGATGAAGACACCGGCCGTCACCGCGAACATCGCGAACCCCGAGCCCGGCAGGCTGCTGAAGTGCACGGCCTCGATGATCGAGTCCTTGGAGTAGAAGCCCGCGAACAGCGGCGTGCCGATCAGCGCCAGCGACCCCAGCAGCGACGTGATCCACGTGATGGGCATGTGCTTGCGCAGGCCGCCCATGTTGCGGATGTCCTGGTCGTGGTGCATGCCGATGATCACCGAGCCCGCGCCCAGGAACAGCAGCGCCTTGAAGAACGCGTGCGTCATCAGGTGGAACACCGCCACGGAGTAGGCCGAGACCCCGAGCGCCACCGTCATGTAGCCGAGCTGGCTGAGCGTGGAGTACGCGACCACGCGCTTGATGTCGTTCTGGATGATGCCCAGGAAGCCCATGAACAGCGCGGTGATCGAACCGATCACGAGCACGAAGCTCAGCGCCGTGTCGGACAGCTCGAACATCGGCGACATGCGTGCGACCATGAAGATGCCGGCCGTCACCATGGTGGCGGCGTGGATCAGCGCGGAGATCGGCGTCGGGCCTTCCATCGAGTCGGGCAGCCACACGTGCAGCGGCACCTGCGCGCTCTTGCCCATCGCACCGATGAACAGGCAGATGCAGATCACGGTGATCAGCATCCAGTCGCCGCCCCAGGTGGGGTACGGGAACACGATCTGCGCGAGTTCGGGCGCCTTGGCGAAGGCCTCGGTGTAGTTCAGCGTGCCGGCGTAGGCGACCACGAGGCCGATGCCCAGGATGAAGCCGAAGTCGCCGACGCGGTTCACCAGGAAGGCCTTCATGTTGGCGAACACCGCGGTCGGCTTCTTGAACCAGAAGCCGATCAGCAGGTAGCTCACCAGGCCCACCGCCTCCCAGCCGAAGAACAGCTGCAGGAAGTTGTTGCTCATCACCAGCATCAGCATGCTGAACGTGAACAGCGAGATGTAGGCGAAGAAGCGCTGGTAGCCCGGGTCCTCTTCCATGTAGCCGATGGTGTACACGTGCACCATCAGCGACACGAAGGTCACCACGCACATCATCATGGCCGTCAGGCCGTCGACCATGAAGCCGACTTCCATCTTCAGCCCGCCGATGACGAGCCATTCGTAGACGGTGGCATTGAAGCGCGCGCCGTCGACGGCCACCGACTTCAGCACCATGGCCGAACCGATGAAGGCGATCAGCACGCCCAGGATCGTGAAGGTGTGGGCGCCGCGGCGGCCCACGGCCTTGCCGGCCAGGCCGGCGATCAGCGCGCCGGCCAGCGGCGCCAGCGCAACGGTGAGCAGGAGGTTCTGCGACAGGGTGGCTGCCATGGTCAGCCCTTCAGATCGTCGAGCTCTTCGACGTTGATCGATGCACGATTGCGGAACAGCACGACGAGGATGGCCAGGCCGATGGCCGACTCGGCCGCCGCCACCGTGAGGATGAAGAACACGAACACCTGCCCGGCCATGTCGCCCAGGTAGTGCGAGAAGGCGACGAAGTTCAGGTTCACCGCCAGCAGCATCAGCTCGATGGCCATCAGCAGCACGATGAGGTTGCGCCGGTTCAGGAAGATGCCGATGACCGACAGCGCGAACAGGATGCCGCCCAGCGAGAGGTAGTGGCCGAGCGTGATGGGTCCGAGCGTCATGCCGCGCCCCCTTCCTTGGGTGCAGACGGCGCTTCCACCGTGGGGGCGACCTTGACCAGGCGCACGCGGTCGGCCTTCTTGACCTTCACCTGCTGGCTCGGGTCCTGGTGGCGGCTGTCCTTGCGGCCGCGCAGCGTCAGCGCGATGGCGGCCACGATGGCCACCAGCAGCAGCACGGCGGCGATCTGCAGCGGGTACAGGTAGTTCGTGTAGATCTCGATGCCCAGCATGTGCGTGTTGCCGAGCTTCTGCGCCTGCGCCGACAGTTCGGGGGCCTGCGTCGGCTGGAAGCCGCGCATCAGCACCAGCGCCATCTCCAGCGCGATCACCGCGCCGACCATGCCGGCCACCGGGAAGTGCTTCCAGAAGCCCTCGCGGAAGCTGTCGGTGTTGATGTCGAGCATCATCACGACGAACAGGAACAGCACCATCACGGCGCCGACGTACACCAGCACCAGGGTGATGGCGAGGAACTCGGCCCGCAGCAGCATCCACACGCACGAGGCGCTGAAGAAGGCCAGCACGAGGAACAGCGCCGCATGCACCGTGCTGCGCGCCGTGATGACGCGGAACGCTGCGAACAGCAGCACCGCGGAGAAGACGTAGAAGAGCGCTGTGATGGAGGTCATGTCGGATCAGCGGTACTTGGCATCCGCAGCGCGGTTGGCCGCAATCTCTTTTTCGTAGCGGTCGCCCACGGCCAGCAGCATGTCCTTCGTGAAGTACAGGTCGCCGCGCTTCTCGCCGTGGTATTCGAAGATGTGCGTCTCGACGATGGAGTCGACCGGACAGCTTTCTTCGCAGAAGCCGCAGAAGATGCACTTCGTGAGGTCGATGTCGTAGCGCGTGGTGCGGCGGCTGCCGTCTGCGCGCACGTCGGACTCGATGGTGATGGCCATCGCGGGGCACACGGCCTCGCACAGCTTGCAGGCGATGCAGCGCTCCTCGCCGTTGTCGTAGCGGCGCAGCGCGTGCAGGCCGCGGAAGCGCGGGCTCAGCGGCGTCTTCTCTTCGGGGAACTGGATCGTGATGTTCTTCGACAGGAAGTACCGGCCGGTGAGCTTCATGCCCTTGAAGAGCTCGGCCAGCAGCATGCTGGAGAACACGTCCTTGATGGCGGTGATGGTCGACATGCCCGGCCTCACTTCCAGATGTTGAACGGCGACTGGATCCACAGGCCCACGACGACGAGCCAGACCAGCGTGATGGGAATGAAGATCTTCCAGCCCAGACGCATGATCTGGTCGTAGCGGAAGCGCGGGAACGTGGCGCGCACCCACAGGAACATCGTGACGACCACGAAGACCTTGATCGCCAGCCAGATCCAGCCCGGGATGAAGGCGAGGAAGTCGAACGGGGGCAGCCAGCCGCCCAGGAACAGCAGCACGCACAGCGTGCTGACCAGGATCATGTTCGCGTACTCGGCCAGGAAGAACATCGCGAACGACATGCCCGAGTACTCGATCATGTGGCCGGCGACGATCTCCGACTCGCCTTCCACCACGTCGAACGGGTGACGGTTGGTTTCGGCCAGCCCGGCGATGAAGTAGACGATGAAGATCGGGAACAGCGGCAGCCAGTTCCACGACAGCACCCCCGCGCCCATGCTGGCGAAGATGCCCTGGCCCTGCTCGAGCACGATCTCGGTCATGTTCATCGTGCCGGCGACCATCAGCACGACGACCAGGCAGAAGCCCATCGCGATCTCGTAGCTGACCATCTGGGCCGAGGCACGCAGCGCGCCGAGGAAGGCGTACTTCGAGTTGCTGGCCCAGCCGGCGATGATGACGCCGTAGACCTCGAGCGAGGTGATGGCCATCAGGAACAGCAGGCCGGCGTTGACGTTGGCCAGCACGACCTCGGGGCCGAAGGGCACCACGGCCCAGGCGGCCAGCGCCGGCATGATGGTCATCACCGGGCCGAGGAAGAACAGCCCCTTGTTCGCGGCGGTCGGTCGGATGATCTCCTTGAAGATCAGCTTCACGGCGTCGGCGATCGGCTGCAGCAGGCCGGCAGGGCCGACGCGGTTCGGGCCCAGGCGGATCTGCGTGAAGCCGATGCCCTTGCGTTCCCACAGCGTGAGGTAGGCCACGCAGCCCATCAGCGGCAGCACCAGCGCCACGATCTTCACCAGGCTCCACAGCACCAGCCAGAGCGTGGGGCCGAGCGCGGCGTTGCCGAATTGATGCAGGGTGTCGAACATGGTCAGGCCTTCTCCACCGTGATGGCGCCGAACATCGCGCCCAGGGCCACGGTGGCCGGGTGGCCCGCCGCGACGCGCACGACGCCGTCGGCCAGGCTGCTGTCTTCGCGGGCCGGCAGGATCACCGCGCCCTGCCCCTGCGACACCAGCACGCGGCCGCCCGGCTGCAGGCCCAGTGCCTGCCACAGGGCGCTCGGGATGCCGGCTTCCGGCGCACGCGCGTCGGCCGTGAGCTGCAGCGCCGTGGCGCGGCGCACCAGCATGTCGGTGCAGTAGATCGGCACGTCGGCCACGCGCTGCAGGCCGGTCGCCGCCGCGGCGGGCTGCGGGGTCGCGGACGTGGAGTTGTCCAGGCGTGCCGGCAGCGTCGACAGGTCGCCCAGCGCCTCGGCACGGACCTCGTCGGAAGTCTCCTGCTCGAAGCCCGGCAGGCCCAGCAGATTGCCCAGCACGCGCAGTACCTTCCAGGCCGGGCGCGTGTCGCCCAGCGGCTTGACCACGCCGTGGAAGCTCTGCGCACGGCCCTCGGCATTGACGAAGGTGCCCGCGGTCTCGGTGAACGGCGCGATGGGCAGCAGCACGTCGGCGTTGTCGACGAGCGCGTCCTTGAACGCCGTGAGCGCGACCACCAGCCCCGAGCCGGCCAGCGCGGCCTTGGCCGCGGCGGCGTCGGCACTGTCGAGCACCGGTTCCAGGTTCAGCAGCAGCAGCGCCTTCATCGGCTGGCCGAGCATCTGCCCGGCGTTCAGGCCACCGGCACCGGGCAGCGCGCCCACGAGCTGCGCGCCGACGCTGTTGGCGGCTTCGCCGAGGTAGCCGACGCTGGCGCCGGTGTGCGTGCCGATCCACTGCGCCAGGGCGAGCAGCGTGCCCGCCTGCGGGTGCTGCGCGGCGGCGTTGCCGAGCAGCACGGCCTTGCGTTCGCCGGACAGCAGCGCGGCGGCGACGGCCTGGGCCGCAGCGCTCGCCTGGCCGGCAGCGGGGGCGTCGATGCCCTTGGCCGCCGCCACGGCGACGGCCACATCGGCCAGCTGCTGCGCCCAGGCCGCCGGCGCGGCGGTCAGCGTGCCGGCCAGCGGCAGCAGCCAGTCGTCGTGCGCGGCCTGCAGGCTGAAGACCTGCGCGCCGCGGCGGACCGCCTGGCGCAGGCGCTGCGCGAACAGCGGATGGTCCTTGCGCAGGAACGAACCCACGACCAGCGCGGCCTGCAGGGTCGACAGCGACGCCACCGACGTGCCCAGCCAACGCGCCTTGCCGGCCGCGGCCGTGTTGCCGAAGTCGGCATGGCGCACGCGGTGGTCGATGTTCTCGCTGCCCAGGCCGCGCACCAGCTTGGCCAGCAGGTGCAGTTCCTCGACGGTGCTGTGGGCGCTGCCCAGCGCGCCGATGCCGGCGGCGCCGAACTCGGCCTTCACGCGCTTCAGGCCGTCGGCCACGTAGCCGAGCGCGGTGGTCCAGTCCACGGGCTGCCACTGGCCGCCCTGCTTGATCATCGGCCGGGTCAGGCGCGCGTCGCTGTTGACGGCTTCGTAGCTGAAGCGGTCGCGGTCGGCGATCCAGCACTCGTTGACGTCGTCGTTTTCGAGCGGCACCACGCGCATGACCTTGCCGCTCTTGACCTGCACGATCAGGTTGGCGCCGGTGCTGTCGTGCGGGGACACGGACTTGCGGCGCGAGAGTTCCCAGGTGCGTGCGCTGTAGCGGAAGGGCTTGCTCGTGAGCGCGCCGACCGGGCAGATGTCGATCATGTTGCCCGAGAGCTCGCTGTCGATGGTGCTGCCCACCATCGTCGTGATCTCGCTGTGCTCGCCGCGGTGGATCATGCCCAGCTCCATCACGCCGGACACTTCCTGGCCGAAGCGCACGCAGCGGGTGCAGTGGATGCAGCGGCTCATCTCTTCCATGCTGATGAGCGGCCCCACGTCCTTGTGGAAGACGACGCGCTTTTCTTCCTGGTAGCGGCTGGCGCTCTTGCCGTAGCCCACGGCCAGGTCCTGCAGCTGGCATTCGCCGCCCTGGTCGCAGATGGGGCAGTCCAGCGGGTGGTTGATGAGCAGGAACTCCATCACCGACTGCTGCGCGCGCAGGGCCTTGTCGCTCTTCGTGCGCACGACCATGCCCTGCGTCACCGGAGTCGCGCAGGCCGGCATGGGCTTGGGGGCCTTCTCGATGTCGACCAGGCACATGCGGCAGTTGGCCGCGATGCTGAGCTTCTTGTGGTAGCAGAAGTGCGGCACGTAGGTGCCGGCGGCGTCGGCCGCGTGCATCACCACGCTGCCCTCGGGCACGCTGACGGTCTTGCCGTCGATTTGCAGTTCGATCATGTCAGTTCATGCGTGAGGCCGTGCCAACCCGGCGGCGCAGGCGCTTCGGGGGTGGTCAGACATACTGCGGGACCATGCAGGTCTTGTGGTCGACGTGGTACGCGAACTCGTCGCGGAAGTGCTTCAGCATGCCCTGCACCGGCATCGCGGCGGCGTCGCCTAGAGCGCAGATGGTGCGGCCCTTGATGTTGTCGGCCACGTTGTCCAGCAGGTCCAGGTCGTCGGGGCGGCCCTTGCCGTGTTCGATGCGGTCGACCATGCGCCACAGCCAGCCCGTGCCCTCGCGGCAGGGCGTGCACTGGCCGCAGCTCTCGTGCTGGTAGAAGTAGCTCAGGCGCAGCAGGCTCTTGACCATGCAGCGGCTGTCGTCCATCACGATCACGGCACCCGAGCCCAGCATCGAGCCGGCCTTGGCGATGGCGTCGTAGTCCATCGTCGTGTCCAGCATGATCTTCGCCGGCAGCACCGGCGCCGACGAGCCGCCGGGGATCACCGCCTTCAGCTGGCGCCCCGAACGCACGCCGCCGGCCAGTTCGAGCAGCTGGCTGAACGGCGTGCCCAGCGGCACCTCGAAGTTGCCGGGGCGGTTGACGTCGCCGACCACCGAGAAGATCTTGGTGCCGCCGTTGTTCGGCTTGCCGCACTCCAGGTAGGCCTGGCCGCCGTTGTTGATGATCCACGGCACCGCGGCGAAGGTCTCGGTGTTGTTGATCGTGGTCGGCTTGCCGTACAGGCCGAAGCTGGCCGGGAACGGCGGCTTGAAGCGCGGCTGGCCCTTCTTGCCTTCGAGCGACTCGAGCAGCGCGGTTTCTTCGCCGCAGATGTAGGCGCCGAAGCCGTGGAAGGCGTGCAGCTGGAAGCTGTGCGTGCTGCCGAGGATGTTGTCGCCGAGGAAACCGGCTGCACGTGCCTCGTCGAGCGCGTCCTCGAAGCGCTGGTAGACCTCGAAGATCTCGCCGTGGATGTAGTTGTAGCCGGTGCGGATGCCCATCGCGTAGGCGGCGATGGCCATGCCCTCGATCACGATGTGCGGGTTGTAGGCGAGGATGTCGCGGTCCTTGCAGGTGCCGGGCTCGCCTTCGTCGCTGTTGCAGACCAGGTACTTCGGACCCGGGAACTGGCGCGGCATGAAGCTCCACTTCAGCCCGGTGGGGAAGCCTGCGCCGCCACGGCCGCGCAGGCCGCCGAGCTTGACCTCGGCGATCACCTGGTCGGGCGTCATGCCCGGGCCGCCGTCGGCACCCAGGATCTTCTTCAGCGCGCTGTAGCCACCGCGGGCCACGTAGTCCGCCAGGCGCCAGTTGCTGCCGTTCAGGCCGGCATAGATCTGCGCGCCGATGTGGCGGTCGTGGAAGCAGGTCTCCAGCCCGCGGGCCTGGAACTTCGACAGGTCGAGCATGTTCATCCCTGCGCCTTGAGCGTTGCGATCAGCTCGTCCAGGCGCGCGTTGTCCATGAAGCTGAGCATCTGGCGGTCGTTGACCAGCAGTACCGGCGCGTCGGCGCAGGCGCCCAGGCATTCGCTGGGCTGCACGGTGAACAGGCCGTCGGCGGTGGTGCCGTAGGGCTCGACGCCGAGCCTGCTGCAGACGTGCTGCAGCGCCTTCTCGCCGTCGCGCAGCTGGCAAGGCAGGTTGGTGCAGACGTTGAGCTTGTACTTGCCCAGCGGCTGCTGGTTGTACATGTTGTAGAAGGTCGTGACCTCGTGCACCGCGATCGGCGCCATGCCCAGGTAGGCGGCGATGGCGGTCTCGGCCTCGGACGAGACGTGGCCCTGTTCGTGCTGCACGATGGCCAGGCAGGCCATCACGGCCGACTGCTTCTGGTCGGCCGGGTACTTGGCCACTTCGCGCGCGAAGCGGGCCAGGGTCTGTTCGCTGAAGGTCATCGCTCGCTCACCTGTCGATCTCGCCGAACACGATGTCCATCGTGCCGATGATGGCCACCGCGTCGGCGATCATGTGGCCGCGCGCCATCTCGTCCAGCGCCGCCAGATGGGCAAAGCCGGGCGGGCGGATCTTCAGCCGGTAAGGCTTGTTCGCGCCGTCGCTCACCAGGTAGATGCCGAACTCGCCCTTCGGGTGCTCGACCGCCGCGTAGGCCTCGCCCTCGGGCACGTGCATGCCTTCGGTGAAGAGCTTGAAGTGGTGGATCAGCTCCTCCATGTTGGACTTCATGTCCACGCGCGACGGCGGCGCCACCTTGTGGTTGTCGGTGATCACGGGGCCGGGGTTGGCCCGCAGCCAGGCCGCGCACTGCTGGATCAGGCGGTTGCTCTGGCGCATCTCTTCGATGCGCACCAGGTAGCGGTCGTAGGTGTCGCCATTCACGCCCACCGGCACGTCGAAGTCGAGCTCGCCGTAGACGTCGTAGGGCTGCGTCTTGCGCAGGTCCCAGGCGATGCCCGAGCCGCGCAGCATGGGGCCGCTGAAGCCCAGGTTCAGCGCGCGCTCGGGGCTGACGATGCCGATGCCCACGGTGCGCTGCTTCCAGATGCGGTTGTCGGTGAGCAGCGTCTCGTACTCGTCGACCAGCGCCGGGAAGCGGCGGCAGAAATCGTCGATGAAGTCGAGCAGGCTGCCCTGCCGGTTCTCGTTCAGCGCCTGGATCGCCTTCTCGTTCTTGATGCGGCTGACCTTGTACTGCGGCATGCTGTCGGGCAGGTCGCGGTAGACACCACCCGGGCGGAAGTAGGCGGCGTGCATGCGCGCGCCCGAGACCGCCTCGTACATGTCGAACAGGTCTTCGCGCTCGCGGAAGCAGTAGATGAAGATGTTCATCGCACCGCAGTCCAGGCCGTGCGCACCCAGCCACATCAGGTGGTTCAGCAGCCGGGTGATCTCGCTGAACATCACGCGGATGTACTGCGCGCGCTTGGGCACCTGCACGCCGGCCAGCTTCTCGATGGCCAGGCAGTACGCGTGCTCGTTGCACATCATCGAGACGTAGTCCAGCCGGTCCATGTAGGGCAGGCTCTGGATGAATGTCTTGCTCTCGGCCAGCTTCTCGGTGGCGCGGTGCAGCAGCCCGATGTGCGGGTCGGCACGCTGGATGACCTCGCCGTCGAGTTCGAGCACCAGGCGCAGCACGCCGTGTGCCGCCGGGTGCTGCGGCCCGAAGTTCAGGGTGTAGTTCTTGATGTCGGCCATGGCTCAGTGGAGTCCGCCGTAGTTGTCTTCGCGGACCACGCGAGGCGTGTTCTCGCGCGGCTCGATGCTCACCGGCTGGTAGATGACGCGCTTCTTCTCGGCGTCGTAGCGCATCTCGACGTTGCCGCTGACGGGGAAGTCCTTGCGCATCGGGTGGCCGATGAAGCCGTAGTCGGTGAGGATGCGGCGCAGGTCGAGGTGGCCTTCGAACAGGATGCCGTAGAGGTCGAAGGCTTCGCGCTCGAACCAGTTCGCCGAGGCCCACAGTTCGGTGACGGAGGCCACCGCGGGCAGTTCGTCGTCGGGGCAGAACACCTTCAGGCGCACGCGCCAGTTGTGCGTGACCGACAGCAGGTGCGAGACGACCGCGTAGCGCAGGCCGTCCCAGGGCTCGTTCTTGTAGTCCGAGAAGTCCAGGCCGCAGAGGTCCATCAGCTGCTCGAACTTCAGCGCCGGCGCGTCGCGCAGGGTCTTCGCAGCGGCCAGGTAGTCGGCGGCGGACACCGTGATGGTGATCTCGCCGCGCGCACGCACGAGGGCCTGGATCTGGGCGCCCAGCGCCGCTTCCAGCGCCGCTTGCAGGGTGTCGAGCTTTTGCGTCATCTTGGGAGGAGTTGCGTCGACTCGGGCGCTCAGCGCGCGATGGTGTTCTCGCGCCGGATCTTGGCCTGCAGCTGCAGGATGCCGTACAGCAGCGCCTCGGCGGTGGGCGGGCAGCCCGGCACGTAGACGTCCACCGGCACGATGCGGTCGCAGCCGCGCACCACCGAGTAGCTGTAGTGGTAGTAGCCGCCGCCGTTGGCGCACGAGCCCATGCTCAGCACCCAGCGCGGTTCGGCCATCTGGTCGTAGACCTTGCGCAGCGCCGGCGCCATCTTGTTGCACAGCGTGCCGGCGACGATCATCAGGTCGCTCTGCCGCGGGCTGGGCCGGAACAGCATGCCGAAACGGTCGATGTCGTAGCGCGCGGCGCCCGCGTGCATCATCTCCACGGCGCAGCAGGCCAGCCCGAAGGTCATGGGCCAGAGCGAGCCGGTCTTGGACCAGTTGATCAGCTTGTCGACCGAGGTGGTGACAAAGCCTTCCTTCAGAACGCCTTCGATGCCCATTGCTTGTTCACTCCCAGTCGAGAGCGCCCTTTTTCCATTCGTAGACGAACCCGACCACCAGGATGGCCAAGAACAGCATCATGGCCCAGAAGCCTGACGCCCCGATGTCGCGCAGCGCCACCGCCCACGGGAAGAGGAACGCGATCTCCAGGTCGAACAGGATGAAGAGGATGGCCACCAGGTAGTAGCGCACGTCGAACTTCATGCGCGCGTCTTCGAAGGCTTCGAAGCCGCATTCGTAGGGACTGTTCTTCTCGACGTCGGGACGGTTGGGCCCGAACAGGAAGCCCAACACCTGGGGCGCGACGCCGACGCCGATGCCGACCAGGATGAACAGGATCACGGGCAGGTAGGGTTGCAGGTCCATTGCTTGTCGTGTTCCGTGTCAGTGTTCAGTCAGGTCGTGCGTGGCCATGAAAAAGCGCGCCTGGCACAGCTGTCACTGCACCGGGGGCGCGCTTGTCGTGTGCCACCGTGGTTGGGTTCCGGTGGATGTTGCGCGGGCACTGAACCTGCCCTGTCGCAACCCGTCTGTTCTTGTTGGTGCCGACGGCGAGACTCGAACTCGCACAGCTTTCGCCACTACCCCCTCAAGATAGCGTGTCTACCAATTTCACCACGTCGGCTTGACGTTCAACTTCAGCGCAGCAGTCCGGTTTGCGTAGAGGCTGCAGCACCCCGGACAGCTCAAGATTCTAGCCCGAAAACAAGGGCTTTCCCGAGCTTCTCGACGTCAGTTTGCAGAAGCTGCTGCAGCGGGCACCGAGGCTGCCGCGGGGGGCGCGGGCACGACGGGCGCAACGGCGCCGGGGATGCTGCCGGTGGCCGGCGCGCTGGGCGTGGCGGCCGCCGGCGCGGCGCGTTCGAGCACGCTGCCGCCTTCGGTGCCGGGACCCACGCTGTTGGACAGGAAGGCCAGCGTCAGCGTGGACAGGAAGAACACGGTGGCACACGCCGCCGTGGCGCGCGACAGGAAGTTGGCGCTGCCGGTGGCACCGAACAGGCTGCCCGACGAGCCGCCGCCGAACGAAGCGCCCATGTCGGCGCCCTTGCCGTGCTGGATCAGCACCAGGCCGATCATCGTCAGCGCCGACAGCAGCTGCAGGGCCAGGATCAGGGTCGTCCAAATTTGCATGATTCGAGTTCTTTCGAGACGGATGCTTCAGGCGCGGCAGATGGCAATGAAATCGGCCGCCTTCAGCGAGGCGCCACCGATCAGCCCGCCGTCGATGTCGGGTTGTACGAACAGCGTGGCGGCGTTGTCGGCCTTGACGCTGCCGCCGTAGAGGATCTTCATGCGCTCGCCGTGGCCTGTGGCGGCCTGCAGCTGCGCGCGCAGCACCGCATGCACGGCCTGCGCCTGCTCGGGCGTCGCGGTGCGGCCGGTGCCGATGGCCCACACCGGCTCGTAGGCGACCACGATCTCGCTCGCGCAATGGGCCAGCTGGTGGATCACCACGGAGAGCTGGCGCTTCACCACCGCCTCGGTCTCGCCGGCATCGCGTTGCGCGAGCGTCTCGCCCACGCAGACGATGGGCGTCACGCCCTTGGCCAGCGCGGCCTGCGCCTTGTCGGCGACGACCTGGTCGGTCTCGCCGTGGTACGCGCGCCGCTCGGAGTGACCGACGATGGCGTAGCGGCAGCCGGCCTCGGCCAGCATGGCCGCGGAGATCTCGCCGGTGTAGGCGCCCTGCGCGTGCTGCGACACGTCCTGCGCACCCCAGCGCAGGTCGCTGCCGGCCAGCGTGGCCGCGGTTTCGTGGATGTAGATGGCCGGCACGCACACGGCCACATCCAGCGCGAAGGGCCGCGCGGCCATCAACGCCGACAGCAGCTCGGCGTTCGCCGGGCGCGAGCCGTGCATCTTCCAGTTGCCGACAACGAGTTTGCGTCGCATGGTCGTGTTCACCAGGTCAGGACGATCTTGCCCACGTGCGTGCTGCTCTCCATCAGGGCATGCGCCTGGGCCGCCTGGGCCGCAGGGAACACCTGGTGGATCACGGGCCGCACGCGGCCGGATTCGATCAGCGGCCAGACCTGCGCGCGCAGCGCCTGCGCGAGCAGGGTCTTGTAGGCCACGGTGCGCGGGCGCAGCACCGAGCCGGTGATGGCCAGGCGCTTGCGCAGCACGAGGCCGGCATCGAAGCCGCTCTTCGTGCCGCCCTGCACCGCGATGATGGCGATGCGGCCGTCCTCGGCCATGCACTCCACCTCGCGGCCGACGTAGTCGCCGGCCACCATGTCGAGCACGACGTCGGCACCGCGGCCGCCGGTCAGGCGCTTCGTCTCGGCGACGAAGTCCTGTGTCTTGTAGTTGATGCCGTGGTCGGCACCGAGCGCCACGCAGGCCGCGCACTTCTCGTCGCTGCCGGCGGTGACGATGACCTGACAGTCCCAGGCCTTGGCCAGCTGGATGGCGGTGACACCGATGCCGCTGGAGCCGCCCTGCACCAGCAGCGTCTCGCCACGCTGCAGGCCCGCAATGTGGAAGACGTTCTGCCACACCGTGAAGAACGTCTCCGGCAGGCTGGCCGCTTCCAGCGGCGTCAGGCCCGTCGGCACCGGCAACACCTGGCCGGCAGGGGCGACGCAGAGCTCGGCGTAGCCGCCGCCCGCCACCAGCGCGCAGACGGCGTCGCCGATGGCAACGCCGGCAGCCGCCAGGTCCTCGGGCGCACCCGCGGCCACCGTGCCGGCGATCTCCAGACCGGGCAGGTCGGAGACACCGGGCGGCATCGGGTACAGGCCCTTGCGCTGCAGCACGTCGGGGCGGTTCACGCCCGACGCCTGCACGGCGATCAGCAGTTCACCCGCCCGGGGCTGCGGTGCCGGCCGCTCGCACGGCTGCAGCACCTCGGGCCCGCCGGGCGTGGTGATCTCGATCGCGCGCATCGTCGACGGCGTCGGCTGCGTCATTCGCCTTGCTTGGGGGCGTCGCCGCCCTGCTCGGGCGCCGGGGCCGGCGCGGCTTCGGCAGCCACCACGCCGTCGGCGGGGGCGGCGTCGCGGCGCGGACGGTCGTCACGGTCGCTGCGCTCGCGGCGCGGGCGGTCGTCGCGGTCGCGGCGCGGCGGGCGGTCGCCCCGGTCGCTGCGCTCGAAACGCTGCTCTTCCATGCCTTCCGGACGCTCCAGCAGCGCCTTCATGCTGAGCTTGATGCGGCCCTTCTCGTCGGTCTCCAGCACCTTGACCTTGACCACCTGGCCTTCGGTCAGGAAGTCGGTGACCTTCTCCACGCGCTCGTGGGCGATCTGGCTGATGTGCAGCAGGCCGTCCTTGCCCGGCAGGATGTTGACCAGCGCGCCGAAGTCCAGGATCTTGGTGATCGGGCCTTCGTAGACCTTGCCGATCTCGGCCTCGGCCGTGATCTCGGTGATGCGGCGCTTGGCGAACTCGGCGCGGTCGGCGTCGGTGCTGGCAATGGTGATGGTGCCGTCTTCGCCGATGTCGATGGTGCAGCCGGTCTCTTCGGTCAGCGCGCGGATCGTGGCGCCGCCCTTGCCGATGATGTCGCGGATCTTCTCCGGGTTGATCTTCATCGTGTACAGGCGCGGGGCGAACTGGCTCACCTCGGTCTTCGCGCCGCCCACGGCCTCGACCATCTTGCCCAGGATGTGCAGGCGCGCTTCCTTGGCCTGCGCCAGGGCGACTTCCATGATCTCCTTGGTGATGCCCTGGATCTTGATGTCCATCTGCAGGGCCGTGATGCCGGCGTTCGTGCCGGCCACCTTGAAGTCCATGTCGCCGAGATGGTCCTCGTCGCCCAGGATGTCGGTCAGCACCGCGAAACGGTTGCCGTCCTTGATCAGGCCCATCGCGATGCCGGCCACGTGCGCCTTCAGCGGCACGCCGGCGTCGAGCAGGCTGAGGCAGCCGCCGCACACCGAGGCCATCGACGACGAGCCGTTCGACTCGGTGATCTCGCTGACCACGCGCATCGTGTACGGGAACTCGTCCTTGCTCGGCAGCACCGGCACCAGCGCGCGCTTGGCGAGGCGGCCGTGGCCGATCTCGCGGCGCTTCGGGCTGCCCACGCGGCCC
This sequence comes from Rubrivivax soli, assembly GCF_049810355.1. Taxonomy (GTDB): domain Bacteria; phylum Pseudomonadota; class Gammaproteobacteria; order Burkholderiales; family Burkholderiaceae_C; genus Rubrivivax. The sequence goes on from NZ_CP187368.1 coordinate 1,471,665, forward strand.
GTCTCGCCGGTGGCGAACGGAGGCATGTTGTAGTGCAGCATGAAGCGGTCCTCGAACTCGCCGGCCAGCGCGTCGATGCGCTGTGCGTCGCGCTCGGTGCCCAGCGTCGCGGCCACCAGGGCCTGCGTCTCGCCACGCGTGAACAGCGACGAGCCGTGGGTGCGCGGCAGCACGCCCGAGCGGATCTCGATCGCGCGCACGGTGCGGGTGTCGCGGCCGTCGATGCGCGGCTCGCCGGCCAGGATCTGGCCGCGCACGATGCGGGCCTCGATCTCGAACAGCAGCGACTCGACCTCGACCTTGTCGAACTCGACGCCTTCGGCCTTCAGCGCGGCGAAGACGTTGCTCGTGACGTCGCGGCAGGCCTGCGTGCGGGCCTGCTTGCTGCGGATCTGGTAGGCCGCGCGCAGTGGGCCTTCGGCGAGTTCGGTGACCTTGGCGATGAACGGCTCGTTCTTGGCGGGGGCCTGCCACTGCCACTCGGGCTTGCCGGCGTCGCGCACCAGGTCGTTGATGGCGGCGATCGCCACCTTGCCCTGCTCGTGGCCGAAGACCACGGCGCCGAGCATGATCTCTTCCGACAGCTGCTGCGCCTCGGACTCGACCATCAGCACGGCAGCCTCGGTGCCGGCCACGACCAGTTCCATCTGGCTGTTGGCGAGCTCGCTCTGGCCCGGGTTCAGCACGTAGGCGCCGTTGATGTAGCCCACGCGCGCGGCGCCGATCGGGCCGTTGAACGGGATGCCGCTGATGGCCAGCGCGGCGCTGGTGCCGATCATGGCGGCGATGTCGGCCTGCACCTCGGGGTTCAGGCTCAGCACGTGGATGACGACCTGGACCTCGTTGTAGAAGCCTTCGGGGAACAGCGGGCGGATCGGACGGTCGATCAGGCGGCTGGTCAGGGTCTCGAGCTCGCTCGGGCGGCCTTCGCGCTTGAAGAAGCTGCCGGGGATCTTGCCGGCGGCGTAGGTCTTCTCGATGTAGTCGACGGTCAGCGGGAAGAAGTCCTGGCCGGCCTTGGCCTCGGTCTTCGCGACGACGGTGGCGAGCACCACGGTGTCTTCCATCGTCACCATCACGGCGCCGCTGGACTGGCGTGCGATCTCGCCGGTTTCCAGCGTGACTTGGTGCTGGCCCCATTGGAAGGTCTTGGTGACCTTATTGAACATGCTCATGCGTTGCTTCCTTCTTCGGTGGTGGGCAGCGTCATGCCATTCCAGTGAAACCCGTCAGGGGTGCCGTTGGAATGACACAGCAAATGCGGCCCGTTCAATGGTGGGGACCGCCACGCGGCGACCCCCGGCTCGTGTCCTTACTTGCGCAGACCCAGCTTGGTGATCAGCGCGGTGTAGCGCTCGGCGTCCTTGTCCTTCAGGTAGGACAGCAGGCGCTTGCGCGCATTGACCATCTTCAGCAGGCCGCGGCGACCGTGGTGGTCCTTCAGGTGCTGCTTGAAGTGCGGGGTCAGTTCGTTGATGCGCGCGGTGAGCAGCGCGACCTGCACTTCGGGGGAGCCGGTGTCGGCTGCGCCACGGGCGTTGGCGGCGACGATCTCGGCCTTCTTGGCGACTGCCAGGGACATGGGATTTCCTTTGTTGCCTTGGAAACCGCCATGCCGGGCGCTCTGCCAGGCAGTGGTCGGTTTCCGGTTGTCGACTTGCGGAACACCAGTGAAACCGACCGGTGCCGTGCTTGATCCCCGATGAAGGGAACAGCGGATTATAGCCGGATTGCCTCGGCCAGCCGCTGCAGCCCCAGATCCAGCCGCGCCGGGTCGCGCGACGCGAAGCACCAGCGCAGCCACCCTTCGCCTTCGTCGCCGAAGGCGACGCCCGGCGCGAGCCCCAGGCCGTGCTGCGCGACGAGTTGCTTCGCGAAGGCCAGCGAGTCGTCGCGACCCTCCACCCGGAAGAAGGCGTACATGCCGCCCGGGGGCGTGGCCACGGTCACGCCGGGCAGTGCCTGCAGCCCCGCCACCAGGCGGTCGCGGCAGACCCGCAGGCGGCCCACCAGCTCGGGGACGAAGGCATCGGCCATCGCCAGCCCGGCCAGCGCCGCGCGCTGCACGAACACGGGCGCGCAGGAGCTGTTGAACTCGAGCAGCTTGCCGATGGCGGCTTCGCAGCCCTGCGGCAGCACCAGCCAGCCCAGGCGCCAGCCCGTCATCAGGAAACTCTTGCTGAAGCTCTGCGTCACCACCAAGCGGTCGTCGGGCGCCGCGATGTCCAGGAAGCTGGGCGCGGCGGGGCCGTCGCCGAAGTACACGCGCTCGTAGACCTCGTCGCTGACGATCCAGGTGCCGGTGCGGCGGCAGTGCGCCAGCATGGCCTGCTGCTCGGCGCGGGTCAGCGTCCACCCGGTGGGGTTGTTCGGCGCGTTCACCAGCAGCACGCGGGTCTGCGGCGTCACGCGCGCCAGCAGTGCGTCCAGATCCAGCGTCCAGGCGCCGCCCACCGGGCGCAGCGGCACGCGCGTGACCCTTGCGCCCAGGATGGCCGGCTGCGCCGTCAGGTTCGGCCACACCGGCACCACCGCCACCACCTCGTCGCCGGCAGCCAGCAGCAGTTGCGCGGCGACCATCAGCGCCGTCACGCCCGACGACGTCACGGCGATGCGCTCGGCCGCGACCGGCCCGTGCAGCGCGCTGGCGTAGGCGGCGATCGCCTTGCGCAGCGCAGGCAGACCGAGGTTGTGCGAATAGAAGGTCTCGCCGGCCGCCAGCGAGGCCACCGCGGCGTCGCGGATGGCCTGCGGCGTGACCTCGTCGCTTTCGCCGAACCAGAACGGCAGCACGTCGCTGCGGCCGAGGCCGGCGTTGGCGACTTCGCGGATCCTGGAGCCCGGCAGCGCGTCGATGGCGGGGCGCATGGAGGTGGTTGTCATGATCAGTCCGGCCGCACCATGCGGCATTGGTGGGCCTGTGCCACGGCCGGCGCGTCGAGCCGGCGCAGCGTGCGGAAACCGAAGCCCGAGCCTTCGATGTCGAAGGGCACGCCCGGCGCGCCAGCGCGGTCCATCACGCTCACGACCAGCGGCTGCTGCAACTGGTGGTCGTCGGCGCGCATCGTGGCCTGGTGCAGGCCGCCGAGCGTGGCGCCGTCGTAACGCGCGCCTTCCAGCGCCCGGGCCACCGCGGCGGCCTCGGTGCTGCCGGCACGTTCGATGGCCGCGGCCAGCATCTCCACCATCACCTGCATGCGCGCGTGCACGTAGTCGTCCTTGGGCTCCGAGAAGCGCCGGCGGAAGGCGGCATAGAAGTCGTCGGATGCCTTGCCGCCCAGGTTCGGGTGCCACTCGGCCACCGCCAGCACCGCGCCGATGCCGGCTTCGCCGATGGCTGCCGGCGCGCCGAGCGCGTTGCCGTAGAAGGTGTACAGCCGGGCGTCGGAACCCACCTCGCGCAGGGCGCGCACGAGCAGCGTGAGGTCGTTGCCCCAGTTGCCGGTCAGCACCGCCTGCGCGCCCGAGGCCTTGATCTTGGCGGCGTAGGGAATGAAGTCCTTCACGCGGCCCATCGGGTGCAGTTCGTCGCCGACGATCTCCAGGTCCGGCCGCTTGGCCGCCAGCATCTCGCGCGCCTTGCGGTTCACGTGCTGGCCGAAGCTGTAGTCCTGGCCGATCAGGTAGAGCTTCTTCACCGCGCGGTCGTCGCGCAGCACGTCGGTCAGCGCCGCCAGCCGCATGTCGGCGTGGGCGTCGAAGCGGAAGTGCCAGAAGCTGCAGCGCTCGTTGGTGAGCACCGGGTCGACGGCGGAATAGTTCAGGAACAGCGCGCGCTTGCCGGGCTCGCGGGTGTTGTGCTTGTCCAGCGCATCGACGATGGCCGCGGCCGTGGCCGAGCTGTTGCCCTGGAACACGAACCCGATGCCCTGCTCCACCGCCGAGCGCAGCAGGCCCAGCGCCTCCTCGGTGTTGCCCTTGCTGTCGAAGCGCACCAGTTCCAGCGGGCGCGCACCGCCGGGCAGCTTCACGCCGCCGCGCGCGTTCACGCGCTCGACGGCCCAGAGCAGGTTGCGGAACACGGCCTCGCCGGCATTGGCGAACGAGCCCGACAGGCCTTCGACCAGCGCCAGCCGGACCGGTGCGCGGGTCTGCGCCTGCACGCCCGGCAGCGCAGCAACCAAGGGAAGGGCCAGCAGCGCGCGGCGCCGCATGAAAGCTTGATCCGTCACAACAAGAGGCTCTTGAAAAGTCGGCCGACCGCTGCCAGTTGGGAGGGCATGGCGCTGCAGCAGTTGGGTCGTCAGCGCCGGCAACCGCAGATTGTAGGAGGCAGCATGTTTCTCGTTCCCCTCACCCGTACCTCGGAACTCGCCCGCAACTTCGACCGCCTGTTCGACGACAGCTTCGACCGCTTCTTCAGCGCGTCCAACGGCAACGACAGCACGCGCAGCCCGGCGCTGGACGTGACCGAGAGCGACCGCGGCTACACCGTGCACCTCGACCTGCCGGGCGTGGCCAAGGAAGACGTGCAGGTCAGCATCGACGGCCGCCGCATCACCGTGCAGGCCCAGGCCCGGCGCAGCGAAGACAAGAAGGACGGCGACCGCGTCGTGTACCGCGAGCGCTCGGCGGCCAGCTTCGCCCGCACCTTCACGCTGCCGCTGGAAGTGGACCAGGCCGAGTCCAGCGCGAAGCTCGACAACGGCGTGCTCACGCTCGCCCTGCCCAAGCGCGGCGCGCGCACCGCATCGCAGATCACGGTCAGCTGAGGCGCACCCCGGGGCACCGCCACCAAGCGGCGCCCCTTCCATACAGCAATGCATGGTTCCCTGGCACAAACCCCGATGAAGGTTCGTGCCGGCTGGCCTACGCTCCGCTCCATACACAACTGTCTGGAGACGCGATGGCCGCCGTATTCGAGACGCCGGGAGCGCTGGCCGAGCCGCGCTGCCTGCGCGTCGACGGCCCGGACGGCAGCTTCGTGCTGCGCAGCCCCGAGCCGCTGGGCGACTACGCGCGCTGCGTGGGCGAGTGGCTCGAGCATTGGGCCCGTGCAACGCCCGACGCGGTCGCGCTGGCCGAACGCGACGCGGCGGCCGGCGGCGACGGCTGGCGCCGCCTGACCTGGGCGCAGGCGCGGCAGCAGGTCGGCGCCATCGCGCAGGCGCTGCTGGACCTGCAACTGCCCGCCGGCGCGCCGGTGGTCGTGCTGTCCGACAACGCGGTCGACCACGCGCTGCTGCTGCTGGCCGGGCTGCACATCGGACAGCCCGTGTGCACCGTCTCCAGCGCCTACTGCAGGCTGACGCGCGACCACACGAAGATCCGCGCCATCGTGCAGGCGCTGCAGCCGGGGCTGCTGTACGCGAGCGACGCTGCGGTGTATGGCTCCGCCATCCAGGCCTGCGGCTTCCATGGCCCGGTGGTGCTGGGCAGCGGCCACGACACCGTGCCCGGCGCACTGCCCTTCGGCGCGCTGACGCGGGCGGTGGAGTCGCCCGCCGTGAGGCAGGCCTTCGAAGCCATTGCGCCCGACGACCACGCCAAGTACCTGCTGACCTCGGGCTCCACCGGACACCCCAAGGTGGTCATCAACACGCACCGCATGGTGTGCGCCAACCAGCAGATGATGGCGCAGACCTGGCGCTTCCTGGCCGACACCAGGCCCGTGCTGCTGGACTGGCTGCCGTGGAGCCACACCTTCGGCGCCAACCACAACCTGCACCTGGTGCTGCGCCACGGCGGCACGCTGTACATCGACGACGGCCGGCCGGCGCCGGGCCTGGTCGAACGCACGCTGGCCAACCTGCGCGCGGTGCAGCCGACGCTGTACTTCAATGTGCCGCGCGGCATCGACATGCTGCTGCCGCTGCTGGAAGCCGACCCCGACACCGCGCGCCAGGCGCTGGCGCGGCTGCAGATGGTGTTCTACGCCGGCGCGGCGCTCACCAACGCCAGCTGGCAGCGGCTGCAGGCGCTGGCCGCGCGGGTGCGCGCCGAGCCGTTGTGGCTGACGACCTCGTGGGGCGCCACCGAGACATCACCCGCCGTCACCAGCGCGCACTGGAAGCTCGACGGCGCCGGCAACATCGGCCTGCCGCTGCCGGGCATGGAGCTGAAGTTCGTGCCCAACGGCGAGAAGCTCGAACTGCGCGTGCGCGGCGTCTCGGTCTTCCCCGGCTACCGCAACGCGCCCGAACTGACGCAGGCCGCGTTCGACGACGCGGGCTTCTACCGCATCGGCGACGCCGGCCGCCTGGCCGACCCCGCGCGGCCCGAGGCCGGCGTGCTGTTCGACGGCCGCGTGGCCGAGGACTTCAAGCTCGGCACCGGCACCTGGGTCTCGGTGGGCACGCTGCGCGTGAAGCTGGTGTCGGCACTGGCCCCGCTGGTGCAGGACGCGGTGATCACCGGCCACGACCGCGCCGAGGCCGGTGCGCTGCTGTTTCCCAGTGCGCAGGCCGCGGCGCTGGAGCCCCCCGTGCTGCAGGCGGCCCTGCAGGCCGGGCTGCAGCGGCTCAACGCCGGCGCCGCCGGTTCCTCGGGCCGCGTGACCCGCGTGCGCGTGCTGGCCGAGCCGCCGAACGCCGATGCCGGCGAGATCACCGACAAGGGGTACCTGAACCAGCGCGCCGTGCTGGCGCGGCGCGCCGCCGAGGTCGAGGCGCTCTACGACAACGCCGCGGGCACCGTGCTGGCGGCCTGACCGGAGGACAGTTCCTCCAGCGGCCAGCGCGGCCGCACGTCGAAGCCGCCGTCGTCGCGGGTGTGCGCCAGCCCGCGTTCGAGCCGCAGCGCGGCGGCCAGCGCGATCATCGCGCCGTTGTCGGTGCACAGCGCCAGCGGCGGGTAGTGCACGGTGGCGCGCAGCTTCGCGGCGCCGGCGTCCAGTTGCTCGCGCAGCCGCAGGTTGGCGCCGACGCCGCCGGCCACCACGAGGCGGCGGATGCCGGTGTCCTTCAGCGCCCGCAGCGACTTGGCCACCAGCACGTCGACGATGGCGGCCTGCGTCGAGGCCGCGAGGTCGGCGCGCGACTGCTCGCACACGTTGGGACCGAGCTTCTTCGCCTGCGTCATCACCGCCGTCTTCAGGCCGGCGAACGAGAAGTCGAGGTCGCCGCTGTGCAGCAGCGGGCGCGGCAGCGCGAACGCCTTGTCGTCACCGAAGGCCGCCATGCGCGCCAGCGCCGGCCCGCCCGGATAGCCCAGGCCCAGCAGCTTGGCGCTCTTGTCGAAAGCCTCGCCGGCCGCGTCGTCGATGGTCTCGCCCAGCAGCGTGTAGTCGCCCACCGCGTCCACCCGCATCAGCTGCGTGTGCCCGCCCGAGACCAGCAGCGCCACGAACGGGAACTGCGGCGTCTCGCCGGCCAGGAAAGGCGACAGCAGGTGGCCTTCCAGATGGTGCACGCCCATCGTCGGCCGGCCGAGCGCCGCACCCAGCGCCACCGCGACACCGGCCCCCACCAGCAGCGCCCCGGCCAGACCGGGGCCGCGCGTGTACGCCACCAGGTCCACGTCGGCCAGCGCCAGCCCCGATTGGGACAGCACCTGGCGCGCCAGCGGCAGCACGCGGCGGATGTGGTCGCGCGAGGCCAGTTCGGGCACGACACCGCCGTAGGCCTGGTGCATCTCGGCCTGGCTGTGCAGGGCTTCGCCCAGCAGCCGAGGCGGGCCGTCGGCACGCGTCTGCACCAGCGCGACACCGGTTTCGTCGCACGAGGATTCGATGCCGAGCACGTTCATGCGCGGCAGTGTAGCGGCGCGGAACTTGCAGGAAGCCGTGCATGTCGTCCTCGGAAGCCACCCGCATCGTCATCGTCGCCCCGGACACCCTGCTGCCGGCGCCCGACGACGACGCCGCGGCGCGCGAGGCCGAACGCTCGCGCAGCCTGCGCATCGGGCTGCTGGAGGCGGGCTACAACGTCGTCGCCGTGCTGCCGGTGGATGCCTTCCTGCCCGACCGGCTGGCGCAGATCCAGCCCGACATGATCATCGTCGACGCCGAGAGCCAGGCGCGCGACACGCTGGAACACGTGGTGATGGCCACGCGCGACGCGCGGCGGCCGATCGTGATGTTCACCGAGGACAACGACACCAGCCACGTGCGCGCCGCGATCGCCGCGGGTGTCACCGCCTACGTCGTCGCCGGGCTCGCGCCCGACCGCGTGAAGCCGGTGCTGGAAGTGGCGCTCGCGCGCTTCGAGCACGAGGAGACGCTGCGCCGCGAACTGGCCGAGGCGCGCACGCAGCTGGCCGAGCGCAAGCTGCTCGACCGCGCCAAGGGCCTGCTGATGCAGCGCCACGGCATCACCGAGCCCGAGGCCTACAAGCGCCTGCGCAAGGCAGCCATGGACAAGGGCCTGAAGATGACCGAGATCGCGCAGCGCATCGTCGACGCGGCCGACCTGCTGGGCTGATCCACGCGGCGCCCCGGCGTGCACCAGTGGCGCGCACCGCCGCCGCCCCCTGGTGCAAACCCGCAGGCTGCGGTCTCGAAAACGCTGGCACAGCGATTGCAAGCAGCCGGGGCGAGAGATCAGTGTCGATCTTTCGCCGGCATCGGCGGCCCGCAGTGTTTGCGGCGTGCCGATGGGACAAAGGCGTCCTCACCACGCGAGCAGCAGCGCTCGCCGACGTGTGGACGCCTTTTCGTTTTGTTGGCCCTCAACTTGCACATGCCATGACTTCACAGAACGCAGGACACATCGACATGGGACGCCGCACGCTCGTGAAAGCCGCCGCCGCGGTCTCGGCCACCGGCGCCGCCGGCATGCTGCCCGGGCTGCAGAGCGCGGTGTATGCCGCGGGCAGCGACAAGCCCGAGAAGGAGGAAGTGCGCATCGGCTTCATCCCGCTGACCGACTGCGCCAGCGTCGTGATGGCCAGCGTGCTGGGCTTCGACAAGAAGTACGGCGTCAAGATCATCCCCACCAAGGAAGCCAGCTGGGCCGGCGTGCGCGACAAGCTCGTCAACGGCGAGCTCGACATGGCGCACGTGCTGTACGGCCTGATCTACGGCGTGCACCTGGGCGTGGGCGGGCCGAAGAAGGACATGGCGGTGCTGATGGCGCTGAACAACAACGGCCAGGCCATCACGCTGTCGAAGACGCTGGCCGACAAGGGCGCCGTCGACGGCCCGTCGCTGGCCCAGGTCATGGCGCGCGAGAAGCGCGACTACACCTTCGCCGGCACCTTCCCCACCGGCACGCACGCGATGTGGATGCACTACTGGCTGGCGGCCGCGGGCATCAACCCCTTGTCGGGGGCCAAGCTGATCACGGTGCCACCGCCGCAGATGGTGGCCAACATGCGCGTCGGCAACATGGACGGCTTCTGCGTCGGCGAGCCCTGGAACCACCGCGCCATCATGGACGGCATCGGGGTCACGGCCAACACCACGCAGGACATCTGGAAGGACCACCCCGAGAAGGTGCTGGGCACCACCGGCGACTTCGTCAAGAAGCACCCCAACACCGCACGCGCCGTGATGATGGCCGTTCTGGAAGCCAGCAAGTGGATCGACGCCGGCCTGGCCAACAAGATGAAGATGGCCGAGACCGTGGCGCAGAAGGCCTACATCAACACTGGCGTCGACGCCATCAACCAGCGCATCCTGGGCCGCTACCAGAACGGCATGGGCAAGACCTGGGACGACAGCAACCACATGAAGTTCTTCAACGACGGCGCGGTGAACTACCCGTACCTCAGCGACGGCATGTGGTTCCTGACCCAGCACAAGCGCTGGGGCCTGCTGAAGGACCACCCGAACTACCTGAAGGTGGCGCAGGAGATCAACCAGACCGCGCTCTACAAGGAGGTGGCCAGCGCGATGAAGATCAGCCTGCCCAAGAGCGACCTGCGCAGCAGCAAGCTGATGGACGGCGTGGTCTGGGACGGCAAGGACCCGGCGAAGTACGCCGACGGCTTCAAGATCAAGGCCGCCACGGCGGCCTGAAGGAGGCGACACCATGGTCTCTGCTGTCTTCCACAGCCCGGCCGAGGCCGTGGCGCCTGCGGCGGCAGCCTCGCCCGCCGCTGCCGCCGCGCCCGAACGCGCGGCGGCCGTGCCCCCCGCGCCCCCGCCGCGGCGAGCGCCCTTCGACTGGCGCGCGCTGTGGCTGGCCGTGCTGCCACCGGTGTTCGGCATCGGCCTGCTGGTGGGCATCTGGGGGCTGCTGACGCAGAACAGCACCAGCTTCCCGACGCCGGCGGCCACATTCGATGCAGCGCTGAAGCTGTTCGCCGACCCGTTCTACAGCAACGGGCCGAACGACCAGGGCATCGGCTGGAACATCCTCTTCTCGCTGGAACGGGTGGCGGTGGGCTTCGGTCTGGCGGCGGCGGTGGGCATTCCGGCGGGTTTCATGATCGGCCGCTTCACCTTCCTGAACCGCATGCTGAACCCGCTGATCAGCCTGCTGCGGCCGGTGTCGCCGCTGGCCTGGCTGCCGATCGGCCTGCTGGTGTTCAAGAGCGCCAACCCGGCGGCGATCTGGACCATCTTCATCTGCAGCATCTGGCCGATGATCATCAACACCGCGGTGGGGGTGCAGCGCGTGCCGCAGGACTACCTGAACGTGGCCCGCGTGCTGAACCTCAGCGAGTGGCGCGTGATGACGCGCATCCTGTTCCCCGCCGTGCTGCCGTACATGCTGACCGGCGTGCGGCTGTCGGTGGGCACGGCCTGGCTGGTCATCGTGGCCGCCGAGATGCTGACCGGCGGCGTCGGCATCGGCTTCTGGGTCTGGGACGAGTGGAACAACCTCAACGTCCAGCACATCATCATCGCCATCTTCGTCATCGGCATCGTGGGCCTGGTGCTCGAGCAGCTGCTGGTGGGCATTGCCAGGAGGTTCAGCTATGACGAGCACTGAGTTCATCAAGGTCGAGAGCGCCGAGATGGTGTTCGAGACGAAGAAGGGCCGCTTCCACGCGCTGCGCGAGATCGACCTGGCGGTGGCGCAGGGGGAGTTCATCACGCTGATCGGCCACTCGGGCTGCGGCAAGAGCACGCTGCTGAACCTGATCGCGGGGCTGCTCAAGCCCACCAGCGGCGTGCTGCTGTGCGACAACCGCGAGATCGCGGCCCCCGGGCCCGAGCGCGCGGTGGTGTTCCAGAACCACTCGCTGCTGCCCTGGCTGAGCTGCGCCGACAACGTGCACCTGGCTGTCGAGCGTGTCTTCGGCGCCAAGGAAAGCAAGGCGCAGCTCAAGGCGCGCACGCAGGCCGCGCTGGAACTGGTGGGCATGGCGCATGCAGCGACCAAGCGCCCGCACGAGATCTCGGGCGGCATGAAGCAGCGCGTGGGCATCGCCCGCGCGCTGGCGATGGAGCCCAAGGTGCTGCTGATGGACGAGCCCTTCGGCGCGCTCGATGCGCTGACCCGGGCCCACCTGCAGGACGAGTTGCTGAAGATCGTGGGCCGCACCCGCAGCACGGTGGTGATGGTCACGCACGACGTCGACGAGGCCGTGCTGCTGTCCGACCGCATCGTCATGATGACCAACGGCCCGGCCGCCACCATCGGCGAGATCCTGCCGGTGACGCTGCCGCGGCCGCGCAACCGCGTGGAGCTGGCCGAGGACCCCGACTACGTGCACTGCCGCAAGGCGGTGCTCGATTTCCTCTACACACGGCAGGGCCATGTGGAATCGGTCACGGCCTGATCCGAAAAAACCCTGGCACGGGCGTTGCTGAGGGAACTCGACGCCGTCTCCGGTGTCTGTCTATCTCCTCAGTAGGGCCTCGTGCCCTTTCGTCCAGCCTCTCCGCTTCTCGGCGGAGAGGCTTTTTTTTGGCCGCACCGGCTTGGCGCAGGTGCGGCCGCGGCGGTCAGTGGTTCTCGCGGGCGTGGTTGATCGAGTACTTCGGAATCTCGATCGTCACGTCCTCGTTGCTCAGGATCGCCTGGCAGCTCAGCCGCGAGGTCGGCGTCAGGCCCCAGGCGCGGTCGAGCAGGTCTTCTTCCGACTCGTCCATCTCGCCCAGCGAGTTGAAGCCCTGCTTCACCACGACGTGGCAGGTGGTGCAGGCGCAGCTCATCTCGCAGGCGTGCTCGATGGCGATGCCGTTCTCGAGCAGCGCCTCGCAGATCGAGGTGCCGGAGGGCGCCTCGATGGTGTCGCCCTGCGGGCAGTAGTCGGCGTGGGGGAGGATGCGGATGACGGGCATGGGGAGTGTTCTCAGAGATCGTCGAGGCTGCGCCCGGCCAGGGCCTGGCGGATGCCCTGGTTCATGCGGGCGGCGGCGAAGGCCTCGGTGCCTTCGGCGAGCGTCTCGACCGCACGTTCGATGGCATCGGCGTCGTCGCCCTGGGCCGTGGCGGCGGTCGCGGCGACCAGGGCCTCCACGGCACTGCGTTCGTCGGCCGAGAGCAGCGCGCCGTCGGCCGCCAGCGCGGCGCGCGTGGCCAGCACCATGCGTTCGGCGTCGACACGGGCCTCGCGCAGCTTGCGCGCGGCCATGTCGGCGTCGGCGTGGGCAAAGCCGTCCTGCAGCATGCGGGCGATCTGGTCGTCGGCCAGTCCGTAGCTGGGCTTGACGACCACCGAGGCCTCGACGCCCGAACCGAGCTCGCGGGCGGACACGCTGAGCAGGCCGTCGGCGTCGACCTGGAAGGTGACGCGGATGCGCGCGGCGCCGGCGGCCATCGGCGGGATGCCGCGCAACTCGAAGCGCGCCAGGCTGCGGCACTCGCTGACGAGGTCGCGCTCGCCCTGCAGCACGTGGATGGCCATCGCGGTCTGGCCGTCCTTGAAGGTGGTGAACTCCTGCGCCTTGGCCACGGGAATGGTCGTGTTGCGCTCGATCACGCGTTCGACCAGGCCCCCCATGGTCTCCAGGCCCAGGCTCAGCGCGATGACGTCCAGCAGCAGCAGCTCGCCGTCGCGCGCATTGCCGGCCAGCGCGTTGGCCTGGATCGCGGCGCCGATCGCGACGACCTCGTCGGGGTTGACGTTGGTCAGCACCTCGCGGCCAAACAGCTCGCCGACGGCCCGGCGCACCAGCGGCATGCGCGTGCTGCCGCCGACCATCACCACGCCCTGCACGTCGCCGCGCGCGACCCTGGCGTCGCGCAGCACCTTGCGCACGGCGGCCAGCGTGCGGTCCACCAGCGGCTGCGCCAGGGCTTCCAGCTGCGCGCGGCCGACCGCCACGCGCACCGGGCCGCCCGCCAGCGTGGCCTGCCAGTCGGTGCTGTCGGCGCTGCTCAGCGCTTCCTTGGCGGCACGCGCGGCCACCAGCGCGGCGCGCTTGTCGTGCGCGCTGGCGGCGACCACGCCGGCCTGCGCCAGCGCCCAGTCGGCCAGCGCGTGGTCGATGTCGTCGCCGCCCAGCGCGGCGTCGCCGCCGGTGGCCACCACCTCGAACACCCCCTGGTGCAGCCGCAGCAGCGAGATGTCGAACGTGCCGCCACCCAGGTCGTACACGGCGTACAGGCCCTCGCTGCCGTTGTCCAGGCCGTAGGCCACGGCCGCCGCGGTGGGCTCGCTGATCAGGCGCAGCACGTTCAGGCCGGCGCGTTGCGCCGCGTCCTTCGTGGCCTGGCGCTGCGCGTCGTCGAAGTAGGCCGGCACCGTGATGACGGCACCGAACAGGTCGTCGTCGAAGGTGTCCTCGGCGCGCTGGCGCAGCGTGGCCAGGATCTCGGCCGAGACCTCGACCGGCGTCTTCTCGCCGTCGCGCGTGGCCAGCGCCACCATGCCGGGCCGGTCGACGAACCGGTACGGCAGCTTGCCGGCGTCGGCGATGTCGGCCAGGCGCCGCCCCATGAAGCGCTTCACCGAGACGACGGTGTTCTCGGGGTCCTCGGCCTGCGCCGCCAGCGCCAGGACGCCGATCTGGCGCCGGCCACCTTCCAGGTAGCGCACGGCCGACGGCAGCAGCAGCCGGCCCTGCGGATCGGGCAGGCACTCGGCGACGCCGTGGCGCACCGAAGCGACCAGCGAGTGCGTGGTGCCCAGGTCGATGCCCACGGCGATGCGCCGCTGGTGCGGGTCGGGGGCCTGTCCGGGTTCGGAGATCTGCAGCAGCGCCATGGCGGGTTCGGGGTTCAGCGGGTCGGGTCGAGCGCGTCCAGGCGCCGCTCGAGGTCGTGTCGGAAGCGCTGCACGAACATCAGTGCGCGCACGTCGGCGGCGGCGCCGGCGGCGTCGCCGGTCTCGTCGAGCTTGCGGCCGGCCTGCGCCAGCAGCTCCGCCTCGGCAGCGGCCACGGTCTCGGTCAGCGCCTCGACCTCGGCGGCGCCGGCTGCGTCGTCCAGCGTCTCGCGCCACTGCATCTGCTGCAGCAGGAAGGCGGCCGGCATCGCGGTGTTGCTCTCGGCGGCGATGGGCGCGCCGCGCAGTGTGCACAGGTAGGCGGCGCGCGCCAGCGGGTCCTTCAGACGCGCGTAGGCTTCGTTGACGCGCACGGCCCACTGCATCGCGATGCGCTGCGCGGCGGCACCTTCGGACGCGAAGCGGTCGGGATGCACCTCGGCCTGCAGCTGGCGCCAGCGCGCGTCGAGCGCGGCGCGGTCCAGCGCATGCCGCTGCGGCAGGCCGAAGAGCACGAAGTCGTCGTCCGAGAGCTTCACAGCGCCTTGCCCAGGAAGACCGACAAGCCGTTGTCGGGGTAGCCGCCGAAGGGCGCGCAGCGCGTGTAGCCGCAGCGCTGGTACAGGCGCAGAGCCTCGGCCTGGTCGCGGCCGGTCTCCAGCCGCGCCTGGGCGATGCCTTCGCTGCGCAGTTGGGCTTCCAGGGCCTGCAGCAACTGCTCGGCGATGCGCTGCCCGCGCTGCGTCGGCGCCACGTACATGCGCTTGACTTCGCCGTAGCCGGGCCCCAGCCGCACGGCGCCGGTGCCCACGGCCACGCCGTCGCGCCGCGCCACCAGGAAGCGCACGTCGGACGCCAGCAGCGCCTGCACATCGAGGATGTGGTTGGCCTCGGGCGGGTACAGGCTGGCGAGGTAGGCGTCCAGCGCATCGAGCAGCGCGACGACGTCGGCCTGGTCGGGGCGTTCGGGGCGGATGGTGAGCATGGCTTGGAAGCGCGCAGGCGCGGCCGGGGCCGCGCCTGGTGGGCAGGACAGCGCGTCGGTCAGACGCGGAACGATTCGCCGCAGCCGCAGCGGTCCTTCTCGCGCGGGTTGTGGAACTTGAAGCCCTCGTTGAGGCCCTCGCGCACGAAGTCGAGCTCGGTGCCGTCGATGTAGGGCAGGCTCTTCGGGTCGATCAGCACCTTGACGCCGTGGTCCTCGAAGACCACGTCTTCCGGGGCGATGTCGTCGGCGTACTCGAGCTTGTAGGCCAGGCCGGAACAGCCCGTGGTCTTCACGCCCAGGCGCACGCCGACGCCCTTGCCGCGCCGCGTGATGTAGCGGCTCACGTGCCGTGCCGCTGCTTCGGTGAGAGTGACCGCCATGGGATCAGTGCGTCTCGGTCGCGCTGCCGTGCCTGGTCTTGTAGTCGAGCACGGCCGCCTTGATGGCGTCTTCGGCCAGGATGGAGCAGTGGATCTTCACCGGGGGCAGCGCCAGCTCCTCGGCGATCTGGGTGTTCTTGATCGTCAGCGCCTCGTCCAGGCTCTTGCCCTTCACCCACTCGGTGACGAGCGAGCTGCTGGCGATGGCCGAGCCGCAGCCGTAGGTCTTGAAGCGCGCGTCCTCGATCAGCCCGGTGGCCGGGTTGACCTTGATCTGCAGCTTCATCACGTCGCCGCAGGCGGGTGCGCCGACCATGCCGGTGCCGACGCTGTCGTCACCCTTGTCGAACGACCCGACGTTGCGCGGGTTCTCGTAGTGCTCGACGACTTTTTCGCTGTAGGCCATGTTCGTTACTCCTTCAATCCGATGTCAGTGTGCAGACCACTGGATGGTCTTCAGGTCGATGCCGTCCTTGAACATCTCCCACAGCGGCGACAGTTCGCGCAGCTTGGCGACGCGGTCGTGCAACGTGGCCACCGCGTAGTCGATGTCCTCGACCGTGGTGAAGCGGCCGATCGTCATGCGCAGGCTGGAATGCGCCAGCTCGTCGCTGCGGCCGAGCGCGCGCAGCACGTAGCTGGGCTCCAGGCTGGCCGACGTGCAGGCCGAGCCCGACGACACCGCCAGGCCCTTGATGCCCATGATCAGCGATTCGCCCTCGACGAAGTTGAAGCTCGCGTTCACGTTGTGCGGCACGCGGCGCTCGAGGTGGCCGTTGATGAAGACCTGCTCGATGCCCGAGATGCCGTCGAGCAGCCGCTTGTGCAGCATGCGGATGCGCTCGATCTCGGTGCCCATCTCGGCCTTGGCAATGGCGAATGCCTCGCCCATGCCCACGCACTGGTGCGTGGGCAGCGTGCCGCTGCGCATGCCGCGCTCGTGGCCGCCTCCGTGCATCTGCGCCTCGATGCGCACGCGCGGCTTGCGCCGCACGTACAGCGCGCCGATGCCCTTCGGGCCGTAGGTCTTGTGCGAAGCCAGGCTCATCAGGTCGACCGGCAGCTGCGTGATGTCGATCGCCACCTTGCCGGTGGCCTGCGCCGCGTCGACGTGGAGGATGATGTTGCGCTCGCGGCAGAGCCGCCCGATGGTGTCGATGTCCTGGATGACGCCGATCTCGTTGTTCACCAGCAGCACCGAGGCCAGGATGGTGTCGGGACGCAGCGCGTCCTTGAAGCGGTCCAGGTCGAGCAGCCCGTCTTCCTGCACGTCGAGGTAGGTCACCTCGAAGCCCTGGCGCTCGAGCTCGCGCATCGTGTCGAGCACGGCCTTGTGCTCGGTCTTCAGCGTGACGAGGTGCTTGCCGCGCGTGCTGTAGAAGTGCGCCGCGCCCTTGATGGCGAGGTTGATGGACTCGGTGGCGCCCGAGGTCCAGACGATCTCGCGCGGGTCGGCGTTGATCAGGCTGGCGACCTGGACGCGCGCCTTCTCGACGGCCTCCTCCGCTTCCCAGCCCCAGGCGTGGCTGCGCGACGCCGGGTTGCCGAAGTGCTCGCGCAGCCAGGGCACCATGGCGTCGACGACACGGGGGTCACACGGCGTCGTGGCGCCGTAGTCCATGTAGATGGGGAAATGCGGGGTCATGGGCGACAGGGGTGCCTGGGTTTACTTGGTGAACGAGTTGCCGAAGGCGAACACCGAGTTCGGTGCCGTCACCTTGATCGGCTTGACGACGGGCTGCGACGAGATGGCCCGCTTCACGGGTGCTTCCTCGATGGACACGCCCTTGGCCAGCTGCTCGTCGACCAGCTTCTTCAGCGAGATCGAGTTCAGGTACTCGATCATCTTGGTGTTCAGGCTGGTCCACAGGTCGTGCGTCATGCACTTGCCGCTGTCCTCGCCCATGCAGCTTTCCTTGCCGCCACAGCCGGTGGCGTCGATCGGTTCGTCGACCGCGACGATGATGTCGGCCACCGTGATGCTGTCGGCGCCGCGGCCCAGCGAATAGCCGCCGCCCGGGCCGCGCGTGCTTTCCACCAGCTCGTGGCGGCGCAGCTTGCCGAACAGCTGCTCGAGGTAGGACAACGAGATCTGCTGGCGCTGGCTGATGGCAGCCAGTGCCACCGGGCCGGCATTGGAGCGCAGCGCGAGATCGATCATCGCGGTGACGGCGAAGCGGCCTTTGGTGGTGAGACGCATGGGGAACCCCTTTCGGACGGCGCCGGGAGACGCGGGTTTCCCCGCAGAACGTTCCCGACAAGATTGCTCAAGTATACCGGAGACCAACTGTTTTGGTCAAGCTTTGCTCCGGAAGTTCCCTGCGTCCAGTTGCCGCGCCAGCACCTCGACCAGGCCGTCGCAGGCGTCTTCGACCAGGTCGAGCACGCGCTCGAAGCCGGCCGGCGTGCCGTAGTACGGGTCGGGCACGTCGCGCTCGTCCGCGAAGCGCCGCGCGTGCTCCAGCAGCAGCCCGATGCGGGCGCCGGCCTGCACGCGGGTCAGCTCCTGCAGGCGCTGCAGATGGCCGGCGTCCATGGCCAGCACCCAGTCGAATCGCGAGAGATCGTCGCGCTCGAGCTTGCGCGCACGCAAGGCGCTCAGGTCGTAGCCGCGTTCGCGCGCGTGCCGCACCGCACGCGCATCCGGCGGTTCGCCCGCGTGGTAGCCGTTCGTGCCGGCGGAATCCACCAGCACGCGCGCGCCCAGGCCCGCACGCTCCAGCTTCGCCCGCAGCACGGCCTCGGCCGTGGGCGAGCGGCAGATGTTGCCGGTGCAGACCATCAGCACACGCAGGTCGGCGGCGGCCGGCGCCTTGTTCATGAACCACATGCTGCGAGTATCGGTTCAGCGCACCGGCATCGGGACCACGTTGACGTCGTGCCCGGGGGCCCCGAAAGCCTGCTCGCGCAGCAGCGCCAGCTGGTCGCGCACCCGCGCGGCCTTCTCGAACTCGAGGTTGCGGGCGTGGTCGAGCATCTGCTTCTCGAGTGCCTTGATGCGCTTGCCCAGGTCCTTCTCGGACATCGCCTCCAGCTCGGCCGCGGCCTGCGCGGCCTTCAGCTCGTCCTTGGCGGTCTTGTCGGAGACCACGCCGTCGATCAGGTCGCGCACCTTCTTGTTCAGCGCCTTCGGCGTGATGCCCATCGCCACGTTGTGCGCGATCTGCCTGGCCCGACGGCGCTCGGTCTCGTCGATGGCGCGGCGCATCGAATCGGTCATCTTGTCGGCGTACAGGATGGCCTTGCCATTCAGGTTGCGCGCGGCGCGGCCGATGGTCTGGATCAGGCTGCGCTCGGCGCGCAGGAAGCCCTCCTTGTCGGCGTCGAGGATGGCCACCAGGCTCACCTCGGGCAGGTCCAGGCCCTCGCGCAGCAGGTTGATGCCCACCAGCACGTCGAAGGTGCCCAGGCGGAGGTCGCGCAGGATCTCCACGCGCTCCACGGTGTCGATGTCGCTGTGCAGGTAGCGCACCTTGACGCCGTTGTCGGCCAGGTAGTCGGTCAGCTGCTCGGCCATGCGCTTGGTCAGCGTCGTGATCAGCACACGCTCGTTGATGACGACGCGGTCGCGGATTTCCTGCAGCACGTCGTCCACCTGCGTGGTGGCCGGGCGCACGATGACCTCGGGATCGATCAGGCCCGTGGGCCGCACGAGCTGCTCGACCACCTGTCCCGCGTGCGCCTGCTCGTAGGCCGCCGGCGTGGCCGAGACGAAGATCGCCTGCCGCATCTTGGTCTCGAACTCCTCGAACTTCAGCGGCCGGTTGTCCAGCGCGCTGGGCAGGCGGAAACCGTACTCCACCAGCGTGGTCTTGCGCGCACGGTCGCCGTTGTACATGCCGCCAAACTGGCCGATCAGCACGTGGCTCTCGTCCAGCAGCATCAGCGCGTCCTTGGGCAGGTAGTCGACCAGCGTCGGCGGCGGGTCGCCGGGCTTGGCGCCCGACAGGTGCCGCGTGTAGTTCTCGATGCCCTTGCAGTGGCCCACCTCCTGCAGCATCTCCAGGTCGAAGCGCGTGCGCTGCTCCAGGCGCTGCGCCTCGACCAGCTTGCCGTTCTTCACGAAGAAGTCGAGCCGCTCGCGCAGTTCATCCTTGATCGTCGCGATGGCGTCCACGACGCGCTCGCGCGGCGTCACGTAGTGGCTGCTGGGGTACACGGTGAAGCGCGGGATCTTCTGCCGCACCTTGCCGGTCAGCGGGTCCAGCAGCTGCAGCGATTCGAGTTCGTCGTCGAAGAGTTCGATGCGCAGCGCCAGCTCGCTGTGCTCGGCCGGAAAGACGTCGATCGTGTCGCCGCGCACGCGGAACGCACCGCGCGAGAAGTCGACCTCGTTGCGCGTGTACTGCATGCGGATCAGCTGCTGGATCACGTCGCGCTGGCCGATCCTGTCGCCCACGCGCAGCGTCATCACCATCTGGTGGTAGTCGGCCGGGCTGCCGATGCCGTAGATCGCGCTGACGCTGGCCACGATGACCACGTCGCGCCGTTCCAGCAGGCTCTTCGTGCAGCTCAGGCGCATCTGCTCGATGTGCTCGTTGATCGCGCTGTCCTTCTCGATGAACAGGTCGCGCTGCGGCACGTAGGCCTCGGGCTGGTAGTAGTCGTAGTAGCTGACGAAGTACTCGACCGCGTTCTTCGGGAAGAACTCGCGGAACTCCGAATACAGCTGCGCCGCCAGCGTCTTGTTCGGCGCGAACACGATGGCCGGCCGGCCCAGCCGGGCGATGACGTTGGCCATCGTGAAGGTCTTGCCCGAGCCCGTCACGCCCAGCAGCGTCTGGTAGCTCAGGCCGTCCTGCACGCCTTCCACCAGTTGCTGGATGGCCGCGGGCTGGTCGCCCGCCGGCGGATACGGCTGGAACAGCTGGAACGGCGAGTCGGGAAAGCTGACGAACGTGCCCTGCGCCGGGGTCTCCGCAGCGGCCTGGACTTCGGCAAGATCGGTCATCGGGTCAACCCTTAGCGGCCCACTAGAATCGAGGCCGAACCGGCAAGCGTAGCGCAGCCGGCGCATCGGCGCACCGCAGCGCCCCTCCCCAGCACCACCGCACCAGGAACCGCCATGTCCGCATCCCTGTTCGCCGCCGTCGAGATGGCGCCGCGCGACCCGATCCTCGGCCTCAACGAGCAGTTCAACGCCGACCCGAATCCGGCCAAGGTGAACCTCGGCGTGGGCGTGTACTTCGACGACCAGGGCAAGCTGCCGGTGCTGGGCTGCGTGGCCGCGGCCGAGCATCAGTTGCTCGAAGCGCCGAAGGCCAAGGGCTACCTGCCCATCGACGGCATCGCGGCCTACGACAAGGCCGTGCAGGGCCTGGTGTTCGGCAGCGACAGCGAGGCCGTGCGCAGCGGCCGCGTGGCCACCGTGCAGGCGCTGGGCGGCACGGGCGGCCTGAAGATCGGCGCCGATTTCCTCAAGCGCCTGCAGCCCGGCGCCACCGTGCTGATCAGCGACCCCAGCTGGGAGAACCACCGCGCGCTGTTCACCAACGCCGGCTTCACGGTGAACGCCTACCCGTACTACGACGCCGCCACGCGCGGCATCCGTTTCGACGCGATGCTCGACACGCTGGCCAGCGCTGCGCCGGGCACGGTGGCCGTGCTGCACGCGTGCTGCCACAACCCGACGGGTTGCGACCTGACGCCGGCGCAGTGGGACCAGGTGGTCGCCACCTGCAAGGCGCGCGGCCTGGTGCCCTTCCTCGACATGGCCTACCAGGGCTTCGGCGAGGGCATCGCCGAGGACGGCGCCGTCGTCGGCCAGTTCCTGGCGGCCGGCATCAGCTTCTTCGTCTCGACCTCGTTCAGCAAGAGCTTCTCGCTGTACGGCGAGCGCGTGGGCGCGCTCAGCGTCGTCTGCAGCGACAAGGCCGAGGCCGACCGCGTGCTGTCGCAGCTGAAGATCGTGATCCGCACCAACTACAGCAACCCGCCGACCTTCGGCGCCACCGTCGTGGCCACGGTGCTGAACACGCCGGCGCTGCGCCGGCAGTGGGAAGAGGAACTGGCCGGCATGCGCGAGCGCATCCGCGCCACGCGCCACGCGCTGGTGGCCAAACTGCAGGCCGCGGGCGTGCAGGGCGACTTGTCGTACATCACGCGGCAGAAGGGCATGTTCAGCTACTCCGGCCTGTCGGTGGCCCAGATGCAGCGGCTGCGCAGCGAATTCGGCGTCTACGGCGTCGATTCGGGACGCATCTGCGTGGCAGCGATCAACAGCCGCAACATCGACGCGGTGGTCGCGGCGCTCGCGAAGGTCATGTGACCACGTGCTGACGGCGACAAGACTGTCGCCAAGGTGACAAGGCCGGCAAAGATGCCGGCCTTTCTACGTGGTTTTGCGCTATTGCACTGCACCAAAGCGCGGCAGGATGACAGCAAGCGATGTACATTTGCTGCACTGCACAATAAGTGCGGTGCCGTCCTGACCGGAGCCGATCGATGCTTTACCAGCTGTACGAAACCCAGCGCGCGCTGATGTCCCCGTTCTCGGAGTTCGCCAGCGCCACGGCGAAGCTGTACGACCACCCGCTGTCGCCCTTCGCGCACACGCCGATGGCACAGCGCGTCTCGGCCGGCTTCGACCTGCTGCACCGCCTGGCCAAGGAATACGAGAAGCCCGAGTTCAACATCACGTCGGCGGTGGTGGACGGGGTCACCATCGCGGTGCAGCAGCAGGTCGCGATCGAGAAGCCCTTCTGCCGGCTGCTGCGCTTCAAGCGCTTCACCGACGACCCGAAGGCGCTCACGACGATGAAGACCCAGCCGACGGTGCTGGTGGTGGCGCCGCTGTCGGGCCACCACGCGACGCTGCTGCGCGACACCGTGAAGAGCCTGCTGCACGACCACAAGGTCTTCATCACCGACTGGACCGACGCCCGCATGGTGCCGCTGGCCGCAGGCCCGTTCCATCTCGACGACTACGTAGAGTATGTGCGCGAGTTCATCCGCCACATCGGCCCCGAGGTGCACGTGATCTCGGTCTGCCAGCCCACCGTGCCGGTGCTCGCCGCGGTGTCGCTGCAGGCCAGCGCCGGCGAGGTGCTGCCGCGCACGATGACGATGATGGGCGGCCCCATCGACGCCCGCAAGAGCCCCACGTCGGTCAACAACCTGGCCACGAACAAGAGCCACAGCTGGTTCGAGAACAACGTCATCCACCGCGTGCCGCCGAACTTCCCCGGCGCCGGCCGCCGCGTCTACCCCGGCTTCCTGCAGCACACCGGCTTCGTGGCGATGAACCCCGACCGCCACCTCAGCAGCCACTACGACTACTTCCGCGATCTGATCAAGGGCGACGACGACAGCGCCGAGGCGCACCGGCAGTTCTACGACGAGTACAACGCCGTGCTCGACATGCCGGCCGAGTACTACCTGGACACGATCAAGACCGTGTTCCAGGACTTCGCGCTGGTGCACGGCACCTGGACCGTGCACGGCGATCCCGTGCAGCCGCAGGACATCACCGGCACGGCGCTGCTGACTGTCGAAGGCGAGCTCGACGACATCTCCGGCGCCGGCCAGACCCGCGCCGCGCACGACCTGTGCACCGGCATCCCGAAGGCGCGCCAGTTCCACTACGACGTGGAAGGCGCGGGCCACTACGGCATCTTCTCGGGCCGCCGCTGGCGCGAGAAGGTCTACCCGGAGGTGAAGAACTTCATCGCCCGCTTCGACAAGGCCGCCAACGCGGCCGCACGCAAGGCGGCCTGACGCCCGGCGCCGGGCGCTCGGCCGCGATTGCCTCTCCGTGACAGCCGCTGCCGCCACCACGCTCGCCGACCGCATCGACGCCGCGCTGCCGCAGACGCAGTGCACGCGCTGCGGTTATCCCGACTGTCGCGCCTACGCCGACGCCATCGCCGCCGGCGTGCCGCACAACCGCTGCCCGCCGGGCGGGGCGGAGGGGATCGTGCGGCTGTCCGCCCTCACCGGCCGACCGGTGCTGCCGCTCGACCCCGCCCACGGCACCGAGGGTCCGCGCGCGCTGGCCGTCATCGACGAAGCCTGGTGCATCGGCTGCACGCTGTGCATCAAGGCCTGTCCGGTGGACTGCATCGTCGGCGCGTCCAAGCTGATGCACACCGTGATCGGCGCCGAATGCACCGGCTGCGAACTCTGCGTGCCGGCCTGCCCGGTGGACTGCATCGCGATGGTTCCCGTCACGGGCGACCGCACCGGCTGGGACGCCTGGAGCGCCGCCGACGCCGACCTGGCGCGCGCCCGCTACGGCTTTCGCCAGATGCGCGTCGCGCGCGACAAGCGCGAGAACGACGAACGCCTGGCGGCCAAGGCACAGGCCAAGCTGGCCGATCTGGCCAGCCACACGCTGCACACCGACCCGACGGTCATCGAGAAGAAGCGCGCCGTCATCGAGGCGGCCCTGGCGCGGGCCCGGGCACGCCAGGGCGCGGGCTGATCAGGCCAGCGCCAGGCGGTTGCGGCCTTCGGCCTTGGCGCGGTAGAGCGCACGGTCGGCGCGCGCCAGCGCCTGCTCGACGGACTCTCCGTCGGCCAGCAACGCCACGCCCGCCGACAAGGTGACCGGCAGGCTGCCGCCACCCGGCAGCTTCAGCGGGGCGTCGGCCAGCGCCGTGCGCAGCTTCTCGGCCACACGGCGGGCGTCCGCGATGCCGGTGGCCGGCAACCACACCAGGAACTCCTCGCCGCCCCAGCGCGCGATGCCGTCGTTGTGGCGCAGCTGCGCCTGCAGCCGCTGCGCACACGCCGCCAGCACGGCGTCTCCCACCGGATGGCCATGCCGGTCGTTGATCAGCTTGAAGTGGTCCAGGTCCAGCAGCACCAGGCTCAGCGGCCGCCGTGCCCGGCGCGACTGCAGCGCCGCCTGGGCGGCCGCGCGGTTGTGCAGTCCGGTCAGAGCATCGGTGTGCGCACGGCGCTCCAGTTCCAGCTGCTGCGACTGCTGCGACAGCACGGCGGCGACGAACTGCGCCAGTGCGTCGAACAGGCCCAGCCCGACCTCGTCGAAGTAGTCGGGCACGTCGGCGTACAGCACGAACAGGCCGCGCCGCGCATCGCCGGGCACGGCCAGCGGCAACGCCAGCACGGAACGCACGCCGTGGTCGCGCGCCGCATCGCGCCAGGGCGCGTACAGCGACCGTTCGCTGACGTTGAACGGCTCGACCGGCCGACCGGCCAGCGCACGGAACGCCGGGCCATGCTCGGTGAGCCGCGTGCGCTGTACGCGCAGCGCACGCGCATAGGCCACCGCCGGGCCCGAGACGATCTGCGGCTCGATCAGCAGCGTGTCGGCCCGCCCGAACCAGGCCCAGCCCAGGCGCAGGTGCGGGCTGGCCGCCACCAGGCCGTCGCACAGCGCCTGGGCCTGCCCGGAGCCGGCGCCCTTCATCTCGCAGGCCTGCAGCAGCCGGGCAGCCAGGCGCAGCGACAGCTCCGCCAGGCGCGCCTGCTCGCGGCGGGCATCGAAGGCGGCCGCCGCGGCGGTGGCGGGGGGCTGGCGCCGCGCCCAGGGCAGGCACCAGCGGCGCAGGGATTCGTGGATGATCATGGCTCAGGTCGGTTATCGGCCGCTGCGCACCAAACACAAGCCCCGCATGCAAGCTCCGCAGATCGAGACCTTCTTCGCCACGCTGCAGGCCGCCAACCCGAGCCCGCAGACCGAGCTGGAGTACACCAGCGTGTTCGAGCTGCTGGCGGCGGTGCTGCTCTCGGCACAGGCCACCGACGTCGGCGTGAACAAGGCCACGAAACGGCTGTTTGCGCTGGCCCCGACGCCGCAGGCCATGCTGGCGCTGGGTCTGGACCGTGTCACCGAGCTCATCCGCACCATCGGCCTGTACCGCACCAAGGCGAAGAACCTGCTGCAGACCTGCCGCATCCTCGTCGAGCAGCATGGCGGCGAGGTGCCGCGCACGCGCGAGGCGCTGCAAGCCCTGCCCGGCGTCGGCCGCAAGACGGCCAACGTGGTGCTGAACGTGGCCTTCGGCGAGCCGACGATGGCCGTGGACACGCACATCTTCCGCGTCGCCAACCGCACCGGGCTGGCGCCGGGCCGCAACGTGCTCGAGGTCGAGGAACGCCTGCTGCGGCGCGTGCCGGCGGCCTACCGCGTGCACGCCCACCACTGGCTCATCCTGCACGGGCGCTACGTCTGCCAGGCGCGCAAACCGCGGTGCGACGCCTGCGCCGTGCGCGCCGTCTGCGACTTCGGCGCACCTACAATGAAGGCCAGGGCTACCCCATGAGGCACGCTGGAAGATGGCCAATCTGCAGGATCTCGCCGAGCGCATCGACCGCCTCGTGTTGCGGCACGAGGAACTCAAGCGCACCAGCGCCCTGATCGAGCAGCAACTGGCCGCGGTGACCACCGAACGTGACAGCCTGCGGTCCCGCCTGGCGGCCGCGCGATCGCGCATCGACGCCCTGCTGGCGCGGCTGCCGGCGGCGCGCGACGCGGTTGCCGACAGCGGGGAGGAGCCCAAGTGAAGCAGGTCGAAGTCACCATCATGGGCCAGGGCTACATCCTCGGCTGCCCCGACGGCGGAGAAGCGCTGCTGGCCACCGCGGTGGCGCACGTGGACCACGAGATGAGCGCCATCCGCGACGGCGGCAAGGTCAAGGCGCGCGAGCGCATCGCCGTGCTGGCCGCGCTGAACCTGGCCTACCAGCTGGCCGAGCGCGGCCCCGCACGCGCGGCGGTGCCGTCTGGTGACGCAGGTGACGCAACCAGCGCCGACGTGGCCGCGCTGGTGCGGCGCATCGACCAGGCGCTCGGCGACGACGGCCAGCTGCTGTGAAGTCCGGCACTGCACAAGCGAGCGCCGGCAGGTCTAGAATGGATTTGTCCGTCGTGATCGCGTGAGTCTTATATTTCCTTGAACCGATGGTCTACGACCAAGGGCTTGGAACATTGCCAGACTGGTGTGAGCGTCTCGCGTCAGATGAACCCGAAGCCTGGTTGACCTCGCCCACCTGAACTTCCCCCTGGGTTCAGGAATGCGGCTCACGGTTCACGGCGGACACCCTCTCCCTCCTGCCTCCATGCCCCGACACTGGCTGATGAAGAGCGAGCCCGACGAGGTCTCGATCGACGACCTCGCGCGCGCGCCCCAGCAGACCGTGCCCTGGACCGGCGTGCGCAACTACCAGGCGCGCAACTTCATGCGCGACGACATGCGGCCGGGCGACGACGTGCTCTTCTACCACTCGTCGTGCGCCGAGCCCGGCATCGCCGGCCTGGCCCGCATCGCCAGTGGCACGCGTCCCGACACGACGCAGTTCGACCCCGCCAGCCCCTACTTCGACCCCAAGTCCACGCCTGAGATGCCGCGCTGGCTGGAGATCGACGTGACGCTGGTGCGCAAGACGCGGCTGCTGCCGCTGCGCGAACTGCGCGGCGCGCCCGAGCTGGCGACGATGCGCGTGCTGCAGCCGGGCAGCCGCCTGTCCATCACCCCGGTCAGCGCCGACGAATGGCACGCCGTGCTGCAGCGGCTGGACGCAGCCGCGTAGCCCGATGGATCTCGGCCCCCTGCTCGTCGCCGAGCTGCTGACGCTCGGCGTGGTGACCGGCTTTCTCGCCGGCCTTCTGGGTGTGGGCGGCGGCATGATGATGGTGCCGTTCCTGACGCTGATCCTGTCGCACCGCGGCGTCGACAGCGGCATGGCGGTCAAGATGGCCATCGCGACGTCGATGGCGACGATCCTGTTCACGTCGCTGTCCAGCGTGCGCGCGCACCACCGACTGGGCGCCGTGCGCTGGGACCTGCTGCGCGGGCTGGCGCCGGGCATCGTGCTCGGCGGCCTCGTCGGCGGCGCCGGCATCTTCGCGCTCGTGAAGGGCCAGGGGCTGGCGCTGTTCTTCGCCGTCTTCATCGGCTACTCGGCGCTGCAGATGTTCCGCGACAAGAAGCCCAAGCCGAGCCGGCAGATGCCCGGCGTGGCGGGCCAGACGGCCGTGGGCGGCGCCATCGGCCTGGTCTCGGGCCTGGTCGGTGCCGGCGGCGCCTTCATGTCGGTGCCGTTCATGACCTGGTGCAACGTGCCGATCCGCCACGCCGTGGGCACCAGTGCCGCGCTGGGCTTCCCGATCGCGCTGGCCAACACCGCGGGCTACGTGGTCGCCGGATGGTCGGTGCCGCCGGCGCTGCCGGGCGCGTTCGGCTACCTGTACCTGCCGGCGCTGGCGGTGATCGCGGCAGCCAGCGTGACGATGGCGCCGCTGGGCGCACGCACGGCACAGCGCATGGACACCAGGAAGCTCAAGCGCGTGTTCGGCGTGCTGCTGCTGGCGCTGGCCGCCACGATGCTGCACCGCGCCTTCGCCTGAACGCGGGCACGCAGCGCGCGCCGCAGCGCTTCAGGTCGCCTCGAAGCGGATCGCCGCCAGCGTGACGTGGTTGCCGCCGCGGCGCTGCGCCTCGGCCAGCGCCGCGCTGCAGGCCGCGAGCAGTTCGTCCTGCGTGTGCGCGGTGTGCGGGAAGCTGGCCACGCCCATCGAGACGCTGAACGACAGCTCGACGCCATCCTGCACCACGATCTGCGTGGCGCACTGGCGGCGCAGGCCTTCCATGCGCGCGTGTGCGGTGGCCAGGCCGACGCCCGACAGCAGCACGGCGAAGCGCCGGTCGTCGTGGCGGCACGAGGCATCCATCGCGCGCGTGCCCCCGCGCAGCAGCCGGCCCATGGCCTCGAGGATGCGCGCCTGGCCGGCGTCGCCGAGCGCACGCACCTTCTCGCTGGGGGGGTCGAGCTCGACGAAGACGACCGCGAACTCGCGGTGCTCGCGCGTGGACAGGTCGACCTCGCGCCGCAGCTGGTCTTCGAAGTGCGCGCGCGTGTACAGGCCCGAAGCCGGGTCGCGCAGCGCCTGGTCGGCCAGTTCGCGGCGCAGCGCGTCGTTGGCGCGCTGCTGCTGTTCGATCTGCTCCAGCGCCTGGCGCAGCTGCGCGTCGCGCTGGCGGGCCAGCGCGAGGTCGGTCCAGACGCTGGTGAGCCAGCGGCGGCCATCGCGGTCGGCGGCACTGGCCTGGCGCAGCACGCTGAAGTCGTGGCGCGTGCCGGCATGCTCGAAGCTGTGTTCGCTGACGAGCACGGCCCCGGCCTCGCCCTGCGCCAGCACCGTCTGCTCGGCGGCCCGCAGCGCGGTGGCCAGCGTGGGGTCGAAGAGCTCGGCATCGGTGCGGCCCACCACGTCGTCGGCCGGCCGCCGCAGCCACTTCGCCATGGCGTCGTTGACATGCACGTGGCGCCCGCTGCGCGCGTCCTTCACCGCGAGCAGATCGCCCTTGCGGGCCAGCACCGCAGGCAGCAGGGCTGCGAGCAGCGCGTCCATCGGAACGTCCGATGCGACTTCTGCGAGTGACGGCGTCATGACGAGCGGGTTCCTCGAAAGCGGCTCGGACAACGGGCCTGTCGGCGACCCGCGCGGAACCTTATCTTGGGTGGCAGGGAAGGACAGATCAAGCAACATCGCCGGCTCCGCCCCTAACTTGAACTGACGATGCTACCCGCGGGCCCCTGACCCCGTTCGGTGCAAAAGCGGCCGTCTTTGCACCAATCCGCGGCGAACACCCGTGCCTGCGGGGGCGCAAGTCCGGGGTTGAACTGGCACGGAACCTGCTGCCGTGGCCGGCAGGTGCGATGGCGCACCCGGGCTCGGCGGGGCGACCTGCCACCCTTTGTGCACAGCGACGTGCGCAGACCCGTTCCCGCATGCCCGGCGCCAGGAGCCGGTGCGTCGGGCTCGAAGCACGTCGGCACGTCAGCACAAAGGTCCTCCATGAAGAAGTCCCGTCTCGTTCTCATCGGCAACGGCATGGCCGGTGTGCGCACGCTCGAAGAGCTGCTGAAGATCGCGCCCGACCTGTACGACATCACCGTCTTCGGCGCCGAGCCCCACCCCAACTACAACCGCATCCTGCTCAGCCCGGTGCTGGCCGGCGAGCAGACGCTCGAGCAGATCGTGCTCAACCCGCTGGACTGGTACCGCGACAACGGCATCACGCTGCACCTGGGCAAGCGCGTGGCCACCATCGACCGCGTGCGCCGCGTCGTGCGTGCCGACGACGGCACCGAGGCGCACTACGACCGGCTGCTGATCGCCACAGGCTCGGTGCCCTTCGTGCTGCCCGTGCCGGGCAAGGACCTGACCGGCGTCATCGCCTACCGCGACATCGCCGACACGCAGGCCATGATCGACGCCGCCACGAAGTACCGCCACGCCGTCGTCATCGGCGGCGGCCTGCTCGGGCTGGAGGCCGCCAACGGGCTGATGCTGCGCGGCATGCAGGTGACGGTGGTGCACATCGCGCCCTGGCTGATGGAGCGCCAGCTCGACGACGCCGCCGGGCAGCTGCTGCAGAAGTCGCTGGAAGACCGGGGCCTGAAGTTCCTGATCGGCGCGCAGACGCAGGCGCTGCTGCCCGACGCCGCCGGCGGGCGTGTCGGCGCCGTGCGCTTCCAGGACGGCACCGAGATTCCGGCCGACCTGGTGGTGATGGCCGCCGGCATCCGCCCCAACACCACGCTGGCCGAAAGCGCCGGCCTGCACTGCCACCGCGGCATCGTCGTCAACGACACGCTGCAGACCATCACCGACCCGCGCATCTACGCGGTGGGCGAATGCGCCGCGCACCGCGGCATCGCCTACGGGCTGGTGGCGCCGCTGTTCGAGCAGGGCAAGGTCTGCGCCACGCACCTGGCGCAGTTCGGCATCGGCCGCTACACCGGCAGCCAGACCAGCACCAAGCTGAAGGTCACCGGCATCGACCTGTTCTCGGCCGGCAACTTCACCGGCGGCCCGGGCACCGAGCAGATCGTGCTGTCCGATCCCGTGGGCGGCGTCTACAAGAAGCTGGTGCTGCAGGACGACAGGCTCGTCGGCGCCTGCCTGTACGGCGACACGGTCGATGGCAGCTGGTACTTCAAGCTGCTGCGCGACGGCCGCAAGGTCGCCGACATCCGCGACAAGCTGATGTTCGGCGAGAGCAACATCGGCGACGTCGGCCACCAGGGCCACAACAAGGCCGCGGCGATGGCCGACGGCGACGAGGTCTGCGGCTGCAACGGCGTCACCAAGGGCAGCATCTGCAAGGCCATCAAGGACAAGGGCCTGTTCACGCTGGACGAGGTGCGCAAGCACACCAAGGCCAGCGCCAGCTGCGGCAGCTGCACCGGGCTGGTGGAGCAGTTGCTGATGTTCACCGCGGGCGGCGACTACAGCGCGGCACCCAAGAAGAAGGCACTGTGCGGCTGCACCGACGCCAGCCACGCCGACGTGCGCCAGGCCATCCGCGAGCACAAGCTGCTCACGATCGACAGCGTCATCGGTACGATGGGCTGGCGCACGCCCAACGGCTGCGCCAGCTGCCGCCCGGCGCTGAACTACTACCTCATCAGCACCTGGCCCAAGGAAGCGCAGGACGACCCGCAGAGCCGCTTCATCAACGAGCGCGCCCACGGCAACATCCAGAAGGACGGCACCTACAGCGTGATCCCGCGCATGTGGGGCGGCGAGACCACGGCCGACGAGCTGCGGCGCATCGCCGACGCGGTGGACAAGTACAAGATCCCCACCGTGAAGGTCACGGGCGGCCAGCGCATCGACCTGCTGGGCGTGAAGAAGGAAGACCTGCCCGCGGTGTGGAAGGACATCGGCATGCCCAGCGGTCACGCCTACGCGAAGGCGCTGCGCACCGTGAAGACCTGCGTCGGCAGCGAATGGTGCCGCTTCGGCACGCAGGACAGCACGCAGATGGGCAAGGACCTCGAACGCGCGATGTGGCGCATGTACGCGCCGCACAAGGTGAAGTTCGCGGTCAGCGGCTGCCCGCGCAACTGCGCGGAAGCGGGCATCAAGGACGTCGGCATCATCGGCGTGGACAGCGGCTGGGAGATGTACATCGCCGGCAACGGCGGCATCAAGACCGAGGTGGCGCACTTCTTCACCAAGCTGAAGACGCCCGAGGAGGTGCTGGAATACACCGGCGCGTTCTGCCAGCTCTACCGCGAGGAAGGCTGGTACCTCGAGCGCACCGTGCACTACGTCAACCGCGTCGGCCTCGACCACGTGAAGCGGCGCATCCTCGACGACGCGGCCGGCCGCAAGGCGCTCTGGGAACGCCTGCAGTACAGCCTGGACGGCGAGCCCGACCCCTGGTTCGAGTTCGACAAGGCCCGTGTCGACGTGCGCCAGTTCCAGCCCGTGGGAGCCGCGTGATGGCCGACTGGAAACGCATCTGCCTGCTGACGGACATCCCGGTGCTGGGCGCACGCCGGGTGGCGCGCGAGCGCGGTCCCGAGGTGGCCATCTTCCGCACCGCAGACGACCGCGTCTTCGCGCTGCTCGACCGCTGCCCGCACAAGGGCGGGCCACTGTCGCAGGGCATCGTCTTCGGCGACAGCGTGGCCTGCCCGCTGCACAACTGGACCATCGGCCTGGCCAGCGGCGAAGCCCGTGAACCCGACCGCGGCTGCACGGCACGCTTCGCGGTGCAGCTGGCGGGCGGCGTGGTGTCGCTCGACGCCGAGGAACTCGCCACCCGGGCACTGAATTGACCGCCATGCCCGCCCTGCACGAGACCCGCAGCACCTGCCCGTACTGCGGCGTCGGCTGCGGCGTGCTGATCGCCCACGACGGCACGCAGATCACGGGGGTGCGCGGCGACCCCGACCACCCCGCCAACCGCGGCCAGCTGTGCAGCAAGGGCAGCACGCTGGCGCTCACCGCCAGCGCGCCGATCACGCTGCACCAGCGCGCGCGAACCCCGCGCCTGCACGGCCAGGCGGTGGGCTGGGACCTGGCGCTCGACGAAGCCGCCAGCCGCTTCGCCGACACCATCGCCGCGCACGGGCCCGACGCGGTGGGGTTCTACCTGTCGGGCCAGCTGCTCACCGAGGACTACTACGTCTTCAACAAGCTCGCCAAGGGCCTGGTCGGCACCAACAACGTCGACACCAACTCGCGCCTGTGCATGAGCAGCGCGGTGGCCGGCTACAAGGCCACGCTGGGCGCCGACGCCCCGCCCTGCAGCTACGACGACCTCGACCTGGCCGACACGGTGTTCATCGCCGGCTCCAACATGGCCTGGGCCCACCCGATCCTGTTCCGCCGGCTGGAAGCGGCCAAGCGCGCGCGGCCGCAGATGAAGATCATCGTCGCCGACCCGCGCCGCACCGACACCGCGGGCCTGGCCGACCTGTACTTGCCGCTGCTGCCCGGCAGCGACGTCGCGCTGTTCCACGGCCTGCTGCACGTGATGCTGTGGGAAGGCCGCGTCGACCACGCCTTCATCGCCGCGCACACCACGGGGATGGAGGCGCTGCGGGACCGCGTGCGCGACTTCACGCCCAAGGAAGTGGCACGGCTGTGCGGCCTCGCCGAAGCCGACCTGGTGCAGGCCGCGCGCTGGATCGCCAACCTCGACCCGGCCACGGGCACGCGCGGCCCGACGCTCAGCCTGTACTGCCAGGGCCTGAACCAGAGCGTGGCCGGCACCGCGAAGAACGCGGCGCTGATCCACCTGCACCTGGCCACCGGCCAGATCGGCCGGCCGGGCGCGGGCCCGTTCTCGCTGACCGGCCAGCCGAACGCGATGGGCGGACGCGAGGTCGGCGGGCTGGCCAACCTGCTGTCGGCGCACCGCGACCTGGCCAACCCGGAGCACCGCGCCGAAGTGGCGGCGCTGTGGGGCGTGCCCGACGTGCCGGCACGGCCGGGCAAGACCGCCGTCGAGATGTTCCAGGCCGCGGCCGACGGCGAGATCCGCGCGCTGTGGATCGCCTGCACGAACCCGGCCCAGTCCATGCCCGACCAGGCCACCGTCCAGCGCGCGCTGCAGCGTGCCGAATTCGTGGTGCTGCAGGAGGCCTTCGAGCACACCGCGACCTCGGCCCACGCCCACCTGCTGCTGCCCGCCAGCAGCTGGGGCGAGAAGGACGGCACCGTCACCAACAGCGAACGCCGCATCAGCCGCGTGCGCGCCGCGGTGCCGCCGCCCGGCCTGGCGCGGCACGACTGGCAGATCGCGCTCGACTTCGCGCAGCGGCTCGAGACACGGCTGCGGCCGGGGCAGCCGACGCTGTTCCCCTACGACGGCCCCGAGGCGATCTGGAACGAACACCGCGCAAGCACCCGCGGTCGCGACCTCGACATCACCGGCCTGAGCTACGCGCTGCTCGACAGCGCCGGCCCGCAGCAGTGGCCGCTGCCGCGCGGCGCCGCCACCGGCCGCGCCCGCCTGTACGAGGACGGCGTGTTCGCCACGCCCGATGGCCGCGCACGTTTCGTCGACACGCCGTTCATGCCGCTGGCCGAGCCGCGTGACGCGCGCTTCCCCTTCAGCCTCACCACCGGCCGTCTGCGCGACCAGTGGCACGGCATGTCGCGCACCGGCACGCTGGGGCGCCTGTTCGGGCACACGCCCGAGCCTGCGATCGAGCTGCACGCCCAGGACATGGCGCGCCTGCGCCTGGCCGACGGCGACCTGGTGCGCGTGCGCTCGCGCCGCGGCGCGCTGGTGCTGCCGGCCCGCAGCAGCGAGGCCGTGGCGCCGGCGCAGGCGTTCATCGCGATGCACTGGGGGCCGGAGGTGCTGGCCGGCGGCGTGAACCTGCTGACCACCGGTGCCGCCTGCCCGCAGTCGCGCCAGCCCGAGCTGAAACACGCGGCCGTGCGCCTGATGCCCGCGGCGCTGCCGTGGCGGCTGCTGGCCGCGGCCTGGCTGCCACCCGAGGCCGTGGCCGTCACACGCGCGGCACTGCGCGGGCTGATGCAGCACTTCGAGTTCGCCACCGTCGTGCCGTTCGGCCAGCAACGCGACGGCCTGCTGCTGCGTGCCGCCGCCGCCACGGCCCCCGACGCCTCGGTGCTCGACGCCGTCGAAGCCGCGCTCGGCCTGGACGCGGGCGATCGCCACCTGCTGCGCTACGCCGACCCGGCGCGCGGCCAGCGCCGCGTGCTGCAGGTGCAACGTCGCGCCACCGGCACGCTGCTGCAGCGCGTGCTGCTGGCCGGCGACGCCGCGGCCGAAGCCTGGGTGCGCGGCCTGCTGCAGGACGAGCGCCCGGTCGACGGCCTGACGCGCCAGCTGCTGTCGCCACTCGGGCCGGTGCAGCCGACGCCGCGCCGGCGCCAGGTCTGCAATTGCCTGGACGTCGACGAAGGCGCCATCGTCGGCGCGCTGGCCGGCTGCGAGGGCAACGCCCCGCAGCGCCTGGCACAGTTGCAGCAGCGGCTGCGGTGCGGCACACAATGCGGCTCCTGCCTGCCGGAACTGCGGCGGCTGGTGCAGGTCACACCGGTGCCTGCCTGAGCAGGTCCGCAGCGGGCCCGGTTCTTGCGGAACCGCTGCCGAGACAGCCGCAGGCACAACGGAGACAGCCGATGAGCATCGCCCCGTACATCAAGGAGATCGGCCGCGGCGCCGCGGGCGCGCGCTCGTTGACGCAGGCACAGGCCGAAGACCTGCTCGGCGCGGTGTTCGACGGCCGCGTGTCCGACCTCGAGATCGGGGCCTTCGTGCTGGCGATGCGCATGAAGGGCGAGACGCTGGACGAGCTGGCCGGCTTCCTGTCCGCGCTGCAGGCGCGCTGCCTGCGGATCGACAGCGACCGCCCGGTGGTGGTCATCCCGTCGTACAACGGCGCGCGCCGCCTGCCCAACCTGACACCGCTGCTGGCGATGGCGCTGGCCCAGCAGGGCGCGCGCGTGCTGGTGCACGGCCAGCCGCGCGATCCCGCCCGCGTCACCACGGTGTCGATCTTCCACGACCTCGGCCTGCAGCCCGCACATAACAGCGACGATGTGCACAGTCTGTGGGCGCGGCGCGAACCCGCATTCGTGCACACCGAGACACTGTGCGCGCCGCTGCAGCGGCTGCTCGACGTGCGCTGGGTCGTGGGCGTGCGCAACGCCGGCCACACGGTGGCCAAGATGCTGAACCCCGTCGCGGGCGCACGCTGCCTGCGGCTGGTCAGCTACACGCACCCCGAGTTCGGCGCGCTGATGTCGTCCTGGGCCCAGCGCGACCGCGTGGATGCGATGCTGCTGCGCGGCACCGAAGGCGAAGCCGTGGCCGACCCGCGGCGCCAGCCGCGCATCGACACCTGGACGAGCGGCGAACTGCGGCCGGCCTGGTGCGTGCCGGCACAGGACGGTGTCATCGCCGAGCTGCCGCTGCTGCCGCGCGAGCACGACGCCGCGACCACGGCGCTGTACATCCAGTCGGTGCTCAGCGGCGAGAAGCCGGCCCCGGCACCGCTGCTGCGCCAGGTGGAGCTGGTGCTGTCCGTGCTGGAAGGCATCGACGGCCGCAGCGCCGCGCGCACGGCGAGGGAGAAGACCGCATGAACACAGGCACCCGCACAGGCACACGCGCACCCCGGCGCACCGGCGACTGCGCACTCGTGGGCGCCGGCCCCGGCGACCCCGAACTGCTGACGCTGCAGGCGCTGCGCGTTCTGCGCCGCGCCACCGTGCTGCTGGTCGACGATCTCGTCAGCGACGCCGTGCTGGCCATCGCGCTGCGCGGCCGCCGCAAGCCCCCGCGCGTGGTGCACGTGGGCAAGCGCGGTGGCTGCCAAAGCACGCCGCAGGCCTTCATCGAACGGTTGATGGTCACCGAGGCGCAGCGCGGCGAACGGGTGGTGCGCCTGAAGGGCGGCGACCCGTTCGTCTTCGGCCGCGGCGGCGAGGAAGCGCAGGCGCTGCGCGCACACGGCATCGCCGTCGAGGTGGTGCACGGCATCACATCGGGCCTGGCCGCCGCGGGCGCACTGGGCGTGCCGTGGACGCACCGCGACCACGCGCACGGGGTGATGCTCGTCACCGGCCACGCGCGCGACGGTGGCGCGGCGCCCGACTGGGCGGTGCTGGGCGCGGCGGCGGCGCAGGGGCTGACGCTGGTGGTCTACATGGGCATGGCGCGTCTGGCCACGCTGCAGCACGGCCTGCTGCAGGCGCTGCCGGCGCACACGCCGGCGGCCGTGGTGCAGCATGTGGGCACCCCGCAGGAGCGCCAGTGCGTCACGACGCTCGCCCGCCTGGCCGACGACGTGGCGGCCGGCGGTTTCGGCAGCCCGGCCATCCTGGTGATCGGCGACGTGCTGCGCGCACGCGCAGCCTGCATCGCAGGCACCGCCGACGGCGCCGCCGCCTCGGAGCGCAGCGCCGCCTGAACACCCCGGCACGCCGACGACAATCGGCGCCATGTTGTCCTTCGACGTCGTCATCGTCGGTGCCGGCGCCGCCGGTCTCTTCTGCGCCGGCATCGCCGGCCAGCGCGGCCTGCGCGTGCTGCTGCTCGACCACGCCGAGAAGGTGGCCGAGAAGATCCGCATCTCCGGCGGCGGCCGCTGCAACTTCACCAACCGCGACGTGGGCCCCGCCAACTTCCTGTCGCAGAACCCGAACTTCTGCCGCTCCGCACTGGCGCGCTACGGCAGCGCCGAGTTCATCGGGCTGGTGCAGCGGCACGGCATCGCCTTCCACGAGAAGCATCGCGGCCAGCTGTTCTGCGACGGCTCGGCCGAACAGATCATCCGCCTGCTGCTGGACGAGTGCGACGCCGGCGGCGTGCAGCGCTGGCAGCCCTGCAGCGTGCAGGCGGTGCGACACGGCGGCGACGGTTTCGAGCTCGACACCGACCGCGGCACCGTGCGCGCGCCGCGGCTGGTGGTGGCCACGGGCGGCCTGCCGGTGCCCAAGATCGGCGCCACCGACTGGGGGCTGCGCCTGGCGCGCCAGTTCGGGCACGGCATCGTCGAGCCGCGGCCGGCGCTGGTGCCGCTGACCTTCGACCCGGCACCGTGGACGCCGTTCGCGGCGCTGGCAGGGCTGTCGCTGGAGGTGGTGATCGAGACCGGCGCCGGCAAGGAGCGCGGCCGCTTCGTCGAGGACCTGCTGTTCACGCACCGCGGCCTGAGCGGCCCGGCCGTGCTGCAGATCTCCAGCTTCTGGCGGCCGGGACAGGCGCTGCGCGTGGCGCTGGCACCGGCCGACCTGGCGGCGCAGCTGCTGGCGGCCAAGGCCACCTCGCGCCGGCACCTGGGCAACGAACTCGCCGCGCTGCTGCCGGCCCGGCTGGCCGAGACCTGGCTGCAGCTGCAGCAGCTGCCCGCCGACCGCCCGCTGGCCGAGGCCAAGGACCGGGACCTGGCGCGGCTGGCCGACAGCCTGCAGCGCTGGCAGCTCGTGCCCACGGGCACCGAAGGCTGGCGCAAGGCCGAGGTCATGGCCGGCGGCGTCGACACGCGCGAACTCGGCTCGCAGGACCTGCAAAGCCGGCGCGTGCCGGGCCTGCACTTCATCGGCGAGGTCGTCGACGTCACTGGCTGGCTCGGCGGGTACAACTTCCAGTGGGCCTGGGCCTCGGCCGCAGCCTGCGCCCGCGCCTTGGCACCTGCCCCCGTTTCGGGCTAGAATCGCGGTCTTTGCTGGCAAACCCGCGTGTCGATCTCGCGTTCATCCCAGGGCATCCCGGGGTGAGCTGATCCGGAAACAGCAGGGCAGAAGGCAACGCAGGGGCCGCTCCAGGCCGCTGCCGCGCACCACCGCCTCGCGAGACACCGAGCGCAATCTTTTTTTGGGATCCCTCCTTACATGACCACCATCCGCGTCAAAGAGAACGAGCCGTTCGACGTTGCACTGCGCCGTTTCAAGCGCACCATCGAGAAGATCGGTCTGCTGACCGAGCTGCGCGCGCGCGAGTTCTACGAGAAGCCCACGTCGGAGCGCAAGCGCAAGAAGGCCGCGGCCGTCAAGCGCCACTTCAAGCGCGTGCGCAGCATGCAGCTGCCCAAGAAGCTGTACTGAAGCCACTGCGCGTTCAGCCGCTTCGAGACGAAGGCCCGCGCGGGACGCCGCAGCGGGCCTTTTCTTTGGTCCTGCCCACTTCACCTGCCGAGAACCACCATGAGCCTGCGAGACCGCATCAACGACGACATGAAGGCCGCCATGCGCGCCAAGGACAGCGAGCGGCTGGGCACCATCCGCATGCTGCTGGCCGCCGCCAAGCAGCGCGAGGTGGACGAGCGCATCACGCTCGACGACACGCAGCTGGTGGCCATCGTCGACAAGCTCATCAAGCAGCGCAAGGACTCCATCACCGCCTTCACGCAGGGGGGCCGGCAGGACCTGGCCGACAAGGAGGCCGCCGAAGTGCGCGTGCTCGAGGCCTACCTGCCGCAGCGGCTGTCGGCCGACGAGGTGAACACGGCGGTAGCGGCGCTGGTGGCGGCACTCGGCGCCGCCGGCCCCGGCGACATGGGCCGCGTGATGGCGGCCGCGAAGGCGCAGCTCGGCGGCCAGGCCGAGATGGCGCTGGTGTCTGCCGCGGTGAAGCAAGCTCTGGCAAAGTAGCACCCATGAGCAACACCCTGCCCCTGCGCGCCGTCGCGCCCGACGTCTGCGTCGCCCCCCAGCTCACCCCCGAAGCGATGGCCGAAGCCGCACGCGCCGGCTTCAAGAGCGTGGTCAACAACCGGCCCGACTTCGAGCACGGCCCCGACCAGCCCAGCAGTGCCGACATGGAAGCCGCGGCCCGCGCCGCCGGGCTCGAGTACCGGTACCTGCCGGTCGACGGCGGCTACCAGTCGCCCGAGGAGGTCGAGGCCTTCGCGAAGCTGCTGGCCGAACTGCCGCGCCCGCTGCTGGCCTTCTGCCGCTCGGGGGCACGCTCGACGCGCCTGTACATGCTGGCCAGCGGCGGCTGAGGCGCCCCGCCCGCGCATGGCACGCCCGCACCTGCGGGTATGCCCCAAGGCCGGCGCACGCGCCATTTCAGCGGCCTTTCAGTGACAAGCGCCTACAGTCTCCGCGGTTGGCCCGGGCCTCGTCGTCCGGGTTGTCGACACACACGGAGGAGACGAGATGACGGCCTTGTTGCGGCTATCGAAATGGATCGACGGACTCAATGAGTTCGTCGGTCGCTGGGTGTCCTGGCTGATCCTGGTGGCGGTGCTGATCAGCGCCGTGAACGCGGTGGTGCGCAAGGCGTTCGACATGAGCTCGAACGCCTTCCTCGAAGTGCAGTGGTACCTGTTCGCGGCGGTGTTCCTGCTGGCGGCCGGCTACACCATGCTGCGCCAGGAGCATGTGCGCATCGACATCATCCTGGGCAAGTTCAGCAAGCGCACGCAGATCATCATCGAGTCGGTCTGCATCGTCCTGTTCCTGTTCCCGTTCACCATCGAGGTCATCAACCTCGTCTGGCCGCTGGTCATGCGGGCCTACGAGAGCGGCGAGATGTC
Source organism: Rubrivivax soli (assembly GCF_049810355.1). Classification (GTDB taxonomy): domain Bacteria; phylum Pseudomonadota; class Gammaproteobacteria; order Burkholderiales; family Burkholderiaceae_C; genus Rubrivivax. Next base: position 1,511,250 of record NZ_CP187368.1, read on the forward strand.
GTCCAACGCCGGCGGCCTGATCCGCTGGCCGGTGTACGCGCTGGTGCCCGTGGGCTTTGCGCTGCTGATGCTGCAGGGCGTGTCGGAGCTGATCAAGCGCATCGGCTTCCTGATGGGCCTGGTGGACGACCCCACGAAGAAGGCCAAGGCCAAGTCCGACGAAGAAGAACTCGCCGAGTTCCTGCGCAAGCAAGCCGAAGGAGCCAAGTGATGTTCGAGTTCTTCAGCGCCAACATGGCGCCCATCATGTTCCTGGGCCTGTTCGCGTTCCTGCTGATCGGGTACTCGGTGGCCTTCTCGCTGGCCGCGTGCGGCCTGCTGTTCGGCTTCATCGGCATCGAGATGGGCCTGCTGCCCGCCACGCTGATGCAGGCCCTGCCGCTGCGCATCTTCGGCATCATGCAGAACGACACGCTGCTGGCGATCCCGTTCTTCACGTTCATGGGCCTGATCCTCGAACGTTCGGGCATGGCCGAAGACCTGCTCGACACCATCGGCCAGGTGTTCGGTCCGATCCGCGGCGGCCTGGCCTTCGCGGTGATCCTGGTGGGCGCGATGCTGGCCGCCACCACCGGTGTCGTCGCGGCCTCGGTCATCAGCATGGGCCTGATCTCGCTGCCGATCATGCTGCGCTACGGCTACGACCGGCGCATCGCCACCGGCGTCATCGCGGCCTCGGGCACGCTGGCGCAGATCATCCCGCCGTCGCTGGTGCTGATCATCATGGCCGACCAGCTCGGCCAGAGCGTGGGCGACATGTACAAGGGTGCCTTCATTCCCGGCTTCGTGCTGACCGGCCTGTACGTGGGCTACATCGCCCTGGTGGCCATCTTCAAGCCGCAGTGGGCGCCTGCCCTGCCCCCCGAGGCGCGCACCTACCGCGAAGCCAACGGCGGTTCGGGCCTCATGTCGCTGGGCGTGCTGTTCGCGGCGTCGGTGGCGCTGGCCGTGCTGTTCGCCAAGAGCCGGCCCGAAGGCACGCCGCTCGACGAGACCGTCGTCATCTCGATGTGCGTGGGTGTGGGCGCGGCCTTCGTGCTCGCGGTGCTGAACAAGGTGTTCAAGCTCGGCCTGCTGTCGAAGATCGCCGAACGCGTGACCTTCGTGCTGATCCCGCCGCTGGCCCTGATCTTCCTGGTGCTGGGCACCATCTTCCTGGGCATCGCGACCCCCACCGAAGGCGGCGCGATGGGTGCCGTGGGCGCGCTGGTGATGGCCATCGCGCGCCGCCGGCTCGACCTCAAGCTGATGCGCCAGGCGATGGACTCGACGATGAAGCTCTCGTGCTTCGTGGTCTTCATCCTGATCGGCTCGACGGTGTTCAGCTTGTCGTTCCAGGGCGTGGACGGCCCGCTGTGGGTGGAACACCTGCTGACCGCGTTGCCGGGTGGCCAGGTGGGCTTCCTCATCGTCGTCAACATCCTGATCTTCATCCTCGCGTTCTTCCTCGACTTCTTCGAGCTCAGCTTCATCGTGGTGCCGCTGCTGGGCCCGGTGGCCATCAAGCTGGGCATCGACCCGGTGTGGTTCGGCGTGCTGCTGGCGGTGAACATGCAGACCTCGTTCATGCATCCGCCGTTCGGTTTCGCGCTGTTCTACCTGCGCAGCGTGGCCCCCACCGAGGACTACAAGGACCGCATCGTCAACCGCATCATCCCGCGCGTGACGACGGGGCAGATCTACTGGGGGGCGGTGCCCTTCGTGGTGATCCAGATCATCATGGTCGGCCTGATCATCGCGTTCCCGGGCATCGTCAGCCGCGACACCGGGCCGAAGAACATCGGCAACATCGACAAGTTGCAGATGGAGGTCGACAAGATGCGCAACGAGCCCCAGCCCGAGCCGCAGTTCCCGTCTGCCGAAGGCGACAAGTCGCAGCCGGCGGAGGAAGATCCGATGGAAGCGATCCTCCGCGCCAACGAGCAGGACAAGAAGAAGGAGTAGGCGGCGATGGCCCGACGGGCCATTCCGCCCTGCAACGAGAAGGGGCCCCGCGGGGCCCCTTCTTCATGCGCTGCGCGGCCGCCGATTACAGGCGCTGCTGCTGCATGAAGTCGTCGAAGCCGGCTTCGGTGAAGCGGAACCAGAGGTTGGCGTCGCGGCGGAAGGCGGCGTAGTCCTCGTAGATCTTCTTCCACGCCGGATTGCTGGACGACAGCTCGCTGTAGATGGCCTGCGACTCCTTGAAGGCCGCGTCCATCATCTCGCGCGGGAAGCGGAACAGCTTGGTGCCGTTGGCCACCAGGCGCTTGAGCGCCGCCGGGTTGCGCACGTCGTACTTGGCCTGCATGTCCACGTGGGCATGCGAAGCGGCGGCCTCGACGATGGCCTTGTACTCGGGGCTCAGCGCGTCGTAGGCCTTGCGGTTGATGAACAGGTCGACCTGCGGGCCGCCCTCCCACCAGCCCGGGTAGGCGTAGAACGGAGCGACCTTGTAGAAGCCCAGCTTCTCGTCGTCGTACGGGCCCACCCACTCGGCCGCGTCGATCGTGCCCTTCTCCAGCGACTGGTAGATCTCGCCGCCCGGGATGTTCTGCGGCACGCCGCCCAGGCGCTCGATGATGCGCCCGGCAAAGCCGCCGATGCGGAACTTCAGGCCCTTCAGGTCGGCGAGCGTCTTCATCTCCTTGCGGAACCAGCCGCCCATCTGCGCGCCGGTGTTGCCGCAGGGGAAGCTGACGATGTTGTAGTTCGCGTAGAACTCGCGCATCAGCTTCAGGCCGTTGCCTTCGAAGGTCCAGGCGCTCATCTGGCGGCTGTTCAGGCCGAAGGGGATGGCCGCGCCGATCGCGAACGTGGGGTCCTTGCCGAAGTAGTAGTAGGGCACGGTGTGGCCGCACTCGACGGTGGCGTTCTGCACCGCGTCGACGATGCCCAGCGCCGGCACCAGCTCCCCGCCCGCGTGCACGCTGATCTGGAACTTGCCGCCGGTCATCTCGCCGACCTTCTTCGCGAAGGCGTCACCTGCGCCGTAGATGGTGTCCAGCGACTTCGGGAAGCTCGATGCCAGGCGCCAGCGGATGTTGGCCTGCGCCTGCACGATGGCCGGCGCCATGCCGGCTGCCAGCACGCCGGCGAGCCCGGCGCCTTGCACGAAGGAACGTCTTTCCATGGGGTGTCTTCTCCAGAGATCTTCAACGCGGCCCATCGAGCGACGGGCCGCGGAAATTCTAGACACCCACATGCTGCGCGGATGCAGCCAGCAGCGGCGCAGAAACGGCGAAGGCCCCACGCGGGGGCCTTCGCAGCTCAGATGCCGACGGCGCTCAGAGCTTCTGCTGCTGCATGAAGTCGTCGAAGCCGGCTTCGGTGAAGCGGAACCACAGGTTCGAGTCGCGCCGGAAGGCCGAGTAGTCGTCGTAGATCTTCTTCCAGCCCGGGTTGGTGGCCGACAGCTCGCTGTACAGCGCCATGGCTTCCTTGAACGACGCTTCCATCACTTCCTTCGGGAAGCGGAACAGCTTGGTGCCATTGCCGACCAGGCGCTTCAGGGCCGCCGGGTTGCGTGCGTCGTACTTGGCCTGCATCTCGACGTGGGCGTGCGATGCCGCGGCTTCGACGATGGCCTTGTACTCCGCCGACAGGCCGTTGAAGGCCTTGTCGTTGATGTAGAAGTCCAGCTGCGGGCCGCCTTCCCACCAGCCCGGGTAGGCGTAGAACGGAGCGACCTTGAAGAAGCCCAGCTTCTCGTCGTCGTACGGGCCCACCCACTCGGCCGCGTCGATCGTGCCCTTCTCCAGCGACTGGTAGATCTCGCCGCCCGGGATGTTCTGCGGCACACCGCCGATGCGCTCGAGCACGCGGCCGCCGAAGCCGCCGATGCGGAACTTCAGGCCCTTCATGTCGGCCAGCGACTTCACTTCCTTGCGGAACCAGCCGCCCATCTGCGCGCCGGTGTTGCCGCCCGGGAAGCTGACGATGTTGTACTTGGCGTAGAACTCGCGCATCAGCTTCAGGCCGTTGCCTTCGAAGGTCCAGGCGCTCATCTGGCGGCTGTTCAGGCCGAAGGGGATGGCGCAGCCGAGTGCGAAGGTGGGGTCCTTGCCGAAGAAGTAGTACGGCGCGGTGTGGGCCATTTCCACCGTGGCCGCCTGCACCGCGTCGACGACGCCGAACGGCGGCACCAGTTCACCGCCAGCGTGCACGCTGATCTGGAACTTGCCGCCGCTCATCTCGTTGACCTTCTTCGAGAACACCTCGGCGGCGCCGAAGATGGTGTCCAGCGACTTCGGGAAGCTCGATGCCAGGCGCCAGCGGATGTTGGCCTGCGCATGCACGACGGCCGGGGCCACGCCCGCGGCCAGCACGCCTGCCAGGCCGGCGCCGCGAACGAACGAACGACGTTCCATGGTGATGTCTCCTCAAACTGTCGGGGCAGCGCGTCGCCGACGTGGCGTGTTGGCTGCAGGCTGCCGGGTCGACAGCCGTTCCGTCAGTGTGGGCTTGCCACCTTGAAAGTCCCTGAATTTCGGGTTTGTCCTGCCCGGGTCAACCCGGTGGCGCGGTGCGCCCGGGCGCGCTCACGCGCCTGCGATCTGCATGCGCTCGATCAGCACCGAGCCGATGGACTTGCTGCCGCTGTTGTAGACGTCGGCACCGATGGCCGTGATGCCCTTGAACATCTCGGGCAGGTTGCCGGCGATGGTGATCTCGTGCACCGGGTACGCGATCTCGCCGTCCTCGACCCAGAAGCCGGCGGCCCCGCGCGAGTAGTCGCCAGTGACGTAGTTGACGCCCTGCCCCATCAGTTCGGTGACGAAAAGGCCGCGGCCGAGCTTCTTCAGCATCGCCGGCAGGTCGTCTCCCGGCCGCGTGCGACGGCTGGTCATGAACAGGTTCTGCGAGCCGCCGGCATGGCCGGTGGTCTTCATGCCCAGCTTGCGCGCCGAGTAGCTCGACAGGAAATAGCCCTGCACCACGCCGCCCTGCACCACCGTGCGCGCCCGCGTGCGCACGCCTTCGTCGTCGAAGGGCGCACTGCCCTTGCCCTTCAGGACGTGCGGGTCCTCGGTGACGTCGACGTGCTCGGGCAGCACCTGCCGGCCCAGGCTGTCCACCAGGAAGCTGGCCTTGCGGTACAGCGAGCCGCCCGAGGTGGCCTGCACGTAGGCCCCCAGCAGGCCGGCGGCCGCGGTGTTCTCGAACAGCACCGGCACCTGGCCCGTGGGCACGCGGCGCGACTGCAGCCGCGACAGCGCACGCTCGGCGGCGTAGCGGCCCACGGCCTCGGGGCTGGCCATCTCGGTGGCGTCGCGCATCGAGGTGTACCAGGCGTCGCGCTGCATCGCGCGGCCCTTCCCGGCGATCGGGCTCACGCTCAGGTAGTGGCGCGAGCTGGCATAGCCGCCGCGGAAGCCGCGGCTGTTGCCGGCCCAGAAATGCGACTGCTGTGCCGAGACGCCGGCGCCTTCGGAATTGGCGATGCGGCGGCTGACCGCGAACGCCGCGGCCTCGCAGCGCTGCGCCAGCGCGGCCGCCTCGGCCGCGTCCACCGCCCAGGGGTGGAACAGCTGCAGGTCGCGCGCCACCTCGGCCGGCGTGGCCAGGTCGTCGCCATCGGGCAGGCCGGCCACCGGGTCCTCGGCGGTGAAGCGGGCGATGTCGTAGGCCGCCTGCACCGTCTGCTGCAGCGCCGCGGGCGAGAAGTCGGAGGTGCTCGCGTTGCCGCGGCGCTGGCCCAGGTAGACGCTGACGCCGAGCGACTTGTCGCGGTTGCGCTCGACGTTCTCGAGCTCGCCCATGCGCACCGACACCGACAGGCCCACGCCTTCACTGACCTCGGCGCCGGCGTCGCTGGCCCCCAGCGCCTTGGCGCGCGCGAGCACGTCTTCGACGATCTGCTGGAACTGGTCCTGGCGGTAGGCGAAACCGATGACGTTGCTGCTGGAGGAAGACATGGGCGGGGCGCTTGCGCCTTGGAGAAGGTGGTCGCGTCTATGATACCGGCCCCCATCCAGCAGACCGGCCCATGGCAAAACGTGCGGCGCCGCACCGCGGCATCGACATCCACTACGGCGACTTCGGCGACGAAGACGACGCCTCCGAGCGGCCGAGCAAGACGCAGCTGAAGCAGAAGTCGCACGAGCTGCAGACGCTGGGCGAGCAAGTTGCGGCGTTGTCGGACGCCCGGCTGGCGCGCCTGGACATGCCCGAAGCGCTGCGCGACGCCATCGTCGAGCTGCGCAAGACGCGCTCGCACGAAGGCAAGCGCCGGCAGCTGCAGTACGTGGGCAAGCTGATGCGCAGCGCCGACGAGGACGTGCTGCGCGAGGCCGTGGCCGAGGCGGCCCTCGGCTCGGCCAAGGAGACGCTGCGCCTGCACGAGACGGAGCGCTGGCGCGACGCGCTGGTCGCCGACGACGAGGCGCTGACGCAGTGGCTGCAGCAGCACCCCGACACCGACACGCAGCAGTTGCGCAGCCTCGTGCGCGCCGCGCGCCGCGACGCCGGCCTGCCGCCCGAGAAGCGGCAGACGCGCAACTACCGCGAGCTGTTCCAGTTCATCAAGCCCTTCATCGTCGTATGAGCTCCCCTGCCCCCGCCTCGGCTCCCGCGTTCGACCCGGTGCGCATCGGCGTCGTCTCCATCAGCGACCGCGCCAGCGCCGGCGTCTACGAGGACAAGGGCATCCCGGCGTTGAAGGACTGGCTCACGCGCGCGCTGCGCAATCCCATCACCTGGGAAGAGCGGCTGATCCCCGACGAGCAGGCCGGCATCAGCGCCGCGCTGGTCGAGCTGGTGGACGTGGCCGCCTGCGACCTCGTGCTCACCACCGGCGGCACCGGCCCGGCGCCGCGCGACGTGACGCCCGAGGCCACGCTGGCCATCGCGCACAAGGTGATGCCGGGCTTCGGCGAGCAGATGCGGCAGATCAGCCTGGCCTTCGTGCCCACGGCCATCCTGTCGCGCCAGGTCGCGGTGATCCGCGGCCGCGCACTGGTCATCAACCTGCCGGGCCAGCCGAAGGCCATCGCCGAGACGCTGGAAGGCCTGCCGCGGCAGACGCCGCCGGTGCACGGCATCTTCGCGGCGGTGCCGTACTGCATCGACCTGATCGGCGGCCCGTACCTGGAGACCGACGCGGCGGTGTGCAAGGCGTTCCGGCCGAAGAGCGCACTGCGCCCGCCCGCGGCCTGAGTCACACCTGCACCCGCGTGCCCAGCTCGACGACGGCGTTGTCGGGCAGGCGGAAGAACTCGGCGATGCCGCTGGAGCCGCGGCTCATCGCGGCGAACAGCCGCGCCTGCCAGCGCGGCAGCCCCGCGCCGGCGGAAGCGGGCACGATGGTCTCCCGGCTGAGGAAGTAGGTGGTCTCGAACGCCGGGATCTGCAAGCCCTGCTGCTCGGCCAGGCGCAGGGCCTGCGGCACGTCGGGCCGGTTCATGAAGCCGAAGTGCAGCGTCACGCGCCAGAAGCCGTGGCCCAGCGGCTGCACCTGCACGCGCTCGGTCATGGGCACCCACGGCACCTCGGCGAAGACCACGGTCAGGATGACGTTGCGCTCGTGCAGCACCTGGTTGTGCTTGAGGTTGTGCAGCAGCGCCTGCGGCACCGACTCGGCGCTGGCCACGGCGTACACCGCGGTGCGCGGCACGCGGTGCAGGCTGCGCGGGTCGATGCCGTCGATGAAGGCCTGCAGCGCCAGCCCGTCGCGCTGCAGCACGGCGCGCTGTTCGGCGCGGCCGCGCTGCCAGGTCCGCATCAGCACGAACAGCGTCGCGCCCAGCGCGAGCGGGAACCAGCCGCCGTCGAAGAACTTGATGGCGCAGCCGGCCACCAGGACCAGGTCCACCGCCAGGAACAGCACGGTCGCGGTCACGGCCAGCGGCGCCGGCAGGCGCCAGCCGTCGCGCACGACGAACCATGTCAGCACGGTCGTGATCAGCATCGTCAGCGTGACGGCGATGCCGTAGGCACCGGCCAGTGCCGACGAGCTTCCGAAGCCCAGCACCGCCGCCACCACGCCCGCCAGCAGCGCCCAGTTCACGGCCGGCATGTAGATCTGTCCGGCCTCGCGCGCCGAGGTGTAGCGCACCTGCATGCGCGGCAGGACGCCGAGCTGGATGGCCTGGCGCGTCATCGAATAGGCGCCCGAGATCACGGCCTGCGAGGCGATGATCGCGGCCAGCGTGGCCAGCAGCAGCGCCGGAACGAGCGCCGCTTCGGGGAACATGCGGTAGAACGGATTGGCCAGCGCCGACGGGTCGCGCATCAGCAGCGCGCCCTGGCCCAGGTAGTTCAGCGCCAGCGATGGCAGCACGAAGCCCGTCCAGGCCAGCTGGATGGGCCGGCGGCCGAAGTGGCCCATGTCGGCATACAGCGCCTCGGCGCCGGTGAGTGCCAGCACGATGGCGCCCACCGCGGCCAGCACGTGCCAGCCGCGCCCGGCGAGGAACTCGACCGCATGCCAGGGGTTCAGGGCGGCCAGGATGGCCGGCTCCGCCAGGATCTGCCACAGGCCCGTGGCGGCCAGCGTGCCGAACCACAGCACGATGACCGGGCCGAACAGGCGCCCCACGACGCCGGTGCCGAAACGCTGCACCAGGAACAGCGCCACCAGCACCAGCAGCGCCGCGGGCACGACCCAGGCCTGCAGCGCCGGGGCGATGACGACCAGCCCCTCCATCGCGCCGAGCACCGAGATGGCGGGCGTGATGAGGCTGTCGCCGTAGAACAGCGTGGCGCCGCACACGCCGAGCAGCAGCAGCGCGCTGCGCAGCGCCGGCCGGTCGCGCACGGCGCCGGCGGCGAGCGCGGTGAGCGCGAGCGCGCCGCCTTCGCCGCGGTTGTCGGCCCGCAGCACCAGCAGCACGTACTTCAGCGTCACCACCAGCATCAGCGACCAGAAGATGGCGCTGACGGCGCCCACGAGGTGCTGTGCGTCCAGCGGCACGCCAGTCGCGGGCGCGAAGATCTCCTTGACGGTGTAGAGCGGGCTGGTGCCGATGTCGCCGTAGACGACACCGAGCGCGGCCAGTGTCATGGCCGCCAGACCGGCCCGGCGCGGTGCGGTGGAGGCGGCCGGGCCGGCGGCTGCCGAGGAGCTGCTGTGCATGCGTGGCCTGGGTGCAGTGAAGGAACACGCAGCGTGCCGGCGCCCGCATCAGGAACGCATAAGCAGCGGGACGGCGGCTGGGCACGGCGGTGTCGCCCGCCGCCCCGGCTCATTGCCCGGGCTCGACGAGCCGGTAGCCCACCCCGGGTTCGTTGAGCAGGCGGCGCGGGTCGGCGGGCTCGTCCTCGAGCTTGGCCCGCAGCTGCGCCATGTACAGGCGCAGGTAGTGTGTGTGTTCGGTGAACTCCGGCCCCCAGACGTCGGCCAGCAGCTGCCGGTGCGTGACCACCTGCCCGGCGCTGCGCACCAGGCGCGCCAGCAGCTTGAATTCAGTGGGTGTCAGGTGCACCTGCCTGCCCTGCAGCTGCACCCCGTGCGCCGCCAGGTCGATCTCGAGCCCGGCGCTCGCGTAGTGGGTCAGTGGCGGCCGCAGGTGGGTGCCGCGGTGGCGCAGTGCCACGCGCAGGCGCGCCAGCAGTTCGCCGATGCCGAAGGGCTTGACCAGGTAGTCGTCGGCCCCGGCATCCAGCAGGCGGATCTTCTGGCCTTCCGCCTGGCCTGCGGACACCACCAGCACCGGCGTGCCGCTGCTGCGCCGCAGCTCGGCCAGCAGCGCCGCGCCGTCGCCGTCGGGCAGGCCCAGGTCCAGCACCACGCAGTCGACGGCCGCCCCGCTGCGCCCGGCGTGCGCCAGCAGCGCACGGGCATCGGCCAGGCTCGCCGCCGGCAGCACGGTGTAGCCCTCGACCGCCAGCGCCTCGCGCAGCGTGGCCCGCAGTTCACGATCGTCCTCGAGCAGCAGCACGCGCAGGCTCATCGCGCCTCCTCGGGCGGCGGCGCGGGCGGCAGGGGCAGCAACAGCTCGAAACTGCTGCCGCCGTGGCCGCGGGCGCGCAGGCGCAGGCTGCCGCCGTGGGCCAGCGCGATGGCGCGGCACACGGCCAGGCCGACGCCGGTGCCGGGCGCCGCGGCCGCGGCATCCCCGCGGTCGAACAACGCGAAGATGCGCTCGCGCGCAGCCACCGGCACGCCGGGGCCGCGGTCGCGCACGGCCAGGAGCATCTGTTCGCCGACGCGGCGCGCGACGATCTCCACCGGCCCCTGCGTGTGCTTCAGTGCGTTGTCGATGAGGTTGTCCAGCAGCTGCAGCAGCAGCACCGCATCGCAGTGCAGCAGCGGCAGGCCGGGTTCGACACGGGCGCGGACGCGCCGTTCGGGGTCGCGCTGGCGCAGCCGGCGCAGCACGCCGCCCACCAGCTCCTCGGCGGACTCCCAGTCGCGCTGCAGCCCCTGCAGCGGCGGCGGCTGGCCGTCCAGCCGCACCAGCTGCAGCGTGTTGTCCGTCATGCGCGACAGGCGCTCGGCTTCGTCGGCGATGGCGCCGGCCAGCTGCAGCCGCTGCGCCGGCACCAGCCGGTCGGCCTGCGTGCGCAGCGCACTGGCGGCTCCCAGGATGGTGGCCAGCGGCGTGCGGTAGTCGTGCGAGATCGCCGCCAGCAGGGTGCTGCGCAGCGCCTGCAGCTGCGCCTGCTGCCCGGCCAGCTCGGCCTGGCGCAGCGTACTCGCGCGCTCCAGCGCCAGGCCGGCGATGTCGCACAGGGCCTGGGCGTGGGCACGCTGCCGCGCATCGGGCGCCAGCTGCGAGGTCTCGCTCAGCGGCATCCAGGCGGCGCCCCAGGCCGCGTCGCGCCCGCGCAGCGGCAGCACCCACGCGCGCAGGTGCTCGTGGCGGCCGGTGTCCGGGCCGAAGGCCTGGCGCCGGCGCAGGCACAGCCACAGACCGGCGCGCCGCTCGGCGTCGACTGGCCCGGCCAGCGTGGCCGCCGCGTCGTCGTCGCCGTGGGGCAGCGTGTCGTGCAGCAGCAGCACCGCCACGGGGCCGTCGCACAGCGGCTGCAACGCCGCCTGCAGGGCCGGCGCGGTGTCCTGCGGGCCAGCGGCGTCGCGCAGCGCCTCGCCCAGCGCGCGCAGTGCGTCGGCCTCGTCGGCGTGCCGCCGGGCCTGGCGCGCCAGCGCGCGCTGGCGCCCCACCAGCCCCGCCACCACGCAGGCCACGCCCAGCGTCGTGATCAGCAGCCAGGTGTGCTGGTGCAGGTCGACGTGCAGGCTGCCGCGCGGCGGCACGAACAGCCAGTTGAAGGCCAGCACCGACAAGGCGGCCGCTGCCAGCGCCGGCACGGTGGGCAGCCAGAGACTGGCCACCGTGGTGCCCAGCACCAGCAGCAGCGCCAGGTTGGGCAGTTCCAGCGGGCCGTCCAGCAGCAGCAGCACGGCCCAGGCCACGCCCCACACCAGCAGACCGGGCCAGATCGTTCGGGTCATGCGGCGCATGCTGCCCGTGCCGGCGTCAGGAACGCATCAGGATCGCCGTGCGTTGCCGCGTGCGGCATGCCCCGGGGCATGCCGCACGGGCGCCTACTTCACCAGCCGGCTCAGGCCCTCGGCATCGAACTGCTCGGTGGTGCAGGCGTCGTCGGGCACGCAGTCCTGGGCCGGCAGCTCGCGGGCGCGGGCCGCGAGCTTCTCGATCGCGGCCCACAGCAGCGCGATCTGGTGCTCGTGGCCGGCGGCGTTGTCGATCAGGCCCTTCATCGCCTGCGACACCGGGTCGTCCCCCTGCGTCAGGCCGTAGGCCGAGAAGCCCATCTTCGCGGCCACGGCCTCGCGTGCGGCGTCGGTCTCGGCGGCGATGATGCGCGCCGGGTTGCCCACCGCGGTGGCACCGGGCGGCACCGGCTTCAGCACCACGGCGGCCGAGCCCACGCGGGCGCCGTCGCCCACCGTGAAGCCGCCCAGCACCATGCTGTTGGCGCCGACGATGACGTTCCTGCCCAGCGTCGGGTGGCGCTTGGTGCCGCGGCCCAGCGAGGTGCCGCCCAGCGTGACGCCCTGGTAGATGGTGCAGCCGTCGCCGATCTCGGCCGTCTCGCCGATGACGACGCCCATGCCGTGGTCGATGAAGACACGGCGGCCGATGGTGGCGCCGGGGTGGATCTCGATGCCCGTGAGCATGCGCCCGATGTGCGAAGTGAAGCGCCCGGCCCAGCGCAGCCCGTGGCGCCAGAACCAGTGCGCGCGCCGGTGCAGCACCAGGGCGTGCAGCCCCGGGTAGCAGGTCAGCACTTCCCACCAGGAGCGCGCCGCGGGGTCGCGCTCGAGGATGCAGGCGATGTCTTCTCGCAGGCGGCTGAACATGGCTCTTCCTGGGGTTGGCAGGGGCGAACCAGTGTAGCCGCGCCGGTTCAACCGCGCTGGCGTCGCGGCTGCGCCGCGGCACGCGCGATGCCGCGCAGGATGTGCACCTCTTCGCTGGTCAGCGCTGCGCGGTGCAGCAGTTGCTGCAGGCGCGGCATCAGCTTCTTGGGTGCCGCCGGGTCCAGGTAGCCGATGTCCACCAGCACCTGCTGCCAGTGGTCGAGCACGCCCTGCACCGCCACCGCGTCGGCCCGCACGGGGTCGGCCGTGCGTGGCTGCACGCTGAATCCGCCCAGCGCCTGGCGCCAGTCGTAGGCGATCAGCTGCACCGCCTGGGCCAGGTTGAGCGAGCCGTAGTCGGGGTGGGTGGGGATGCTCAGGCAGCCGTGGCAGCGGTAGACGTCGTCGTTGTGCAGGCCGGTGCGCTCGGGGCCGAACACGAAGGCCACGTGCAGCGGCGCCGCCGCCAGGGTGGCGAAGTGTTGCCGCGGCTCGAAGGTGGGCGGGCCGAAGTCGCGCGGCGTCATCGCCGTGGCGCAGGCGTGCTGCACGCCGTCCAGCGCGTCGGCCAGCGTGTCGACCACCCGCGCCCGTGCCAGCACGTCGGTGGCGCCGCTGGCCATCGCCAGCGTCTCGTCGCGGGTCAGCACGTCGGCGAAGCGCGGGCGCACCAGCACCAGGTCCGTGAAACCCATCACCTTCATCGCGCGCGCGGCGGCGCCGACGTTGCCGGCGTGGCTGGTCTGCACGAGGATGAAGCGGGTCGGGTCGGTCATCGCGGCTAAAATCGGCGCTTGCGCGGTGGACGATTGTCGCCGCGTCGCTCTTTCTCCCTGCCCACCGCACCACCCGCCCCCAGCACAAGGCCCGTCCCATGTCGCAAGCGCTCCACCCCATGCTCAACATCGCCATCAAGGCGGCACGTTCGGCGGGGTCCATCATCAACCGCGCGGCGCTGGACCTGGAGGTGCTGAAGGTCGGCAGCAAGGGCCCGAACGACTTCGTCTCCGAAGTCGACCAGATGGCCGAGAACATCATCATCGAGACGCTGCTCGAGGCCTACCCCGGCCACGGCATCCTGGCCGAGGAGTCCGGCCGCACGCACGGCGCGAAGAACAGCGAGTTCGTCTGGATCATCGACCCGCTGGACGGCACCACCAACTTCATCCACGGGTTCCCGGTCTACGCCGTCAGCATCGCGCTGGCGCACCGCAACCAGGTGCACCAGGCGGTGGTCTACGACCCCACGCGCAACGACATGTTCTACGCCTCGCGCGGGCGCGGCGCATTCCTGAACGACCGCCGGCTGCGCGTGTCCAAGCGCACGCGCATCAGCGACGCGCTCATCGGCACCGGCTTCCCGTTCCGCAAGGGCGACAACTTCAAGCGCTACGTGAAGATGTTCGAAGAGGTGATGCAGAGCTGCGCCGGCCTGCGCCGCCCCGGCGCCGCGGCGCTGGACCTGTGCTACGTGGCCGCGGGCTACTACGACGGCTTCTTCGAGACCGGCCTGAACCCCTGGGACGTGGCCGCGGGCTCGCTCATCATCACCGAGGCCGGCGGGCTCATCGGCAACTTCACCGGCGAGGCCGACTACCTCTACCAGCGCGAGGTGGTGGCCGGCAACCCGAAGGTCTACGGGCAACTGGTCAGCATCCTGGCGCCCTACACGCGCGTCATCAAGGAAGAGGCCGATGCACCCGCGGCCGCGACCGCCGCCCCCGACACCGCCGCCGACGCGACGCAGGCCTTCGTGGACGGCGCACCTGCGATCGTCCAGCCGCAGGCACTGGCCGGCGCCCCGGCGAAGAAGCGCGCCGCGGTGCGCATCCGCAAGACCGGGCCGCAAGGCGAAGACGCCCCGATGTGATGCTTCGGCGGCGGCCGAAGCCACCACGGCCGCGCGGGACGGACACTGGGCGCCTTGCCACTGACCCGGTGCCCGCCATGCCCCCAGCCTGCCCGATCGCCTGCTTCATCCGCTACGAGATCGACCCCTTCCAGCGCGACGCGTTCGAGCGCTACGCGCAGGCCTGGGGCCGCATCATCCCGCGCTGCGGCGGCCACCTCATCGGCTACTTCCTGCCGCACGAAGGCAGCAACGTCGAGGCCTGGGGACTGGTCGGCTTCGACTCGCTGGCCGCCTACGAGGCCTACCGCCAGCGCCTGCGGGCCGACGCCGAAGGGCGCGAGAACTTCGCGTTCGCCCAGCGCGCGCGCTTCATCGTGCGCGAGGAACGCCGCTTCACCGCCACGGTGGCCGGCACCTTCGCACGCGCGCCGGAGCCGCAATGAGCCTGGCCGTGCTGTTCGAGGTGACGCCGCTGGCAGGCTGCGCACCGCGCTATTTCGAGATCGCCGCCGCACTGCGGCCGGCGCTGGATGCCATCGACGGCTTCCTCGGCGTCGAGCGTTTCGAGAGCCTGGCGCGGCCGGGCACCTACCTGTCGCTGAGCTGGTGGCGTGACGAGGACGCGATCCGCCAATGGCGCAACATGGCCTGCCACCGCAGCGGCCAGCACGAAGGCCGCGCGCAGGTGTTCGCCGGCTACCGCATCCGGGTCGTCGCGACGCTGCGCGACTACGGCATGCACGACCGTGCGCAGGCGCCGGCCGATGCCGGCATCGCGCTGCTGTAGCGCCCGCATGCCCGCTGCACCCGCCATGCCGCAGGAACCCCGCTTCGTGCGTGTCGCCGCGCTGGTGGCCGACGCCACCCGCGCGCGCATGCTGGCCTACCTGCTGGGCGGCGAGCTCGCCAGCGCCGGCGAACTGGCGCGCGCCGCGCAGGTGACGCCGGCGACGGCCAGCGGCCACCTGGCGCAGCTGCTGGACGCGGGCCTGCTGGCCTGTGAACCGCAGGGCCGCCACCGCTACTACCGCCTGGCCGACGCCGAGGTGGCGCAGGCCCTGGAGGCGCTGGCGCTGGTGGCCGAACGCGACAGCCACGCCCGCGACTGGGCCAGCCCCGCGCGCCAGCGCCTGCGCCACGCCCGCTGCTGCTATGGCCACCTCGCGGGCCGGCTGGGCGTGGCGCTGCTGCACAACCAGCTGCAGCGCGGCTGGCTGCTGCCGGCCGGCGACGGCTATGCCGTCAGCACCGCCGGTGCCGCGGCGCTGGACGCCATCGGCCTGGACGGCGCAGCCTGGCAGCGCCTGGGCGCCGGCCGCGCGCTGGGCTACGGCTGCCTGGACTGGTCCGAGCGGCGCGACCACCTCGCCGGCCGGCTGGCGGCCGCCTGGCTGCGCCATGGCATCGAGCGCGGCTGGTGGCGGCGCCACGGCGGCGAACGCAGCCTCGCGCTGACGCCTGCCGGGCAGCTGGTGCTGGCCGACTGGCTGGAGCTGCCGCCGGGCTGACTGCGCAGGCAGCCGCCTGCAGCGCGCGGGCCGGCGGGCGCGCCGCAGGCCCGGTCACTATCATCGCGCCCGACTTCCACCCGCCGGCCGCTCACCGTGAATCCGACCTCCCTGCCCGCCTTCGACCTGCTGGGCCACGGCGTGCGCGACTGGGGCATCGTCGCGGTGTTCGCGGTGGTCTACCTCGGCATGTTCCTCGGCGGCCTGCCGCGGCTGAAGCTGGACCGCTCGGGCGTGGCGCTGCTGGGCGCCATCGCCGTGATCGCGCTCACCGGGCAGAGCGTGGACGACGCCGCGCGCAGCGTCGACCTGCCCACCATCGTGCTGCTGTTCGCCTTCATGGTGCTGTCGGCGCAGATGCGGCTGGGCGGCTTCTACACCGCGGTGACGCAGCGCGTGGCGGCGCTGCCGCTGTCGCGCCGCGGGCTGATGGCGGCGCTGATCGCGGTGGCCGGCGCGCTGTCGGCGGTGTTCTCCAACGACATCGTCTGCCTGGCCATGACGCCGGTGGTCGCGCGGCTGTGCCTGCAGCGCGGGCTGCCGCCGGTGCCCTTCCTGATCGGCCTGGCATGCGCGGCCAACATCGGTTCGGCCGCCACGCTGATCGGCAACCCGCAGAACATGCTGATCGGATCGGTGCTGCAGCTGCCCTTCGCCGGCTACGTGCGGCAGGCGCTGCCGCCGGTGGCTCTGAGCCTGCTGCTGCTGTGGCTGTGGCTGGCGTGGGGCCCCGGCAGCGCCGCGGCACCGGCTGCGGCGGCGGCCCCGGCGGGGGCCGGCGACGACGAACCCGCCTTCGACGCGCTGCAGTCGGCCAAGGGCCTGCTGGTGGCCGCGGCGCTGCTGTTCGTGTTCCTGTTCACCGACTGGCCGCGCGAGGTGGCGGCCCTGGTCGGCGCCGCGGTGCTGCTGCTGAGCCGGCGCCTGTACTCGTCGCACGTGCTGGGCTTCGTCGACTGGCAACTGCTGCTGCTGTTCATCGGCCTGTTCGTCGTCAACCACGCCTTCGAGACCACCGGGCTGGCGGCACAGGCGGTGGCCTGGCTGGGCACACGCGGCGTGGTGCTGGCCGACCCCGGCGCGCTGCTGGTGGCGGGCGTGGCGCTGTCGAACCTGGTCAGCAACGTGCCGGCCGTGATGCTGCTGCTGCCGCACCTGCAAGGCGACAGCGCCGGCGTGCTGCTGGCGCTGGTCAGCACGCTGGCCGGCAACCTGCTGCTGGTGGGCTCGATCGCCAACCTGATCGTCGTCGATCTGGCGAAGCGCAGCGGCATCGCGATCGACTGGCGGCAGCACGCGGCCATCGGCGTGCCGGTGACGCTGGGCACGCTGGCCGTGGTGTGGGCCTGGCTGCGCTGGGCGGCCTGAACACCCGGGCGCGCGGCGCTCAGGGCCGCGCTGCGGCTCCGGTCGGCGCTGCTGTCGCTGCCGTGCGCCAGGCCGGCCGCGCCTGGGCGCGCGTGTCGCTGCGCGGATAGGCGCGCCCCACCAGAACCGGCGCCGGCTGGCCCGCCAGCTGCGCCCAGGCCGACAGCTGCTCCTGGGTGCTGTCCCAGTCGCGACCGAAGAGCGTCGGCCCGTGTTCGTACATCCACAGCGCCACGGCGGCCGACGGCGCATGGCCCGCGTCGGCCAGGCTGTTGAATCGCCCGAAAGCCTCGGCAAAGCGGCCCTGGCGGAACGAGGCCACGGCGTTGGCGTGCAACTGCTCGGCGGTGGTCGACGTGCCGGGGCGCTGCGCGTGGGCGGCCGGGGCCTGGCCGGCCAGCATCAGCGCGACCAGCATCGGCAGCGTTGCCTGCGTGGCGCGGCGGGACAGGAAGGTGATGAACATGGCGGGTCTCCTCGTGTGGTGGTGCGGGTGTGTGCCACCATGGTCGAGCGACGCGTGCCTGCACGCGCACCACGGTTCAATAGTGAACGGCGAACGGTGAACGGGGCCGGGGGGCGCAGCGCCGCGCCAGGGCATCACAGCAACACGACAACGCGATGGAACACGCCGACGAGATCCTGGCCGAACTGGCCAAGCTGGGCGAGACCCGTACCTGGGAGCCGGGCACGGCCGTGGTCACCGAAGGCGAGCCGGCCGACTGCATGTACATCGTGCACACGGGCGAGCTGCGCGCGGTGGTGACGGGCGACGGCGGCCGCACGGTGGAGCTGAACACGCTGCGCCCGGGCGAGTTCTTCGGCGAGCTGATGCTCAGCGGCGGGCGCCGCGCCGCCACCGTGGAAGTGACCGAACGCGCCCGGCTGACCCGCGTCGGGCGGGCCGAGTTCGAGCGCGTGCTGGCCGCGCGGCCCGACCTGGCGCTGCACCTGATGCAGCGCCTGGTGCAGCGCGTGCGCACGCTGACGCACACCGTGGGCCGCCTCGCCTCGGTCGACGTCTACGGGCGCCTGGTGGGGCTGTTCGACGCGCTCGCGGTCGACGAAGGCGGCCGCCGCGTCGTGCCCGGGCCGCTGAGCCAGGCCCGCATCGCCGAGCGCCTGGGGGCGTCGAAGGTGATGGTCAACCGGCTGCTGCAGGACCTGGCACGCGGCGGCTACATCGAGGTCTCGCGCACGCACATCGTGCTGCTGCGCAAGCTGCCGCCGCGCTGGTAAGCGCCGCACGCGCTGCGGGCCGGCGCGGCGCCGCAGGGCGGCCACCGCAGCTCAGGGCCAGACCAGCGCGGCCGAAGCGCTGTGCGTGACGCAGGCGGCCGTGAGCCGGGCCGTCGCGCGCCTGGAAGCGCACCTGGGCTACCCGCTGTTCGAACGGCATGCCCACGGCGTGGTGCCCACGCCCCGCGCGCACGACCTGCGCCAGCGCATCGAGGCCAGCGTGCAGGCGCTGGAGCAGGCGTTCAGCGATCTGCGCAAGCCCTTTCGCGGCGGGCGCCGCCCCTTGCGCCTGAGCGCGGTGGCGACCCTCGGCACGCGCTGGCTGATGCCCCGGCTGAGCCAGTTCCAGAAACGGCACCCCGACATCGACATCGCCCTGCGGCCATCGCGGCCCGAGGAAACCACGTGGCTCGAGGACGTGGACGTGTGGATCGAGATCAAGCGCCCGGGCCGGCCGTGGCCGCGCAACATCACGGCCCGCTACCTGCTGGGACGCGAGATCACGCCGGTGTGCACGCCGGCCATCGCCCAGCGCTTGAAGACGCCCGCCGGCCTGCTGCGCGAGACGCTGCTGCACCACACGAACTTGCCCGGCAACTGGGCACTGTGGCTCGACCCGGCCGGCGTGCCCAGCGACAAGGTGAAGCTGGGCGGCGGGTTCGACCTGGCCAGCAACATGATCGTGGCCGCGTGCTCCGGCATGGGCGTAGCCGTGATCCAGCCGTGCCTGGTGGAGCGCGAGCTGTCCACCGGCGAACTCGTGCGGCCGTTCGCACGCACCGTGTCCACCGGGCGCGGGTACTACTTGTGTGCGCGCAAGGGGGTGGCCGAAGATGGGCCGGCGGGGCTGTTCATGGATTGGGTCAAGGCCATGGCGCGGAGTGGCGTGGGTTGAGGCTTCGGGGGTGATGGGCGGGAAAGGGGAGGCTTGTGCTGGGACCGCTCGGGCCTGCGTCGGTGGGCGCGCGGGGCGGCCTGATGGTGAAGCGGATCGTGGCCAGTCCCCCTCGCAGGGGTCCGCGTCTCAAGTTGTCAATCATGCAGCCACGATCTGAGTGGCGGCTCAGGACTGATCGCGGTCGTTCGCGGTTCTGGACTGGGTGACTGCTCTCGCCAAGAGCAGTCGTCTGAGCTGGCCGGCGTGCCTGCGGCCATGTAGTGCTGGGCGGCCACCTGGGTTTAGACCTTCGATGACGGCACGCAGGTGCGCAAAGTGGGCGCAGCCCAACCGCTGGACGTAGGCGCCATCCTCTGCAGTTGTTGTGCGAGGCGCGATGTCAGGCCGCAGTTGGACCTGCCGGCCTACCGGCCTGCGAATTGATGCGTCGGGTGTTGGCTGCCGCGGTCTGACCATCGCAAGACGCCTGGTCGTCCTATTCAACCGAGCAGTTGCTGGGCCTTCTTGATGGCACAGCCTTGGGATCAGCGGTCCAACAAGGTGCCTTGGTACGATTCGCTACCAGCGAACGAGCCTGCGGCAATCCAGTCTTGCGGCTCTGTTATCGCAGCAAGGTCCTCGAATGGCGACGGCAAGAACAGGCTACGGCGATAACGAGCACAGCATCCTGTACGCAGAGACCTCCGGGTGCTGCCCGCTGTGCTCGAAGTCAATTCTCTTTCGCAAGCCGGGCTCAAGCAGGTGGAGCAAAGGCTACGAAGTGGCTCATATCTATCCGCTGAATCCGACCCCGTCCCAAATCACGGCTCTAATTGGCCGCGCCGCTCCTCAAGCTATTAATGCCCTCGAGAACGTCATTGCGCTTTGCCCCTCCTGCCACACGAAGTACGACAAGGACTTCAAGCTGGATGAGATGGACAAGCTTAGAAAAATCAAGGACGGCTTCCTCGCTGAGGCGCGCGCCAACGCAACGGTGTCCGACTACAAGATTCAGGAAGAGGTGTACGCAATCCTGGACAGTATTACTTCACTGAGCAGCATTGAGCAAGACATCCCTCTAACCAGCTTCGACTTCACGACCGTGGATAGAAAGCTGATTGCGGGGATGAGCCCTTTGCAAAAGCATGAAATCAAGGCCCAGGCCGTCACCTTCTATGTTCGCATCCGGGACCAGATCCGCATGTTGGAGCAGAGTGACCAAGTAGCCGTGCGCTTGCTGCAGAGCCAGATCAACACCTACTACTTGGCGATGCAGCAGCAGAATCCTGACAACAAGGACGCGGTTTTCAACTTCGTAGCGCAGTGGATCAGCGCTCGAACTGGCAGGCCACTTCTAGCCGCAAAGGTGCTGACGTCTTTCTTCGTCCAGAACTGTGAGGTCTTCGATGTTGGTTCCTAGCAAGTTCACACGACTTGAGGAGTCGACACTGTTCAAGATGCGGAAGGTCTTGATGGGCAAATCGCAGGGGGAGACCGTGCAGGATGTCTACCGCCGCACTCACGGCGTCTTTCAGGATGCGACGGAGTTCCTTCACGCGCTGGATGTGTTGTACGTACTCGGCATGCTGACCATTGAAGTAGAGACAGGCTCGATTAGCTATGCTTAAAGAAATCCGATGCGTTCACTTCAGCCATTCACCGATTGAGTTCCGCCCTGGCTTGAACGTCATCCTCGGAGACGATGACGCAAAGAACTCCATTGGCAAATCCACGGTTCTCATGGTCATCGACTTCGTATTCGGTGGCTCGACCTTCGCAGAAAGGGACGATGCGGGCGCCATCCGTGAGCTCGGGCCGCATCGCTACGACTTTTCGTTCGAGTTCGGTTCCGAGCGGTTGTACTTTTCACGCGCGACTGATAGCCCTGACATAGTGCAGGAGTGCAATACAGAGTACGAGGCACAGCGCGAGCTTGGAATCGACGAGTACAACAGGCTATTGAAGCGCTTGTACGGGCTGGAAGAGCTGGAGGGCACGTTCCGGTCGATCGTGAATCCGTTTTCGCGCATTTGGAAGAAGGGCGGGCTGAACCCAAGCCACCCATTCGTGGGCGCAGACAAGGAGCCAATCGCGGCGGCCATCAACCGCCTGGTTGACCTATTCGGCCGCAGCCCTGATGTGGCACTAGAGCGCAAGACTTTGGACGGTCTGAAGAACCGCAAGAAGCTCATCAGCGACTCCATGACTGCGAGCATCATCCCGAAGATCACCAAGTCCCAGTACCTAGAGAACGCCCGGTCAATCGAGTCCAACCAGGCTCAGATTGAGCAGTTGAAAAACGGGTTCAGCGGCGCCCTCACTGTCTATGAGTCGCTGTTCGACCAAGACTTGCAGAAGAAGCAGCAGCGCAAGCTTGAGCTTGGTAGCCATCGCATCGAACTTCATACCAAGGTCCGCCGCCTTGAGCGGGAGATCTTGGGCATCACACCGCGACTTGCGGCCAATATTGCGCTCGTCGCCGACTTCTTCCCGACGGTTGACGTGCAGCGCCTCGAACAGGTTGAGGGCTTCCACCAGAAGATTGGCAGCATCGTCAAGAAAGAATTGAAGGATGAGCTGGCTGCCACTGTCGTGGAAGAGCGTGCAATAGCGTCTGAGCTGGCTCAGGTGGATGGTGAGATTCAGGCATCACTGCAGTCGAAGGGCCTACCTGACGACGTGTTCAATCGCGTTTTCGAACTGAAAGGTGCCGTCGACAAGGCAGCCGCCGAAAACTATCACTTCGAGAGCAAGCTCAACATCGACGCCGCTGTTAAGGACTCAAACGATCGCCTAGAAAACATCTATGCGGGAATTTTCTTGGCCATCGAAGGCCAAGTGAACAGCAAGCTCAGGTCGTTCAACAAGGTGGTCTATGGTCCGTCGCGGGTCGCCTCAGAACTCCGCATTAGGAACGCTGGGTCTTATCTCTTTACCTCACCGGACGACACCGGCACTGGCAAGTCCTTCGCAGGCCTTGTGGGTTTTGACCTGGCGATGCTGTCGCTCACTAAGTTGCCGATGGCGCTTCACGACTCGGTTATCTACAAGAATATCGAGGTGCCAGCGACGGCCCGTATTCTGCGCATCCTGGCAGCCATGCAGTCGAAGCAGATTTTTCTGTCGTTCGACGAGGCGAAGAAGTTTGGGCCGGCTGTGGAGCAGCTGCTAGAACGCTTCACAGTCTTGAAGCTTGCCCACAACGACCTGCTGTACATCAAGGATTGGCGCACTCAAAAGTAGTCGCTTTGCAGGCGTTGGTTGGGTCTTCCGTTTGCCGAGCATCGCGCCGGCCAACGTGGGCATGTCGCACTGACTTAGCAGCGGCCGTTGGTACGCGGCTTCTGCACTCATTGCCCACATTTTCAGATCCATCGTCGCACGTAGCGCCGATGTTGGAATTGACGCCGTTGGTGCTTTGCCGGCCAACCCAATAAATCACTAGAATCTGAGTGACTTAGATATCGGGGACGCCAGTATGGCTTGCTCAAGGGGTGCCGCGTCACCGAACGCCCATACTCAGCGTAGGCTTTTCGCTGCATCAGCCGGCTACTGTCAGAACCCGAATTGCGCCAACGAGCTCTTCGTGGACGCTGCGGGCACGAACATACACATTGCAGAGTTGGCACACGTATTTGCGGCCAACGATGGCGGTCCTCGTGCTGACCCAAACCTCACCGAGGAGGAACGCGGTGCGTTCGAGAACCTGATTGTGTTGTGTGCGAACTGTCACACGATGGTCGACAAGGCGCCTGATGCCTTCCCGGACGACATGATGCTGGGCTGGAAGCGCGATCACGCGAAGAAGCTTCGGGGGCTGTTTGGCGCGGCAAAGTTTGACGACCGCAGTAGTGCTCGTAAGGCTGTGGATCCGCTACTGACGGAAAACCGTTCGATCTTCGATAGATATGGGCCTCACATTGACGCAGCGAGGAACCCGGAAAGCGGTGCCGCTGAACAGTGGAAGCGGAAGATGCTGACTCGCATCCTTCCTAACAACAGACGCTTGCTCGCGATTCTTGACGCTAACCGCGACCTGCTTCGGGATGACGAGAGGGCGACCTTGGAGTTGTTACGGCAGCACATAGATGACCTTGAAGCTTTCCACATTGCAGGGATCAGAGAGGATGGCTCTCGCTTCCCAAACGAGCTAACCAACATCTTGAAGGACTGATCAGTGAGCAATGATCCGACTGAATGGGTAGCCGAAAAGCTGGTGGCTAAGGAGTACATGGAGGTTCTCGGCCGGACTGCTGAGGGCTTCCTGCTAGTCAAGTCACCAAAGACAGGCTACACGTTCTCAGTAGCGGTGCTAGGGGTGCGGGGTGTAATTCAGCCTTCTGACGTCGCTCCGCTTTTCGGCGGCGTCAACAAACCGCAGTTCGTGATGAACGTCCCATCCATGAGTTTGTGGAGCGGCGCAGCCATCGATCTTGTTCACGCCGCCGGCACCGCATTCGGAAAGTTGGGCGACATCGCACGGGCAGCTTCAACAGGCGACGCCGGTTCGTTCCGGGACAAGAACATGGGATTCTTCATCAACGCGATGGAGCAACACCGGAATGTGTCCCACGTCTCGTACGTCTTTGACACTGTCTTCAAGGCTGTGCGTGATTCAGGGTCGAGTCTTGTAGTCGCTGTCATCGAGGCGTACCACATGAGCGCCGAGGACGTGCGCAACGCAAGGGCCCGGGTAGGGCATTTTGATATCGTCGTGAAGTCGTCGAGCTATGGATCCATAACCGACCAAGCGCAGGCAGCGGCCAATTCGATGGGCGCTGAAGCCTTAGCGTTTGGTGAGCTGATGAGCCGCCTGCACAAGTGATCCGCGACCGCACAATTCGGAGCCTGCGCGAGATCGCTTGGTCACTCGGCGCCAAAGCCGAGGGAACTCAATGGCACCTCTTTGGCTCGGTCGAGCGCGACGAAGCAGGTGCGGCAGACATCGACCTACTAATCCTCTGTAAAAGCGATGAGCAAGCAGATGCTTTGCGGCGAGAGATCGATCCAGACGCGCTAGAGCTCCCAATTCATCTGGCCTTCATGACATTCGATGAAGCAGCTGCGATCGACGTTACCGCAGTCCAGCAAAGCCGGGCGATCATCCCCTAGGCACTGCGCCGAAGCCTGCAGTTGAACGTCCCCAAGGTGTCAGATAGCGCGCTTTGGCTGACCGTGAGCGACCGGCTCCAATCGCTGCAAATCCGCCGGTCGCCCCGCCGGCCGCTCGTCACCCCCCGTCGCCCGTGACCTACCATCACGCCCGACATGACCCCCGCCCTCCCCCAGCCCGCCCCCGCGCCCGCCGACCTCTCGCGCCACACGCCCATGATGGCCCAGTACCTGGGCATCAAGGCCGAGTTCCCCGACACGCTGGTCTTCTACCGCATGGGGGACTTCTACGAGCTGTTCTTCGACGACGCGCGCAAGGCCAACCGGCTGCTCGACATCACGCTGACCACCCGCGGCCAGAGCGCCGGCGAGCCGGTGGTGATGGCCGGTGTGCCGGTGCACGCGGTGGAAAGCTACCTCGCGCGGCTGATCAAGCTGGGCGAGGCCGTGGCGGTGGCCGAGCAGGTGGGCGACGTGGCCACCGCGAAGGGGCCGGTCGAGCGCAAGGTCGTGCGCGTGGTGACGCCCGGCACCGTGACCGACAGCGCGCTGATGGCCGAACGCGCCGACACGCTGCTGCTGGCGGTGCACAAGCACCGCGCCGCCTGGGGCCTGGCGTGGCTGGGGCTGAGCAGCGGGCAGCTCGGCATCACCGAATGCGGCGACCGCGAACTGCCCGGCTGGCTGGCGCGGCTGGCGCCGGCCGAACTGCTGCACGAGGCCGGCACGCTGGACGCCGCCTTCGACGGCGTGCGCGCCGCGCGCACCGCGCGCCCGGCCTGGCAGTTCGATACCGCGCTCGGTGACCGCAAGCTGCGCGAGCAGTTGCAGGTGGCCACGCTGGCCGGCTTCAACGCGCAGGACCTGCCGGTGGCGCAGGCCGCCGCCGCGGCGCTGCTGAGCTACGCCGAACACACGCAGGGACGCGCGCTGGCCCACGTGCGCACGCTGACGGTGGAACGCGCCAGCGACCTGCTGGAGCTGCCGCCGGCCACGCACCGCAACCTGGAACTGGTGCAGACGCTGCGCGGCGAGGACGCGCCCACGCTGCTGAGCCTGCTCGACACCTGCCGCACCGGCATGGGCAGCCGGCTGCTGCGCCACTGGCTGACGCATCCGCAGCGCGCACGCGCTGCGGCCAGCGCGCGCCACGACGCCATCGCCGAACTGATGACCAGCGGTTTCGAGCCGCTGCGCGAGGCGCTGCGCGGCGTGAGCGATGTCGAGCGCACCACGGCGCGCATCGCGCTGCGCCAGGTGCGCCCGCGCGAGCTCGCCGGCCTGCGCCAGACGCTGCACGGCCTGCCGGCGCTGCGCGCCGCGGCACCGGCCGGCAGCGCGCTGCTGGCGCAGCTGCACGCGGCGCTGCAGCCCGACGCCGGCGTCGCCGAAACGCTGCAGGCCATCGCCGACGAGCCCGCGGTGCTGCTGCGCGACGGCGGCGTCATCGCCGCCGGGGTCGATGCCGATCTCGACGAGCTGCGCGCCATCAGCCAGAACTGCGACAGCTTCCTGCTCGACCTGGAAGCGCGCGAACGCACGCGCACCGGCATTCCGAACCTGCGCGTGCAGTTCAACAAGGTGCACGGCTTCTACATCGAGGTGACCGCCTCGCACCAGGACAAGGTGCCCGCGGACTACCAGCGCCGGCAGACGCTGAAGAACGCCGAGCGCTACATCACGCCCGAGCTGAAGGCCTTCGAGGACAAGGCGTTGTCGGCCCAGGAGCGCGCGCTGGCGCGCGAGAAGTGGCTGTTCGAGCAGCTGCTCGACGCACTGCAGCAGCACCTGGGCGCGCTGTCGGCGCTGGCGCGTGCGCTGGCCAGCCTGGACGCGCTGGCGGCGCTGGCCGAGCGCGCGGCCACGCTGCAGTGGTGCCGGCCCGAGTTCGTGCCCTACCCCTGCATCGACATCGAGGCCGGCCGCCACCCGGTGGTGGAACAGCGGCTGCGCGAGACCACCGGTGCGGCCTTCATCGCCAACAACTGCCGCATGGACGCGAAGACGCGCATGCTCGTGATCACCGGCCCCAACATGGGCGGCAAGAGCACCTTCATGCGCCAGGTGGCGCTGACGGTGCTGCTGGCGGCCATCGGCTCCTACGTGCCTGCGGCGGCCTGCCGGCTGGGGCCGATCGACGCCATCCACACGCGCATCGGCGCGGCCGACGACCTGGCCAACGCGCAGTCCACCTTCATGCTGGAGATGACCGAGGCCGCGGCCATCGTGCATGGCGCCACCGAACACAGCCTGGTGCTGATGGACGAGATCGGCCGCGGCACCAGCACCTTCGACGGCCTGGCGCTGGCCTCGGCCATCGCGACGCAGCTGCACGACCGCAACCGCGCCTTCACGCTGTTTGCGACGCACTACTTCGAGCTCACCGAATTGCCCGCGCGGCACCCCCACGCGGTCAACCTGCACGTGGGCGCGGCCGAGAGCGGGCACGACATCGTCTTCCTGCACCAGATCGAGCCCGGCCCCGCCAGCCGCAGCTACGGCGTGCAGGTGGCGCGGCTGGCCGGCATGCCGCAGCCGCTGATCCGGCAGGCGCGTGCCACGCTGGAGGCGCTGGAGGCCAAGGCGCAGGCCGGTGCCGCGCAGGTGGACCTGTTCGCGCCGCCGCCGGCAGCGGCCATGCCCGAGCCCTCGGCGGTGGAAGCGGCGCTGGCCGCGGTCGACCCTGACCGGCTCAGCCCGCGCGAGGCGCTCGACGCCTTGTACCGGCTGAAGGCGCTGCAGCGCGGGCCGGGCTGACCACGGGCGGTGCTGGTAGGCTTGCGGCCTTCCGTCGCGCTCTGCACCCCCCGCCATGACCTACTGCGTGGGCATCCGCCTGGATGCCGGCCTCGTCTTCCTGTCCGACTCGCGCACGAATGCGGGCCTCGACCAGATCAGCACCTTCCGCAAGATGATGGTCTACGAGAAGCCCGGCGACCGCTTCATGGTGATGCTGTCGGCGGGCAACCTCAGCATCAGCCAGAGCGTGCGCGAGATCCTGCAGGTGGAAAAGCTCGACAACGGCGACGAGGAGCCGATCACGATCTGGAACGCGAGGAGCATGTTCGACGCCACGCGCGTGCTGGGCAGCGCGGTGCGGCGTGTGTACATGCAGGACGGGCCGTCGCTGAAGGCCGCCGGCATCGACTTCAACGCCAGCATGATCTTCGGCGGCCAGATCGGCGGCGAGGCGATGCGCATGTTCCTCGTCTACTCGGCCGGCAACTTCATCGAGGCCACGCGCGAGACCTGCTTCTTCCAGGTCGGCGAAAGCAAGTACGGCAAGCCCATCCTCGACCGCGTGCTGACGCCCAAGACCGGGCTGGACGAAGCCGCCAAGTGCGCGCTGGTCTCGATGGACAGCACGCTGAAGTCCAACCTCAGCGTCGGCCTGCCGCTGGACCTGCTGGTCTACCGCGCCGGCAGCCTGGCCTGCGACCAGATCGTCTGCATCGACGAGCAGAACCCGTACTTCCGCATGATCCACAGCACCTGGGGCCAGCGCCTGCGCGAGGTGTTCGAGGGCATCGACGACCCGCGCTGGGATGGCGGCGACACGCAGCACCCCTTGATGAGCCCGCTGCAGCGCTTCGAGCCCATGCGCAAGATCACCCACCCGGGCGAGCGCATCGTCTGATGCCGGGCCGCAAAGCACACCGTAGCGCCGGCACCCTGGTCTTCAGCCATGCCAACGGTTTCCCCGCGGGCACCTACCGGCTGCTGTTCGAACACTGGCAGGCCGCCGGCTGGCGCGTGCTGGCGCTGCCGAAGTTCGGCCACGACCCGGCCTTCCCGGTGGCCAGCAACTGGCCGCACACGCGCAACGAGCTGATCGCGTTCATCGAGCGCGAGGCGCCGGGCGAACGCGTGCACCTGGTCGGCCACTCGCTGGGCGGCTACCTCAGCCTGCTGGCCGCCTGCCGCCGGCCCGACCTGGCGGCCGGCCTGGTGCTGATCGACTCGCCGGTGCTGGCCGGCTGGCGCGCGCACAGCGTGCAGGTGGCGAAGGCGGCGCGGCTGATCGGCCGCATCTCGCCCGGGCGGGTGTCGAAGTCGCGGCGCACGCACTGGCCCAGTGCCGAGGCGGCGCATGCGCACTACGCGGCGAAGTCGCTGTTCGCGCGCTGGGACCCGCGTGTGCTGGCCGACTACATCGCCTGCGGCATCGAGCCCGACCCCGAGCATCCCGATGGTGGCGTCCGGCTGGCCTTCCGCCGCGAGGTGGAGACGCGCTTCTACAACACGCTGCCGCACCACTTCGGCACGCTGCTCAAGCGCCACCCGCCGCAGTGCCCGGTGGCCTTCCTCGGCGGCACGCGTTCGACCGAGGTGCGCCAGGTGGGCCTGGCCGAGACCCGCGCCGTCACGCGCGGGCGCATCGCCTGGCTGGAGGGCACGCATCTGTTCCCGATGGAGCAGCCGCTGGCCACGGCGGACGCGGTGCTGCAACTGCTGGAGACGCCTGCAGCCGCGGCGTCCGCACACCGCCACTGACCGGGCGCGGCGCTGCCGGCCCCCGCCTGCTGCGACCGAAGGACAAGGCCGTTGCCACGGGCATCAGGCCTGCGTGGTGCCGGCGGCGGCCAGCACGGCCTGCGCGCCGGCCTCGGCGCTGGCGAGCAGGTCGACGCTGCCGAGCAGCGCCACGGTGACGAAGGCGGCCAGGCCGAAGGCGGTGGCGCGGGCGGCGAGGGAAGTCTTCATGGTGGGGCTCCGAAGCACCGCGACAGGCGATGCGATGAGCGTGACTCTAGGCAGCGCGCCGCGCCGCCGCGAGCGCCTTGCGATGAAGCGCGCAGTGCGCCGACGGATGGCTGCCGCCGCGGGCCGAACGGCGGCAGCCACGGCGCGCGACGACCCCGATCAGCCGTGCCGCACCACCACCAGCGCCCCGTGCCGCGGCGGCGCCGGCCAGTCGGCGGCGGCCAGCACGGTGCAGCCCGGCGGCACGCTGCGCAGCGCGTTGATCCAGCCGCCGTGGCCCACCAGCAGCACGGCCCCGCGCTGCGCTGCCGCGAAGGCCCGCGCGCGCACGGCCAGGCGCGCCAGCGACTCGCCGCCGCCAGGCGCGTGGTGCAGCAGGTCGTGTCGCCAGGCCTCGACCTCGGACCAGGCGATCCGCGTCCATGGCAGGCCGTCCCAGGCGCCGAAGTCGACCTCGACCAGGCGCGCGTCGACCACGACCCGCCAGCCCCAGCGCCGCAGCCAGCCGCCCACGGCGCGGCAGCGCGCCAGCGGCGACACGTGGGCGGCGTGCGGCAGGCCGTGCACGCGCGCGGCGTGGCGGATGCGGTGCGCCAGGCGCTTGGCACGGCGCGGATCGACGGCCAGGTCGGTGCGGCCGATGCAGCGCCCGGCCGCGCCCTCGGCGCGCGGGTGGCGCCAGCACCAGAGCGTGGTGGCGGAGCCGTCCGCGTTCACCACTGCGCCAGCAGCACCAGGTACACCGCCAGCTCGGCGCCCTGCTGCGACGCGCCGAGCGTGTCACCGGTGTAGCCGCCCAGGCGCTGCTGCAGCCAGCGCGCCATCACCAACGCCACCACCAGCAGCGCAACACCCGCCAGCAGCAGGCGCTGCGGTTCCAGCCCGCAGGCCAGCGCCGCGGCGCCCACCACCACCAGCCACAGCGCCACCACCAGCAGCGTGTGGTTGTCGGCCTGCTGCGCCATCGGCTTGGCCTTGGCGTGGTCCGGGTCGCCGCCGTAGGGCAGCCAGCGCAGCAGCAGCACCGGCACCGCGCGCGAGCCGGCGTGCGCCAGCGGCAGCGCGATCAGCACCAGTTCCACGTCGCGCAGCGCCAGGCCCAGCAGCGCCGCGGCCTTCAGCGCCAGCACCGCCACCAGGCCCACGGTGCCGTAGCTGCCGATGCGCGAGTCCTTCATGATCTCGAGTGCACGTTCGCGGCTGACCGTGCCGCCCAGCGCGTCGCAGGTGTCGGCCAGGCCGTCTTCGTGGAAGGCGCCGGTGAGCCGCAACGTGGCCGCCATCGACAGCAGCACGGCCACCGCCGCCGGCCAGAAGTGCGCGCCAGTCCACAGCACCAGCGCCGCGAAGCCACCCACCACCAGGCCCACGGCCGGGTAGTGGCGCGCGCTGGCGTGCATCCACTCGGGTCGCCAGCCCACCCAGGCCGGCACCGGCACGCGCGTCAGGAACTGCAGCGCGATCAGGAACAGGCGCAGCTCATGCAGCACGGTCGCTGACCCCGGCGCTGTCGAAGCTGGCCATCTCGGCCAGCAGCAGCACGGCCGACTGCAGCAGCGGCCAGGCCAGCGCCGCACCCGAGCCTTCGCCCAGGCGCAGGCCCAGGTCGAGCAGCGGCTGCACGCCCAGGGCCTGCAGCCAGCGGCCGTGACCGTGTTCGGCCGAGCCGTGCGCGAACACGCAGCACGGCAGCACCGCGGGCTCGAGCGCTGCCGCCACGGCCACGGCCGCGGTGGTGATGAAGCCGTCGACCACGACCACGCGGCGTTCGCGCGCGGCCTGCAGCACGGCGCCGGACATCGTGGCGATCTCGGCGCCGCCCAAGGCCGCCAGCAGCGGCTGCACGCCCTGCACGCCGGCGTGGCGGTCGAGCGCACGCTGCAGCACCGCCGTCTTGTGCGCCAGGCCGGCGTCGTCGAGCCCGGTGCCGCGGCCCACGCACGCGGCCAGCGGCAGCCCGGTCAGGCGCGCCATCAGCAGCGCCGCGGGCGAGGTGTTGGCAATGCCCATCTCGCCCAGCAGCAGCACGTTGCCCGGCAGCCGGCGCAGCAGCGCGGCGCCGTTGTCCAGCGCGGCCTGGCACTGCGCGTCGGTGAGGGCCGCGGCCTGCGTGCTGTCGGCGCTGCCGTCGCACACGCGGGCCACGTGCAGCCCGGGCTGCGGCGCCAGCGGCTGCGCCACGCCGCAGTCCACCACCGTCAGCGCCAGCCCGTGCTGGCGCGCCAGCACCGACACCGCGGCGCCGCCGGCCAGCATGTTGGCCACCATCTGCACCGTCACGGCCTGCGGGTAGGCCGAGACCCCCTGCGCCGCGATGCCGTGGTCGGCCGCGAACACCACCAGCTGCGGCGCGTGCAGCTGCGGCGTCTCGCTCTGCTGCACCAGCGCCAGCTGCAGCGCCAGCGCTTCCAGCCGGCCCAGGGCGCCCAGCGGCTTGGTCTTGCGGTCGATGCGGTGCTGCACGCGGGCAGCCAGGGTGGACGTGGTCATTGCGCGAGGGCCCAGTCGGTGCAGAAACGGTGCAGCTGTTCGAGCCCGTCGGTCAGTGCCGCCGGTCCGGGCTGCAGGATGTCGCAGCTCTTGATCTCATGCAGGCGGCCCGCGCGCACCGCGGGCACGTCGGCCCAGCCCGCGCGCGCGGCCACCTTCTCGGGGCGGAACTTCTTGCCGCACCAGCTGCCGACGACGAGGTCGGGCACACGCCGCGCCGGTTCCAGCGCGTCGGCGATCACGCGGTCGCGGCCCATGCGCTGCGTGCCGAGTTCGGCGAAGACGTCGTCGCCGCCGGCAGTGCCGATCAACTCCGACACCCACTGGATGGCGCTGATCATCGGCGTGTCCCACTCCTCGAAGTACACGCGCGGCCGGCGCGGCCAGACCGCGGCCGCGGCCGCGATCTGCGCATGGCGCGCCTGGCACTGCGCGATCCAGGCCTCGGCGCGCTCCTGCGCGCCGACCAGCGCGGCCACCAGGCGCAGCGTGCGGAAGATCTCGGCCACGCTGCGCTGGTTGGTGATGTAGACGTCGAGCCCGGCGCGGATCAGCTTGTCGGCCAGCGCCGCCTGCATGTCGGAGAAGCCGATCACCAGGTCGGGCTGCAACGCGACGATCTTGTCGATCTTGCCGTCGAGGAAGGCGCTGACGCGCGGCTTCTCGTCGCGCGCGCGGCGCGGCCGCACCGTGTAGCCGCTGATGCCGACGATGCGCGCTTCTTCACCCAGCAGGTACAGCCACTCGGTGGTTTCTTCGGTGAGGCAGACGATGCGTTGCGGTCCCATGGCCGATCTTCTCCTGCCGGGTCAGTCCAGGTGCGGCAGCGCCACCGGGCGCGCACCGCGGTTGTCGATGCGCACGGCGCCGCCGAAGGCCGCCACCAGCGCGGCATGCAGCGCGGGGTCGTCGAAGGCGCCTTCGGCCTGCACACGCCCGTCCACCAGCACCAGCAGGCGGTCGGCGTGCAGCGCCAGCGGCAGGTCGTGCAGCACGCTGACCACCGTGCGCGTGGCCGCCAGGCGCCGGAACAGCCGCGCCAGCGCCACCTGGTGCGGCGCGTCCAGATGCGTGGTGGGCTCGTCCAGCAGCAGCACCGGCGCCTCGGTGGCCAGCGCGCGCGCCAGCAGCACACGCTGGCGCTCGCCGCCCGAGAGCTGCTGCAGCCGCCGGTGCTGCCAGGCGGTGCAGGCGGTGGCGTCCATCGCGGCGTCCACGGCGGCGGTGTCGGCGGGGCCCGCCGCACCGAGCAGGCCGATGTGCGGCAGGCGGCCCAGCAGCACGGTCTCGCGCACGGTGAGGTCGCCGCTGGTGTCGCTGCGCTGCGCCAGCCAGGCCACGCGCCGGGCGCGTTCGGCAGGCGGCCAGTCCTGCAGCGCGCGGTCGTCCAGCCGCACTTCGCCGCCGCTGGGCGGCAGCAGCCCGGCCAGCACGCGCAGCAGCGTCGACTTGCCGGCGCCGTTGGGGCCGACCACGGCCGTCCAGCCCGGCCGCAGCTGGCAGTGCACGCCGTGCAGCACGGCACGGCCTCCGAGCCGCGCATGCAGGTCGAAGGCCTGCAGCATCAGCCCACCTCCCGGCGGTGCAGCAGCCACAGCAGGTAGCTGCCGCCCAGCACCGCGGTCAGCACGCCCACGGGCAGTTCTTCGGGGGCGATGAGCGACCGCGCCAGCACGTCGGCCGCGGCCATCAGCACCGCGCCGGCGGCCGCACTGGCCGGCAGCGTGAACGCCTGCGGCGCCGGCGCGAAGCGGCGCACCAGGTGCGGCGACACCAGACCGACGAACGCCACCAGCCCGGCCTGCGACACCGCCAGCCCCGTGCACAGCGCCAGCAGCAGCACCAGCACCAGGCGCAGCCGCGGCAGCGGCAGGCCCAGGCTGTGGGCGCTGTCCTCGCCCAGGCTCAGCGCGTCCAGCGCACGCGCCAGCCGCCGCGCCAGCGGCAGCGTCAGCGCCAGGCCCGCCGCCAGCACGGCGACGCTGCCCCAGCCCAGGAAGCTGGTCGAGCCCAGCATGAAGGCCTGCTTGCCGCGCAGCGCCGCGGGCGACCAGGTGGTCACGAGGTCGGCCACCGCGCCCAGCACCACGCCCACCACCACGCCGGCCAGCAGCAGGCGCAGCGTCTGCTGCGCGCCGCGTGCGAGCGCCAGGGTCAGCAGCACGCCGGCGAGCGCGCCGACGAAGGCGGCGGCCACCAGGCCCAGCCGCGCCAGCCAGGCCGCGGTGGCCAGCGCCAGCGTGTGGCCCAGCGCGGCGCTGCCGGCCAGCAGCAGCACCACGGCCAGCGAGGCGCCGGCGGCGGTGCCGAGCAGGAACGGGTCGGCCAGCGGGTTGCGGAACAGGCCCTGCGCGATGGCGCCGGCCAGTCCCAGCAGCGCGCCCACGAGCAGCGCACCCAGCGTGCGCGGTGCGCGGATCTCGCCGACGATCAGCGCCGCCTGCGGCCCGGCCAGGTCGGCCCGCAGCCCGGCCCACGACCAGCCTTCGCTGCCCACGGCCAGCCCGGCCAGCAGCAGCAGCAGTGCCGCGGCCGCCAGCGCGGCCAGCAGGCGGCGGCGCTGGCGGCGGTCGTGCGCCGAGGCGGCGCTGTTCACGGGCGGCCGCCTCCGGCCGGCAACGCGACCAGGCAATCGACCACCAGGCGCGCGGCCTCGCCCATGCGCGGGCCCGGGCGCACCAGCACTTCGTAGCGCGGGCGCTCGAAGCCGCACACCTGCCCCTGCCGCAGGGCCGCCATGCCGGCCCAGCCCGGGCGCGCCGCCATGCCGGCCAGCTCGTGCTGCACGGCCATCACCAGCGCCGGCTGCGCGCGCACGACGAACTCGGGGTTGAGCTTCGGGAACGGCCCCAGCGCCGCCGGCACGATGTTGCCCAGGCCCAGCTGCTGCAGCGTCTGGCCGATGAACGACGCAGCGCCGGCGGCATAGGGCGAGCTCTCGACCTCGAAGTACACCGCGCTGCCCCGGTAGCGCGGCGGCACCCGCGCCGCGGCCTCGCCGATCTCGCGCTGCAGCTGCTGCCACAACGCCACGCCGCGCTCGGGCGTGCCCAGCAGGCGCGCCAGCAGCAGCAGGCTGCGCTGCACGTCGGCGTGGGTGTCGGAGTCGAGCACCAGCACCGTCATGCCCAGCGCCTCCAGGCGCTCGGTGACACGGGCCGAGCGTGCCGCCACCACCACGTCGGGCCGCAGCGCCACCGTGCGTTCGATGTTGGCGTCTTCCAGCCCGCCCAGCTGCGGCAGGCTGCGCACGCTGGCGGGCCAGTCGGAGTAGCGGTCGACGCCGACGAGCCGGCCACACGCGCCCAGCGCGCACAGACTCTCGGTGAACGACGGCAGCAGGCTGACGATGCGCTGCGGCGGCGCGGCCAGCCGCAGCGTGGCGCCGCGGTCGTCGCGCAGCTCCACCGGCTGCGCCCGGGCCGGCGCTGATGCCAGCACGCCCGCCAGCAGGCCCGCCAGCAGCAGGCCCTGCAGCGCGGCCAGCCACGACCACCATGCCGGGCGGCGGCTCATCGCGCGCCCTGCACCGGCACCTCGATGCCGGCCACCATCAGCGTCACGCGCGCGCACTGCGCGGCCACGCGCTGGTGCAGGCGGCCGAGCGCGTCGACGAACTGCCGCGCCTCGCGCGAGACCGGCATCACGCCCAGGCCGATCTCGTTGGAGACCAGCACCACCGGTCCGCGTGCCGCGGCCAGCGCTGCCAGCAGCGCGTGTTCGCGCGCCTGCGCATCGGCCAGCGGCGTGCCGTGCAGCGGCAGGTGCAGGTTGGTGAGCCACAGTGTCAGGCAGTCCACCACCAGCAGGTGCTCGGGGGTGGCCGACTCCAGCGCCTCGGGCAGCGCCAGCGGTTCTTCGCGCGTGCACAGCCGCGGCACGCGCGCCGCGCGGTCGGCACGGTGCTGCGCGATGCGCGCGCGCATCTCGTCGTCGCCGGCCTCGGCCGTGGCCAGCAGCGTGGCGCGCTGGCCCGGCTGCGCCAGCCAGGCCGCCGCGCGCGCTTCGGCGCAGCGCGACTTGCCGCTGCGTGCGCCGCCCAGGATCAGCTCGTGCAGCGGCATCGCGTCTACAGCCCGCCTTCGTAGCGCAGGCCCAGCCAGGCCTGCCTGCCCAGACCCTGGTAGTCGCGCGCCGGTTCGGTGTCGCGGTCGGTGGCGTTCAGCAGCCGGGCCTGCAGCGTCCAGCCGGCCGCCAAGGTCCAGGCGGCCTTCAGGTCGAGCGTGGTCTCGGCCGCGAGCTGCTTGCCGCTGTCGGGCCGCGCGCCCAGGTGCAGCACGCTGGCGCCGGCGCTCCAGGCGGCGCCGGTCCAGTCGGCCGACAGCGTCTCCTGGTGCGCGGCACGGCGGCTGAGGCGGGCACCGGTGGTCTCGTCGCGCGCGGTCAGGAAGTCCAGCTGCGCCTTCAGCTGCCAGGCCCCCAGGCGCTGCAGGCCCGACAGCGTGCTGCCGTCCAGCTGCGCGCGGCGGATGTTGCGCGCGCAGCCGAAGTCGTACGCCGGGTCGGGCGGGCAGAAGCTGCGGTCGCCTTCGTAGCCGATGAGGTCGCGCACGCGGTTGCGAAACACGGTCAGCGCGGCTTCGGTGTCGGCGCTGCGCCAGACCAGGCCGAGCTCGGCGCTGCGCCCGCGCTCGGGCTGCAGCGTCTCGACACCGTAGCCCGGGAAGTACAGGTCGTTGAAGCTGGGAGCGCGGAAGGTGGTGCCGGCCAGCGCGCGCAGCTTCAGCTGCGGCAGCAGCCGCATGCCGCCGCCCAGGCGGCCGGTGCTGACGCCGCCGTAGTCGGAGCTGTCGTCGCGGCGCAGCTCGCCCTGCCACGACCAGATGCCGGCGTCGCCGCTGAGCGCCAGCACGGCCGCGCCGGTGCGGCGCTCGACGTTGCGGCCGATGGGCGTGGCGAAGGCACGGTCGTCGCTGTGCTCCAGCGCCACCACGAGCTGGCCGAGCATGCCGCTGGCCCAGGCCAGCTGGCCCCCCACCTGCCGGCGCGTGGTGGTGAACACATCGATGCTGTTGCCGCCGCTGCGGCTGTCGTCCACGCTGCGCTGCGCGCGCAGGCTGGCCACGAGGCCCGGCCGCAGCGTGCCGCGCCAGTCGAGCGCGGCGAGCTCGGTGTCGAGCCGGTCGCGGAAGTCGGGTGTGTTGTCCTGGCTGAAGTCGGGCAGGTACTCGCTCGCGTCGTACTGCGCGTCCTGGCGGCTGCGCAGCAGCGTCAGGCCGATGCGGTGCCCGGCCGCCGGCGCGAAGCCGATGCGTGCATGCGCGGCATCGAGCTGGTAGCCGTCGCGGTCGGGGTTGTGGTTGCCGAACTGGTCGCCAGGGCGCAGCGTCGAGACGCCGTCGCTGCGCTCGTGCGACAGGCCGGCGGCCAGGTCCCAGGCGCCCTGCCGGCTGCGCACGCCGCCCGACAGCGCGCGGCTGCCGTAGCCGCCCACGGCAGCCGCAGCGTCGACCTGCGTGCCGGCGTCGCCGCGCTGCGTGAAGATCTGCACCACGCCGCCGATGGCGTCGGCGCCGTACAGGCTGGAGCCGGGACCGCGCAGCACCTCGATGCGCTCGATCTGCGACAGCGGCACGGCGTCGAACGACGGCTGGCCGAGCGTGGCCGAGCCGATGCGCACGCCGTCGACCAGCACCACGGTCTGGCCCGAGAACGCGCCGCGGATGAAGACGCCGCTGCTGTGGCCGGGCCCGCCGTTGCGCGAGAGCTGCATGCCGGCTTCGCGGCGCAGCAGGTCGGCCACGGAGTCGGCCGTGCTGGCGCGGATGGTGTCGGCGTCGATGACGACGACGTCCGCTGCCAGGCGCTCCACCGACAGCGGCTCGCGCACGCCGGTGACGACGATGGTCTCCGCGTGCAGCGGAAGTGAAGTGGAAATCAGCACAGCCGCGGCGATGGGTGCGCGGCACAAGACACGTTGGAACAAGAGAGAACCCTCCAGCCGCACGCCCCGTGCGGACCAGCCTGAACAGGCCGGAGTGCTGCAGGTGCGCGCGAGCCGGGCCGCGCCGGCCGCAAGCGGCCGAGCGGTCCACCCCATGCGCCGCCCACCGCGACACCGGCTTCCCGTGCAACAGGCCGGTATCCGGGCTTGCGAGTGCCGGTGCGGTGTTGCCACTGCACCGAAGCGTCCAGCGCCTTCCCAGTCCTTGGCGGACCAGTGGCTGCGATGCTGGAGGCTCCTCGCTGACCGTTGCGGGGGCAGCGCCGGAATTGCAGCAGGCCGTCAAGACCCGCTGCGCACCGGCTTCCCGTTGAACCCGTCTCCCCGAGCGGAAAGACAGGCACCTGTTGCAAGCGGGCGCAGTCTAGCAGCGCCGCCGCCGCGGCCCTTGCCCGACGTCAAGGGCCGAGCTGCTGCAGCTGCTGTTCGGCTTCGCGCACGTCCTTGCCCAGTTCGGCCAGGTAGCGCGCGCGCTGGTCGCCGCCGGGCTCGGCATTGGCGAAGCGGTCCAGCGTGTAGACGGCCGAGCTGTGCAGCACGCCGGCCAGGCGCGGCAGCATCACGCGGTCGGGGAAGGTGTCGGGCTTGAGCAGGAAGGCCTCGACGTCGCGCAGCCGCAGGGGGAACGCCGGCTGCCTGTCGTGCAGCAGGCGCCCGGCCACCGGCAGCACGATGGCCTGGCGGCCGCCGCCGAGTTCGGCGTTGAACAGCGCCAACGCGACCGGCTGGCCCGCCGCATCGTCGATGCGGCCGCTGACGACGTAGCGGCCGGGCAGGCGCACGTCGGCCTGCAGCACGAAGCGCAGATCGCCGCCTTCGGCCATGTCGCGCACGCCGGGCACCCAGGTGGCGGCGAGTTCGGGGCTGTAGACGAGGTCGAAGAACAGGAAGCCGGGCTGGCCGGCGTGGTCGAGGTGCAGCGTCAGGCGCACGGTGCCGGCGAAGTCCGTGAAACCCTGGGCGCCGGGCTGCAGCACCGCGCTGTGCACGCCGTCGCCGGCCTGCAGGTCGCCGCTGCTGCCGCGGTCGTTGACGTCGATCGCGACTTCGTTGGTGCGTGCGGTGCGGCCGGGTTCGGTCACTTCGTGCAGCATGGCGCGGGTCACGCGCAGCGGCTGCGGGCGGCCGTCGGCGTCGACGAGCGCGACGGTGATGCGCGCGGTCTCCAGGCCGGCCAGGAAGATGCGGTCCTGCGTGGTGCGCAGCCGCACGCCGGGCGTGACGCTGCCGCCCGGCATGCGCAGCGCGCGGTCTTCGGCGATGGGCTCGAAGGGGCGCACCTGGTCGGGGTGTTCCTCGATCGGGCGCGAGCTGTCGGGGTAGCGCGCCGCCTGCTGGTAGTTGGCGAGCGCGGTCTTCGCGCGCTCGAGCCGTTCGCGCCACAGCGCGATCTGCTCCTGGCGCTGCGCGGGGCTCAGGCCGGCGGCGGCCGGCAGCGCTGCCGCTGTGGCCGTTGATGCCGCCGGCAGCGCCGCGACCTCGCCGGCGGTGGTCTGCAGCAGCGGCGCGGCGTCTCCGGCGGCCATCGCCCTGGGCGGCACCGGTGCGGCCGAGGGTGCCGCCAGCCACCAGGCCAGCACGGCCGCCAGCGCCACCGCCACCAGCGCGGCGCGACCGGCCCCGCCGGCCTGGTGGTGGTGCGGGCGACGTGCGGGCACCGGCGTGCTCACTTCGCGTTGTTGACCACGTGCGTGCGCACCAGGCCCACGACACCACCCCAGTTGCCGTTGGTGTAGTGGTTGTATGCCTCCTTGTCGTCGCGGAAGACCACCGAGTGGTTGCTCCACTTCGTGCGCCCGCCCTGGTTGGCCGCGGTGCCGAGCGTGAGGTCGTTGCAGAACCAGTCCGACGGGTTGCAGAAGCTCGCGCCGCTCGAACCCGAGACGCCGCCGGCGCTGTGGTAGGCCACGGCCTCGTCGTCCTGCCCCGGCAGCAGGCCCGAGTACAGCGTGCCGCGTGCGCCGGCATACATGTAGAACGTGACGCCAGCCGTGCTGTTGTGGTTGTACAGCGCGCGTGCACTGCTGGTCTTCAGGTCGCTGACCAGCGGCTCGCTCAGCGCCCAGTCGCCGGCGTCGGCCAGCTCCGAGCCGCCACCCGCGCCGGCTGCCACGTCGACCCACTTGATGTTCCAGCCAGTCTGGGTGCCCCCGGTGTTGCCGCACTGGCCGTTGCTGCCGGGCACGGCGTTCTTCTGGTTGCGGGTGCTGGTTCCGTACAGCGACAGCGCGTAGCCGATCTGCAGGTTGCCCGCGGAGTGTGCCGCCACGTAGCACCAGTTCGGGCCGGTGCAGTAGCAGTCGAGCGCGTCGCGGATGCCGCCGTTGGTGGTGCTGATGCGGTTGTAGCCGTCCCAGTTGACGGCCTTCTTGTTCACGCCCGCGGCGGTGGTGGCCGGGCCCCAGTAGCTGAAGTCGGCGGTGTTGCCGACCTGGGCGTTGTTGCTGCGGCCGTTGATCCACAAGGTGTAGTTCGTGGCCTGCGCGGCCGCGGCCAGCAGGCCAGCGCCGATGGCCAGGCCCGCCAGGGCCCGGCGGATGCCGATGTGCATGGGTCGTCTCCTCCGCTGCGCTCTGACGGGCAGGGTGAGCGCACTGTGCGGCGAACGATCGTTCGCTTTCAACAAGAACTTACCCTGAAGGCGGCACGCCCGACCGGGCGGCGGCGGGCGACCGGGGCCCCGTCGATATAATCAGCGTTTACCACCAGGGCACATTCCCAGTGCCTCACGACATGACCAAGTTCGTCTTCGTCACCGGCGGTGTGGTGTCCTCACTCGGCAAGGGCATCGCGGCGGCCTCTCTCGCGGCGATCCTCGAATCGCGCGGCCTCAAAGTCACCCTGATCAAGCTGGACCCGTACCTCAACGTGGATCCGGGCACGATGAGCCCGTTCCAGCATGGCGAGGTCTTCGTCACCGACGACGGCGCCGAGACCGACCTGGACCTGGGCCACTACGAGCGCTTCATCACGACGCGGATGAAGAAGACCAACAACTTCACCACCGGCCAGATCTACAAGTCGGTGCTCGAGAAGGAACGCCGCGGCGACTATCTTGGCAAGACGGTGCAGGTGATCCCGCACGTCACCAACGAGATCCAGGAATTCGTCAAGCGCGGCGCGGTCGACGTCGACGTGGCCATCGTCGAGATCGGCGGCACCGTGGGCGACATCGAGAGCCTGCCCTTCCTGGAGGCGGTGCGCCAGATGAGCCTGAAGCTCGGGCCCAACAACAGCGCCTTCGTGCACCTGACCTACGTGCCGTACATCGCTGCCGCCGGCGAGCTGAAGACCAAGCCGACGCAGCACACGGTGCAGAAGATGCGCGAGATCGGCATCCAGCCCGACGTGCTGCTGTGCCGCGCCGACCGGCCCATCCCCGACGACGAGCGCGAGAAGATCAGCCTGTTCACCAACGTGCAGCCGCACGGCGTGATCAGCATGTGGGACGTGGACACCATCTACAAGGTGCCCCGCGTGCTGCACGAGCAGGGCCTGGACGAGCTGATCTGCATGAAGCTGCAGCTGCTGACGCGTCCGGCCGACCTGAAGCGCTGGGACACCCTGGTGCACGAGGTCGAACACCCGCAGCACCGCGTGAAGATCGCGATGTGCGGCAAGTACACCGACCTGTCCGACAGCTACAAGAGCCTGAACGAGGCGCTGCGCCACGCCGGCATCCACAACCACGCCAAGGTCGACATCGAGTACGTGGATGCCGAGACGCTGACCGCGGACACCGCGGCGCAGCTGGCGCAGTTCGACGCCATCCTGGTGCCCGGCGGCTTCGGCAAGCGCGGCATCGAAGGCAAGATCGTCGCGGTGCAGTACGCACGCGAGCACAAGATCCCGTACCTGGGCATCTGCCTGGGCATGCAGGTCGCCACCATCGAGTACGCGCGCCACGTCGCCGGCCTGCCCGAGGCCAACAGCACCGAGTTCGAGCCCGACGCGCGCCACCCGGTCATTGCCCTGATCGAGGAGTGGCAGGACCGCGACGGCAGCATCCAGAAGCGCAGCGCGAGCAGCGACCTCGGCGGCACGATGCGCCTGGGTGCGCAGAGCAGCGACGTCAAGCCCGGCACGCTGGCGCATCGCATCTACGGCAACGTCGTCACCGAACGCCACCGCCACCGCTACGAAGCCAACGTGAACTATCTCGACCGGCTGCAGCAGGCCGGGCTGGTCATCAGCGCGCTGACGCAGACCGAGAAGCTGACCGAGATCGTCGAGCTGCCGCACGACGTGCACCCGTGGTTCATGGGCGTGCAGTTCCACCCCGAGTTCAAGAGCACGCCCTGGGGCGGGCACCCGCTGTTCAGCAGCTACGTGAAGGCCGCGCTCGACCACCAGGCGCGGCAGGCGCAAACCGTGAAGGCCGCAGCATGAAGCTCTGCAACTTCGACGTCGGCCTCGACAAGCCGTTCTTCCTGATCAGCGGGCCCTGCGTCGTCGAGAGCGAGCAGCTGCAGATGGACGTGGCCGGGCGGCTGCAGGAGATCACGCAGTCGCTGGGCATCCCGTTCATCTTCAAGAGCAGCTTCGACAAGGCCAACCGCAGCAGCGGCACCAGTTTCCGCGGCCCGGGTCTGGAGCGGGGCCTGGAGATCCTGGCGAAGGTGAAGCGCACGCTGGGCGTGCCGATCCTCACCGACGTGCACGACGAGGGCCAGATCGCCGACGTGGCAGCGGTCGTCGATGTGCTGCAGACACCGGCCTTCCTGTGCCGGCAGACCGACTTCATCCGCGCGGTGGCGCAGAGCGGCAGGCCGGTGAACATCAAGAAGGGGCAGTTCCTGGCCCCGCACGACATGAAGAACGTCATCGACAAGGCCCGCGCCGCCGCGCGCGAGAAGGGCCTGCCGGATGACGTGTTCATGGCCTGCGAACGCGGTGCGAGCTTCGGCTACAACAACCTCGTGTCCGACATGCG
This sequence comes from Rubrivivax soli, assembly GCF_049810355.1. GTDB lineage: Bacteria > Pseudomonadota > Gammaproteobacteria > Burkholderiales > Burkholderiaceae_C > Rubrivivax. The sequence continues at coordinate 1,553,527 of NZ_CP187368.1, forward strand.
CAGCCTGGCCATCATGCGCGAGACGGGTGCGCCGGTGGTGTTCGACGCCACGCACAGCGTGCAGCTGCCGGGCGGCCAGGGCACGAGCAGCGGCGGCCAGCGCGAATTCGTGCCGGTGCTGTCGCGCGCGGCCGTGGCGGTCGGGGTGGCGGGTCTCTTCATGGAAACGCATCCGGATCCGGCCAACGCCTTGTCGGACGGCCCGAACGCCGTGCCGCTGAAACACATGCGCGCGCTGCTGGAGCAACTGGTGGCACTGGACCGCGTGGTGAAGACGCAGCCGCTGCTCGAGAACGATTTCAGCTGCTGAGGGATGCACCGATGGCCACGCCTGCCTACCTGATCGTCGAGTCCAGCATCACCGACCCGGTCGCCTTCCAGCGCTACATGGCGATGGCCCCCGAGGTCGTGAAGGCCTTCGGCGGCGAGTACCTGGTGCGCGGCGGCCGCATGCACGTGCTGGAGGGCGACTGGACGCCGCCCCGGCTGACCGTGCTGCGCTACCCCGACTTCGAGACGGCGCGGGCCATGTACGACAGCCCGGCCTACGTGGCCGCGCGCGCGCTGCGCCACGGCGCGACCGCCTGCTTCAACATGGTGCTGGTCGAGGGCGTCGACGCCCCGGTCTGAGCACCGATCGCAACGAACTTCAAGCCATCCTGAGGACACGCATGAGCGCCATCGTCGATATCGTCGGCCGAGAGATTCTCGACAGCCGCGGCAACCCCACCGTCGAATGCGACGTGCTGCTGGAAAGCGGCACCATGGGCCGCGCCGCCGTGCCTAGCGGTGCCAGCACCGGCAGCCGCGAAGCCATCGAGCTGCGCGACGGCGACAAGAGCCGCTACCTGGGCAAGGGCGTGCTGCGCGCGGTGGAGCACATCAACACCGAGATCAGCGAATCGGTGCTCGGCCTCGATGCGTCGGAGCAGGCCTTCCTCGACAAGACGCTGATCGACCTGGACGGCACCGAGAACAAGAGCCGCCTCGGCGCCAATGCGACGCTGGCCGTGAGCATGGCGGTGGCGCGCGCCGCTGCCGAGGAAAGCGGCCTGCCGCTGTACCGCTACTTCGGCGGCATGGGCCGCATGAGCCTGCCGGTGCCGATGATGAACGTCATCAACGGCGGCGCCCACGCGAACAACAACCTCGACCTGCAGGAGCTGATGATCATCCCGGTGGGCGCACCGACGTTCCGCGAAGCCGTGCGCTACGGCGCCGAGGTGTTCCACGCACTGAAGAAGATCATCGACGGCAAGGGCATGACGACTGCGGTCGGTGACGAAGGCGGCTTCGCGCCCAACGTGGCCAGCCACGAAGCGGCGATCCAGATGATCCTGGAGGCGATCGACAAGGCCGGCTACACCGCCGGCGAGCAGATCGCCATCGGCCTGGACTGCGCGGCGAGCGAGTTCTACAAGGATGGCAAGTACCACCTGGAAGGCGAAGGCCTGCAGCTGAGCTCGGCCGAGTGGACCGATGTCCTGGCGACGTGGGTCGACAAGTACCCGATCATCAGCATCGAAGACGGCATGCACGAAGGCGACTGGGACGGTTGGAAGATCCTGAACGACCGCCTTGGCAAGAAGGTGCAGCTGGTGGGCGACGACCTCTTCGTGACCAACACGAAGATCCTGGAGCGCGGCATCCGGGAAGGGGTGGCCAACTCCATCCTCATCAAGATCAACCAGATCGGCACGCTGAGCGAGACCTTCTCGGCCATCGAGATGGCCAAGCGGGCCGGCTGGACCAACGTCATCAGCCACCGCAGCGGCGAGACCGAGGACAGCACCATCGCCGACATCGCAGTGGGCACCAACGCCGGCCAGATCAAGACCGGCTCGATGAGCCGCAGCGACCGCATCGCCAAGTACAACCAGCTGCTGCGCATCGAGGAAGACCTGGGCGATGTCGCCAGCTACCCCGGCCGCTCGGCGTTCTACAACCTGAGGTAGCGTCTTGCGCTGGGTCACGGTCGTGCTGGCAGTGCTGCTGCTCGCAGTGCAAGCCGACCTGTGGCTCGGTCGTGGCAGCCTGCCGCAGGTGATGCAGTTGCGGTCGCAACTCGCCGTGCAGCAGGCCGTCAACGAAGAGGCGCGGACGCGGAACACCCGGCTCGCTGCAGAGGTCAGCGACCTGAAGGAAGGCCTGGAGATGGTCGAAGAGAAGGCGCGCAGCGAGCTGGGCATGCTGCGACCGGACGAGATCCTGGTCCAGGTGTCCCCGCGGCCTTGAACTGCACCCCTGCATCAGGACAACCTCGCCTTGCTTGAGTCGCTGCTGCAGGCAGCCAGGCCCTTGTTCACGGCGGCATTCACGCTGTGGGGCAGCCCCGTCACCTGGCTGGAAATCGTCGGCTTCGTGCTGTCGGTGACGATGGTGCTGTGCAACTGGCGCGTGAACCCGCTGGGCTGGCCATTGGCGATGCTGTCGTCGTTCCTGTATGCGCTGCTGTTTGCGGACAGCAAGCTGTATGGAGAAGCGGGGCTGCAGCTGTTCTTCATCGCGATGGCGGGATGGGGTTGGTCGCAATGGCTGCGCGGGACCGGTGACGGCGGCCGCGCGCTGCAGGTCGGAACACTCAGCGCGCGGCAACGGTGGTTGTGCTTGCTGGGTGTGCTTGCCGCCTGGCCGGTGCTGGCTCTGGCGCTGCTGCGCTTCACGGACAGCGACGCCGCGTGGCTCGACGCACTGCCCACGGTCGGCAGTGTGGCCGGCACGCTGCTGCTTGCACGCAAGCGGGTGGAGAACTGGGCAGTGTGGACGATCGTCAATCTGGTCAGCGTCGCCCTGTTCGCCTCCAAGGGGCTCTGGCTGACGGTCGTTCTGTATGCCTTGTTCACCGTGATGGCACTCTGGGGCTGGCGCACCTGGCGCGGCATGCTGCGTGGCTGAGCCGGCGCTGGTCATCGGCATCGTCGGCGCTGAAAGCACCGGCAAGACTGCGCTGGCAGCCAGCCTGGCCGAGCGGATCGGCGTCGACACCGGTCTGCGCACGACCTGGGTGCCGGAACAGTTGCGGCTGTGGTGCGACGCGCGGCAACGCACGCCGCGACCGGAGGAACAGGCGGGGATCGCCGCGCTGCAGCGCGCAGCGGTCGAGGCCGCAGCTGCAGCCCATGATGTCGTGATCACCGACACGACGCCCCTGATGACGGCGGTCTACAGCCGCAAGCTGTTCGGCGACGACAGCCTGCTCGCGGAGGCCCTGGCCTGGCAACGCAGTTGCGCCGTGACGCTGCTGACCGCATTGGACCTGCCGTGGGTGCCGGACGGGTTGCAACGCGATGGTCCGCACGTGCGCGAGCCCATCGACGACCTGATTCGTCACCTGTTGTCCACGCACGGCGTGCCCTGGTCCCTCGTGGCCGGCTTCGGCGACCTCCGGGTCCAGCAGGCCCTGGATGCCGTCGCGCCTGCGCTGCGGGCTTTGTCTCCATCGACTCGGGGACTCTTCACGCAACTGGCGACCCGCAATGCGCAACAACGTCCTTGGATCTGCGTCGATTGCGACGATCCGGACTGCGAACACGCCATGCGGCGTGCGACCTGACTGCGCAAGCAGACGCGCGGCGGGCGTTTCGTTGGCCCCAAAGGAAAAACCCCCGACTCGAGAGAGCCGGGGGTTTTCGGATATTAGCCTGACGATGTCCTACTTTCACACGGGAACCCGCACTATCATCGGCGCAAAGGCGTTTCACTGTCCTGTTCGGGATGGGAAGGAGTGGGACCACCTTGCTATGGTCATCAGGCTTAACTTGTTGCCGCGTCGTGCTGGTGCACGCCGCAGCCAATTCATAGAGTCTCAATCAGCATGATTGCGTCTTGGCATAACGTTTTGACTCATCGTCAAAGTTATAGGGTCAAGCCGCACGAGCAATTAGTATCGGTTAGCTTAACGCATTACTGCGCTTCCACACCCGACCTATCAACGTCCTGGTCTCGAACGACTCTTCAGGGGGCTCAAGGCCCCGGCAAGACTCATCTTGAGACGAGTTTCCCGCTTAGATGCTTTCAGCGGTTATCTCTTCCGCACTTAGCTACTCGGCAATGCCACTGGCGTGACAACCGATACACCAGAGGTGCGTCCACTCCGGTCCTCTCGTACTAGGAGCAGGCTCTCTCAATCTTGCAGCGCCCACGGAAGATAGGGACCAAACTGTCTCACGACGTTTTAAACCCAGCTCACGTACCTCTTTAAATGGCGAACAGCCATACCCTTGGGACCGGCTACAGCCCCAGGATGAGATGAGCCGACATCGAGGTGCCAAACACCGCCGTCGATATGAACTCTTGGGCGGTATCAGCCTGTTATCCCCAGAGTACCTTTTATCCGTTGAGCGATGGCCCTTCCATACAGAACCACCGGATCACTTAGTCCTACTTTCGTACCTGCTCGACTTGTCAGTCTCGCAGTCAAGCACGCTTATGCCTATGCACTATTAGCACGATTTCCGACCGTGCCTAGCGTACCTTCGAACTCCTCCGTTACACTTTGGGAGGAGACCGCCCCAGTCAAACTGCCCACCATACACTGTCCCCAACCCGGATAACGGGCCAAGGTTAGAACCTCAAACACACCAGGGTGGTATTTCAACGTTGGCTCCATAAGAACTAGCGTCCCTACTTCAAAGCCTCCCACCTATCCTACACAGATCTGTTCAAAGTCCAATGTAAAGCTACAGTAAAGGTTCATGGGGTCTTTCCGTCTTTCCGCGGGGAGATTGCATCATCACAAACATTTCAACTTCGCTGAGTCTCTGGAGGAGACAGTGTGGCCATCGTTACGCCATTCGTGCAGGTCGGAACTTACCCGACAAGGAATTTCGCTACCTTAGGACCGTTATAGTTACGGCCGCCGTTTACTGGGACTTCAATCAAGAGCTTGCACCCCATCATTTAATCTTCCAGCACCGGGCAGGCGTCACACCCTATACGTCGACTTTCGTCTTTGCAGAGTGCTGTGTTTTTAATAAACAGTCGCAGCCACCGATTCTCTGCGGCCTCATTGGGCTCCCCAAGTAAATGGTTCACCTACTAAAGGCACACCTTCTTCCGAAGTTACGGTGTCAATTTGCCGAGTTCCTTCTCCAGAGTTCTCTCAAGCGCCTTAGAATACTCATCTCGCGCACCAGTGTCGGTTTGCGGTACGGTCGTGTGTAGCTGGAGCTTAGTGGCTTTTCCTGGAAGCAGGGTATCACTCACTTCAGCGGCAAGCCGCCTCGTTATCACACCTCAGCTAAGCCCTCCGGATTTGCCTAGAGGGCACGCCTACATGCTTGAACCGGGACATCCAACACCCGGCTGAGTTAACCTTCTCCGTCCCCACATCGCACTACACATCGGTACAGGAATATTGACCTGTTTCCCATCAGCTACGCATCTCTGCCTCGCCTTAGGGGCCGACTCACCCTACGCCGATGAACGTTGCGTAGGAAACCTTGCGCTTTCGGCGAGGGGGCTTTTCACCCCCTTTAACGCTACTCATGTCAGCATTCGCACTTCTGATACCTCCAGCAGACCTCACGATCCACCTTCACAGGCGTACAGAACGCTCTCCTACCACGCACATTGCTGTGCATCCGCAGCTTCGGTAACTGGCTTAGCCCCGTTACATCTTCCGCGCAGGACGACTCGATCAGTGAGCTATTACGCTTTCTTTAAATGATGGCTGCTTCTAAGCCAACATCCTGACTGTTTTAGCCTTCCCACTTCGTTTCCCACTTAGCCAATTTTGGGGACCTTAGCTGGCGGTCTGGGTTGTTTCCCTCTTGTGTCCGGACGTTAGCACCCGGTGCACTGTCTCCCAAGCTGTACTCATCGGTATTCGGAGTTTGCAATGGTTTGGTAAGTCGCCATGACCCCCTAGCCATAACAGTGCTCTACCCCCGATGGTAATACTTGAGGCACTACCTAAATAGTTTTCGGAGAGAACCAGCTATCTCCAAGTTTGTTTAGCCTTTCACCCCTATCCACAGCTCATCCGCTAGTTTTGCAACACTAGTCGGTTCGGACCTCCAGTACCTGTTACGGCACCTTCATCCTGGCCATGGATAGATCACTTGGTTTCGGGTCTACACCCAGCGACTGAACGCCCTATTCGGACTCGGTTTCCCTGCGCCTTCCCTATTCGGTTAAGCTTGCCACTGAATGTAAGTCGCTGACCCATTATACAAAAGGTACGCCGTCACCCTTGCGGGCTCCGACTTTTTGTATGCATGCGGTTTCAGGATCTATTTCACTCCCCTCCCGGGGTTCTTTTCGCCTTTCCCTCACGGTACTAGTTCACTATCGGTCGATTACGAGTATTTAGCCTTGGAGGATGGTCCCCCCATATTCAGACAGGATTACACGTGTCCCGCCCTACTTGTCGCATGCTTAGTTCCACACCATGATTTTTTCATACGGGGCTATCACCCGCTATGGCCAGCCTTTCCAGACTGTTCTGATAATCTCGATGCTAAAACATGCAGGCTGTTCCGATTTCGCTCGCCACTACTTTCGGAATCTCGGTTGATGTCTTTTCCTCGAGCTACTGAGATGTTTCAGTTCACCCGGTTCGCCTCGCATACCTATGTATTCAGTATGCGATACCCCTAAGGGTGGGTTTCCCCATTCGGAAATCTCCGGATCAAAGCTTATTTGCCAGCTCCCCGAAGCTTATCGCAGGCTACCACGTCCTTCATCGCCTGTAATCGCCTAGGCATCCACCACATGCACTTATTCACTTGACCCTATAACTTTGACGCCTCCTGACGGAAGGCATCGGTCAATGAACGATTTGAGTATTACGCGTTATGCCGAAACTTCAATTCTGGAATTGAAGTTTGTTTTGACGCAATCATTAAGTTGCCGACGGCACGGTGACCTTGCGGTCTTTCCGTCGACAACACTGATTTTCGACTCTATGAATTGTTAAAGAACGACAGCCGATCTCTCGATCGAACCGGCCAATGCACAGCATGCATTCGCCGCTTCGAACAGATCTTTGGTGGAGGTGAACGGGATCGAACCGATGACCCCCTGCTTGCAAAGCAGGTGCTCTCCCAGCTGAGCTACACCCCCGATTGCGATGGTGGGTCTGGTTGGATTCGAACCAACGACCCCCGCCTTATCAAGACGGTGCTCTAACCAACTGAGCTACAGACCCGCACAATTGGGTATCTGTCGTCAACAACAGCCGATAAGTGTGGGCGCCCAAACTTGAGTGCGCTTTTTCCAGAAAGGAGGTGATCCAGCCGCACCTTCCGATACGGCTACCTTGTTACGACTTCACCCCAGTCACGAACCCTGCCGTGGTAATCGCCCTCCTTGCGGTTAGGCTAACTACTTCTGGCAGAACCCGCTCCCATGGTGTGACGGGCGGTGTGTACAAGACCCGGGAACGTATTCACCGCGGCAAGCTGATCCGCGATTACTAGCGATTCCGACTTCACGCAGTCGAGTTGCAGACTGCGATCCGGACTACGAACGGTTTTCTGGGATTGGCTCCCCCTCGCGGGTTGGCAGCCCTCTGTACCGTCCATTGTATGACGTGTGTAGCCCTACCCATAAGGGCCATGATGACCTGACGTCATCCCCACCTTCCTCCGGTTTGTCACCGGCAGTCTCATTAGAGTGCCCTTTCGTAGCAACTAATGACAAGGGTTGCGCTCGTTGCGGGACTTAACCCAACATCTCACGACACGAGCTGACGACGGCCATGCAGCACCTGTGTTCTGGCTCTCTTTCGAGCACTCCCAAATCTCTTCAGGATTCCAGACATGTCAAGGGTAGGTAAGGTTTTTCGCGTTGCGTCGAATTAAACCACATCATCCACCGCTTGTGCGGGTCCCCGTCAATTCCTTTGAGTTTCAACCTTGCGGCCGTACTCCCCAGGCGGTCAACTTCACGCGTTAGCTACGTTACTGAGAAGAAACCCTCCCAACAACCAGTTGACATCGTTTAGGGCGTGGACTACCAGGGTATCTAATCCTGTTTGCTCCCCACGCTTTCGTGCATGAGCGTCAGTACAGGCCCAGGGGATTGCCTTCGCCATCGGTGTTCCTCCGCATATCTACGCATTTCACTGCTACACGCGGAATTCCATCCCCCTCTGCCGTACTCCAGCCTTGCAGTCACAAATGCAGTTCCCAGGTTGAGCCCGGGGATTTCACATCTGTCTTGCAAGACCGCCTGCGCACGCTTTACGCCCAGTAATTCCGATTAACGCTTGCACCCTACGTATTACCGCGGCTGCTGGCACGTAGTTAGCCGGTGCTTATTCTTCAGGTACCGTCATCGCCCCAGGGTATTAACCCAGAACTTTTCTTCCCTGACAAAAGCGGTTTACAACCCGAAGGCCTTCTTCCCGCACGCGGCATGGCTGGATCAGGCTTGCGCCCATTGTCCAAAATTCCCCACTGCTGCCTCCCGTAGGAGTCTGGGCCGTGTCTCAGTCCCAGTGTGGCTGGTCGTCCTCTCAGACCAGCTACAGATCGTCGGCTTGGTAGGCCTTTACCCCACCAACTACCTAATCTGATATCGGCCGCTCCAATAGCGAGAGGTCTTGCGATCCCCCCCTTTCACCCGTAGGTCGTATGCGGTATTAATCCGGCTTTCGCCGGGCTATCCCCCACTACTGGGCACGTTCCGATATATTACTCACCCGTTCGCCACTCGTCGCCAGGTTGCCCCGCGTTACCGTTCGACTTGCATGTGTAAGGCATGCCGCCAGCGTTCAATCTGAGCCAGGATCAAACTCTTCAGTTCGATCTTGATAAATTACTCAAAGAATTGAAGTGAACTTCACTTGCATGAAAATTCAATTCAGTGAGCGTTTAAGGTCCATGAGACCTCGACCTTCAACAGGTTTGACCCCGCATCCAGTCTCGGCACTCGCCTTCAAACGCCCACGCTTATCGGCTGTGTGTTGTTAAAGAGCTGCGCTGCTTTTGCTGCGCTTCGCTGACTTGTCATCAGCGAAGCCCTCAACTATGTCAGCTTCGGATTGCGCTGTCAACACCCTTTTGCGATTCAGTGCGAAGTCTTTTCGCGCCGTTTCGCTTGCGGGACTGCGTTCGCAGCAACAAGCCGAGCCCGCCAGTATACACAGCTTCTTCAGCCTGGTTCAAGGCGCACAACGGCTCAACAGCTCAACGCAACCCGAGTCGTTCCGCCAGACTCGGCTCGCTCACGGTCCGGTCCAGTCTCAGGTGCTGCTCCAGCGCGTGCAGGTGCTGGTGCATCAGCGCCGCTGCCCGCGCTGCGTCGCCCTGCGTGATCGCCTCGACGATCGCTGCGTGCTCTTCGTGCTCGCAGGGTGCGTTGCCAGGCGGTTCGTGCAGCGCCACGATGAGCGAGCTGCGCGACACCGTTTCCGCCAGGCACCGCTGCAGGATGCCGTTGCCCGCCAGCTCGGCCAGCCGCAGGTGGAAGGCACTGGCAAGTCGCGCCCACGCCGGCTGGTCGAAGCGGTGCATCGCCGCCTGTTCCTGCTGCAGTTGCTCCCGCAAGGCCTGCAGGTCGGCCGCTGTCGCGCGCGCCGCGACAAGGGCCACGATGGCGGCCTCCAGCGCACGCCGCGCCTCGAAGATCTGCCGGGAGTCCTCTGCGCTCGGCACCGCGACGATCGCACCCCGGTTCGGCCGCAATTCGACGATGTGGTCGTGCGCCAGCCGTTGCAGCACCTTGCGCACGACCGACCGCGTGACGCCGAACAACGTGCACAGCGCGGCCTCCGGCAGCTTCGTGCCCGGCGCCAGGCGCTGCGCCATCACGCTGTCGAACACCGCGCTGTAGATGCGCTGCTCCACCGCGTCGGCCGGGCGGCCGGCCTCAGCAGACCGCCGCATGCAGCCGTGTCGCCAATTCGATCAGCGCCAGGTCGCTTCCGGCCGGCCCGAGCAGCGAGATGCCGAGCGGCACGCCCGCGGGCGTCTGCATCGGAATGCTGACCTGCGGCAACCCCGCCAGCCCCGCGATGCAGGTGATGGCCATCGTGCGCAGCCGCACCGCATCGACAGCCGCGGGATCGGCATCGCGCAGGGGCGCCAGGCTGGCTGCCGACGGCAGCACGGCCACGCCGTCGTCGCCCAGCAGCGCACGCACCAGGCCGCGGATCCGCACCACTTCCGCGCGGGCGACCGCGGCCGCCGCATCTTCGATCCTGCTGGCCGCATCCCAGCGCGCCGCGACCGCAGGACCGAACTGCGGCTGGTGCCGGCGGATCCACGCCCCATGGGTGGCCCAGCCCTCGTGGGCGCCGGCCGTGGCGTAGATCTGCCGCCACGCCGCAAGGTCCGACCCGTGCGCCGCGGCGACATGCACCGCGTCGCGCGCCAGCAGTTGCTGCAGGACGCCCACCACCTGCGCCATCGGCGCAGCGAAGTCGGCGTCGGCCAGTGCGGCCGCATCGTCCAGCACCAGCGGGCGACGCCACGCAGGCTGCACCCGATGCTGCGGCGGCAACAGCACCGCGCCGACCCGCGCGAACACCGTGGCGTCGCGTGCCAGCCAGGTGACCGTGTCGAAGCTCGGGTGCAGCGGCACCATGCCGCTGGCCGAGACGGCGCCGTGTGTCGTGCGCAGGCCCCACAGCCCGCAGTAGCTGGCAGGCACGCGGGTCGAGCCGCCGGTGTCGGTGCCGATGGCGAAGTCCACGAGACCGGCTGCCACGGCCGCCGCAGAGCCGCTGGATGAGCCCCCGGTCACCCGCAGCGGCGCGCGCGCATTGCGCGGCGCACCGTAGTGCACGTTGTCGCCGTGCAGGCTGTAGGCCAGCTCGTCGGTGAGCACCTTGCCCATCAGCGTGGCGCCGGCTTCGGTCAGTTGCGCCACCACGGCGCTGTGCACGGCCGGCACTGCGTGCGTCGCCAGCCAGGCCGGGTTGCCGGCGCCGGTGGCATGGCCGGCCACGTCGAACAGGTCCTTCACGGCAAACCGCAACCCCTGCAAAGGGCCATCGGGGCGCCCCGCCAGCACGAAGCGGCCGTGCGGCACCCAGGCGCCCACCGTGTCATCGATCGGAAAGCTCATGCGAACTCCGCCGGCCGCTCGGCGGCCAGCGCCTCCATGTGGCTGCACACCGCCCCGGGCGTGGTGCACCAGACCTCGCCGCGCCCGCGCGCAGCCGCCACGTGCTCCAGCGCCCGCCGCAGGTGGCGCAGCCGGTAGGGCTGGCCCACCAGGTACGGGTGCAGCGCGATGCCCATCACCAGTGGTTGGCTCCGCGCCTGCACCAGCATCTCGTCGCACTGGTCGATGACCATCTGCGCGAAGTCCTTCCCGTCCATCTGGCGGCCCACGATCATCGGGATGTCGTTCAGCTCCTGCGGGTACGGCACGGCCCACAGGCCGCGCCCGCTGCGGGTGCGCATGCGCTGCGGCTGGTCGTCGTGGCACCAGTTCAGGGTGTAGGCGTAGCCGGTTTCGGCCAGCAGGTCGGGCGTGACGCGGCTTTCCGAGATCCACGGCGACAGCCACCCGCGCGGCACCTGCCCGCTGTGGGCGGCCATGCGCTCGCGGCACAGCGCCAGCAGTTCGCGTTCCGACGCCTCGTCCAGCGCGCCCTGGCGCTCGGCATTCGTGTGGCCGTGGCCGACCAGTTCGTCGCCGCGGTCCACGCAGGCCGCCACCAGCTCCGGGCAATGGTCGTACAGCGCGGTGTTCACGATGGCGGCCGTGGGCAGGCCCAGCTGGTCGAACAGTTCGAGGCAGCGCCAGGCACCCACGCGGTTGCCGTACTCGCGCCAGCTGTGGTTCAGCACGTCGGGCGCGGGCGACACCGGCCCGATGCCCGCCCCCAGGCCCTCGCCGAACGCGAAGTGCTCGAGATTGAAGCCGATGTACACCGCCAGCCGCGCGCCGCCGGGCCACGCGTAGTCGGGGCGGCGCGTGATGGCGCTGTAGCCGAAGCGGCCATGGTCGGGCAGCGGGCCCAGGTACTGCGCAGACATGGCGTGGGCGCTCAGCGCAGGGGGCCGGCGGCGGGACCGACGCCGCACCGCGGCCGCTGCGCGGGCCGGGCTTCGTGGTTGTGCATGGCGATCTCCTTGCTGACGTGCGGAAGGCAGGACCCCGCCCCGTGCAAGAGCCATGCCGCCGTGTCGACGATCCGTTGGACAGATTGTCGACACGGCCTGTCGCCGCCTGTGCACATCTGGCATGGGGCTTGCACTCGACGGCGGCGCGGGCGCCCTCCGTCCCGCCCTCGGTGCACCGCAACCTTCTGGAGACGTCCCCATGCCCGGTTCCCTGCTCCCCCGTGCCCCTTCCCGCGTGCGCCGCACGCTCGTCGCCGCCGCGCTGGCCGCGGCCGGTCTGGGCGTCAGCGCGCTGGCGCAGGCGCAGGAGGCCATCAAGATCGGCCTCGTCACCGCGTTGTCCGGGCAGTCGGCGCTGGCCGGCGAGGCGATCACGCGCGGCATGCAGGTGGCCATCGACGAGATCAACGCCAAGGGCGGCCTGCTCGGCGGCCGCAAGCTCGAACTGGTGCGCCGCGACGACGAAGGCAACCCGGCCAAGGGCGTGGTGGCCGCGCGCGAGCTGATCTACCGCGAGAAGGTGGCCGTGATCTTCGGCGGCCTGGACACGCCGGTGTCGATGGCCATCGTGCCGCTGGTGAACCAGGAGAAGGTGCCGTTCATGGGGCCGTGGGCCGCCGGCACCGGCATCACGAAGAACGGCGCCAACCCGAACTTCGCCTTCCGGGTGTCGGCGGTCGACGAGATCGTCGACATCGGCATGCTGGCCTACGCGCAGAAGACGTTCAAGACCGCCCGGCCCGGCCTCATCCTCGTCAACAACCCCTGGGGCGAAAGCAACGAGCGCGGCCTGAAGGCGGCGATGGCTGCGAAGAACGTCACCGCCGCGGGCGTCGAGAAGTACGAGGCCAACGACGTCGACATGGTGCCGCAGCTCACGCGGTTGAAGGCCGCGGGGGCCGACACGCTGTTCCTGGTGGGCAACGTGGGGCCGTCGGCCCAGGTGGTGAAGTCCCTCGACCGCATGGGCTGGAAGGTGCCCGTCGTCTCGCACTGGGGGCCGGCCGGCGGCCGCTTCAGCGAACTGGCCGGGCCCAATGCGAAGGACGTGCACTTCGTGCAGACCTACAGCTTCTTCGGCAAGCAGGGCCCGGTGGGCGAGCGCGTCATCAAGGCCATGACCGCCAAGTACCCCAACGTGAAGGGCCCGGCCGACATCACGCCGGCCGTCGGCGTGGCCAACGCCTACGACGCCATGCACCTCACGGCGCTGGCCATCGCGGCTGCCGGCTCGACGCAAGGCGACGCGGTGCGCCAGGGTTTCTACAGGATCGACCGCCACGAGGGCCTGATCAAGACCTACGTGAAGCCCTTCTCAGCCACGAACCACGACGCCGTGGGCAGCGACGACTACGTCTGGGCGCAGTTCATCGACAACCGCATCGTGCCCGTCGGCCTCACCGCGAACTGAGCGGGCCGGCGCGATGCTGGAGCTGTCGGCGCTGATCAGCGGCCTGGGCCTGGGCAGCATGTACGGGCTGATGGCCCTGGGCTTCTATGTCACCTACGCCGTCAGCGGCACCGTGAACTTCGCCCAGGGCAGCTCGATGATGCTCGGCGCCGTGCTCACCTACGCCTTCGCGCAGACGCTGGGCTGGCCCGGGCCGGCGGCCATCGTGCTGGCGCTGCTGCTGTGCGCGCTGTACGGCCTGCTGGTCGAACGGCTGGCGGTGCGGCCCTTCGTGCGCCGCGACTCCGACGCCTGGCTGATGGCCACCGTGGCGCTGGGCATCGTGCTCGACAACGTCGTGATGTTCACCTACGGCAAGGAACCACGCAGCCTGCCGTCGCCGCTGGCGCAGACGCCGCTGGAAGTGGGCGGGCTGGGGCTGGGCGTGTACCCGCTGCAGCTGCTGATCCCGGTGGTGGGGCTCGCGCTGGCCGCGGTGCTGCACACGGTGTCGCGGCGCACGCGCTGGGGCACGGCGCTGCTGGCCGTGGTGCAGCACCGGCAGGCGGCGCAGCTGATGGGCATCCCGATCCGGCGCGCGGTGGCGCTGGCCTTCGCGCTGTCGACGCTGTTCGCGGGCGTGGCCGGGGTGCTGATCGCGCCGCTGTTCAACGTGCACTCCGACATGGGCACGCTGTTCGGGCTGAAGGCCTTCGCGGTGGCCATCCTGGGCGGCATCACCAGCGCCTGGGGCGTGATGCTCGCCGGCCTGCTGTTCGGCGTGGTGGAGGCGCTGATCACGGCCACGCTGGGCTCGGGCTACACGCAGATCCTGACCTTCGCGCTCGTCATCGCGGCACTCGCGTGGCGGCCGAACGGCCTGTTCGGCCGCGCCGAGGTGAAGAAGGTATGAAACCCGCGGTGCTGGGCCTGGGCAGCGCGCCGCAGATCGCCGCGGTGCTGGCGCTGATGGGGCTGGGCGCCGTGCTGGCGCTCACGGTCAACGGCTACTGGGTCTTTGTGCTGGCCAACGTGGCGCTGCTGGCGCTGGTGGGCATCGGGCTCAACGTGCTGCTCGGCCTGGCCGGGTTGGTGTCGTTCGGGCACGTGGGCTTCTACGCCATCGGCGCCTACACGGTGGCCATCCTCACCACCAAGGCCGGCCTGAGCTTCTGGCTGGCCTGGCCGCTGGCAGCCCTGCTGGGCGCGGGCTGCGGCGCGCTGCTGGCGCTGCCGGCGCTGCGCGTGAAGGGGCCGTACCTGGCGATGATCACCATCGCGTTCGGCTTCATCGTCGAACACGCCATCGTCGAGGCCGCCAGCCTCACCGGCGGGCAGAACGGCGTGATGGGCATCGCGGCGCCGTCGCTGGGGCCGCTGGCCCAGGGTGAACGCGCGATGGCGCTGCTGGCCATCGCCGCCGCAGGCGTGGCGCTGGCGGGCTTTGCGTGGCTGTCGCGCGGGACCTGGGGCGCGGCACTGCGCGCGGTGCGCGACGCCGAGACGGCGGCCGAATCGATCGGTGTCGACCCGCTGGCGTTGAAGACCGTGGCCTTCGCCGTCTCGGCCGCGTGCGCCGCGGCGGCGGGCGCGCTGTTCGCGCCGCTGTCGGGCTTCGTCACCCCGCACACCTTCGGCTTCCTGCAGTCCATCCTGTTCGTGCTGGTGGTCATGCTCGGCGGCGCCGGCTCGGTGGCCGGGCCGCTGGTGGGCGCGGTCATCGTCGGGCTGCTGCCCGAGTTGCTGTCGGGGCTGGAGGAATACCGGCTGCTGTTCTTCGGCGGCCTGCTGCTGCTGGTGCTGTGGCTGGCGCCCGACGGCGTGGCCGGCGCGCTGCAGCGCCTGCGCCTGCTGCTGCAGCGCAGCCGCGGGAGCGTGCCGCCGGACACGCCCGCGCCGCCGGCCGAGGGTGGCGACGCCGTGCCGCAGCGCCCGCGCCAGCCGCTGGTGGCGCACGGCCTGACCATGCACTTCGGCGGCGTGCGGGCCGTCACCGACCTGCACCTGCAGGCCCGCGCCGGGGCCGTCACCAGCCTCATCGGCCCCAACGGCGCGGGCAAGACCACGGCGCTCAACATGCTCGGCGGCTTCTACGTGCCCACGGCCGGCAGCTTCGCGCTCGGCGACCGCGCGCTCGCCGGGCAGCGCACGCTGCACATCGCCCGCGCCGGCGTGGCCCGCAGCTTCCAGACCTCGCAGCTCTTCGGCAGCCTGAGCGCGCAGGACAACGTGGTGCTGGCGCTGCACCGCGGCCGGCTCGGCCCGCTGCTGGGCGCGGCACGGCGGTGCGACCCGCAGGTGGTGCGGCGTGCCCGGCAGCTGCTGGCCTTCTGCGGCTACGCCGGCCGCGCCGAGACGCTGGCCGCCGACCTGCCGCACGTGGACCGGCGGCTGGTGGAGATCGCCCGCGCGCTGGCCACCGACCCCGACGCCCTGCTGCTCGACGAGCCCGCCGCCGGTCTCTCGCGCGCCGACAAGCAGCGGCTCGCCACGCTGCTGCGGCGCATCGCCGATGCCGGCATCGCGGTGCTGCTGGTCGAACACGACATGGCCCTGGTGATGGCCATCAGCGACCACGTGGTGGTGCTCGATGCCGGCGCGCACCTGGCAGCCGGCACGCCGGCTGCGGTGCAGGCCGACCCGGCCGTGCAGCACGCCTACCTGGGCAAGGCGCTGGAAGGCCGCCGTGCGGCAGCGCCGACCGCCGCAGGCGACGGCGCCACGCCGGCAGCGCCCGAACTGCTGGGCGTCGGCGCACTGGTGACCGGCTACGGCGCCGAGCCCGTGCTGCACGGCATCGACCTGCAGGTGCGGCGGGGCGAGGTCGTGGCGCTGCTGGGCGCCAACGGCGCCGGCAAGTCGACGCTGATGCGCACGCTGGCGGGGCTGCACCGGCCGGTGCAGGGCGGCATCCACCTGGAAGGCCGCGACCTCGGCGCGCTGAGCGCCGAGCAGGTGGTGGCGCTGGGCGTGGTGCTGGTGCCCGAGGGCCGCCAGGTCTTTGCCGAACTGAGCGTGCTGGACAACATCCGCCTCGGCGCCTTCCTGCACCCGGCCGATCGCGAGGAGCGGGTCGAGCAGCAGCTGCAGCGCTTTCCGCGGCTGCGCGAACGACTGCACCAGCGCGCCGGGCTGCTGTCGGGCGGCGAGCAGCAGATGCTGGCCATCGCGCGTGCACTGATGTCGCGCCCGCGCATCCTGCTGCTGGACGAACCCTCGCTGGGCCTGGCGCCGAAGGTCATCGCCGAATTGTTCGCCGCGCTCGACGCGCTGCGGCGCGAGGGCATGACGCTGCTGGTGGTGGACCAGATGGCCGGCCTGGCGCTCGCGCTGGCAGACCGCGCCTACATCATCGAAGGCGGCCGCATCGTGGCGCAGGGCACGGCCGCCGGGATCGCGGCCGACGGCGCGCTGGCCCAGGCCTACCTGGGCGGCGCGGCGGTGGCGGTGTAGGCAGCGGGGCCGGCAGCCAGCGCCTGCGCCACCGCGCCGGAGTCGGGCACCACGGCCGCCAGCTCCAGCAGCAGGCGGCGCGCGGCGGCGGGGTCGGCGGCGCCCAGCGCCGCGGCCATCTCCAGCAGCGGCTGCAGCGCCGGCTGGAAGTCGGGGCTGGTGCGCAGCACGTCCAGCAGCGGGCCCTGCACCTGCGCCAGCATCACGCGCACGTCGGGCTGCGGGCGCACGCCGCGCCCGGCGGCAAGGAAGCGGTCGCGCGCGGCCAGGTACGCCCCCAGGCGCGCCGAGAGGGCCGGATCGGCCGGCGCCTGCAGCAGTTCGTGGGGCGCGATCGCGAACTGCGCCACCCACGCCAGCAGCCGGTCCTGCGGCGACGGCTGCGGCGTGTAGACGCTGCGCGGGGCGAGGTGCGCCACGACGGGGTGGTCGTCGGTGTTCAGCGGCGCGCCCGCGGCGAAGCGCGCCAGGCTGGCCGGGCCGGCAACGAAGCTGCCCAGCAGCGCCAGCGGGTCGCCCAGACCGAAGCCCGCCGGGCCGTCCGGCTGGCCCGGGCGGCCCGCCGCTGCCAGCGCGCGCTGCAGGGCCTGCGGATCGAAGCCACCCGGCCCGGCCTGGCCCACGAGGCCGAGCACCGGCGTGCGCAGGCTGTGCGTGGCCAGCAGCGCACGCGCGTCGGGGTACACCGCCTGGAAGCTGCGCACGATGCTGCGCAGCGTGGCCGTGTCCAGCTGGTGCAGCGGCAGCCACTGGCAGAACAGGCCGCCCGGCGCCAGCCGCGCGCGCACGGCGGCGAAGTGCTCCACCGTGTACTGCGCGCCCGAGCCGCTGCGGGCGGGGTGGAAGTTGTCGGCGACGACGACGTCCCAGGCGGCGGTGCCGGCGCGCACGAAGCGGCGCGCGTCGGCCACGTGCAGGCGCAGCGACGGCGACGGCGCGGGCACGAACAACGGCAGCGCCTGCAGCACTTCGGGCACCAGCTCCACCGCATCGACCACCAGCCCCGCGCCGGTGGCCAGCGACGCGGCCGTGGCCGCCGTGACGCCGGTGCCCACGCCCAGGAACAGCGCGCGCTGCGGCTGCGGGTGCAGCAGCAGCGGCAGCAGCGCCTGGCGACCGTCGGCGAAGCGCGTGGCGCTGCTGCCTTCCTGCGCGCGGTTGTCGATGTGCAGGCTGCGCACGCCCTGGCGGTCTTCCACCACGCTCGCGGTGGCCGAGGCCCCTGTGTGCAGCGCCAGCAGCCGCCCGCCGGCAGGCACGTCCACCAGCACCAGCGGCGGCGCCAGCACCACCAGCGTGGCGGTGCCGCCGGCCAGCACCCAGGGCACCGGCTGCCGCCAGCTGCGCCGCGCCAGCAGGAGCAGGTAGGCGGCCGGCACCGCCAGCACCGCGGCCTTTGCGCCGCCCAGCGGCAACGCCAGCACGCCGAAGACCAGCGGCGCCGCGGCCGCGCCCAGCGTGTTCCAGCCCAGGGCGCGGCCGAAGCCCAGGCCGCTGCCACGCGCTTCGTCGCACAGCTGGCCGAACAGCGCCCCCATCACCAGCGTCGGCGGCCCGAAGGCCAGCAGCGCCACGCCGGCTTCGGCCAGCAGCGCCGCGGTCATCGGCTCCACCGCCCAGGACAGCAGCGCCTGCTGCGCGGCCGCGCGCAGCGCCGCGGCGCTCCACAACGCCGCCAGCCCCAGGCCGACGGCACCGGCCAGTGCCAGCAGCAGCTGCTCGCGGCGGCCGGCGTCGTGGCCGAGGCGCGCCGTGCGGCGCTGGTGGCCGGCCGCGCCCAGCGCCGTGCCCGCCAGGTACACGGCCAGCACCAGCGCGAAGGTGTAGACCGTGTTCTCGAACACCTGCCCCAGCACGCGCAGCACCAGCACCTCGTAGCCGATGCCCAGCAGCCCGGTGGCCACCAGCAGCGCGCGCAGGCGCCATGCAGGAGCGCGCGCGGGCAGTGGTGTGGCTGCATGCGGTACGGCCACGGGCAAGGCCAGCGCCGCCGCCGCGCAGACGAGGTTCAGCGCCGCGCACGCCGCGGCCGTGCGGGCCAGCCCGAAGGCGGGCAGCAGCCAGAAGGCCGTGGCCAGCACACCTGCCACCGCCCCCAGCGTGTTGGCGGCATACAGGCCGGCGATGGCACTGCCCCGCCGGCCCTGGCCGGCCACCAGCCCTGCCAGCGCCGGCAGCGTGGCGCCCATCGCCGCGGTGGCCGGCAGCAGCAGCACGAAGCTGCCGCCGAAGGCCAGCCACCACTGGCGCAGCGGGCCGGGCTCGGGGCCGGCCGCCTGCACCAGCGCCTGGCTGGCGGGCGCCAGCCCCCACCACAGCACCGCCGCCCACAGCGCGATCAGCACTTCGCACGCGGCGTACCAGCGTGCGGGCCGAAGGCTGCGTTCGATGCGCGCGCCCAGCGCGAAGGCGCCCAGCGCCAGGCCGCCGAAGAAGGCCGCCACCACTGCCAGCACCGCGGCGTGTTCGTGGCCCAGCCAGAGCGCGCTCTGCCGCGTCCAGACGATCTGGTAGCCCAGGCCGGCGAAGCCCGAGGCCAGCATCAGCAGCGGCAGCCACCACGGCACCGGCGCCGTGGACTGCGCCTGGCCTGCCGGCGCGCCCGCTGCCTGCGGTGCCCGTGGCTCAGCCAGCGAACGCAATGCGGTAGCCCCAGGAGTCGAGTTGCGTCGGGATGGCGTTGAAGGCCATCGTGATGCGGCGCGCGCCCGGGTTCGGCGGCACGGCGTGCATCAGGTAGCTGGGAAACAGCACCACGTCGCCCGGCTCGGGCGCGGGGCCGACCCACTTGTCCGCGTTGTAGGGCCCCTGCTCCACGCCGGCGTGGTCGTTCTTGAACGAGAACTCCACGCCGCCAGGCGACTTCATGAACACCGTGCGCGCGTCCGCATGCGTGGGCGTCAGGTAGACCACGCCCGAGATGAAGCTGTTGGCATGGTTGTGCATGGCCTGGCGCCCGCCGGTGTCGAGCACGTTGACCCACATCTCCTTGATCGACCAGCCCAGGCGCTCGCCGAACAGCAGCGCGCCGAACGCCGCCAGCTTCGGCGCCAGCACCGAGGCCGCGGCCACCAGCAGCGGGCTGTCGCCCGGCTGCAGCAGCGTGGTGTGGCTCAGGCGGTCCGAGGCGTTGTTGGCGGTGGCCGCCCGGTGCTCGAAGTGCGCACACAGGCCGGCCACGAGCGCGGGGTCCAGCGCCTGCCGTGCGCGCATCACCGGGACCGGGAAGAGGCCGAAGACGTCGTCCATCAGGGGGTCGGCGCTGCGGCAGGCACAGCGTGCAAGAGCCAAGAAACCGCGCAGTCTGGACCGCACACGGCGACAGCTTCGTGACAAGGCCGGCAGTCGTCGCGGCGCGCCACAAGCCCGCCACAACCCCGCCACAACCCCACCTGCCGCGGGGCACTGTCTTCATCGCGTCACGCCGCTGTCACCACGGGCCGCGATCGTCCGCTGCATGCCGGTGCCCGTCGGGCCCGCTCCACGCTGCACACAAGGACGCACAAGCCATGCAACGCGACATCGCGCGCCGCCGCCTGCTCGGAACCGCACTGTCCGCCGCCGTCTGCGGCTGGGCCGCACCGGCCCGGGCCTGCGAAGTGATGACGGCCACGCTGCGGGTGCTGCACCCGTGGACCCGCGCCACCGTGGCCGGCGCCGACACCGCCGTGCTGTGCATGACGTTCGACGAGGTGCACACCGCCGACCGGCTGGTGGGCGTGCGCACCCCGATCGCCAGCGGCGCGCGCCTGGCCGGCACCGCGCCGGGCACGCCGCTGGACCTGCCGATCCCGCAGGGCAGCACGCTCGAACTGAGCGAGGACGGCACGCACCTGCTGCTGACCGGGCTGCACGCACCGCTGCAGGTGGGCCGTGCCTACCCGCTGGAACTGCAGTTCGCGCAGGCCGGCGTCGCGCTGGCGAGCGTGAGCGTCGACTTCACCGCGGCGAACGCGTCCGCCCTGCCTGCATTCCCCGCCTTTCGTTTCCGCTGACCCCACCAAAGCAACACACCAGGAGCTGTCTCGATGCACATCACCTTCCCCAAGAGCCCGATCGCGCTGGCCGCGGTCGCGGCGCTCGGCGCCATCACGGTTGCCGCCCTGCCCACCCCTGCCGATGCCCGCGGCAAGACGCAGGGCACCTACCTGGCCGGCGACTTCCACAACCACAGCACCTGCTCGGACGGCGCCGTCTCGATGCAGAAGCTGGTGAAGCGCTCGATGGAGCGCGTGAGCGAATCGCCCTGGGGGCTCGACTGGTTCGTGCAGGCCGGCCATGGCGGCACCGGCAACCGCAACTGCACCCTGCCCGAGGACGCCGCGCTCGCGACCCCCGCCTACCCGCAGGTGTTCGCCACCGACGGCGTGACGCCGCTGGGCCCGCAGACGCGCTGGCAGCAGTCCAACCCCGCCATCCAGCCCAAGGGTGCGGTCTCGGGCACGGCGCCGAACCAGAACATGTGGCGCTGGCAGGCGGTGCAGGAGTTCCAGTACCCGCTGGTCGAGTACCTGGCCGCCTACCGCAACGAACCGCTGTTCCTGGGCATCGAATCGGTCGTCGCCGGCCACGAGCACAGCTCGATGGCGGTCATCACCGGCCAGATCCCCGCCGCCACCTACAGCACGCCGCTGCCCACCACGGCCGGCTACACGCCGCTGGGCAACGCCAACGCGCTGGCGCAATGGGCCTACTGCTTCGACCGCGGCAACGGCGACACGAGCCGCGGCAACACCACCACCACCAGCGGCATCGGCAACAACTGGGACTGCTCGGTGCCGGGCAGCCCGAACGCCGCCGACCCCGACTGGAACGCCGCCGCGTTCAAGCTCAACGGCGCCAACGGCAACCCGGGCCACAACAAGACCGTCGAGGCCGTGAAGTGGATGGCCGCCTACCACCCCGACGGCAGCTACTACGTGCCCGCCCACCTGGAGCGCGCCGGCCCGTTCAACCCGGCCGGCAACAACGGCTTCAACATCGAGCACCTGCGCAACTTCAACAACGCCGGCCCGAACGTGGCCTTCGGCTTCGAGAGCCAGCCCGGCCACGGCGCGGCCGACCAGCGCGGCGAATACAACATCCGCCGCAACACCATCAGCGGCGTCAACGTCGACTCGGCCGGCGGCACCACCTTCGGCGGCACCGGCGTGTATGCGGCACAGATCGGCGGTGTCTGGGATGCGCTGCTGGGCGAGGGCCGCAACTGGTGGTTCTTCGCCAGCTCCGACTGGCACTCGCGCGGCGCCTTCAGCGTCGACGACCGCCGCAGCGACAACGACTTCTGGCCCGGCGAGTACCAGCGCAACTACACGATGGTGCGCCACGGTGGCTCCAAGCCCACGCCGCAGACCATCGTCGACGGCCTGCGCACCGGCAACACCTGGGTGGCCTCGGGCCAGCTGATCGACCGCCTGGCCTTCGTGGCCTGCGTCGGCCGCGACGAACGCGCCGTCGAGGCGCTGGCCACCGTGGCCGCGCGCAACAACACCGACTTCGACGTCAAGGGCTGCGCCTCGATGGGCGAGAAGCTGGTGGTGCCGCCCGGCGCCGACGTCGTGGTCTCGATCGTCGTGCGCGACCCCGCGGGCAAGAACTACTCGCCCTACAGCTTCCCGAACCCGTCGCTGGCGCAGGTGGGCATCACGCAGCCGATGGACGCGCCGGTGCTCGACCACGTGGACGTGATCCGCGGCATGGTCACCGGCCTGCGCACCCCCGGTGCGGCCGACTACGCCGGCGCCTGGCCCGACGACTGGGTCGACCTCGCCAACCCGCAGCAGCTCAAGTCCCTGAGCCTGGTGCCCGCGGCCGCGAAGAACACCAGCGCCGGCGTGCTGCGCACCTTCAACGGCAGCACCTGGGCGGCGGGCCCGAAGGGCGAGCGCGAGTACAAGCGCATGACCTTCCGCATTCCGGCGGTGACGGCGTCGCAGTACGTGCGCCTGCGCGGCACCAACCTGCCCGCGGCCGTGCCCTTCGAGACCGACGCGGCCGGCAATCCGCTGTCCGACGCCTGGACCAACCAGGCGCAGGTGCGGGCCAAGAACAGCAGCACGATCGAGTACCCGGCCGGTGCACTGCTGCGCATCCCGTGCAAGACGGTCGGCACCAACGTGCCCGCCAACGACGTGCTGTACACCGGCACCGGCATCGACGGCTGCCCCAACCACCTGCCGGTGGTGGGCGGCCAGAAGATGGTGGCGCTGGACGTCGCGGCCTGGGCCGACCTGTGGTTCTACAGCAACCCGATCTTCCTCGAGGTGGCCGGCGCCACGCGGGTGGCGCGCCTGAAGTAAGGCCGCGCCGCCGACGTCGCCGGGCCGCGGGGCCCGGCCCGTGGCCCGCTTCGGGGCCCGTGCCTGTGCACGGGCCCTTCCCCGTTCTTCCGTCCACGTTCTTTCGCCCTGCACTCCGCCATGACCCTCCCGCTCCCGACCCCGCCGCAAGGCCTGCAGCGCTGGCTGCGCGAGCCGCTGCTGCACTTCCTGCTGCTCGGCGCGCTGGTGTTCGCCGCCGACCACCTGCTGAACCGCGACACCGAAGACCCGCGCACCATCGTCGTCGACGCCGCGGCCGACCAGGAGGCGCGCGCCGTGTTCCGGGCCGCACGCGGCCGCGAGCCCAACGCCGACGAGCTGTACGCGCTGCGCCGCATCTGGCTCGACAACGAGGTGCTGTACCGCGAGGGCCTGGCGCTGCAGATGGACAAGGGCGACAAGGCCATCCGCGACCGCGTGATCTTCAAGTCGGTCAGCATGATCAACGCCGGCCTGCAGCGCCCGCCGGTGAACGACCAGATCCTGCGCAGCTGGTTCGAGCAGCACCGCGGCAAGTACGACGACCCCGCGCGCTACGACTTCCTGGAAGCCGTGATCGCGGGCGACGCCTCCGAGGCCACCGCGCGCAGCTTCGCCGCGACGCTGAACGCCGGTGCGCCGGATGGGGCGGCCTCCGCTGCCGACACCCAGGCCGGGCTGCGCGTGTTCAAGGGCCGGCCGCACGACAACCTGGTGCAGAGCTTCGGCGCCGATTTCACCCAGGCGCTGGCCGCGCTGCCGCCGGGCACGTGGCAGGCGCTGCCGCACCGCGACGGCTGGCGCGTGCTGCAGTTGCAGGCCCTGACCGCGGCGAAGCCGGCCGACTTCGAGGCCCTGCGCGGCGTGGTGCTGGCCGACTGGACCGATGCCGTGATGGCCGAGCAGCGCGCCGCCGCCGTGAAGGCGATGGCGCAGAAGTACACCGTGGTGGTCGCGGAGCCGGCGCGATGACGGCGCTGCTGCGCGCGCTGGCCCGGGTGGCCGCCTGCGTGCTCGGGCTGCTGGCGGCCACCGCAGCCCCGGCGCACGAGATCAGCATGGCCGAACTGCAGCTCAGCGAGACCGCACGCGGCCAGTTCCTGTGGCAGTGGACGGCCGGGCTGCGCACCTCCGACGACGAACTGCGCCCCGTCTGGCCCGAACCCTGCCGCGCCGAACCCGGCGTCGTGCGCTGCGGCGAGGCGGGCCTGACCGGCCAGCTCGCCATCGACGGCGTGGGCCGGCGCTTCTCGGCCGTGCTGGTGAAGGTGACGTGGCTCGACGGCCGCAACAGCGTCTTCACGCTCACCGCGGGCCAGCCGTCGGTGCAGGTCTTCGGCGCCGCCGACGACCGCCGCGGCTGGGGCGAGATCGGCAGCGCCTACTTCGTGCTGGGCGTCGAGCACATCCTGGCCGGCATCGACCACCTGCTGTTCGTGCTGGCGCTGCTGTTCCTGGTGGGCTTCCGCCGCCAGCTGGTGCTGACCATCACCGCGTTCACGGTGGCCCACAGCGTGACGCTGGTGCTGAGCGCGCTGGGCCTGCTGACGCTGCGGCCGCCACCGGTGGAGGCGACGATCGCGCTGTCGATCCTGCTCGTGGCCGGCGAGGCCCTGCACGACCGGCCGACGCTGTCGCGGCGCTGGCCGGCGCTGGTGGCCTTGTTGTTCGGCCTGGTGCACGGTCTGGGCTTCGCGGGCGCGCTGGCGCAGATCGGCCTGCCGCAGCACCACCTGCCGGTGGCGCTGCTCAGCTTCAACCTGGGTGTCGAGGCCGGCCAGCTGCTGGTGGTGCTCGCGGCCTGGGCGCTGCACACGCTGGTGGCGCGCTGGCCGCGCGCTGCGCTGGTGCGGCGGCCGGTGCTGTACGGCATCGGCGGCATGGCGGCGTTCTGGACCATCGAGCGCGTGGTGGCGATGGCAGGCTGACCGGTCCGAGGCACGTACGCGCGAGCGTGCAAGCGCTGCAATCGGACACAGATGGCGGCGTTCGCACCGCTCTTCGCGGCTTCAGCGGTGGCGCGGTCGGACGAAGATCCAGGACACGGGATCTTCCCGCCACGCCAGGAGCCGCCATGAGCCCGATGTCCCTGCTGAGCCTGCCGCCCGCGGTGCACCGCGACGCCGCGCTGCACGCGCAGCAGCCGTCGACCTGCGGCGAGCGCGGCGAACGCGGCCTGGCGCTGCTGGCGGTGGC
Source organism: Rubrivivax soli (assembly GCF_049810355.1). Classification (GTDB taxonomy): domain Bacteria; phylum Pseudomonadota; class Gammaproteobacteria; order Burkholderiales; family Burkholderiaceae_C; genus Rubrivivax. The sequence continues at coordinate 1,578,888 of NZ_CP187368.1, forward strand.
AGCCGCCCTGGCCGTCGCCGCCGCGGCCAGCGTGCTCGCCTGGGCCGGCTGAAGGACCGGGCCGACCCGACCGCTACAACGTCACGCGCAGCGTCAGCCGCGCCGCACGCGGCTCGGCCGGGTGCACGTGGCGGTCATCGGCCGCATCCAGCCCCGGCGGCTGCGAGGCGTAGTAGTACTGGATGTCGTTGACCTCGCGGTCGAGCAGGTTGAACACGTCCAGGCTCAGTTCGGCACGGCTGCCGAACCGGCGGCTCACGCGCAGGTTGGTGGTCAGCGACGAGAACGCACGCACGCTGTTGTCTTCGGTCAGCGCGCCCGGGCCGAGGTAGCGCCACTGCACGCTGGCCGACCAGGGGCCGAGCTCGCGCACCGTGGCCGCGACCGAGGCGACGCGGTCCACGGCGTTCGGGATGCGGTCGCCGTTGTCGAAGCGGGCGTGGGTCCAGGCGAAGTCGGCGTCCAGCAGCAGCCAGGGCCGCGGCGTCCAGCGGTTGTTGAATTCGACGCCGCGGCGGCGGCTGCCGGCGCTGGCTTCGGTGGCGCCGGCGTCGCCGACGTAGACCAGTTCCGAGTCGAAACGCAGCGTCCACAGTGCCAGCGAACTCTGCAGGCCCGGCAGCGCCTCGGTGCGCAGGCCCAGCTCGGCCCCGCGTGAAGCCACCAGCGGCGGCACCCGGTCGACGGCGTTGGTCAGCGGGTCGTCGTTCTTCGGGTCGCGCACGATGGTCGTGCCGCGTGCGTCGTTGCTGTGCAGGCCGCGGCCGGCGTTGAAGAACAGCTCGGTCTGCGCGAAGGGCCCCGCCACCAGCGTCAGCTTCGGCGACCACTGCGTGGCGCTGGCACGCCCGCCGTTCTCGGGGTGGCTGAGCGCCTGCACGCGGTTGCGCACGTGGTCGGCGCGCAGGCCGAACACGCCGCGCAGCAGCGGCGCGAACTGCAGCCCGGTCTGCGCGTACAGGCCCAGCATCGTCTCCTGCACCTTGTCCTCGCGCGTGGTCGCGGTGATGCGGCGGGCCACGCTGTCGTACAGGCCCAGGCGGATGCGGTCGTGGCGCCCCTGCACGCCCACTTCGCTGCGCGCGTCCAGCCCGGCCAGCGTGTGGCCCAGCGTGCGGCTGGCGCTCCAGCCGGCCACGGTGCGTTCGTCGCGCTGCTTGAACTGGTCGCCGTCCACCGGGTTGTCCAGTGCGTAGGTGAAGTTCGAGTTCAGGTCCAGCCGGTAGCGCTGCACGTAGCCCGCCACGCGCAGCCGGCCCAGCGTGTCCTCGCCGTGCCATTCGGCGGCCAGGCTGGTGCGCTGCGTGTCGCCGCCGGCCGTGGGGTCCAGGCTGTCGAAGCGGCCGAAGGGCCGGCCGTCGTAGCTGCCCGCGTCGATCAGCCGCTGCGGCACCTGGTCGGTGCTGTCCCAGCGCGCGCGGTAGGCCAGCACGCGGGCGCTCCAGCCCTGCGCGCTGCTGCCGCCGGCCAGGCTGGCCACGAGGTTCGTGCGCCGCAGCCGTTCCGGCACGGTCCAGGGGCCGTCGTTGTGCATCAGCTCCGCGGCCCCCAGCAGCGTCACGCCGGGAGCGACGTCGGTGGACGCGCCGGCCACGCCGCGGCGGTAACCGTTGCCGCCCAGCGTGAGCGCCGCGAACGGCGCGTCGAGCCGGCGCTGGTAGACGATGTCGGCGCCGCCGGCGCTGGAGAAGTCGCCGCTCTGCGCGAAGTACGGGCCCTTGCGGTAGTCGATGCGCTGCACCAGCTCGGGCAGCAGGAAGTTGAGGTCGGTGTAGCCCTGCCCGTGCGCGTGCGTGGGCATGTTGACCGGGATGCCGTCGACCGAGGTGGCGAAGTCGGTGCCGTGGTCGAGGTTGAAGCCGCGCAGGAAGTACTGGTTCGCCTTGCCGTCGCCCGCATGCTGCGTGACGATCAGGCCGGGCACGAACTCCAGCACCTCGCCGGGCCGCAGCGCGGGGCGGCTCTTCAGCAGCGCGCTTTCGATCACGCCTTGCGAGGCGGCGTCGGACGTGCCGACGGCGTTGTCGTAGTGGCCGCGGATGGTGATGCGCTCGACCGGCTCGGTGCCGGGTGCAGTCTGGGCCGACGCGGGTGCGCAGGCCAGTGCGGCGGCCAGGGCCACGGGGGCCAGGGCCGCGGATGCGGGACGGGTCATGCAGGAACTCCTCGGGAGCATGGAAGCAGGCAGGCAGCACGTCCGCAGCCGATGCTGCGGACGCGGGTGCGGGCAGGGGTGCGCGTGCAGGTGCACGCGGGGGGCGGGGCCGGTGCGCGCAGGCGCCCCGGTGCGCTCAACCGGCCTGCGGCGGCTTCAGCAGGGGAGCCGGGGGTGCGGGCACGCTGGCCCAGCCTGGGCGCGCCTGCCACATCCGCGGCGCCGAGACCCCGCGGTGGCGCAGCAGGTGGAACGCCAGCAGCGCGAAGGCGGCGGCGAGTGCCGCGGCCACCGCATCCAGCGCGTCCTCGGCGGCGACCGCCTGTGCCACGCTGGCGTCGTCGGCACCGTGGTGGTGGCGCTCGGCGTGGCCGGTGGCGTGGCGGTGCCCGCCATCGGCCAGCTGGCCCGTCGCGCGGTGCGTGTGCAGCGGGCCGTGCAGGCCCGCCACCGCGGCCACCTGCCCCTGCAGCACCAGCACCAGCACGAGCCAGAACGCCACGGCGCGCAGCAGGTCGGCGCAGGTGGTGTCGGGGCGGGGCGAGAGCAGCATGGCGGGCGGTGGTGCGCAAGGGTACGCGCAGCGGCGCGCCGCGGATGCAGCGCGACCGGTCCGGGTGCCACGCCGCGCGCGGACGGCCGCCACGACCACGATTGTCGCGGCGGCGGATGTCAGCGGCGCGACATGCGACGTGCGGTCCGCGGCCGCGCCGGCTACAGCACCGCCGGGTCCACCGCGCCGCTGCGCTTGCGCGCGCGCTGGGTCGGGAAGGCGTGCACGCGCAGCCGCAGCACGTCGTCGCTGACCACGCCGTCCACCGCCAGCGGCAGCGCGGCCTGCCCGGTGCTGCGCAGCGTCAGGGTGGAGCCTTCGCGCGCCGAGCCCAGGTGGCCCAGCAGTTCCACCGTGCCGTCGAGCCGCAGCACCGAGACGCGCAGGCCCGCGGCGGTGGGCTGCGTCAGCACCAGGCGCTGCGCAGCGTAGTCGCCCTCGTCACGCGCCTCGCGCACGGCCAGCACGCCGGCGATGTGCTCGCCGCCGGCCAGCCAGGCCAGGCGCCGGCCGGCGGCCATCTGCGCCGCCAGCAGCAGCACCAGGTCGCCGCAGGGCGCGCGCAGCCGCCAGCCCAGTTCGGGCGCGAACTGCACGCCGTAGCGCGCGCCGCGGAACCGCTCCAGCACCGCCGCCACCGCCTGCGGCGGTTCGGCGCCGACCTCGATGGCATCGCCGCCGGGCAGCACCGCCTCCGACGCCACCGCGTCCAGCGGCCTGCCCGCACGCAGCAGGATCGCCGCGCGCGCGAAGGCACGCAGCTGCGCCAGCCGCGGCGTGGCGGCCGGCCGCTGGCGGATCAGCGCCTCGGCGTCGAGGTCGCCCACCTTGGCCAGCGACTGCAGCAGCGTCGCCTCCAACCCGGGGTCCGACCGCGACAGCGCCTCGGCCAGCGCCTTGCCGGCCGTGCGCACCGGAATCTCGCCCAGCGATGCCGCTGCCTGCAGCCGCAGGGCGGGCTGCGCGGTGTCGTCGTGCAGCACGCGTGCGATCAGGCCGGCGGTGCGCTCGTCGGGCGCGTTGTCGGCGGCAATCTGCATCGCGCGACCCACGTGCAAGCGGGCCGCGGCGCGGCTGCCTTCGGCCAGCACGGCCAGCAGCGACTCCATCTCTGCGGCGGTGGGCCGCGGGTGGCCGTAGAACGGCCCGTCCAGCGCCAGCAGGCGCTGCAGGCGGGTGGTCAGCGGCGGCGGCAGCTTGCGTTCGGTGGCCATGGCGGCACCCCTTTCGCGTCTCAGCAGGGCAGGCGGATCCAGCAACTCGACCGCATGGTCGTGCGCTGGCCCGCGGTGAGGTCGCGGCTGTTGACCGAGATCTCGCCGATGCCGTCGTTGTTGGAGTCCACCCCCATCAGGTTGGTGGCGGAATTGGTGTGCACCAGCCCGAGGTAGTGGCCGACCTCGTGCGCCACCAGCACGCCCAGGAAGTCGTCGGAACCGGTGTTGACCTCGCAGACGGCGCCCGTGCGCCCGCTGGCGTCCTTGTCGCACGGGCCGCTGGAGTTGCTCCAGCCGCCCGCGTCCGACACGTTCTGCACCATGAACAGGTCGATGCCGTCGTTCGGGCCGGAGTAGTCGTTGGTCAGGTCGGTGGCCTGCGCGGCATTCACCGACAGGTAGGTGCCGACGTCGTCTTCGTCGATGTAGCGCCAGAAGATGCGCCGCACGCCGATGTCGGCCTGCGCGTAGATCTCGCGCATCAGGTCGATGGCGTGCTGCGTGCTGATGGCCTGCGCCTCGGTGAAGCTGCCGCCGAAGCCGGGCTCATGGCCGACGAAGAAGACGCACAGGTTGATCGACGTGTCGCGGATGCGCTCGATGTGGCGGCGCACGCGCAGGTCGCGGTCGATCGGGCCCCAGGGGTAGCCGAAGAGGTCGCGGCGCACGCGCAGCGTGCCGGTCTTGTCCAGGCAGTCGGCGCAGGTGTCTCGGATGCGGACGGTGGCCATGGCCGCGCCCTCACTGCAGCGCGATGACCATCGGGATCAGCCCCGTCCCGCCCCGGTGCGGCGCGATGGCCTTGCCGATGACGGCACCGAAGGCCAGCATCGGGTCGGCCGCGCGCATCGCGTGGCCTTCGGTGCTGGAAGTGGTGAGCAGGTCGCCGATGGCGATGGGCCCGGCCTCGTCGGTGACCTTCACGTAGGTCTTGCCCATCAGCGCGATCGGCCGCCGGTGGCCGCGCCCGCGCTGCTTGTCCAGCACGATGGCAGGCGCGTAGCTGCCCGCGCCCGACACCACACCGACCACCGAGCGCTGGTGCGCCTGCGCCGAAGGCTGCAGCCGGCCGTCGTCGGACAGCGCCATCACGGTGCCGGGCTCGGCGTTCACGCTCGGCAGCACCTCGAACTCCTCGGCGCAGTCGGCGTTGCGCAGCGTGATGTCGCCGGCATCGGCGTTGAGGTGGATGGTGGCGTCGGCGTCGGAGAAGATGTCGCTGGCGCTGCTGGGGTACAGCAGCACGTCGCCGTCGGTGCCGTGGCCGCCCAGGCGCAGGTTGGAGTTGCTGCTGAGGTTGAACACCTGGTTGCCCGCCGCGTCGTAGGTCGACAGGCTCTGGCCGTCGGCATTGAGCAGGATGCGCCGGCGGCCGCTGCCGTCGTACAGGTCGACGTCGCCGTCGCTGCCGTTGCCGCCGAGCACGAGGTTGGCGTTCGGCCCCAGGCTGCCCACCTCCAGCCCGCTGCGGTTGCGGATGCGCAGCAGCTGGTTGTCGGCGTCGAGCTCCAGCCGCGTGGTGCCGCTGGAGTCGCTGAGCACGATGTCGCCGTCCGAGCCGTTGCCGCCCAGGCGCAGGTTGGCGTTGTCGCCCAGACGGCCCACCTCCTGGTTGCCGGCATTGCGGATGCGCAGCAGGTGGTTCTGCGCGTCGAGCTCGAGCCGGGTCACCCCCGCGGCGTCGCGCAGGTAGAGGTCGCCGTCGGCACCGCCCGCGCCGCCCAGCGTGAGGTTGCCGTTGGGGCCCATTTCGGCCACCACGCCACCGTCGGCAGCCAGCAGGCGCAACCGATGCCCGTCGGCCACCATCGCGACGCGGTTGACGCCGTTGGCGTCCTTCAGCACCAGGTTCGCGTGCTCGCCGTGGCCGCCCATGATGACGTCGCTGTTGCTGCCGATCAGGCCCACCTGCTCGCCGCTGGCGTTGCGGATGCGCAGCAGCTGGTTCTGGCCATCGATCTCGACGCGGGTGACGCCGCTGGTGTCCTTCACGTACAGGTCGCCGTCGCCGGCCGGGCCGCCGAGCGTGAGGTTGCCGATGGCGCTGGCTTCCACGCCCGTGTCGCCCGCTGCGCTGCGGAGCGTCAGCCGGGCGTCGCTGGCGTTCAGCTGCGCCCGCAGCGTGCCGTCGGCGCCGCTGAGTTCGAGCGACGCGTGCAGGCCGCCGCCGCCGGCACGGATCTGCGCCAGGTCACCGTCGAGCACGATGCTCGCGGTCTCGGACGCCGCCGGGGTGACCGACAGCGATTGGTTGACGACTTCAGCCATGGTGCCTTGCTCCACGATGGGTTGGATCCATGCCGACCACTATCGGCAACGGTCGGGGGGCTCGCCATCCCTAGCGGCGGGCCGGCGCCCCCCCAGAAACCGGCCTGCGCTGGCCCGGGACATGCGGTGCCGTCTGCGCCGCGGCCGCCTTCATGGCCGTCGCCAGCGCCGTGTAGGCCGCGGCCCACGCTGCGCGCAGCGCGGGCGTGAAGGCACTGCCCAGCGCCTGCTCCAGCGTCCACAGCAGGGCCGTGCCGACGCTGTCGTAGTGCCCGTCCTGCACGCCGTAGGCCACGTGCCGGCGCGCCAGCTGCGCGGCCGCGGGCAGCACGTCGTCCAGGTGGCCGAGGTGGGCGACGACGCTGTCCAGCGTCTTCATCAGCATCGCGCCCTGCACGTGGATGTCGCGGGTGAACAGCGGCCGGGTGTCGGGGGCGATCTCGAAGAGCCGGCCGTAGAAGAGGCCGGCCGCGGCGGCCTGCAGCGGCTGCACCTGCGTCCAGCTGGCCTGCACCAGGGTGATCTGTTCGGGGGTCATGGAAGCTGCTCCTGCGGGGGGGTGCTGCGGCGGCCGGACCGCCCGGCCGCCGCGACAGCCGCAGTGTTCGCCGCCGCCCCGGGCGCCGGCCTTCAGCCGGTCTTCAAAGTTGTGAAAGCGGCAGCGCCACCGCGGGGGTGCTGTCTTAGACTGGCGCGCCGCCGCCGGACGTCCCGCCGCAGGCCATGACCACCCCCGATCCGCCCGGACTGCTGCCGCTGCCCGACCGCTGCCACTTCTGCGGCCGCGGTGCCGGCACCGCGGGCCGCTTCGAACTGCGGGCCCGCGCCCGCGAACTGCTGGCAGACGGGCAGCCGGTGGCGCTCGGCGGCCGGGCCTTCGACCTGCTGCTGGCGCTGGTGCAGCGCCGCGACCGCGTGGTGCCGCGCGCCGAGCTCATCGATGCCGTGTGGCCCGGCCGCATCGTCGAGGAGAACAACCTCAGCGTGCAGGTCAACACGCTGCGGCGCGTGCTGGGCCCCGCGCTGCTGGTGACGGTGCCGGGGCGCGGCTACCGCTTCGCCGGCACGCTGGACGCCGACCTGCCTGCGCAGACGGCGGCCCACGCGCCCGCGCCCGCACCGGCTCCGGCGCAGCCTCCCGCCCACCGCAGCCACCTGCCGGTGGCGCAGCCGCTGCTGATCGGCCGCGGCGACGACCTCGCCGCGCTGGCGACGCTGATCGAGCAGCACCGGCTGGTGACGCTGGCCGGCCCCGGCGGCGTCGGCAAGACGCGGCTGGCGCAGGCGCTGCTGGCCTTGCGCGGCAGCGGCTTCGCCGACGGTGCCTGCTGGGTCGAACTGGCACCGGTGGCCGACGCGGGCGCGCTGCCCGGCGCCGTCGCCACGGCGCTGGGGCTGAAGCTGGCGCCCGGCCACGCCGCCGACACCCTCGCCCAGGCCCTGGCCGACCGGCAGCTGCTGCTGGCGCTGGACAACGCCGAGCACCTGCTGGACGCGGTGGCGGCTCTCCTGGACGGGCTGCTGGCACGCGCGCCGGCACTGCGGGTGCTCGTCACCAGCCAGCGGCCGCTGCGGCTGGCCGCGGAACGCGTGCAACGCCTGGCCGGGCTGGCGCTGCCGCAGGGCACGCTGCCGGCGCAGGCGGCGCAGGCCTTCGGCGCCGTGGCCTTGTTCGCCGAACGGGCGCAGGCCGCCGACAGCCGCTTCGTGCTGTCCGACGCGCAGGTGCCGGCCGTCATCGCGCTGTGCCGGCAGCTCGACGGCAACGCACTGGCGATCGAGCTCGCTGCCGCGCGCGTGCCGCTGCTGGGTCTGGACGCGCTGCTGGCCGCCCTGCCCGAGCGCCTGCGCGTGCTGACCGCCAACCGCGACCGCAGCGCCCCCGCGCGCCAGCAGACGCTGCGCGCGGCGCTGACCTGGAGCCACGACCTGCTGCCGGCGCGCGAGCAGCGCTTGTTCCGGCGCCTCGCGGTGGTGGCGGGCAGCGCGTCGCTGGCGCTGGTGGCGGCGCTGGCGCGCGACGACGCGGCCGATGCCGCCGACGACGACCCTGCGGGGGGTGCGCCCTGGGACGTGCTCGACGCGCTCGACGAACTGGTGCAGCGCTCGCTGGTCGAGGTGGTCGTGGAAGCCGGCACCGACACCGACACCCCGCTGCCGCGCTACCGCCTGCTCGCGTCGCCGCGCGCGCTGGCCGCCGAGCACCTGGACGCCAGCGGCGAGACCGCCCCGCTGCGCCACCGCCACGCGCTGGCCATGCTGGCCGCGCTGGAGCGGCACACCACCGCGGCGGAGGCCGGGCACGTCGGCATCGACGCGGCGGCCCGCGCCGCCGAACACGACCTCGACGACGCCCGCGCCGCGCTCGCCTGGGCCGCGCAGGCCGGCGACACCCCGCTGCAGCTGCAGCTGGCCGCCGCCCTGCTGCGCGTGCTGCCGGCGCCGCTGCATGCCGAGCGGCTGGCGCTAGCCGACACGCTCGAGCGCCTCGAAGCCGCGCTGCCGCCCACGGCGCCCGCGGCGCTGCGCCACCGCGCCGCCGTGGCGCTGGGCCTGGCGCTGGCGGCGGCGCAGCCGCAGCGCAGCCGCGACGCCGCGCAGCGGGCGCTGGCCGCGGCGCGGCAGCTGCCCGACGACGCGCACGGCCGCTGGTGCCTGGTGCAGGCGCTGTGCGAGGCGGCCGACGTCGTCGTCGACGCGGCCGACGTGGCGCCGGCCGAAGCCTTGCTGCTGGAAGCGCTGGCGCTCGAAGACCCGGCCTGGCCGGCGGTGCGGCGGCGCGCCACGGTGCGTGTGCGCGCGGCCATCGCCGCGGCCCGCGGCGACGCCGCCGAGGCGTTGCGGCTCGACCGCGCGCTGCTGGCGCTGAGCCGTGCCGCAGGCGACTGGAGCCCGATGACGCAGATCAACATCGCCGACGGCGAGCTGCGCTGTGGCGACGCGCGCGCCGCCGTCGCCACCGGGCAGGCGCTGGTGGCGCAGTTGCAGGCGCAGCGCGACGACAGCCATCTGGGCTACGCGCGGCTGAACCTGGCCGCCGCCTGGCTGGCGCTGGACGACACGGCCGCGGCACGCCCGGTGCTGCGCGCAGCCTGGACGGCGGCGCAGCGCATCCAGCGCCTGACCTGGTGGTGCGACCAGGCCGCGCTGCTGGCGGCGCTGGAGGGCCGGCAAGCCGACGCCGCCGCGCTGCTGGCCGCAGCCGACGCGCACTACGCCGCCGCTGCCGAACGCCGCCAGCACAACGAGGCGCAGGCGCACGCACGCACCTGCGCACTGCTGGGCGTGGACGCCGCGCACACGCAGGCGCTGCCGGTGCCCGCCGAGCCGCTGCTGCCGCGGCTGGCCTTCGGCGACAGCACCACCGCCTGAGCCGGCCGCGGCAGCCGGGGCGGCCGGCCGTGCCGGCGCGCATTCACAACCTTGAAGGCGCGCTGAAGGCCTGGCCGGGGGGCTGCGGCGAACACTGCCGCCCATCGTCGCAACCTGCCTTCCACCCTTTGGCGCTTCGGCGCGACGACCGAACCCCAGGAGACCTTCCATGCATTCCCCTGTTCCCCACGTTCTCGTCCGCGGCCCCGGCCGTGCCCGCCGGCTCGCCGCCGCGCTGTGCCTGTCCGGCGTGGCCGGCCTGGCGATGCCGCTGCAGGCCCAGATCCGCGGCCAGGCACCCGACGACGTCGCCAACGCCGCGGTCGAGCTGACCCGCGTGTACCACGGCTCCGACGGCAGCGTGTTCTCGACCCGCGCGGTCGGCAACACCGTGGTCGGCTTCAGCCAGGACGCCTCGGGCCAGCGCGCCTTCGTCTTCACCGGCACGCGTTCGGGCATGACCATCACCGGCCACTACTACAGCGTGCCCAAGGGGGCCGACACCAACGAAGGCCCGCTGGTGCTGACGCTGTCCAACGGCGGCTCCACGCTCACGCACGCGGGCGGCGAGAGCGTCGGCGCCACCACGTGGATCGCCAAGCTCCCCAGCTTCTTCACGTTCCCGAAGGCACGCGAGGCCACGTTCCAGTCGATCGCGTCCACCGACCTCGACGGCGCCTTCAAGGGCTCGGACGGCAGCCGTGCCTACGTGCGCCAGTACAACGCCACCGTGGCCTTCCTGGCCGAGAAGTTCAACGACCCCGCCGACACGCGGCCGGCCTGGGCCACCGTGTTCATCGGCACCCGCAGCGGCAACACGCTGTCGGGCCAGTACTACGACCTGCCGCACCAGACAGGCACGCTGCACAACGGTGCCTTCAGCGGCGAGAAGCTGTCCACCGAGCGCACCTTCTCGCAGAACCTGTGGCAGGGCGTGCTGGGCGCGCTGCCGCTGCGCGCGATGACCTACCAGGCCGACTACGCGGTCGACCTCGACGTCTTCGCGCAGGAGATCCGCAACCGCATGACGCCCTTCGCCGTGGGCTACAGCTACGCCATCGCGCAGGACGGCGTCGTGGTGCGCCACGGCGCCGACGGCGACCGCCGCACGCCCGACGGCATCAATGGCCTGGCTGCGGGCTGGCCGTTCACGAGCGAGACGCTCAACGAGATGTCCAGCACCACCAAGACCGTGACGCTGGTGGCCGTGCTGCGTGCGCTGCGCGACCGGGGCATCTCGGTGGACTCCCCCGTGGCGCCCTACCTGCCCGCACCGTGGGTGCGCGGGCCGGGCATGGACACCGTGACCTTCCGGGACCTGCTGTCGCACGGCAAGGCACCCACCGTCAACGGCAACACGCCCGCCGCCCCCAAGGGACTGTTCAAGCCCGGCAACTGCAAGACCGACTTCTACGGCTGCCTGCGCGACGCGGTGGCCGGCGGCATGACCGGGCCGGCCGAGTACGACAACATCCACTACGGCATCTTCCGCGTCATCCTGCCCTTCGTGGTCGACCCGGTCGGCATGGCCGCCCTGTTCGCCGGCAGCAACGACGGCGCCTACCTGAACGGCGTGTACAGCCTGCAGTTCCGGGCCACCATGCAGTGGATCCTGCAACTGGCCGGCGTCAACGCCGACTTCCAGTACGTGCTGGGCCCGGGCGAGACCATCGCCTACCGCTACGCCTGGGGCACGCCGCCGACCGATGAATACCTCAACGACACCAGCGCCGACGACTACCTGGGCGCCGGCCCGGGCGGTCTGAAGATGAAGTCCACCGAGTTCGCGAAGTTCCTGAGTCGCCTGGAACAGGGCGCGATCCTGCCGCCGGTGGACGTGGCGACGGCCAAGGCCATCGGCTTCGGCGGCACCGGCCCGGTGGCCGGCCCGTCCGGCGTGGGCCCGCTGTGGACGAAGAACGGCGGCAGCGGCCAAGCCCAGTCACAGCTGATGGTCTACCCGGGCACCGAGGCCTTCATCACGCAGAACTCCACCGGCAACGCCGCCCAGGCCGACGGCTTCCAGATCCTGACCGACGCCTGGAAGGCCGCGCTGATCGGGCAGTGAGACCACGCGCCGGATTGCACGAGAAAGGGGCCCGGGGGGCCCCTAATGTGCGCCCATAGGCTGCGGGGTATGCTCACAATGATGCAAGAGGCGCTCACTCGTGAGCGCAACATCCACCTTCCACCCGGCATCTGCCTTGCTTGTAGCGCCCCGACGGTGGCTCGCCACCCTGAAGTTCAAGATCGTCCTGCTGGCGGTGCTGACCGGTGTGCTGGCGGCCGTCGGCACGGCGGCGGTGGTGGTCGCGCGCACGCAGGCCAGCATCGAGGCCATGGTGCTGTCGGCGGCGGTGGAAGACCGCGAACGCAGCGCCAGCCTGCTGGGCAGCAAGGTGTCGACGCTGCGCGAAGCCCTCGCCGCGGTGGCCCGTCACACGCCGCCCGGAGCCTGGGCCGACCCCGCGGCGATGGGCCGCTACCTGCTGGACAAGCCCGCGCTGGCCACGATGTTCGACTCGGTGTTCGGCGCCCGCACCGACGGCCGCCTGCTGGCGCGCGTGGAGGGCGGCACGCCAGCGACCATGCTGCCGGACATCAGCGACCGCTCCTACTTCCGCCAGGCGCTGGCATCGGACCAGCCGGTGATGTCCGAGGCGCTGCAGGGCCGGGTGGCCAAGGCGCCGATCGTGGTGCTCTCGGTGCCGGTGCTGTCCCCCGACGGGCGCCACCTGGGCGTGCTGGGCGGGTCCATCACGCTGCGCTCCACCGCGCTCTTCCAGGAGACCCAGGCCGCGGCACACGACCTCGGCGCGAACGATCTGGTGGTCGACCGCGCCGGGCGCTTGCTGGCCCACCGCGATCCGGATCGCGTGCTGCAGTCCGCACGCGATGAACCCGGCCTGCGACCCGTGCTGGACGACTGGCTGGCCTCGGGCAGCCCGATCGACACCCGGGGCGTGGCCACCGTGCAGGGGGACTGGGTCGTCTCGGTGGCGGGCATCCCGCTCACCGACTGGATCACCGTGCGGCTGACGCCGACCCGGACGGCGTTCGCACCGGTGAGCGAAGCGCGCGCGGCCGCCTGGCACGCCGCCGTGGCTGCCGGGATGCTGGCCGGCCTGTTGGCCGGCGGGCTGGGGTACGGCATGACCCTGCCCATCTCACGGCTGCGGGCACGCGCGGAGGGGCTGTTGGGCGGCAACGCCGGCGTGATGCACTGGCCCTCGGATGCCAGCGAGGTGGGCGAACTCGCCAGTGCCTTCCGCCACGTGGTCGAGCAACGCGAACGGCAGCAGACCGAAGTGCAGGCGCTGCTGCAGCAGCTCGAGGCCGTGCTGGACCACACCGAGGTCGGCATCGCGCTCACCCGCAACGGCCGCTTCGAGCTCGTCAGCCAGCATTTCTGCCACATCTTCCGCTGCGACAAGCCCGACGCGGTGGGCCAGTCCACCCGCATGATCTACCCCAGCGACGAGGCCTTCGCGGCGCTGGTCGAACAGGCGCGGCCGGCATTGTCGGAGCAAGGCGTGTTCGATGCCGAACTGCAGCTGGTGCGCCGTTCGGGCCAGGTGTTCTGGGGGCGCATGCGCGGCCGCGCGGTGGTGGCGGGCGACGTGGCGCAAGGCACGATCTGGACCATCGAGGACGTGACCGCGGCACGCGAACAGCGCGAGCAGATGGCCTACTCCGCCAGCCACGACGCGCTGACCGGCCTGTGCAACCGCGCCGCGTTCGAACGCCTGCTCGACGGCGCCGCCGCCGCGGGCGACACCGCGCCGTTCTGCGCGCTGTTCATCGACCTCGACCGCTTCAAGCAGGTCAACGACACCGGCGGCCATGCCGCCGGCGACGCGCTGCTGCGCGACGTGGCGCAGGTGCTGCAGCAGCACGTGCGCCGCAGCGACGTCGTCGCCCGGCTCGGCGGCGACGAGTTCGCCGTGCTGCTGCCCGACTGCCCCGCAGGGCAGGCCCACGGCATCGCCGTCAAGCTGTGCGCTGCCGTGCAGGCCTACGAACTGGCCTGGGAAGGTGCGCGCTTCGCGGTGGGTGCCAGCGTCGGGCTGGTGGCCGTCGGCGCCGGCTTCGCGAGCGCGGCCGACGTGCTGCGTGCCGCCGACTCGGCCTGCTACGAAGCCAAGCGGCGCGGGCGCAACCGGGTCGAGGTCTTCCAGCCGGTCCACCACCTGGCGCTGGACCCGCACTGACCGCACCGCCGGCCGCGGCTGGCGGCTCACGCCGCACCGGCCCGCGGTGGTTCAGCGCCCCAGCAGTGACCGCACGGCGTCCAGCAGGGTCTGCCGTTCGTGCGCAGGGTCGAACAGCGGCGCCCGTCGCGCGCCGGCAGCGGCCAGCGCCTGCAGGAACGCCGGGTCGTCGCGCGCCCGCACCAGCAGCGCGGCCAGCGCGGCGGCGTCGCCGACCTCGAACCAGCCCGGGTGCTCGGCGCCCAGCAGGCCGACGTTGCCGTCGATGCGCGAGGCGATCACCGGCGTGCCGCTGACCACGGCCTCGATCACCGCCTGCGCCCCGCCTTCCATGCGGCTGGCATGCACCAGCACGCCGGCGGCCTGGATGCGGCGCCGGGTCTGGCCGTGGGGCAACGGTCCGAGCCACCGGTAGCCCGGCAGTTCGGCCTGCAGCGCCAGGGCCTGGGCGCCGAGCGCCGGCTCGAGCGCGCCGCCGATGTGGTCGAGCACGATGTCGTGCCGGGCCGCGAGCAGCCGCGCCGCCGCGAACCAGGTGTCGGGCGCCTTCTCGTGGCGCAGGTGGCCCACCATCAGCGCGCGCAGGTGGCGCGCGGGCTTGGGCAGGGGCGCGCGCGCCGCGCTCGACTGCAGGCACACCACCACCTTGTGCCGCAGCGCCGGCGGCAGGGCCTGCGCGCCGAGTTCGTTCAGCACCACCAGGCGGTCGGCGCGTTCCAGCGTCTGGCGCGCGCGGGCGTCGACGGCGATGTCGCGGTACAGGTCGGTGCCGGTCAGCACCACCATCAGCGGGCGGCTGCCGCGCGTGTCGCGCCAGGCGCAGGCCGCGTCGGCCGAGCGCCGCGCATGCAGCGCGATCATCAGGGCCTCGGAGCCGCCGCTCCAGTGGTCGGTGATGCGCACGCGGAACGTGCCGGACAGGAACCGCGCCCAGCGCTGCGCGGTGCGCCAGTTGCCGTTGTTCGCGGCCGCCAGCGCCGGCGTCGCGATGACGATGTCGGCCGCCGGGGCTGCGCCGCGCCGGCCGCGTCCGGCCGGTTCAGCCATGCGCCAGCGCCAGACCGGCGGCGTGCCACTCGGCCACGCCATCGCTCGTCTTGCTGGCCGTGAAACCATGCGCGCGCAGCACGCGCACCGCCTCGTCCGACATCACGCAGAACGGCCCGCGGCAGTAGGCCACGATCTCGGTGCCGCGCGGCAGTTCGGCCAGGCGCTGCGCCAGTTCGGGCAGCGGCAGCGAGCGCGCGTGCGGCAGGTGCGCGGCGGCGTACTCCTCGGCCGGGCGCACGTCGAGCACCACCACCTCGCCGCGGCGCGCCCGCGCCAGCAGCTCCTTGCGGCCCAGCCCGGTCAGCACCCCGTCGCCGGCCACCAGCTGCTGCAGCGCGTGCTGCAGTTCCAGCAGGTGCGTGCCGGCCACGGCGCGCAGCGCCACGCCCAGGTGCGCCACGTCGGCACCGCTCAAGCGGTAGAGCACGCGCTTGCCGTCGCGGCGGCTGTCGACCAGGTGCGCCTCGCGCAGCGCCTTCAGGTGCGCGCTGGCCAGCTTCACGTCGATGGCGGCGCCGCGCGCGACGGCCTCGACGGCCCTTTCCGCCTGCGCCAGCAGCTCCAGGATCTCCAGGCGCTTCGGGCTCGCCAGGGCCTTGCCGACGCGGGCCACCTGCTCGTACAGCAGGTCCTTGGTGCGGCGTTCGTGGAGCACGTGCATGTCGGCCATTGGCCATCATTCTAATGATCGATGGAATGTCCGACATTGCAGGGCGCACAGCCGCCGCCCGGCGGCGCAGCGCGCGGCGCTACAGTCGTGCCACATGTGCACGCGCTACATCAGCCCCGAGGCGGGCGACATCGAACGCCACTGGCACCTGGGCGGCCGCACGCCCTGGCGCGGCGGCGAGGTGTTCCCGAACTACCCCGGCGCCTTCATCCGCGCCGCGCGCGACACCACCGAGGCGGCACGCGAACTGGTGGTCGGGCAGTGGGCGCTGATCCCCTGGTTCGCCAAGGAGCGCAAGCTCAAGTTCCCCACCTGCAATGCGCGCTCGGAGGAGCTGGCCGGCAAGGCCTCCTACAAGCAGCCGTGGGCGCGCGGGCAGCGTTGCGTGATCCCGGCCTGGGCCTTCTTCGAGCCCAACTGGGAGACCGGCAAGCACGTGCCGTGGATCTTCCGCCGCGCCGACGGCCTGCCCTGGGGCCTGGCCGGGCTGTGGAACACCTGGGTCGACCCCGCCACCGGCGAGCTGGTGGAGAGCTACACCATGCTCACGCTCAACGCCGACCAGCACCCGCTGATGTGCCGCATGCACCGGCCCGACCCGAAGCGCCCGTCCGAGCTGCAGGACAAGCGCTCGGTGGTGCCGATCGCGCCCGAGGACGTGGACGCGTGGCTGTTCGGCACGCCGGCCCAGGCACGTGCGCTGGTGCGGCTGGCGCCGGTCGATGCCTTCGACGCACGGCCCGCATGAGCTGAGACGAATTCCTTCGTTGGCCGGCGCCGGGGCGCTGCCTAGCATGCGCTGCATCGTTTCCACCCGACGCCGCAGCGCCATGCCCCCGACCCCTGCACCGCCCCTACCCCGTCGCCCCGCACGCGCCCGCCGCCGGCTGCTGGCGGCCGCCGCTGCCGCGCTGGCCGCCCCGGCCGCCTTCGCGCAGAGGCAGGTGACGCTGCTGAACGTCAGCTACGACCCCACGCGCGAGCTGTACCAGGACTTCAACAAGGCCTTCGCCGCGCACTGGAAGCAGCGCACGGGCGACACCGTCACGGTGCGGCAGTCGCACGGCGGCTCGGGCCGGCAGGGCCGATCGGTCATCGACGGCCTGGAGGCCGACATCGTGACGCTGGCGCTGGCCTACGACATCGACGAGATTGCCGCGCGCGGCAAGCTGCTGCCCGCCACCTGGCAGCAGCGTCTGCCGCGCAACAGCAGCCCGTACACGTCGACCATCGTGCTGCTGGTGCGCAAGGGCAACCCCAAGGGCATCCAGGACTGGGACGACCTGGCCAGGCCCGGCGTGGCCGTCATCACGCCCAACCCCAAGACCTCGGGCGGCGCACGCTGGAACTATCTCGCCGCCTGGGGCCACGCACTGAAGAAGCACGGCGGCGACCAGGCCCGCGCGCAGGAGTTCGTGCGCCGGATCTTCGCCAACGTGCCGGTGCTCGATTCGGGTGCGCGCGGCTCCACCACCACCTTCGTCGAGCGCGGCATCGGCGACGCCTTCATCTCGTGGGAGAACGAGGCCTTCCTGGCGCAGAAGGAACTGGGGCCCGACAAGTTCGAGATCGTCGTGCCCTCGCTCAGCATCCTGGCCGAGCCGCCGGTGGCGCTGGTGGACAAGGTGGTCGACAAGCGCGGCACCCGTGCCGTGGCCGAGGCCTACCTGCAGTACCTGTACAGCCCGGTGGGCCAGGACATCGCCGGCAGGCACCACTTCCGCCCGACCGACGCGAAAGTCGCTGTCAGGTACGCGACGCAGTTCCCGAAGGTGAACCTGTTCACCATCGACGCCCTGTTCGGCGGCTGGGCCCAGGCGCAGAAGGAGCACTTCGCCGACGGCGGCAGCTTCGACAAGATCTACACGCGGCGCTGAGATGCTGCTGCGCAAGACGCTGCTCAAGCGCCACAGCGTGCTGCCGGGTTTCGACCTGGCGCTCGGCTTCGCGCTGCTGTACGTGAGCCTGATCGTGCTGATCCCGCTGTCGGCCGCGTTCCTGAAGACCTTCACGCTGACCTGGCAGCAGTTCCTGGACGCCACCACCACGCCGCGCGTGCTGGCGTCGTACCGCCTCACCTTCGGCGCCAGCCTGCTGGCGGCGCTGCTGAACGCGGTGTTCGGCCTCGTCGTGGCCTGGGTGCTGGTGCGCTACACCTTCCCGTTCAAGCGCGTGGTCGATGCACTGGTCGACCTGCCGTTCGCGCTGCCCACGGCCGTGGCCGGCATCGCGCTGACGGCCATCTATGCGCCCAACGGCAGCATCGGCCAGTGGCTGCCGTTCAAGGTGAGCTTCACGCCGGTGGGCGTGTGGGTGGCGCTGGTGTTCATCGGCCTGCCCTTCGTGGTGCGCACGGTGCAGCCGGTGCTGGAAGACGTGCACCGCGAGCTGGAGGAAGCCGCCGCCACGCTGGGCGCGGGCCGCTGGCGGACATTCCGGCGCGTGATCTTCCCCATCGTGATGCCGGCGCTGCTGACCGGCTTCGCACTTGCGTTCGCGCGTGCCCTGGGCGAGTACGGCAGCGTCATCTTCATCGCCGGCAACATGCCCATGGTCAGCGAGATCACGCCGCTGCTGATCGTCACCAGGCTGGAGCAGTACGACGTCGCGGGGGCGACGGCCATCGCGGTGGTGATGCTGGTGGCGGCGTTCGCGCTGCTGATGGTCATCAACCTGCTGCAGAGCTGGGCGCGCCGCCGCCAGGGGGGCCTTGCATGAACGCAGCCACCGCCGAGGCGCCGTGGGTGCGCCGGCTGCTCATCGGGCTGGCGCTGGCGTTCATGGCGCTGTTCCTGTTCGTGCCGCTGGCCACCGTGTTCCACGAGGCGCTGAAGAAGGGGCTCGACGTCTACCTGGCCGCCGTGGTCGAGCCCGACGCGCTGTCGGCGATCCGGCTCACGCTGCTGGCCGCGGCCGTCAGCGTGCCGCTCAACCTGGTGTTCGGCCTGGCCGCGGCCTGGGCGATCGCGAAGTTCGAGTTCCGCGGCAAGAACCTGCTGCTGACGCTGATCGACCTGCCGTTCTCGGTGAGCCCGGTGATCGCCGGGCTGATCTTCGTGCTGGTGTTCGGGCTGCAGGGCTGGTTCGGCGCCTGGCTGATCGAACACGACATGAAGGTCATCTTCGCGGTGCCGGGCATCGTGCTGGCCACCGTGTTCGTGACCTGCCCGTTCATCGCGCGCGAGCTGATCCCGCTGATGCAGGCCCAGGGCATCGAGCAGGAAGAGGCCGCGCGCGTGCTGGGTGCCAGCGGCTGGCAGATGTTCCGGCGCGTGACGCTGCCCAACGTGAAGTGGGCGCTGCTGTACGGCGTGATCCTGTGCAACGCCCGCGCGATGGGCGAGTTCGGCGCCGTCAGCGTGGTCTCGGGCCACATCCGCGGCCAGACCAACACGATGCCGCTGCACATCGAGATCGTCTACAACGAATACCAGTTCGCCGCCGCGTTCGCGGTGGCCTCGCTGCTGGCGCTGCTGGCGCTGGTGACGCTGGTGCTGAAGTTCGTGGTCGAGCAACGCATGCAGGGCGCGCTGCGCGCCCACGAGGAAGACACCCCATGAGCATCGAAGTGCGCCACCTGAAGAAGTCCTTCGGCAGGACCGTGGTCTGCGACGACCTGAACCTCGACATCCCGGCCGGCGAGCTGGTGGCGCTGCTCGGGCCCTCGGGCTCGGGCAAGACGACACTGCTGCGCATCATGGCCGGGCTGGAGGTGCCCGACGCCGGCAGCGTGCTGTTCCACGGCGACGACGCCACGCACACCGACGTGCGCGACCGCAACGTGGGCTTCGTGTTCCAGCACTACGCGCTGTTCGGCCACATGACGATCTTCGAGAACGTGGCCTTCGGGCTGCGCGTGCGGCCGAAGGCGACGCGGCCGAGCGAGGCCGCGATCCGCGACAAGGTCATGCAGCTGCTGCAGCTGGTGCAGCTGGACGCGCTGTCCGGGCGCTACCCGCACCAGCTCAGCGGCGGCCAGCGCCAGCGCATCGCGCTCGCCCGCGCGCTGGCGGTCGAACCCAAGGTGCTGCTGCTGGACGAGCCCTTCGGCGCGCTCGACGCGAAGGTGCGCAAGGAGCTGCGCCGCTGGCTGCGCCGGCTGCACGACGAGGTGCACGTCACCAGCGTCTTCGTCACGCACGACCAGGAAGAGGCGATGGAGGTGGCCGACCGCATCGTCGTCATGAACGAGGGGCGCATCGAACAGGTGGGCACGCCCGACGCGGTGTACGACCACCCGGCCAGCCCCTTCGTGCTGCAGTTCCTGGGCGACGTGAACCTGTTCCGCGGCCGCGCCGAGCACGCGCCCGGCGGCGGCACCGCGCCGGGCGAGGTGCTCTATGTGCGCCCGCACGAGCTGGAGATCCTGGCGCAGCCGCCCGCGCCCGGCGAGCAGGCCTGGGCCGCGACGCTGTCGCAGACGCTCACCGTGGGGCCGCACACGCGCGTCGAGTTCCAGCGCGACGGCGACGCCGGCTACCTCGACGTCGAACTGCTGCGCAGCGAGTACACCGCGCTGCGCGACCGGCTGCAGCTGCAGCGCGGCAGCCGGGTCTACCTGCGGCCGCGCAAGGTCACGCGCTTCGAGGCGCCGGCCGCCTGAGGTGCGGCAAGCGCCGCCGGGCGCGCTTCAGAGGTCGAAGCTCGCCCCCGGCGGGCTGGCCAGCGCGCGGTCGACCACCTCGCGGGTCAGTGTCGGCGCGAAGGTGCGGATGAAGTCGAACACGTAGCCACGCAGGTAGGCGCCGCGCTTGATGGCCACGCGCGTGGTGTTGGTGGCGAACAGGTGGCGCGCGTCCAGCGCCACCAGGTGCGTGTCGCGCGCGGCGTCGAAGGCCATCGAGGCGATCACGCCGACGCCGATGCCGAGCTCGACGTAGGTCTTGATGACGTCGGCGTCCATCGCCGACAGCACCACGTCGAAGCTCAGCCCCTCGCGCCCGAAGGCCTCGTCGATGTGGCCGCGGCCGGTGGTGCCGCCCTCGTAGGTGATCAGCGGGAACTGCGCCAGCCGCCGCAGCGTCAGCGCCTGGCCCGCGGCGGCCTCCTGCGCCAGCGGGTGGCCGCGGTCGACCACCACCACGTGCGTCCAGCGGTAGCACGGCAGCGTCACGAGGTCCGGGTAGTCGGCCAGCGCCTCGGTGGCGATGCCCAGGTCGGCCTGGCCGCCCAGCACCTGCTGGGCCACCTGGCGCGCCGAGCCCTGCTGCAGGTGGAAGCTGACGTGCGGGTGCGTGTCGCGGAAGTCGCGCACGGCGCCGGGCAGCGCGTAGCGTGCCTGCGTGTGCGTGGCGGCCACGGTCAGCAGGCCGCGGTCGGCCTGCGAGAAGTCGGCACCGGCGCTGCGCAGGTTGTCGGCTTCGTGCAGCAGGCGTTCGATGATGGGCAGGATGGTCGCGCCCGGAGGGGTCAGGCCCAGCAGGCGGCGGCCCGAGCGGGTGAACAGCTCGACGCCCAGCTCTTCCTCCAGTTCCTTGATCTGCCGGCTGATGCCCGGTTGCGACGTGTGCAGCGCCTGCGCCACCAGCGTGAGGTTGAAACCCTGGCGCACCGTTTCACGCACGGAGCGCAGTTGCTGGAAGTTCATCTTGGGCGGCGGGCGGAGGAAGAGACCGGGGTGGGAGTCTCGCCTGCCGCGGCGCCCCGGGGCAACGAAGGAATTGTTCTGAGGTCATGCACTCCGTGCAGCACGCGCCCTGCCGTCGGCCGCGGCCGGCGCCTCGCCGGCCTGGCGGCGGCGCCAGGCCGCCGGCGGCATGCCGTACTCGCGCCGGAAGGCGCGGCTGAAGGCGGTGTCGGTCAGGTAGCCCACCTCCTCGGCGATGCGGGCCAGCGGCGCGTTGCTGCGCGCCAGCAGGTTCGACGCCAGCAGCATGCGCCACTGCGCCAGGTACTGCATCGGTGCCTGTCCGACCAGCTGCGAGAAGCGTTCGGCCAGCACCGAGCGCGAGGTGCCGGCCGCACGCGCCAGGTCGTCCAGCGTCCAGGGTCGTGCCGGCTCGGCATGCAGCGCGCGCAGGGCCGCGCCGACGATGCGGTCGCTAACGCCCGCCAGCCACCCGGTGCGCCCGACGGCCTGCGCGTTCATGTGGATGCGCAGCACCTCGATGAACAGCACCTCGGCCAGCTTGGCGAGCACGCCCTGCCCGCCGGGCCGCGGCGACCGCGCCTCGGCCAGCGCGTAGCGCAGCGAGGCTTCGAGCCACATGCCGGCATTGGAGCCGCGCACGCCGACCTTCACCACGGGCGGCAGCCCGGCCAGCAGCAGCTGCGCCAGGCGGGCGTCGCAGGCCAGGTAGCCGCACACCAGCCGGGTCGTGGCGCCGCCGCCGCCGTAGGCCAGCAACCGCGGCCGGCGTGCCAGCACCTCGTGCAGGCGGGCGCCCGAGGCCGGCGGCAGCCCCGGCTGGGACCCCATGCGGTGCGCGTCGCCCTGCGGGAACAGCACCGCGTCGCCGGCCGTCAGCTGCAGCGGCGGCAGGCCGTCGAGCTCGACCCAGCACGTGCCCTCGGTGATCAGGTGAAAGATCACCACCCGCTCGGCGGTGGGCTCGAGAATCGGCGCCGCCGCGTCGGCGTGCGGCGACTGGTAGCACCAGGGCGCGGTGAAGCGCCCGTGCAGGAAGATCGCGCCGACCAGGCGCACGACACGCAGCGTCTGCGACAGCGCGTCCATCAGTCCGCCACGTCGATGTGCAGCCCCACCGCCAATGGCTGCTCGAGCGCGCTGGTGACCGGCGAGCAGCCCGGCGTCGCCTGCACCAACGCCCGCAGCGTCGCGGCGTCGACCCCCGGGGCGCCGATGCGCACGTGCAGGTCCACTGCCAGCGGGCCTGCCGGCACGGGGTGGCCGTCGGGCTCGGGCACGCCGACCAGGCCGCGCAGATCGCTGCGGCTGGTGGCGCGGGCCTCCAGCGTCTGCAGCACGATGCCGCGCGCCGCCGCCTCCATCGCGATGCGCGTCACCGCGCACGAGGCCAGCGCCGTGCGCAGCAGCCAGCCCGGCGTGGCGGCGCTGTCCTCGCCCCCGATCGCCGCCGGCATGTCGGTGGCCACCTCGGCCCCGCCAGCGCTGCGCGCCACGGTGCGCAGGCCGCCGGCCCAGCGCACCGTGGCGGGTGCGTCGTCGTGCAGGCCCGCGTGCGGCTTGCGGCGCAGCGCGGAGGCCACGCGCTCCATCGCCGCGGCAATCTTCTCTGCGGTCATCGCACGACTCCTGCTGGGGGGGTCGGCGATTCTGGAGCCCCGGCGGCGCGCTGACCAGCACCCGGCGGTGCCGGCGGACGCGCGGGCAGCCACGGCGGACGCCCGGTCAACCCGCGCCGCAGCCGCGGACGCCGGGGCAGGCCGCGCCGACGCGCGGGCAGGACGAACGGCCGGTGCCGGCGCGACAGTGGACGCCCCTTGCACGCACTTCCCCCCGGAGACACGACCATGAACGCATCCGTCGACCTTGCCGTCCTCAAGACCCGCCAGCAGGCGGCCTGGAGCACCGGCGACTACGCCGTCGTCGGCACCACGCTGCAGATCGTCGGCGAGCAGCTGGCCGAGGCCTGCGACCTGCGGACCGACCAGCGCGTGCTCGACGTGGCGGCCGGCAACGGCAACGCCACGCTCGCCGCGGCGCGCCGCGGCTGCATCGTCACGTCCACCGACTACGTGGGCAGCCTGCTCGAGCGCGGCGCCGAACGGGCGCGCGCCGAGCGGCTGGACGTCGACTTCCAGGTCGCCGACGTCGAGGCGCTGCCATTCGGCGACGCCAGCTTCGATGCCGTCGTCTCGACCTTCGGCGTGATGTTCGCGCCCGACCACGCGCGTGCCGCCGCCGAGATGGCGCGCGTGGTGCGCCCGGGCGGCCGCGTCGGCCTGGCGAACTGGACGCCCGACAGCCTCATCGGCCGCATGTTCAAGGTGCTCGGCCGCTACGTGCCGCCACCGGCCGGCGTGCAGCCGCCGTCGCTGTGGGGCACCGAGGCCCACGTGCGCAGCCTGTTCGGCGCCACCGCCGCGGCGGTGCAGGTGCGGCCGCTGCAGTTCGCGTTCCGCTACCGCTCGGCGGCGCACTTCATCGACGTCTTCCGCACCTGGTACGGCCCAGTCAACAAGGCCTTCGCCGCCCAGTCGCCCGAGCAGGCCGAGGCGCTGGCCGGCGAGCTGACCGACCTGCTCGAAGGCCTGAACCGCGCCGGCCCGGGCTCGCTGGTGGTGCCCGGCGACTACCTCGAGATCGTCGTCACGCGGGCATGAGCGCAGGCACGCGCCCGGCCATGGACGCCCGCCTGCAGCGCCGGGTGCAGCGCTACGGCTGGGACCGCGCCGCCGAGGCCTACGCGCGCCACTGGCACGGCCTGCTGGCCGGCGTGCAGGGCGAACTGCTGACGCTGGCCGCGCCCGCCGCCGGCGAGGCCGTGCTTGACATCGCCTGCGGCACCGGCGTGGTGGCGACCGCCGCCGCCGAGGCGGTCGGGCCCGCCGGCCACGTGCTCGGCGTCGACCTCGCCGACGCGATGGTGCAGGCGGCGCGGCTGCGGTCGCGGCAGCTTCGCCAGGCCCAGACCCGCTTCGAGCGCATGGACGCCGAGCAGCTGGCGCTGCCCGATGCCGGCTTCGACCTGGCGCTGTGCGCCCTGGGCCTGATGTACCTGCCCGACCCCGGCGCCGCGCTGCGCGAGCTGCGGCGGGTGCTGCGCCCCGGGGGCCGCGCGGTGCTGGCGGTGTGGGGCGCGCGCGAAGGCTGCGGCTGGGCGCCGCTGTTCGGCATCGTCGACGCCGAGGTGCACAGCGAGGTCTGCCCGCTGTTCTTCGGCCTCGGCCAGGGCGACGCGCTCGCGCGCGCCTGCGCGGCGGCCGGGCTGCAGGTCACCGCGCAGCGGCGGCGGGCCGACACGCTGGACCACGCCGACGCCGACGCGGCCTGCGCCGCGGCCTTCGCCGGCGGGCCGGTCGCGCTCGCCTGGTCGCGTTTCGACGCGACGGTGCGTGCACGGGTGCAGGCGCGGTATCTCGAGGCCATCGCGCCCTGGCGCGCGGGCTGCGGCTACCGCGTGCCTGCCGAGTACGTGCTGGTCGCGGTGCGGCGCCCGTCCGGCTGAGCCGACGGACCGCGCCGAACCCACCCGGCGCGCCCGACTTCCCGAAGCGGACCACAATCGTCGGCCCCACTGACGAGGTGCCCACGATGCTGAAGTTCCACTACTCGCTCGCCCCCAACCCGATGAAGGTGGCGTTGTTCCTCGAAGAATCCGGCCTGCCGTACGAGCCGGTGCCGGTGGACACACGCAAGGGCGAGCAGCACGCCGCCGCGTTCACCGCGCTGAACCCCAACGCCAAGGTGCCGGTCATCGAGGACGCGGGCACCGTGGTGTTCGACAGCAACGCCATCCTGCTGTACCTGGCCGAGAAGACCGGGCAGTTCCTGCCCGCGCCGGCCGACCGCGGGACGATGCTGTCGTGGCTGATGTTCGTGGCCTCGGGCATCGGCCCGTTCACCGGGCAGTGCGTGCACTTCAGGCACTACGCGCCCGAGCCGCACCCTTACGCGATCAACCGCTACGACTTCGAGGCCTGGCGGCACTGGAAGATCCTCGATGCCCACCTGGACGGCCGCACCTGGATGCTGGGCGACAGCTACTCGCTGCTGGACATGGCCGTGTGGGGCTGGGCCCGCGCCGTGCCCTTCGCGCTGGGTGCCGAGGCCTGGGAGCAGTTGCCGAACGTGAAGCGGCTGCTCGACGCCGTCAACGCCCGCCCGGCCGCGCAGCGCGCCGCGGCGCTGAAGGACCGCCACAGCTTCAAGACCGAGATGGACGACGAGGCACGGCGTGCGATGTTCCCGCAGAACGAGCGGCTGAAGGGCTGAGCCACCGTGCGCTGAGCGACAGACGGGACGCGAGCCGCGGTCTACAAGGGGGCCCGACTCCACGACACAGCCGCCATCCATGCCCCGCATCCCGCCTTCGCCTGCCCACCCGCCCGGGCACGTTCCCGCCCCGGCTCCGGCGCCGGCCACGCTCGCCGAGCAGAAGTCCGACTTCACCGCCGAGGGCGCGCCCGCACCCGGCGTGCCGCAGCCTCCGTCCACGCCGCCGCCCGCGCCAGGCCCGGGCCCGCGCCCGCCGCCGCCGGCGGGCCGCGCCCCGCGGCGGCAGCGCCCCAGCGCCGCGCGCTATCCGTGACACCGGCCTGAACCCGGCCGCCGGCCCGCCGCGACCGCGGCCGCCAGGCCGTGTCGGTGCGCCAGCGCACAGACCGCCACGGCCCGGCCATGCCGCAATGCAGCGTGTCGCTGCGTAGCGCGACCGCGCCAAGAACCGCTCGCAAAGGGCCGCCCCATGACCACCACGTTCGACCGCATCGGCGCCATGCTGCTGCACGACCACCACGTGCCTGCGGAGCGCCTGGTGCCCGAAGCGCTGCTCGACGACCTGGGCATCGACTCGCTGGCCACCGTGGAACTGCTGTGGAGCGTGGAGGAGACCTTCCACGTCAAGTTGCCCACCGACGCCGACGGACTGCACACGCTGGGTGACGTGGCCCGCTGCGTCGATGCGCTGCTCGCGCGCCGGACCGACGGCAGCGCCTCCGGTCGCCACGCCGCATGAGACGCGTGGCCGTCACCGGCATCGGCATCGTCTCGCCGCTGGGCAACAACGCGGCCGACGTGTGGCAGCAGGCACGCGCCGGCCGCTCGGGCATCCGGCGGCTGCAGACGCCGTTTGCGCACCACCTGCACGCGGCCATCGCGGCCACGGTGGACTGCGACGAAGCTCTGGCCACCGACACGCTGCAGTCGCGCCTGCGCGACCGCTTCAGCCAGTTGGCGCTGTACGCCGCCCGGCAGGCGGTGGCGGGCGCCCGGCAACCGCTGGACGGCGCCGACCGCGCCCGCACCGGCGTCTTCGTCGGCACCGGCATGGGCGGCACGCACACGATGGACAGCGGCTACCAGACGCTGTACGGGGCGCAGTCCGACCGCATCAATCCGTTCACGATCCTGATGGGCATGCACAACGCGGCAGCGGCGTGGATCGGCATCGAACACGGTCTGCGCGGGCCGAACCTCACCTACTCCACCGCCTGCTCGTCGTCGGCGGTCGCCATCGGCGAAGCCTGGATGCGCGTGGCCTGCGGCCAGCTCGAGGTGGCCATCGCGGGCGGTGCCGAGGCGCCGCTGTCGCCGGGCTCGATGAAGGCCTGGGAGGCCCTGCGCACCGTGGCCACGGTGGACGCGGACGACGCCTCGGCCTCGTGCCGGCCGTTCGCGAAGAACCGCAGCGGCATGGTGCTCGGCGAAGGCGCCGCGATGCTGGTGCTGGAGCCCTGGGACCGCGCGCTGGCCCGCGGCGCGCGTGTGTTCGGCGAGGTGCTGGGTTACGGGGTCTCGAACGACGCGAGCCACATCACGCGGCCCAGCGTCGAGGGCCAGGCCGCGGCGATGCGTGCAGCCTTGCAGTCCGCGGGGCTGCAGGCGCAGCAGGTCGATGCGATCAACGCGCACGGCACCGGCACGCTGGCCAACGACAGTTGCGAGACCGCCGCCATCCGCGCCGTGTTCGGCGCGCACGCCGACCGCGTCCCGATCAGTGCCACGAAGGCGATGCACGGGCACCTGCTGGGCGCCGCCGGCGCAGTGGAGTGCGTGCTGGCGCTGCTGGCGATGGAGCACGGCGTGGCCCTGCCCACCATGCACCTGCAGCAGCCCGACCCGGACTGCGACCTGGACTACGTGCCGAACCAGGCGCGCGACGGCGTCGCGGCCCGCGTGATGCTGTCGAACTCGTTTGCGTTCGGCGGCACGAACGCGGTGCTGGCGCTGCGCGGCGGCTGAAGACCGCCGCGCCGGAGCGCCGGCACGTCAGCTCTTGCCGAAACTGAGCTTGGCGCTGGCCACGCAGCTGCTCTTGGCGTCACCGGCCAGCGCGTCGCACTTCTCCAGCGCCACCTTGTAGTCGGCGTCGCGCTTGTCGGACGTGGCTTCGGTCTGGGCCTCGCGGATCTCCCGGCCCAGCTTGGCGTCGGCCAGCGCCTTGGTGTGCTGCGCCTGCGCTTCCTTCACGCACACGTCCTTGGCATTGCCGGCCTGGTCGTCGCAGCGCTCCTTGGCCACCTCGTACGCGGTGTCGGCCTTCACCACCAGCAGCTTGTTGCGGTCGCCCGCCTTGCCGGTGCGGGCGTGTTCCAGCGTCGCCAGCGCGACCTTCTCGTGCTGCTTGGCCACTTCCTGGCAGACGTCCTTGCCGTTGCCGGACAGCGCCGCGCAGGTGGCACGCTCGGTCTTGTAGTCGGCGGCGATGCGCGCCTTGCCGTCCTTGTACTCGGCAGTGCCGATGGTCTGCGCCTGCACGGCGGACCAGGCAAGCAGCACGGCGACCGCCAGGGCGGCCTTCAGGGTGGAGCGTTGTGTCATGGGGATTTTTCTCGGGGGGTTGGAAGGAGCGGCGTGCGGACGTCGGTGTGCTGGCTACAGCCTGCCCATCAGGAACAGGACCAGCACGACCACCAGCACCAGGCCCAGCAGTCCGCTCGGGCCGTAACCCCAACCACGGCTGTGCGGCCAGGCCGGCACGACGCCGATCAGCAACAGGATCAGGACGATCAGCAAGATGGTGCCCAGGCTCATGGAAGTCTCCTCGTCGGTGCAGATGCAGTGCCGCAGCGGTGCTGCAGTCGACGCAATCTAGGCCGGTGCCGGCGGCGGGTCTGTGCGCCACGCAACAGACCCGGGCAGGTGCCGGCACTTGTATTTGAGAACGCTTCTCATTACCATCTGAACCCGTACCGCTTCTCCAGCCGCACCAGCCAGCCGACCGCCAGCACGTGCCTGATCGTCCAAGGATCACACCGTGCCTGTCTTCGCTGCCTTGTCTGCTGCACCCGCTGCACCTGCCCGGTCCCGGCCGGCCCCGAACCCGCCGTCCGCCCTGGCCCTCTCCGAGGCGCCGCACCGCGGTGACTGGCTGGTGCTGCCGCCCGACAGCCTGCACGAGGCGCTGACGCTGGCCGCGCAGGTGGGCCTGGCGATGGAACTGCAGATCGACGCCGGCCCGCTGCGCAGCCGCCACAGCGGCCTGGTGCGCAGCCTGCAGGCGCGCGGGGCGTGGATCACGCTGCGCCTGGACGGCGACGCCGGCGACACCGTGCACCGCTGGTGCGAAGACACGCTGGGCACGGTGCTGCTGACCCGTGCGGCCGACGGCAGCGGCCTGCAGCACAGCCTGCAGGTGCTGTGCGCCGACGGCAACCCGGCGTGGTCGCTGCGCGGCGAACGCCGACCCGGCCACCCCGAGCGCTGTGCATGGCGGCAGGTCGTGCGCACGCTGGCCGACGACGCCTGGCTCGTGGCCTGCTGACGGCGGCACGCGCGATGTGCAGCGACCACGGCCGCCACCCGGCGGCGACCGACCAGCCCCCGCACGTCTTCGGCACGCCGGCAGCCGCGGCAGCGCCCACGACCACCAGCGCCACCGCCCGCACGCCGCCCGGCCAGCGTCTGCCGGTGGCGCTGCCGCCGCCGGGCTCGCGGCGTCGGCGGCTGTGGGAGCTGGACGACCACGCGCACTGCCCCGTCATCGGCACCTGCCTGCCGCTGGCGCTGCTGCGCCGGCTGCTGGCCCGCCACGCCAGCGACCACGCGCGCGGCAGCGACTACGAACTGCACTGCGTGGCGGTCACCGCCGGCAAGTCGCGCAACGTGCTGGCCGAGGCGCTGCACAAGGAACTGGACCGGCGCTGCGCGCTGGTGCTGCAGCGCGCAGCCGCCATCCGCAGCACCGAGGCGCTGGCGCAGTGGTGGCACGACGGCGTGCGCGGCGCAGACCTGGCCGGCACGCTGTGGGCCACGCTGACGCACCCGCGCTGCGACGCCGCGCTGGCGCAGCGCGTGCTGGGCGAGGTGCACATGCTGCAGCACCAGGTGGGCGCGGCACAGCGGGTGGAGGTGGCGCGGCTGGACAGCCTGGTCCTGGAGCACGCGGCGATGGCGCGCGAGCTGGCTGCAGCACAGGACCGCTGCCGCCGCCTGGGTGCCGACGCCGCGCGCCGCGCCGACGACCTGGAGGCCGACCGCATGCGGCTGCGCGCGCAGCTCATCGGCCGCGACAGCCAGCTGGCCGACCTGCGTGCACAGCTCGCCGCGCAGGAGGCCGCCACGCTTGGCCTGCGCGAGCGCCTGGAGCTCACGCGCAGCGTGCAGCAGCTGACCGAACGCCTGCAGGACCTGCAGCGCGCGCTGGCCCGCGCACGCGACGACGCCGACCAGCAGCGCGAGCGCGCCGTCCGCCTGCAGGCGCGGCTGCAGGATGCGCACGGCGCGCCCGCGGCGCCCGCTGCGGCGCCGGCGCCAGCCCCTTCGCCCGGCCTGGCGCAGCGCGCCGTGCTCTGCGTCGGCGGCCGTGCCGCCAGCGTGCCGGTGTACCGGCAGGTGGTCGAACGCAGCGGCGGCCGCTTCCTGCACCACGACGGCGGCGACGAAGACAGCAGCGCCCGCCTGGACGACACGCTCGGCGCCGCCGACCTGGTGGTGTGCCAGACGGGCTGCATCAGCCACGGCGCCTACTGGCGCGTGAAGGACCACTGCAAGCGCACCGGCACCCCCTGCCTGTTCGTCGAGACCCCCAGCCGCAGCGCGCTCGAACGGGCGCTGCAGGAAGCCGCGGCCACCGCCGCCGGCACGCCCACCGGCTGAGACGCCCCGCGCATGGCGGTTCGCCTGCCGCGCATCCACTCCAACCACGCCACGTGTCCTGCAGAAGATGACCCGCACCCCTGCCCGCCCGCCCCGCCCCGCACCACCGCTGCTGCACGCCCTGGCCCTGGCCGCCGGCAGCGCACTGGCCGCACCCGTGGCGCTGGCCCAGCCCGCCGCCCTCGAGGCCGCGGCCTCCACCCCGCGCGTGCCAGGCAGCCTGCCGCGCGTGGTGGTCTCGGCCACACGCATCGAGAGCGACGAAGACAGCGTCGCCGCCACCGTCACCAGCAAGTCCGCCGAGGACATCGCCCGCAAGCAGGCGCGCGACCTGAAGTCGCTGCTGGACGACGAGCCCGGCGTGGCCGTGCGGCTGCAGCCTGCGCGCATGTCGGCGGTGTTCGGCGCCAGCGGCCGCGGCGGCAACGAAGGCATCAACATCCGCGGCCTCGAAGGCAACCAGGTGCTGCTGCAGAACGACGGCGTGCGCCTGCCGCAGGCCTACGAAAGCGGCCCCTACTTCGCCGGCCGCGGCGACACCATCGACGTCGAGGCCTTCAAGCGCGTGGAGCTGCTGCGCGGGCCGTCGTCCACCTCGTACGGCAGCGACGGGCTGTCGGGTGCGGTGAGCTTCCTCACCAAGGATCCGGCCGACCTGCTGACGCTGGGCAAGGCCTGGCAGGGCGCGCTGAAGCTGGGCTGGTCGTCGGCCGACCGTTCGTGGGTGGCGGTGCCGTCGTTCGCGGTGCGCAGCGGCGCCATCGAGGCCATGGTGCTGGCCAGCGTGCGGCGCGGCCACGAGCTCGGCAACCAGGGCGAGAACGACGCACGCAACTGGACCCGCACCACGCCCAACCCGCAGCAGCGCCGTTCCGACTACGTGCTGGGCAAGCTGTTCTACCGCTTCGACGCGGCGCACCAGCTGCGCGCGTCGGTGGAACACCTCGAACGCGACAACCGCACCGATCCGCTGTACACGTTGGTCGGCCAGCCCTTCGTCAACGCGGCCGTCACCGGCGGGCGGGCGCAGGAGCTGGTCGACCGCACGCTGGGCAAGCTCGAGTACGTCTACAGCGACAACCGCAACCCCTGGTTCCAGCGCGCGCAGCTGCACGTCTACGCGCAGGACGCCGGCAACCGCCAGCGCGGCACCGAGCGCTACGACACCACGCGCACGCCGGCTCCTGCCTGGTCGCGGCGCGAGCGCGACACGCAGTACGGCGAGCGCAGCCGCGGCCTGGGCGGGCAGGTCGAGGCCCACTTCGGCGACGCGCTGAGCCACCGCGTGCTGGTCGGCTTCGACGCCTCGGACACCCGCGTCACGTCGCTGAAGGACGGCGCCCACTACGACGCCAGCGGTGCGCTGATGACCAGCGGCGGCTTCGTGCCCAACCAGAGCTTCCCCGACACCGACTACCGCGTCGTCGGCGCCTTCGTGCAGGACGAGCTGCGCTGGGGCAGCTTCAGCCTGACGCCGGCCGTGCGGGTGGACCGCTTCTCGCTGCGGCCCGAGATCGGCAACCCGCTGTACACGGTCAACAACAGCGTCGTGCCGTCCAGCCTGTCGGGCGATGCGGTCTCGCCGCGCGTGGGCGCGGTGTGGGCAGCGGCGCCGCTGCTGCAGCCGTTCGCGCAGGTGGGCACGGGCTACCGCGCGCCGACGCCTTCGCAGGTGAACGGCGGCGTCAGCAACGCCGGCGCCAACCCGCCCTACCGCGGCATCGGCAACCCCGACCTGCAGCCCGAGAAGAGCAGCACGGTCGAACTCGGCCTGCGCGGCCGCGACCGGGGCGTGCACTACCGCATCGCCGTCTACAAGGCGCGCTACCGCAACTTCATCGACGCCAACGTCGACGTCACCGACACGACCACGGTGCCGCTGGACCCCGGCATGGCGGCCAACACGCGCACCTTCCAGTCGGTGAACCTGCGCCGGGCCGAGATCTCCGGCCTGGAGTTGTCGGGCGGCTGGACCTTCCACCCGGGCTGGACGGTGGAGGCCAGCTACGCCCGCGCCCGGGGCGACGCACTGAGCGGCGGGACCCAGACGCCGCTGGCCACGATCGAGCCCGAGAAGGCCGTGCTGCGGCTGCTGTACGAACGGGCCGGGCAGTTCGGCGCCGACTTCGCGGTCACGGCCCAGAAGAGCCAGCGCCGGCCGCACGCGCCGAACCTCTACGTCCCGACGGGACACGTGGTCGCCGACCTCGCCGCCTGGTGGGACCTGACGCGGCAGTGGCAGTTGAACGCCACGCTCACCAACCTGGGCGACGCGCGCTACGTGCTGTGGTCCGACATCCGCGGCCAGGCCGCCACCACCACGCTGGCCGACGCCTACACGCAGCCCGGCCGTGCGCTCGCCTTGAGCGCGCGCTACCAGTTCTGAAGCGGCCATGCATCTCCCGACCTGGCTGCTGCGCCTCGGTGGCGCCCTGTGCATCGTCTGCGCCTGCGGGCTGGCCCGGGCCGGCAGCGTGCTCTTCGTCACCAGCAGCCCGGTGGCGCCGGGCAAGTTCGCGGTGCTGGCGCAGGCCGGCGCGGCGCTCGGGCTGCGGATCGAGGTGCGCTACGTCGAGAAGCTGCCGCCCGGCACGCCACCGCCGGCGCTCTGGCAGGGCGCCGACCTGGTGCTGTTCGACACGCCGCGCCAGCACATCGAGGACTTCGTTCGCAGCAAGCTCGACGCCGCGCTGCCGGCGCTGGCCACGCGCCCGCACGCCTGGCTGTCGACCGCGGCCGTGCGGGCGGGCGGCGGGCTCGACGCCGCGCTGGCGCAGCGCCTGCACGCCTACCACGTCAACGGCGGCCAGGCCAACCGCACGCACCTGCTGCAGACGCTGGCCGCGCACCTGAAGGGCCGGCCCTGGCAGGCGCTGCCCGCGCCGCAGGTGTTCCCCGCGGCGGGCGTGTACCACCCGCGCGCGCCGGGCCTGGTGCTGCCGTCGGCCGCCGCCTACCTGGACTGGCTGGGCGTGGACCCGGCGCGGCGCCCGCCCACCGTGGCCATCGCATTCCACCAGCAGAGCATCGCCGCCGAGCAGACCGGCTTCATCGACGACCTCGTCGCGCGCATCGAAGCCGCCGGCGCCATCGCCCTGCCCTTCTACGGCGGCGTGATGGAGCCCGACGCGGTGCGCCGCATGCTGCTGCAGGGCGGCCGGCCGGTGGCCGACGTGCTCGTCAACACGCAGATCACGCTGAACCCCGACGGCCGGCGCCGCGAGTTCGAGGCGCTGGGCCTGCCGGTGGTGCAGGCCATGGCCTACCGCCGCGGCGACGCCACGCAGTGGGCCGCCGACCCGCAGGGCGTGCAACTGATGGACGTGCCCTTCTACCTGGCGCAGGCCGAGTACGCCGGCATCACCGACATCCAGATCGCGATGGCCACGCGCGCCGCCGACGAGCAGGTCGAGCCCATCGCGCCGCAGGCCGCGGCCGTGGTGGCCAAGGCGCTGAACCTGGTGCGCCTGCAGCGCAAGCCCGCGGCCGACAAGCACGTGGCCATCCTCTTCTGGAACTACCCCGGCGGCGAGAAGAATCTCTCGGCCTCGTTCATGAACCTGCCGCGCAGCCTGAGCGGCACGCTCGCCGCGCTGCGAGCTGCGGGCTACCGCACCGAGGCCCTGCCCGAAAGTGCGCTGACGCCGCAGCTGCAGCGCCTGCTGGCACCCGGCTACCGCCCTCCCGACGACCAGGACGTGCTGCGCGCGCTGCTGCGCGACGGCCTCGCCGACCGCCTGCCGGTGGCGCAGTACAGCGCCTGGCTGCAGACGCTGCCCGCCACGGTGCAGGCCGGTCTGCAGCAGCGCTGGGGTGCGCCGGAGCGCAGCGCCATGGTGCTGCGCGAAGGCGCCGCGGCAGTCTTCGTGGTGCCGCGGCTGCGCCTGGGCAACGTGAGCCTGCTGCCCCAGCCCGCGCGCGGCGAGCGTGGCGACGACAAGGAACGTGCGCTGTACCACAGCACCAGCGCCGTGCCGCCGCACCACTACCTCGCCACCTACCTGTGGGCCCGCACGCGCTTCGGCGCCGACGCGCTGGTGCACTTCGGCACCCACGGCACGCAGGAATGGCTGCCGGGCAAGGAACGCGGGCTGTCGGTGTTCGACCATCCGATGCTCGCCGTCGGCGACGTGCCGGTGCTGTACCCGTACATCGTGGACAACATCGGCGAGGCCACGCAGGCCAAGCGCCGCGGCCGGGCGGTGATCCTGAGCCACCAGACACCGCCGTTCGCGCCGGCCGGGCTGCACGCCGCGCTCACGAACATCCACGACCTGCTGCACCAGTGGCAGGCGCAGGACGAAGGCGGCGTGAAGCAGCAGTTGCGCCTGCAGTTCCTGGCCGCGGTGCGCGCCGAGCGCATCGACCGCGACCTCGGCTGGAGCGCCGCGCGCAGCGAGGCCGAGTTCCCGGCCTTCGTGCAGCTGGTGCACGACCACCTGCACGAGCTGGCGCGCACGGCGCAGCCGATGGGGCTGCACACCTTCGGCGCCGGCAGCGAAGAACGCTGGCGCATCGCCACCGTGCTGACGATGCTGGGCCGCGACTTCTGGGAAGCCATGGCCGGCCCCGGCGAAGAGCCCGACGAGCAACTGGTGGCCGACTGGCAGGCACTGCCGCAGAGCACGCCGTACCGGCGGCTGCAGGCGCTGCTGCAGGACGGCACCCTGCCCGACGGCCTGGACGCGGCGACCCGCGCACGCGCACAGCAGGCCCGCGGCTGGTACGCGGCCCTCGGCGCCGACAACGAACTGCGCGCGCTGCTGGCCGGCCTGGAAGGCCGCCACATCCCCACCAGCGGCGGCGGCGACCCGATCAGGAACCCCGACAGCCTGCCCACCGGCCGCAACCTCTACGGCTTCGACCCCAGCCGCGTGCCCACCCAGGCCGCCTGGCAGGCCGGCAAGCTGGCGCTGGAGCGCCTGCTCGACACCCACCGCCGGCAGACCGGCGGCACGCCCGCCAAGCTGGCCTTCACGCTGTGGTCGGTGGAGACCATGCGGCACTTCGGCCTGCTCGAAGCGCAGGCGCTGTGGGCGCTGGGCGTGGAGCCGGTGTGGGACGCCGGCGGCCGCGTCACCGGCGTGCGCCTGGTGCCGCGCGCGCAGCTCGGGCGGCCGCGCGTGGACGTGGTGCTGTCGGCCACCGGCCTGTACCGCGACCACTTCCCGAACGTGATGCGCCAGCTCGCGCGCGCCGCGCAGCTCGCGGCCGACGCGCAGGAGGACGACAACACGGTGGCGGCCAACAGCCGCCGCATCGCGCAGCAGCTGCAGGCGCGCGGGCTCGACGCCGGCGCCGCGCAGCAGGCGGCGGCCACCCGCATCTTCTCGTCGGCTTCGGGCAGCTACGGCAGCGGGCTGGACCAGGCGGCGCTGGCCACCGACACCTGGAAGACGCAGGCCGAAGGCGACCGCAAGCTCGCGGCGCTGTACCTGTCGCGCATGCAATACGCCTACGGTCCCGACGAGGCGCAGTGGGGCAGCGGGCCGCCGGCGGCTGCAGGCGGCGTGAACCTCTACGCCGAGCACCTGCGCGGCACGCAGGGGGCGGTGCTGGCGCGCAGCAGCCACCTGTACGGCATGCTCACCACCGACGACCCCTTCCAGTACCTCGGCGGCATCGGCCTGGCCGTGCGCCAGCTCGACGGCCAGGCACCGGCGCTTTACATCAGCAACCTGCGCGACGGCGGCAGCAACGGCGCCGGCCGCGTCGAAGGTGCTGCGCAGTTCCTGGCCAAGGAGCTGGCGACACGCAACTTCCACCCCGGCCACATCAGCGGGCTGATGGCCGAGGGCTACAGCGGCACGCTGCAGGTGCTGGACGGCATCAACAACTTCGCCGGCTGGCAGAGCGTGGCGCGCGAGATCGTGCGCCACGACCAGTGGCAGGAGTTCATGGACGTCTACGTGCGCGACAAGCACCGGCTGGGCCTGCAGCGCTGGTTCGAGGCGCACAACCCGCACGCGCTGGCGCAGAGCATCGAACGCATGCTGGAGGCCGCGCGCCAGGGCCAGTGGCAGGCCGACGCGGCCAGCGTCGCCGAGCTGCAGGCGCGCTACCGTGCGCTGGCGCGTCGCTTCGCCGTGCGCAGCGACAACGCGGCCTTCGAAGCTTTCGTGGGCTCCTTGGGCTTCGGACTGCAGGCCGCCGTGCCCGCCGCAGCGGCCGTGGCTGCACCACCACCACCGGCACCCGAGCCGGCACCCGTTCCGGCACCACCGGCAGTGCAGGGCCTGCGGCTCGACCGCGTGCCGCCGGCCGCCGACCCGGTGTCGGTCACCGGTGCGCTGGCAGCACTGTGCCTGCTGGCGCTGGCGCTGGCCGGCGGCGTCTGGCGCGGCAGCCGCGCCGACCGCGTCACCCCCACTTCCCGATCCACCCCCATCGCACTGCGGACCGCCTGATGTCTTCCACGCTCGAACACACGATGTACACGCTGGCGCAGCTGTTCCTGCTGCCCACGCTGCTGCTGATCGCGGCGCTCTTCTTCTACGCCTTCTGGGTGCTGGGCGAGTTCGCCGTGCTGGCGCTGCGCAGGCGCCGCGGCCAGGGCCGGCCGCTGCTGGCGCTGCACCGCGCCGCCGCCCCGCGCGGGCTGAGCGAGGACGAGCTCGACCTGCAGGCGCACAAGCTGATGGAAGGCCCGCGCATCGCCAGCCGCGTGACGCCGCTGCTGGGCCTGGTGGCGACGATGATCCCGATGGGCCCGGCGCTGCAGGGCCTGTCCGACGGCAACCTGGCGCAGGTGTCGCAGAACCTCTCGGTGGCGTTCTCGGCGGTGATCCTGGCGCTGATCGCCGCGGCCATCACGTTCTGGGTCTCGAACGTGCGCCGGCGCTGGCTGGCCGAGGAGATGGTCGAGATCGCACGCGGCAACGCGCCGGCCTGAGGCAGACACGCCATGGCACTGAAACTGCTGCACGACGCCGAGACCGACGACCCCATCCTGTCGGTCGTGAACCTGATCGACATCTTCCTCGTCATCATCGCGGCGCTGCTGATCACGGTGGCGCAGAACCCGCTGCTGAGCCCGTTCCAGCAGCGCGACGTCACCATCGTCACCGACCCCGGCAAGCCGAACATGGAGATCGTGGTGAAGCAGGGCGCGAAGGTCGAGCGCTACAAGGCCAGCGGCGCCATCGGCAGCGGCGACGGCGAGAAGGCCGGCGTGGCCTACCGCATGCAGGACGGCAGCATCGTCTACGTGCCCGAAACGGCGGGCGCGCGCTGAACACCGGCGCGCCATCGCCGCCAGTGGTTGTCGAGCCGCAGGCCCGGCGTGGGGATCTGCCGGGCACCGCCCGGCGGCTGCCAGGCGCCGGCGGCCGCGTCGCCACCGGCCCAGACGACTCCGGAAGTGGCGGCCAGCGCACAGGCGCGCGGCAGCGGCTGCAGACCTGGCGCGGCACCGCTGCGCGCCAGGTGCAGCACGGCGTCGGCGCGCGTGGCCGCGACCGCAAAGCCGTCGGGTGTGGCCAGCACGCTGCCGGCGTAGCCGCCGTGGTGCTGCGTGGCGGGCACGGTGTGCAGCGCGCGGCCGTCGAACAGCGCCAGCAGCGGCGCGGCCGCCCGTGCAGCGGCGTCGTCGTGCTCGGCCTGCAGCGCCACGGCCACCGTGCCGTCGGCGTGGCGGGCCAGGTGGCGCAGCGACAGCCGCGGGTCGGGCAGCCGCCACCGGCCCTGCAGCCGGCCCTGCGGGTCCAGCCGCACCAGCGCCGCGTTCATCGTGCCCAGGTCCAGCTTCACGCGGCCGGTCTCGGGCGCGGTGGGCACGCCGCCGTTGGCCACCAGCCAGCCGCCGTCGGGCAGCGCCAGCAGTTCGTGCGGGTCGATGCCGTGCGTGGGCCAGCACGCGCGCAGCGCCAGCGTGCGCGCGTCGCGCAGCACCAGCTGGCCCTGGCCGTCGGCGAGGTCGGTCTCGGTGCACAGCAAGGCTCCGCCCGGCGCCAGCACGAGGTGGCCGCAGCCGCGGCGGTCGGCGTCCAGCCAGTGCCAGTGCGCGCTGGCGGCAGCGCGCTGCGGGTGCCAGCGCAGCAGCCACGGGCCGGGTCGGCGCGCGGCGACGAGCAGGCTGCCGTCGGCGTCGACCTCGAGCCCGTGCGCACGCGTGGGCAGTTCCAGCGCACGCCAGGGCACGAGACCCCGGCCCGGCTGCAGCGCCAGCACGCCGGCGAAGTGGCGGCCGGCACCGTCGTCCCAGGCGGCGGCCAGCAGCGGGCCGCCCGCGGAGGCGGCCGCGCCCGCCATCGGCGGCCAGGCGGCGACCGCGGCGGCGGCCGACAGCAGGCGGCGGCGCTGCATCCGGGCCCTCAGTCGCCGTCGGCGTCGGAGAAGCCGACCGCCACGTCCAGCGCCGGCGCCAGGTCGGCTTCGGCCAGGTGCTTCAGCGCCGCCAGCGCGCGCGCCGCGCGCTGCAGCGGGGCGGGCCCGGTTCCGGCAGGTGCCCCGGCAGCGCCCACGGCAGCGCCGGCCGCCGCGCCGGCCTGCACCAGCCGGTCGGCCAGCAGGTTCAGGCCGCGTCCGCGCAGCAGGGTCTCCAGCGGCACCAGGCCCGCTCCCGGCACCGCACCCGGGGCAAACACCGCCAGCGCCTGCAGGCTGTGCCAGCGCGCCTGGCGCTCCAGCGCCGCCGCGCCCGACAACGCACGCGGCAGCGCCGCCGGCCCACGCTGGCGCAGGTCGGCCAGCGGCTTCTCGAAGCCCGCCAGGCGCAGCGCCTCCAGCCCGCCGATCCACTGGTTCAACGCCTCGGCAGCGGCAGCGGCGCGGTCGTCGGGCGCCGGCGGCAGGCCCTGTCCGAAGGCGTGCACCAGCGCCTGCGCCTCGGCGGCGATGTCGGCGGCGGCAAACACGGCATAGCGGCGTGCAGCCGGCGTCTGCGGCGCCTCGGGCGACCACAGCAGCCACTCCAGCGCGCCCAGGCCCTTGGCCGGGCCGCCGATCTCGTCGGCGGGCACCGCGCCGCCCGCCGCGACGCGCTGCAGCGCACGCAGCACCAAAGCCGGCCGGGTCGGCGCGAAGTCGATGCGGCGGGCCGAGCGCCGCGCCGCCAGCGGCCCCAGCGCCACGGCGCCGAGCGCGGCCCACGTGCGCAGCGCCTGGCGCCAGGCCTGGCGCGCCGGGTCGGCCCCGGCGGCCCCGGCGGCATCCACCCCGGCATCGGCACGGGCCTGCAGCCGGGCCTGCAGCGCGCGCGCCGCGGCCTCGAACGCCAGCGCACGCGGCAGCGCATGGTGGCGCCACAGGCCGTCGACCCAGGCCTGCAGCGTCACCACCGGCACCGCGTTGCGCCGCCAGTCGGCCTGCGCCCGCACGCCGGACCAGGGTGCGCCACTGCCCAGCAGGGCGAGCACGGCGCACAGGCCGCGGCGGCGCGCGGGCGTCACAGCGACTCCACGAAGGCCACCAGCGCCGCGCGCTCGGCCTTCGTCATGCGCAGCACCTGCTGGCGGCTCGCCTCGGCCTCGCCGCCGTGCCAGAGCACGGCTTCGAGCACGCCGTCGGCGCGGCCGTCGTGCAGCAGCCGGGTGTGGCCGTTGACGTCGCGCAGCAGCCCGATGCCCCACAGCGGCGGCGTCTTCCACTGCCGGCCGCTGGCGCCGAAGTCGGGCCGGCCGTCGGCCAGCGCCGGGCCCATGTCGTGCAGCAGCAGGTCGGTGTAGGGCCAGATGCGCTGGCCTTGCAGCACGGGGCTGCTGCGCCCGGGAAACGGCACCGGCCCGGTGACGTAGCTCGGCCGGTGGCACTGCGCGCACTGCGCCTGGGCAAAGAGCTGCTGGCCACGCAGCACCCGGGCGGCCTCGGGGTTGCGGCGGGCAGGCGGGGCCAGCACGGCCTGGTAGAAGACCACGTCGTCCAGCGTCTTGTCGTCGATCTCGGGCGCGCCCGCCGCTGCGCCCCGCGGCGCGGCCAGGCAGTCGGCCTGCAGCGCGGTGCAGGTCTCGCGCGGGAACAGGCGCGAGGTGATGCCGATGTCGCCCAGGAACGCGGCAGCGGTCTGGTGCGCCAGGGTGGCCGTGTTGGCCTTCCAGCCGAAGCGGCCCGGCAGCAGGCGCCCGGCGAAGGCGTCCCAGACCAGGTTGGGACGGCCCTGGACCGGTCCGCCGGCTGCGGCCTGCTCGGCCGCGTTGCGCAGGATCTCGGTCTCGGGGATGGCTTCGAGCAGACCGACGCCGATGAGCTGCGGCGCGATGCGCGGGCTCGTCATCACGTCGGCCGCCATCGGCCCGTGGGCCAGGTCGGTGAAGCCGTACAGCGGCCGCCGCAGCGTGTAGGGCGTGCCGTCGGCGAAGCGGCCGTGCACCGGCTGCCAGCGCACGTGCACCTGGCCCTCGGGGCGCACGCCCTGCACGGCGGCGTTGTCGAGCTGGTCGCCATACACGGGCTCGGGGCGCGGGCCGCCGTGGGCGTCGGTGCCCGGCACCGACAGCCGCAGCAGCAGGGCCTGCGGCGCCTCGCCCGGCCGTGCCGGCGGGGCACCGCGGCCGTCCTGCGCGTGGCAGGCGCCGCACGACCGCGCGATGAAGTGCGGTCCCAGGCCGTCGCGCGCGGTCGTGGAGGCCGGCGCCTCGACCCAGTTGCGCCGGAAGAACGAGTTGCCGATCGCGAAGCGGGTGCGCCCGGCGTCGTCCAGGGTCGCGGCCGGGAACGAGAACGCGTTCCTGCCGGTGGCCCACACCGTGGTGGCGCCACCGGTGCGCTCGCCCAGCGCGTCGGGGGCCTCGCTGGCCTGCAGCCCGGCCCAGGCCAGCAGGCCCGGCAGGGCCAGCAGCGCGGCGGCGCGCTGCCAGGCGCGCCTCACGGCTGCACCAGCGTCAGCCGCGTGATGCCGATGGCCGCGGCCGCCTCCACCAGGTCGCGGCTCTGCTGCGTCAGGCTGGCGATGGCGGCGCGCACCCGCAGGCGGCCGGGCGCGGCGTCGCCGCCGACGATCTCGCGGTCGAACGGCGCCTGGAGGGCCTCGGCCGCCAGCACCGACTGGCGGATCTGCTGCGTCGTGCGGTCGGCGAGTGCGGCGTCCTTCGCCGCCACCAGGTCACGCAGGCCCGGGCCCTGCAGCAGCGTGCCGTCGGCACGGCGGTAGCGGCCCAGCCAGACGTTCTCGATGCCGAGCGCGTTGTTCACGGCGTCGCGGTGCGTGTTGTCGGAAAAGCAGCTGTGCTCGTCTTCCTGGTCCTGGCTGGCCAGCGCCACCTCCAGGCGTTCACCGGCCAGCTCGCCACGCGACAGCGAGCCCAGGCCGACCAGCATCTTGCGCAGCGACGCGGTGCCGCCGGCCTCGAAGCGGGCGCGGTAGTGGTCGCGGCGGTCGGGCGACCACGCCCGCACCAGGCTGCCCAGGTCGTCCAGCAGCAGCTCGGTGACGAGCGCGAGGTACTGGCGGCGGCGGTCTGCATTGGGCGCGCGGCCGTCGATGAAGTCGTCGGCATTGCGGTTGCCGGGGCCGCTGTCCGACAGGTCCTGGCCCCAGAGCATGAACTCGATGGCATGCCAGCCGGTGGCGATGTTCTCTTCGCCGCCGCGTTCGTTCAGCGCCGCCAGCGCGCGCTTGTTCAGCGGCTGGCGGCGGTCGTTGACGAGTCCGGCGCCGGGCCGGCCCTGCACGCCGTCGACGTGGCTTTCGTCCATCGGCCAGGCATTGAGTCGGCCCTCGGGGCCGCGGTCGTCGTCGATGGGGCCGCCGTAGAAGCGAAAGGCCTCGGTCTGGCCGTAGAACTCGCGCGCGTCCAGCCAGGCCTGGCGCGCGGCGGCCAGCCCCTCGGCACCCGGCGCGGCCGTGAACGCCTGCACCGCCTGCTGCAGCCGGCGCGCGCCGGCCAGCGTGTCCTCGTAGGTGGCGTGGACCAGTGCCGCATGGTGGCGGACCACCTGGGCTGTCGTGGGTTGTGCCTGGGCGGCGGCGCCCAGCAGCCCGGCCAGCAGGCCGGCCAGCAACCAGAGCGGCAGCCAGGTCCGGGACACGGGAGTTGCATTCATCGATCGACCTCGCGAGACAACGGCGGCGCAGCCGCACCAGCCGGCAGCCAGCACACCAACGGGGCCAGCCAGCGTGCGCGCCAGGCCAGCGTGAACGCCACGGTCGACGCGGCGGCGGCGAGCAGCATCACCCACACCAGGGCTGCCATTCCGGGGTGGTCGGCCCGCAGGCACAGGCCCCCGGCCGCGGCCAGCGCCGCGGCGCCTGCCGTCCGCAGCAGCAGCTGCTGCAACCGCGTGGGCGCCGCGGCGCTCTGCACCTGCTGCCAGTGCGCCGGCAGCGCAAGCGCCAGCCAGGCGCAGCCGACCACCGCGCAGGCCAGCGCGGCCGGCAAGGCCCAGGCTGCGGTCGCGCCAGGCTCAGCCATGGGCCACCTCGCCGACCGCCGGCGCGACGGCGCCGCTGGCGGCTGGTCCGCGGGCGGCGCGGCGGCGGAGCTGCCGCACGGCCAGCAGCGCCAGCGCCGCCGTGGCCAGCAGCGCCAGGTCGACGCCGGCCACCGGCCACAGGCCGGTGCGCAGCGTGTGCAGCAGGTGGTGGCCGGTGGTCCAGGCGTTGGCCACCACGGCGGCCACGGTCAGCAGGGCCAGCGCCCAGCACTGCTCGCGCCAGGCCGGCGACACCCGGGCCTGGCGCAGCGCGGCGCTGCGCCAAGCGGCATGCGCCAGCGCCAGCAGCCAGGCGCTCCAGAAGACACGCCGCTCCCACAGGCCGCGGTCGGCCAGCGCCTCGGGCAGCAGCCGGTTGGCGAGCAGCACCGCGGCGGTGGCCAGCAGCATGCCGGTGACCGCGGCCACCGCCAGCGCATCGACCCAGCGCGCGCCGGC
The DNA here is from genome assembly GCF_049810355.1 of Rubrivivax soli. Classification (GTDB taxonomy): domain Bacteria; phylum Pseudomonadota; class Gammaproteobacteria; order Burkholderiales; family Burkholderiaceae_C; genus Rubrivivax. The sequence goes on from NZ_CP187368.1 coordinate 1,621,874, forward strand.
GCTGCCGGCCGCCGCGTGCTGGCGCTTGCGCTTTTCGACGAAGAACAGGAAACCGGTGGCGATGCAGGCACAGCCCGCCAGCCCGCCCAGCAGGTACAGCCAGCGCAACGGCCAGTGCTCGAAGTGCTGCAGGTGCAAGCCGGTGACGAACTCGTGGACGGCCTGCACGGCCGAAGGCGGCGGGTCCTCGCGCAGCACGCGGCCGCTGCTGGCCTGGAAGTGCACGCCCTGCCCCACCAGCGCCACGCGGTCGCTGCCGGCGCGGTAGATGCTGACGGTGCCGTTGCTGTCGCCGAGGTGGTTCAGGTAGAGGAAGCCGACCTCGCCCGGCATGTCGCGCGCGGCCCAGCGGCGCTGCGCCTCGGCCACCATGGCGTCCACCGACGCCCGCGGCGCGGCCACGCCGGAAGGCCGGTGCGGCAGCCCGGTGCGTGCGGCCTCGGCGGCTTCGTGCGCCGCGTGCAGGGCATGCAGCTGGGTCTCGGAGACCGGCAGGTAGACGTTCGCGAAGATCACCAGCCCCGTCAGCGCGAACATGAAGTGGAAGGGCAGCGCCACCACGCCGGTGAGGTTGTGCAGGTCGAGCACGCTGCGCAGCAGCTGCTTGCGCGGGCGGAACGTGAACAGCTCGCGCAGCAGCCGGCGGTGCAGCACCACGCCGCTGACCAGCGCCACCAGCATCGCCAGCGCCGCGAGCCCGACGATCCAGGTCCCGAGCTGCTTCCACTGCAGGTGCAGGCTGTAGTGCAGCGGGTAGAAGAACGCGCTGCCCAGCGGGTGCTGCTGGCTCGGCAGCACCTGGCCGTTGCGCGGATCGACCGTGAGGCTGCCGTGCACGTGGTGGTGGGCCTGCGGGTCCTGGGGGTCGGGCAGGTCGAAGCCGGCGCCGATGGCCAGCACCGGGTCGCGGTGCGTGGTGTACGCCCACCACTCGGCCGCACGCAGCGTGTCCGGCAGCCGGCCGTGCACGCGGTCGGCCGCGGCCCGCAGCTCGGCGGGATCGGGCACGACCTGCGGGAAGATCGGCGCCAGCACGCGGTCGAACGAGGGCATCGGCTGCGGCGCGAAGCGCGTGGCCGGCATCGCCCAGCGGTCGATCTCGCGGTCGAACACCGACAGCGCGCCGAAGAAGAACACGACCATCAGCACGAAGCCCAGCACGAGCCCGAACCAGGTGTGCAGCCAGGCCATGCTCAGACGGAAGCTGGCGAACATCTCAGGCTCCCGGCACCAGCCACGCGGCCAGGGCGCTCATCGCACCGCCGCCGCCGGCCAGCACCCACCACACCCGCAGCACGCGCGCTGCCGCGAAGGCCCAGCAGACGGCGAGCAGGTAGACCAGGAAGGCGAGCAGCATCGCGAGCGTGTGCGCCTCGTGGTAGTCCATGCCGCCGCGCACCAGCAGCACGATCGCCAGCGTGACGCTGCCCCAGACGAACGCGTAGCCGCCCAGCAGCGCGGCGCCCACGCGCGCCGCCACGGCGGCAGCCCGGCCGCGGCCGGCGGAGGCGGCGGGCTTCAGTGCTGCCATGCCAGGCTCACGCTCGCGCTGCGCGGCGCACCATAGAAGCTCTGCGCCCACATCAGGCTGTTCAGGTGCCTGCGGTCTGTGGCGTTGTGCAGTTGTGCCGTCAGGCTGAGCTGCGCGCCCAGCTCGTAGCGCGCCATCAGGTCGAGCAGCGCGTACGCGTCCTGGCGCGCGGTGGCCCCGACGGTGGTGGTGGCGCCCTGCCACTTGACGCTGGCGCCCAGCTTCAGCTGCGGCAGCGCCGCGAGCCGGTGGCTGGCGCTCAGGCGCAGCGTCTTGCGCGGCACGTACGGCCGGGCGTCGGCACCCGTGGCGTCCTGGATGCGCAACTGCGTGTAGCCCCCGCTGAGCTGCCACCCCGGCGCGGGCTGGCCGGCGATGTCGAGCTCGATGCCCGTGGACGTGGCGTCGACGCCGCGGTAGCGCGACTGCCCGTCGGCGAAGCCCGCGTATTCGGGCGTGTTGTCCTGCTGCACGCGGAACAGCGCCACCGAGCCGTTCAGCCGCTGCTGCAGCCACGCCCCCTTCAGACCCAGTTCGGTGTTGCTGCCGGCGATGGGGTCGAGCACGCGCCCGTCCAGGTCGGTCTGGTGCTGCGGGTTGAAGATGCGCGCATGGCTGGCGTACAGCGTGTGCTGCGCATCCAGGTCCAGCACCAGGCCCAGGTAGGGCGTGGCCTGGCTGTGGCGGTAGGCGTGGTCCAGCCCGTACTGCGTGCCGCTGCTGGTGGCATGCGTGAGGTTGGCACCCAGCAGCAGCTTGAGCATGTCGGCCGGGTTGATGCGCGCGGCGCCGTACAGCGCCGTGCGGCGGTTCTCGAACGCGGCGTGGCCGGTGCGCCCGGCGTCGAACGCCGGGCGCGGAAAGCTGCCCGCCAGCACCTGGGCTTCGCTGAGCGGCAGGCCGACGTCGTCGTCGCTGGACTGCAGCAGGTTGTCGCTGCGGCCGCTGTTGAGGCCCAGCACCAGGTCGTGGCGGCGGCCGGCCACGTCCACGCTGCCGCGCACGTGCACGTCGGCGAGCCACTGGCGTTCGACGTGGTCGTACTTCGACGGCCAGCTGTAGAGCCCGGTGCCGCTGCCGGGCAGGAAGCCGGCATCGCCGTAGACGTAGAACATCTCGCCGTCGGACGACAGCTCGCGCCGCAGCAGGCTGGCCTGCAGCTCCCAGGCCGCCGACAGCGCGTGGCGCAGCTCGGCGAAGAGCTGCGTGTCCGTCGTGTTCCAGTAGGCCCAGTCGGCGGACGAGCTGGCCGAGGTCGCGTAGTGCGTCGGGGTGCCGTCGGCGTAGGCCAGCGGCAAGGCGCCCCACATCGGCGAACGCGGTTGGTTGCGCTGCTGCGACAGGCCGACGCTGAGCACGGTGGCCTCGGCCAGGTCCGCTTCGAGCGTGCCCCCCACCACCGTCTTGCGCAGCTGGTAGCGGTCGAGGTGGGAGTCCCTGTCCTGCAGCGCGGCCACCAGGCGGCCGCGCACGCTGCCGCCTGCGTTCAGCGGGCCGGCCAGGTCGGCGTCGACCCGCACGTCGTTCCAGCGGCCCAGCGTCAGCGCGGCCGCAGCCTGCCGCTGCGCCGTGGGCCGCTTGCGCACGAAGTTCACGGTGGCCGACGGATTGCCGGTGGACGCCAGCAGCCCGTTGGCGCCGCGCAGCACCTCGACGCGGTCGTAGAGCGCGGTGTCGATGTCGCCGAGCTGGTCGCCGGTGGCAAACGGCAGGCCGATGCCGTCGAGCTGGAAGTTCGAGACCTCGAAGCCGCGCACCGAGAAGTAGCTGCGATCGGTTTCGACCACCTCGACGTTGACGCCGGTGACGCTGGACAGCAGCCGGTTGGCGCTGGTGAGGCCGAAGTCCTCGATCTGCGTGCGCGTGACGATGCTGACGGACTGCGGCGTCTCGCGCAGCGACAGGTCCAGCCGCGTGGCGGCGGCAGAGGCGCGGCTGGTGTAGGCCTCGTGCGTCTCGCTGGCCTGCGTGGCGTCGGCACGGGCGCTGGCCCGCACCACGGGCAGGCGCGCCGGTTCCGAAGCGGCAGCGGCGGGCGCGGGCGCGGCGGTGGTCTGCGCCGGTGCGGGCGCGCAGGCCAACGCCGCGGCGGCGGCAGCAGCCAGCAGCGCAAGGCGCCGCGGTGGCAATGCAGGGGAAGCGAAGGAAGATGGGTTCATCGTCAGCCAGCGGGGCATGGGGGTGGAGCCGGGGCTGGCTGGCGCGCGCTGCTGGGCAGGCGGCGTGGCTGGCGGAACGGGGAGCAGCACCGCGCGGCCGGGCAGGCCGCGCGGTGGCGGTGTCACTTCGTGAGGATCAGCTTGCCCATCGCGGTGCGGCGCAAGCGGTAGACCTGCGCCTCGTGTTCGATCTCGACCTCGGTCCGCCCGCCCAGCAGCTCGCTGCTGCTGAGACGGCGCAGGCCAGGCTGCGGCAAGCGGGCCGCCGGCGCCGGCGCGGCGCCCGCGCCGGCGGGCGGCGTCTTGGGGGCCGGCGGATGCGTGGTCACGCGGCGGCACCCAGCGGCACGGCGCCGCGATGCACGGCGCCGGGGCAGCCGGCACAGGCGGCAGCGCCGGCGTGCTCGAGGAAGGTCGCCTCGGCGTGCTCGCGGCAGGCGCCGCAGCCGGTGGCGACGCGCAGCGTGTCCTGCAGCGATGCGAAGTCGGCGCAGCCGCTGCGCACTTCCCGGGCGATGTCGCGGTCACTGACGCGGTGGCAGATGCAGACAATCATGCTGCGCAGTTTAATGCGAATCATTCCTGTTTGCAAGTGCAATCCGGGCGAAGCGCCAGTGCGCCTGACTCGCATTCCGACCCGCCAAGCGTGGCCTTGCGGCGGCCGCCCCGATCCGGGCGCCGAGAATGCAGGCCTTCCAACAACGAGGCGAGGCCCCCATGCAAGGCGACCCCCAGGTCATCGCGCACCTGAACGCGCAGCTCAAGCTCGAACTCACGGCCATCAACCAGTACTTCCTGCACGCGCGCATGCTGAAGAACTGGGGCTTCGCGCGCATGGCCAAGCACGAATACGACGAGTCGATCGAGGAGATGAAGCACGCGGACAAGCTGATCGAGCGCGTGCTGATGCTGGGCGGCCTGCCCAACCTGCAGGACCTGGGCAAGCTCTTCATCGGCGAATCGGCGATCGAGACGCTGCACTGCGACCTGAAGATCGAGCAGACCTCGCTGCAGCACCTGAAGGACGCCATCGCGCACTGCGAGAGCGTGCGCGACTACGTCAGCCGCGACCTGTTCACCGACATCCTCGACGACACCGAGGAGCACGTCGACCACATCGAGACCCAGCTGGAGCTGGTGGGCCAGCTCGGCGAGCAGAACTTCCTGCAGTCGCAGGTGGGCATGGGCAGCTGAGCGGCAAGCCTGGACACGCACTACAGCGTGTCCAGCACCTCGTCGGCCAGCGCGAACGCCGTGCTGGCGCCGGTGCCGCTGGTCACCACCACGAGCCGCGTGGCCGGGCCCGGCGTGTGCACCAGCACGTCGTCGTCGTGGCCCACGGGGTAGTGGCCGCTCCAGCGCTCCACCACGCCGTAGTCGCCCGGCACCAGCAGTGCCTGCAGTTCGCGCAGGATCAGCGTGTCGACGGCCTCGCTGGGGGGTGCGCCCGGTGCGGCGAATGGGCCGGCGGCGGTGTCGTCGTGGTGCGAGTCGCCCACCACCAGGCTGCCGTCGGCGCTCTGCACCACGATCAGGTGCACGCCGTGCGCCAGGCAGTCGGCGGCGTCGTGCTGCAGCGCCGTGCGCAGCGCTTGCGCCTCGGGCAGCTGCGCGAAGCCGCCGTAGCGCACCAGGCTCAGGTCGCCCAGCACCGCGCCGGGCAGCCGCCACGGCGACGGCGGGCGCACGCGCAGCATCTGCAGCCGCGTCAGCCGCAGGCCGTGGCTGGCCAGCACCTCGGCGCCGATGCCGCCGAACACGGTGCCCGGGCAGGCCACCACGCGCGCGGCCTGCAGCACGCGGCGCGCCGTGCGCACCTGCGGCGCCAGCGCCTCGTGCACCGTCTCGCCCCAGAAGAACTGCACGCCATGCACCTCGGCCAGCCAGGCGGCCAGGCGCGGCAGCGCGTCGCGCGACTCCACGCGCAGCTCGTGCCGCGACCACAGCGCGGCGCGGGTGTCGGCGTGCAGCATCGGCAGCTGCGCCCGCGCCGCCGCGCCGTCCACCAGCCGGCAGCCGGCGCCGTGCGGCCCCGCCGCGTAGGCTTCCAGCACCGCCACCGCGGCCGGCCGGCGCGCGGTGACCCAGGCGCCACGGTGCAGCACGGCGATGCCCGCGGCCGGCGCGACCTCGGCCCAGACCGCCCGCGTGCGCTCGGCCCGGCGGCGCGTGGCGCCGGCCTGGCCGGTGACGGTGACGAAGCCGAAGTTGCGCACCGACGCGCCGACGCAGCGCGTGTCGCGCTCGACCACCGCCACGCGCCAGCCACGGCGCACGCCGGCCAGCGCATGCGCCAGGCCGACGATGCCGGCCCCGACGACCACCAGGTCGAAGCCGCGGTTCATGGCGTGCGCACCAGGCGCAGCACCGGCCAGGCGCGCACTGTGGCTTCGGCCAGCAGGCGCGGGTCGGGGTCCACCACCACCGGCAGGCCCACCGCGCGCAGCAGCGGCAGGTCGTTGGCCGAGTCGCTGTAGAAGTGCGCGTGCCGCAGCCCCGTGGCCGGCTCGCCGCGCGCCGACAGCCAGTCGAGCAGCCGCGCCACCTTGCCGTCGCGCATGTTGGGCGTGCCGGTGGTGCGGCCGCTGTAGCGGCCGTCCACCAGTTCCAGCTCGGTGGCGATCAGGTGCTCGAAGCCCAGCGCCTCGGCCGTGCGCTGGCTGATGGCGCGGTTGGTGGCCGTGCTCATCAGCAGCCGGTGGCCGGCGCTGCGGTGGCGCTCGACCAGCGCCCGCGCCGCGGCCGGGATGCGCGGCAGCACCTCGGCCTGCAGGAAGCGTTCGCACCACGGTGCCCAGTGCGCGGGCGTGTGCCCGGCCAGCAGCGCGGCGTGGAAGTCGCAGTAGGCCGCGACGCCGACGCTGCCGTCGCGGTAGGCGGCGTCCAGCGCCTGGTTGCGCGCCTGCTGGTCGGGCGCGGCGAGGCCCTGGCGCACGAGGAAGTCGCACCAGAGCACGTCGCTGTCGCCCGACAGCAGCGTGTGGTCGAGGTCGAAGATGGCCAGCGGCGGCGGGGTGCTCACGGCGGCAGCAGCGCGGTGGCGCTGTCGTCCTTCAGCGCGATGCCGGTGGTGCGCCGGCGCAGCGCGGCGTGCACCAGCCAGGCCAGGCGCCGTGCGGCCAGGTCCGGCGCCAGGCCATCGGGCCGGATGTTGCTGATGCAGTTGCGCTGCGCGTCGGTGGTGCCGACCTCGGGCGCGTGCGTGAGGTAGGCGCCGACGCTGTCGGGCGCGCTCAGCCCGGGCCGTTCGCCCAACAGGATCAGCACCAGCCGCGCCTGCAGCAGCGCGCCCACCTCGTCGGCCAGCGCCACCCGCGCCTGCGTGGCGATGGTGACCGGCGCCAGCGCCAGCGCAGGTGCGCCGACCTCGGCCAGCGCGGCGCGCAGCAGGCGCAGCAGCAGCGGCACGTGCTGCTGCACGGCGGCGGCCGACAGGCCGTCGGCCACGACGATGGCCAGGTCCACCGGTGCCCCGGCGCCCGCGGCGGCAGCCGCTTCCAGCACCGCCACGCTGTCGGCCTGCAGCCGGCGGCCCCAGTCGGGGCGGCGCAGGTAGGCCTCGCGCGAGGGCGCGCGGCTCGCCACCACCTGCGTGGCCCAGCCGTCGACCTGCAGCGCCGCGGCCAGCGCCGCCACGTCCAGCGGCACGTGCACCGCGTCGCGCGCCATCGCATGCGCCGCGGCGAAGCGCAGCAGCTCGTGCGTGGGCAGGCTGGTGCCGGCGCGGCCGAGCGCGATGCGCGCCGGCGTGTGCTGGCGCAGCGCGGACCACGGGTCGGGCGGCGGCGTGTCGGCGGGTAGCGGCAGCGTCGTCATGGCACGCTCCAGGGCAGCAGCGCCGCGACGGACGCGGCCAGCGCCGGCCGCGCTGGCGCCGGCAGCAGCGCGCCAGCCGCGTCGGTGATGCCCTGGCGCTGCAGCCAGGCCTCGAACTCGGGCGCGCGCTGCAGGCCCAGCAGCCGGCGCACGAACAGCGCGTCGTGGAACGAGGTGCTCTGGTAGTTCAGCATCACGTCGTCGGCACCGGGCACGCCCATCACGAAGTTCAGCCCGCTGGCGGCCAGCAGCACCAGCAGGTTGTCCATGTCATCGCTGTCGGCCTCGGCGTGGTTGGTGTAGCAGATGTCGCAGCCCATCGGCAGGCCCAGCAGCTTGCCGCAGAAGTGGTCCTCGAGGCCGGCGCGCAGGATCTGCTTGCCGTCGTACAGGTACTCGGGGCCGATGAAGCCGACCACGGTGTTCACCAGCAGCGGCCGGTAGCGCCGCGCCACCGCGTAGGCGCGGGCTTCCAGCGTCTGCTGGTCGACGCCGTGGTGCGCACCGGCCGACAGCGCGCTGCCCTGCCCGGTCTCGAAATACATCACGTTGTCGCCCAGCGTGCCGCGGCGCAGCGACAGCGCCGCGGCGTGCGCCTCGTCCAGCAGCGCCAGATCGATGCCGAAGCTGCGGTTCGTGCCCTCGGTGCCGGCGATGGACTGGAACACCAGGTCCACCGGCGCGCCCTGCGCGATGGCCTGCAGCGTGTTCGTCACGTGGGTCAGCACGCAGCTCTGCGTGGGCACTTCGTGGCGCTGGATGAGGTCGTCCAGCAGGTGCAGCAGCTGCACCATCGCCGGCACCGAATCAGCCGCGGGGTTGATGCCGATGACGGCGTCGCCGGCGCCGTACAGCAGCCCGTCCAGCGTGCTGGCCAGGATGCCGGCCGGGCTGTCCGAGGGGTGGTTGGGCTGCAGCCGCACCGCCAGGTGGCCGGGCAGGCCCAGCGTGTCGCGAAAGCGCGTCACGACGCTGCAGCGGCGCGCCACCGCCATCAGGTCCTGGTTGCGCATCAGCTTGCTGACGGCAGCCACCATCTCGGGCGTGAGCCCGGGAGCCAGCGCAGCCAGCACCGGCCCGGTGGCCGCGTCCGACAGCAGCCAGTCGCGGAAGCCGCCCACCGTGAGGTGCGCCACCGGCGCGAAGGCGGCGGCATCGTGGCTGTCGATGATGAGCCGCGTCACCGCGTCGTCCTCGTAGGGCACCAGCGCCTCGCTCAGGAAGCGCCGCAGCGGCACGTCGGCCAGGGCCATGCGCGCGGCCACGCGTTCCTGCGCGCTGTCGGCGGCGACGCCGGCCAGCTGGTCGCCCGAGCGTGCCGGCGTGGCCTTGGCCATGAGCGTGCGCAGGTCGGCGAACGCGTGCGTGTGGGGGCCCAGCGTGGCGCGGTAGCCCATGGCGGTCTCCGGTCTCAGACCGCCGCGGTGGGAATGCCCAGGGCGCGCAGCGACGCGGCCACCGCGTCCACGGCCTGCTGCAGATCCTGGCGGCCGATGGCGCCGATGCAGCCGACGCGGAAGGTCTCCACCGTCGTCAGCTTGCCCGGGTAGAGCATGAAGCCGCGCTGCTTGGCCTCGGCGTAGAAGCGCTTGAAGTCGTAGGCCGGGTGCGCCGGCGCGTGGAAGGTCACGATGATGGGTGCCTGGTGCTGCGGCGCCAGGAAGGGCTGCAGGCCGAGGGCGGACATGCCGTCGACCAGCGTGCGGCAGTTGTCGGTGTAGCGCGCCAGCCGCGCCGGCTGGCCGCCTTCCTCCTCGAACTGCGTGATGGCCTCGGCCAGCGCCACCACCACGTGCGTGGGCGGCGTGAAGCGCCACTGGCCGGTCTTCTCCATGTAGGCGTGCTGGTCGTGCAGGTCCATCGCCAGGCTCTGGCTGTTGCCGGCGCAGGCGTCGAGCACGGCCTTGCGCAGGAACACGAAGCCCATGCCGGGCACACCTTCCAGGCACTTGCCGCTGGCCGCCACCAGCGCGTCGAAGCGCATGCTGCGCGCGTCGATCGGCAGCGCCGCGAAGCTGCTCATCGCATCGACGATCAGGCCCCGGCCGTGGCGCTCGCACACTGCGGCCACCTCGGCCAGCGGGTTCAGCACGCCGGCGCCGGTCTCGCAGTGGATCATCACCACGTGCGTGATGCTGGCCACCGCCTTCAGCCGCGCGTCGAGCGCCGCCGCCGAGACGGGCTCGTCCTCGGCGAAGCTCATCACGCTGACACGCCGGCCCATCAGTTCGGTCAGCCGCGCGGCGCGCTTGCAGTAGGCGCCGTTGTCCAGCACCAGCACGTGGCCGTCGCGCGGCACCACGGTGGCCACCGCGGCCTCGACGCTGAAGGTGCCGCTGCCCTGCAGCGGCACCACCACGTGCGTGTCGTGGCCGTGCACGATGTCCAGCAGCCGCCGCCGCACGCCGGCCGTCACGGCATTGAAGTCGGCGTCCCACGAGCCCCAGTCGTGCAGCATCGCGAGCTTGGTGCGCAGCGTGGTCGTCAGAGGGCCCGGGGTCAGCAGGATGCGGTCGCGGTCCATCGGTGTCTCCTTGTCGTCTTGGGCTCAGGCCCGCCAGGCGCTGGTGCGGCGTTCGACCCACCAGGCCAGCGCCATGAACAGCAGCATCGCCACGCTGGACGCGGCCGTGATCAGCACCGCCATCGCCGCGGCGGCGCCGGTCTCGCCGGCTTCGTCGAGGTTCAGGATGGCGATCGCGGCGACCTTGGTCTCGGGGGCGTACAGGAACACCACGGCCGAGATCGTCGTCATCGCGTTGATGAAGAAGTAGCGCGCGATGTCCACCAGCGCCGGCGTGCAGATGGGCAGCGTGACGCGGCGGAAGGTCACCCAGAACGGCACCTTCAGCGACACCGAGACGGCCTCGAACTCGGCGTCCAGCGCCTTCAGCGCCGTCACCGCGGTGAGGTGGCCCGTGGTGTAGAAATGGGCGATGGTGCACACCGTCAGCAGCGCCATCGTGTGGTACAGCCCCGACAGCGGGTTGCCGGGCGCATTGAAGAAGAAGATGTAGCCCAGGCCCAGCACCAGGCCCGGCACCGCCATCGGCAGCAGCGCCAGCAGCCGCACGGCGCTGCGCAGCGCCCCGGCGCCCTCGGTCTTCTCGAGCAGGTAGGCGCCGCCGAACACCAGCGCGGTGCCGAACACGGCTGTGCCGGCCGCCATCACCAGGCTGTTGACGAAGGCGGTGCCGACCTCGGCGTCGACCAGGCCCATCACGTAGTGGTTCAGCGTCGGCGCCAGGTTGTAGGGCCAGAGCCTGGCGAACGATGCGAACACCGCCATGCCCATCATCGCCAGCACCAGCGCGGCGATGGCCACGCAGTACGCAGTGGCCAGGCCGTCGCGCCAGCGCCGCGGCGCGGGCCGGTAGGGCACCGCGCGCGCGGTGAGCAGCGCGGTCTGGCGCCGGGCCACCCAGCGGTCGACGGCGAAGGTCAGCACGGCCGGCGCTAGCAGCAGCAGCGCGACGACGGCGCCGCGCTGGAAGTCCTGCTGGCCGATGACGAGCTGGAACACGTCGGTGGCCAGCATGTTGAAGTTGCCGCCGATCACCTTCGGGATGCCGAAGTCGGTGATGACCAGCGTGAAGCTGACCAGCGACGCCGAGATCAGCCCGTACTTGGCGCCGGGCAGCGTGATCGTGAAGAAGCGCCGCCAGCCGCCGGTGCCCATCGCGTGCGCGGCCTCGTAGAGCCGGCCGTCGGCGGCGCCGAGCGCCGTGACCAGGATCATCAGCACGTGCGGGAACACGGCGAAGCACTCCGCCACCACGATGCCCGGCGCGCCGTAGATCGAGGCCACGCCCAGCGCCTGCATCGCGCCCTTGGCCACACCCTGGTTGCCGAACCAGTAGATCAGCGAGATCGCCGCCAGCAGCGACGGTGCCAGCAGCGGCAGCAGCGTGATGCCACGGAACAGCGCCTTGCCACGCATGCGCGTGCGCCGCAGTGCGTAGGCGAACGCGAAGGCCAGCGGCACCGTGACCAGCGTGACCAGCGCCGACACCCACAGGCTGTTGCCCAGCGACACCAGCAGCGCCGGCGTGCGGGCGTAGGCGAAGAAGTTCGCGAGCCCCGCGAAGCGGCCCTGCGCGTCCTGCAGCGCCTGCTGCAGGATGGCCGCCAGCGGTGCCGCCAGGAACACCAGCAGCAGCACCAGCACCACGGCCAGCGCGGCATGGGCCAGGCGCTGCGTGGGGTCGGTGCGCGGCTGCACGCCGGCCGCCGACACGGCGCCGGGCGGCCTGCCGAGCACCACGCTCATGCGAACACCCGCAGCCGCTCGGGCAGCAGCTTCAGCGGCAGGCACGAGCCCACCTGCAGCTGCCGTTCGGCCAGGAAGTTCAGCGACAGCACGACTTCCAGGCGTTCGCCGGCCAGCGCCGCGCCCGCCACCGTGACCAGGCAGTACGAGCCCAGGAACTCGATGCGCTCGATGCAGGCCTCGAACACGTTGGGTTCGCCCGGGGCGATGGGGCGCGCCAGCACGTCCTCGGGCCGCAGGTAGACCTTCACCGACTCGCCCGCGCTGCCGCGGCCGGCCAGGCCGTTGCCCTGGAACTCGGTGGCGCCGATGCGCAGCCGGCCTTCGCCGCAGCGGGTGGCGGCCACCGCGTTGATGCGGCCCACGAAGTCGGCCACGAAGGGCGTGGCCGGCTCGCGGTAGACCTCCATCGGCGTGCCCACCTGCTCGATCGCGCCCTGGTTCATCACGACGATGCGGTCGGCCACCGACAGCGCCTCTTCCTGGTCGTGCGTGACCATGATGGTGGTCACGCCGAGCTGGCGCTGCAGCGCCTTGATCTCCTGGCGCAGGTGCACGCGCACGATGGCATCCAGCGCCGACAGCGGCTCGTCCAGCAGCAGCAGCCCGGGCGCGGTGGCCAGCGCCCGCGCCAGCGCGATGCGCTGCTGCTGGCCGCCCGAGAGCTGCGCCGGGAACTTGTCCTCGCTGCCCGGCAGCCCCACCAGGCGCAGCAGTTCGCCCACCCGCGCCCGCACCTGCGCCCGCGGCTGGCGCCGGTTCACGAGGCCGTAGGCCACGTTGTCGGCCACGGTCAGGTTGGGAAACAGCGCGTACGACTGGAACACGATGCCGTAGTCGCGCTGCGCCGGCGGCAGCGCCGTGATGTCGCGACCGGCCTGCAGCAGCCGCCCGCGCGTGGGCACCTCGAGCCCCGCCACGATGCGCAGCAGCGTCGTCTTGCCGCAGCCCGAAGGCCCGAGGAAACACACGAACTCGCCGGGCGCGATCTGCAGGTCCACGCCCTGCAATGCCGTGAAGCTCCCGAACTGCTTGGCAACCCCTTGCAGTTCGAGATAGGGCGAGTTCAGTTCCACGCCTACTTCCTTGGCTCAGCTTTTGCGTTGTAGCGGCGCGTCCACTCGGCCAGGATGCGCTCGCGGTTCTCGGCCGCCCAGCCGAAGTCCATCTTCACCAGGCGCGCCTCGTAGTCCTTGGGCACGTTGGCCAGCGGCGCGGCCACGCCCGGCTGCGCGGTGATGGCGAAGTTCTTGCCGTACAGCAGCATCGCGTCCTTGCTGCTGGCCCAGTCGGCCAGCTTCTTCGCGGCGTCGAGCTTCTTCGTGCCCTTGTGGATGGCAAACGCCTCCAGGTCCCAGCCCAGGCCTTCCTTCGGGAACACCAGGTCGATCGGCGCGCCCTTGGCCTTGTTGGCGTTGGCGCGGTACTCGAAGCTGATGCCCACCACGTACTCGCCGCTGGCCGCCATGTTGCAGGGCTTGGAGCCCGAGTGCGTGTACTGCGCGATGTTCTCGTGCAGCGCATCCATGTACTTCCAGCCGCCGCCCTTGCCGCCGTCGTCGCCCCACAGCGTGAGCCAGGCGGTGACGTCGAAGAAGCCGGTGCCCGACGAAGCCGGGTGCGGCATCACGACCTGGCCCTTGTAGGCGGGCTTGGTCAGGTCCTTCCAGGTCTCGGGCCTGGGGATGCCCTTCTTCGCGGCCTCGACGGTGTTGAAGCACACCGTGGCGCCCCAGACGTCCATGCCGAACCAGGCCGGCGGGTTCTTCTTGTCGCGGTACTGCGACATGATGGCGTCCAGGTTCAGCGGCTTGTACGGTTCGAGCATGCCGTTGCGGTCCAGCAGCGCCAGGCTGGACGCGGCCACGCCCATCACCGCATCGGCCTGCGGGTTGGCCTTCTCGGCCAGCAGCTTGGCGGTGATGACGCCGGTGCTGTCGCGCACCCACTTCAGCTCGATGTCCGGGTGCACCTTGTTGAAGCCTTCCTGGTAGGCCTTCAGCTGGTCGGTCTCCAGCGCGGTGTAGACGAGCAGCTGGGTCTTCTGCGCCGCGGCGGGGCCGGCGGCCAGCGCCAGCAGCGCGGTGCCCAGCAGCGGCGCCATTGTCTTGAGGAATGCGAAGGAACGCGGCAGTGGCATCAGTCTCTCCTGGTTGTCCTGTGTCGGAACGGGGTCGGAAGCACAAAAACCGCTGAGCATGGCCCGCCACCGGTGACAGCACGATGACCAGCCGCCGCGGCATCTTCGGCGTCGCTCGCATCGCTTGTCAACGGTCATCGGTCGATTGTTGACAATCTACGATCTCGGGCTTCCAATCGCTCTCCATGAAGACCCTGAATCCGCAGCGTGCCGCACCGACCCCGTCGGCCCAGGCGCTAGCGAGCGCCGTGCCAGCCTCTGCGGCGGCCGCGGCGCGGACCACCATCGCGCTGCTGCAGGCGCATTCGCTGACCTCGGCGGTGCATGCCGAGATCGAGCGCCTGATCCTCGCCGGCGAGCTGGCGCCCGGTGCCAAGCTCACGGAGGCGCTGCTCGCCGAACGCCTGGGCGTGTCGCGCGGGCCCATCCGCGAGGCCTTCCGCATCCTCGAGGAAGCCGGCCTGGTGCGGCAGGAGAAGAACCGCGGCGTCTTCGTGCGCAGCATCCCGATGGACGAGGCGGTCGAGATCTACGACCTGCGCGCGATGATCGAGGAGAGCGCCGGCCGCCAGCTGGCCGAGCGCATCACGCCCGAGCAGGCGAAGGCGCTGCGCACCATGGTCGAGCAGATGGAACGCCTGGTGCGCGACGGGCACGATACGAGTGCAAGCGACCAGTACCACCTGCTGAACCTGGGCTTCCACGAGGCGCTGGTCGACTTCGTCGGCAACCGCAAGCTGTCCACGCTGTACCGGCGGCTGGTGAAGGAACTGTCGCTGCTGCGTCGCGTGAACCTGGCCGGCGGCCGGCAGATCCCGGTCTCGGTCTCCGAACACCGCGCCATCCTGAAGGCCATCACGGCCGGCGACGCCGAGGCCGCAGGCCGCGCGCTGCGCGCCCACGTGCTGGAGAGCAAGGTGCGCACGCTGAAGAACGCCGGTGCGCTTGCGCCCGCTCCCGACGAACCCGCCACGGCCGCCGCGCCTGCCGCGGCACCGAAGAAAGCCCGCCATGCCTGAGGTCAACGGCCGCCACTACCGGCCCGCCCGCCAGCCCACCGTCGTCGTCTGCGTCGACGGCTGCGAGCCCGAGTACATCGCCCAGGGCGTTGCCGCCGGCGCCATGCCCTGGATGCAGCGCACGCTGCAGCAGGGCACGGCGCTGATCGCCGATTGCGTGGTGCCCACCTTCACCAACCCGAACAACCTCAGCATCGTGACCGGCGCGCCGCCCTCGGTGCACGGCATCTGCGGCAACTACCTGTACGACCCCGCCTCGGGCACCGAGGTGATGATGAACGACCCCAAGTGGCTGCGCGCACCCACCATCCTGTCGGCGCTGGCCGAGGCCGGGCAACGCTGCGCCGTCGTCACGGCCAAGGACAAGCTGCGCCGGCTGCTGGGGCACGGCATGCATGGCATCTGCTTCTCGTCGGAGAAGGCCGACACCACCACCGAGGCCGAGAACGGCATCGCCGGCGTGCTGGAACTCGTGGGCCAGCCGCTGCCCGACGTGTACAGCGCGGCGCTGTCCGAGTTCGTCTTCGCCGCCGGCGTGCGGCTGATGCAGACCCGCCGGCCCGACATCACCTACCTCAGCACCACCGACTACATCCAGCACAAGCACGCGCCCGGCACGCCCGGCGCCAATGCCTTCTACGCGATGATGGACCGCTACCTGGGCGAACTCGACGCGCTCGGCTGCGTGATCGCGCTCACCGCCGACCACGGCATGAACGCCAAGACCGGCATGGACGCGCGGCCCGACGTGATCTACCTGCAGGACCTGCTCGACGGCTGGCTGGGCCCGTCCACGGCGCGCGTGATCCTGCCCATCACCGACCCCTACGTGGTGCACCACGGCGCGCTCGGCTCGTTCGCCACCGTGTACCTGCCCGCCGGCGCCGACCGCGCCGGTCTTGCCGCCCGCCTGGCGGCGTTGCGCGGCGTCGAGAGCGTGCACACGCGCGAGCAGGCGGCGGCCCACTTCGAGCTGCCGCCCGACCGCATCGGCGACCTGGTGGTCATCGGCGAGCGCTTCACCGTGCTCGGCACCAGCGCCGCACGCCACGACCTCAGCGCGCTGGAAGTGCCGCTGCGCTCGCACGGCGGCGTCTCCGAGCAGCGCGTGCCGCTGATCCTGAACCGCCGCATCGACGGGCTCGATCCGCAGCGGCGCTGGCGCAACTTCGACGCCTTCGACCTGGCCCTGAACCACGCGCAGTGAGGCGACGATGAGCAACGACGTGCGGCACGAGGCCCTGCGCATCGCAGGCGAGAAGGTCGGTGCCGGACGCGCCGCGCACATCGCCGTGCACGACCCGTTCTCGGGCCGGCTGGTCGGCACCGTGCCCAAGGCGACGCTGGCCGAGGTGCAGCGTGCGTTCGACATCGCGCACGGCTACCGCGCCCGGCTGTCACGCTTCGAGCGCTCGAACATCCTGAACCGCGCCGCCGCCGCGGTGCGCGCGCGCACGGCCGAGATCGCGGCGCTGATCACCGCCGAGTCGGGGCTGTCGCTGAAGGACAGCACCTACGAAGCCGGGCGCGTGGCCGACGTGCTGATGTTCGGCGCGATGGAGGTGCTGAAGGACGACGGCCAGACCTTCAGCTGCGACATCACGCCGCACGGCCGCCGGCGACGGGTGTACACGCAGCGCGACCCGCTGCTGGGCGTGATCACCGCGATCACGCCCTTCAACCACCCGATGAACCAGGTGGCGCACAAGGTCGTGCCCGCGGTGGCCACGAACAACCGCATGGTGCTCAAGCCCAGCGAAAAGGTGCCGCTGTCGGCGCTGCTGTTCGCCGACATCCTGTACGAAGCCGGGCTGCCGCCCGAGATGCTGAGCGTGCTGACCGGCGATCCGCGCGAGATCGCCGACACGCTGATCACGCACCCGGCGGTCGATCTCGTCACCTTCACCGGCGGCGTGGCCATCGGCAAGTCGATCGCCAGCAAGGCCGGCTACCGCCGCATGGTGCTGGAACTCGGCGGCAACGACCCGATCATCGTGATGGACGACGCCGACATCGACGAGGCCTCGACCCTGGCGGTGCAGGGCTCGTACAAGAACTCGGGCCAGCGCTGCACCGCCGTCAAGCGCATGCTGGTGCACGAGGCCGTGGCGGCCGCGTTCACCGAGGCCGTGGTCGAGAAGACCCGCGCCTGGCGCTGGGGCGATCCCACCGACACGCACAACGAGATGGGCACGGTGATCGACGAGGCCGCGGCGGGGCTGTTCGAGACCCGCGTGCAGGCGGCCGTGGCGCAGGGCGCGCGGCTGCTGGCGGGCAACCAGCGCGACGGCGCGCTGTACGCGCCCACCGTGCTCGACCGCGTGCGCCCGGAGATGACGCTGGTGCACGAGGAAACCTTCGGCCCGGTCTCGCCCATCCTCACCTTCGGCTCGATCGACGAAGCCATCGCCATCGTCAACGGCACGGCCTACGGGCTGTCGTCGTCGCTGTGCACGCAGCGGCTGGACGTCATCACACGCTTCGTCGACGCGCTGCACGTGGGCACGGTCAACGTGCGCGAGGTGCCCGGCTACCGGCTGGAGCTGACGCCCTTCGGCGGCATCAAGGACTCGGGACTGGGCTACAAGGAAGGCGTGCAGGAAGCGATGAAGAGCTTCACCAACACCAAGACCTACTCGCTGCCGTGGACATGAGGGCGTGATCCACCTGCTGAACCTGCTGGCAGCGATCGCGCTGCTCGTCTGGGGCACGTACCAGGTGCGCACCGGCATGCTGCGCGTGTTCGGCGAGAACCTGCGCCACGTGCTGGCGCGCAGCATGGGCCGGCGCGCCACGGCGCTGCTGGCCGGCATCGGCGTCACCAGCCTCGTGCAGAGCGCCACCGCCACCTGCCTCATCGTGGCCAGCTTCGTCGGCCGCAAGCTCGTGCCCACCGCAGCCGCGCTGGCGGTGATGCTGGGCGCCGACGTCGGCAGCGCGCTGATGGCCGTGGTGCTGTCGTTCGACCTGTCGTGGCTGTCGCCGCTGCTGATCTTCAGCGGCGTGGTGCTGTTCATCAGCCGGCAGGACACGGCCGCCGGCCGCATCGGCCGCGTGCTCATCGGCCTGGGGCTCATCACGCTGGCGCTGCAGCTCATCGTCGCCGCCACGCAGCCGCTGACGGCCTCGCCCGCGCTGCGCGGGCTGCTGGCGGCACTGCCCGACGAGGCGCTGCTGGACATCGTGGTCGGCGCCGCGCTCACGGTGCTGGCCTATTCGAGCCTGGCCATCGTGCTGCTGACGGCGGCGCTGGCCTCGCAGGGCATCCTGCCGGCCGAGGTTGCGCTGGGGCTGGTGCTGGGCGCGAACCTCGGCAGCGGCGTGCTGGCGATGATCGCCACCAGCGGCGACGCCGCGGCCACGCGCCGGCTGCCGCTGGGCAACTTCCTGTTCAAGGCGGCGGGCACCCTGGTGGCGCTGCCGCTGCTGGGCCCGTTGCAGGGGCTGCTGCAGCAGGCACTGCCGGCACCCCACGCGCAGGTGGTGGCCTTCCACCTCGGTTTCAACGTCGCGCTGGCGCTGCTGTTCATCGGCGGCACCGGCGTGGTGGCGCGGCTGGTCGAGCGCTGGCTGCCCGACGACGCGCCCGACCCGGCGCGCCAGCGCAGCAGCCACCTCGACCCGGTGGCGCTGGCCACGCCCTCGCTGGCCATCAGCAGCGCGGCGCGCGAGGCCCTGCACCAGGCCGACGTGGTGGAACAGATGCTGCGCGGCGTGCTGCCGGTGCTGCGCGACAACGACCTGGCGCTGGCCGAGCGCCTGCGCGCACGCGACGACGAGGTCGACCGGCTGTACAGCGCGATCAAGTTCTACCTGACGCAGATCTCGCGCGAGGCGCTGTCCGAACGCGAGAGCCGGCGCTGGACCGACGTGGTCAGCTTCACGATCAACATGGAACAGATCGGCGACACCATCGAGCGCGTGCTGCAGGACATCGAGGACAAGAAGATCCGCAAGCAGCGCCGCTTCTCCGACGCCGGCATGGCCGAGATCTGCCACCTGCACGAGCGGCTGCTGGCCAACCTGCGGCTGGCGATGGGCGTGTTCCTCGACGGCCATGTGCGCGACGCGCAGGCGCTGCTCGAAGAGAAGGCGCGCTTTCGCGAGCTGGAGCACGCCTATGCCGCCAACCACATCGCCAGGCTGCAGCACAACACGGCGCAGAGCATCGAGACCAGCTCGCTGCACCTGGACCTGCTGAGCGAGCTCAAGCGCATCAACTCGCACCTGTGCTCCATCGCCTACCCCATCCTCGAGAGCAAGGGCGCGCTCGCGGCCACGCGGCTGCGCGCCAGCCGGCTGGCCGAACTGGACGAACTGCCGCACACACCATGATCAGCCTGGACGAGATCGAGACCCTGCTCCTCACCCGGGGCCACGCGCAGTACAGCGGCGAGCCCGTGACGCAGCTGCAGCACGCGCTGCAGACGGCCGCGCTGGCCGAAGCCGCCGGCGCCGACGATGCGCTGGTGACGGCAGCGCTGCTGCACGACCTGGGTCACCTGGTGCAGGACCTGGGCGAGACGCCGACGCTGCGCGGCGTGGACGACCTGCACCAGTACATCGCCCTGCCCTTCCTGCGCCGGCTGTTCCCCGAGCGTGTGCTGGGCGCGGTGCAGGGCCATGTCGACGCCAAGCGCTACCTGTGCGCCACGCGGCCGGGCTATCTGCAGGCCTTGTCGGCCGACTCGCAACGCAGCCTCGCGCTGCAGGGCGGCGTGTTCGACGCGCAGCAGGCCGCCGACTTCATCGCCCGCCCGGGTGCGGCCGATGCCGTGGCGCTGCGGCTGTGGGACGACCTGGCCAAGTCGCCCGACGCGCCGACGCCGCCGCTGGCGCACTTCATCGGCCGCGCACGCCGCTGCACCCTGTGAGCCCGGCCGGCGGGCGGGGCAGAAGGCAGGAACGATGGCGGGGCTGACCTGGCCGCTGGTCGCCCTGGTGCTGCTGGGTGCGCTGCTGCACGCCGGCTGGAATGCGCTCGTCAAGTCCAGCGGCGACAAGCCGCTCGACACCGCGCTGGTGCACTTCATGGGCGCCGTGGTCGCGCTGCCGCTGCTGCTGTGGGCAGGGCTGCCGCAGCCGCAGAGCCTGCCCTTCATCGCCGCGTCGCTGGCCGTGCACATCGGCTACTACGTGGCACTCGCCGGGGCCTACCAGCACGGCGACCTGGGCCTGACCTACCCCATCATGCGCGGCTTCGCGCCGCTGCTGGTGGCACTGGCCAGCGCGCCGCTGCTGGGCGAGGCGCCCAGTGCCGGCGCCTGGGCCGGCATCGTCGGCATCACCGTGGGCGTGGCGATGGTGGGGCTGGCGCATCCGGGCCAGGCGCTGCACCACCGCAAGGCGCTGGCCTTCGCGTTCGCCAACGCCGCCATCATCGCCGTCTACACCGTGCTCGACGGCCGCGGCGTGCGCGTGGAGGTGGCGCACGGCGGCGAGGCGCTGCGCTACATCCTGCTGCTGTTCGTGCTGGACGGCCTGCCCTACCCGCTGCTGGTGCTGCTGGCGCGCCGCCGCAGCGGCCGCGGCGGCGAGGTGCTGGCCTACGCCCGCCGCCGCTGGGGTCTGGCGGCGCTGGGCGGCAGCGCGTCGATCGGCTCCTACGCCATCGCGCTGTGGGCCATGACGCAGGCGCCGGTGGCCAGCGTCGCGGCGCTGCGCGAGACCTCGGTGCTGTTCGCGGCGCTGCTGGGCTGGTGGCTGCTGGGCGAACGCTTCGGCCTGCAGCGCACCGCCGGCACCGCCGTCATCGTCGGCGGCGTGGTGGCGCTGCGGCTGGCCTGAGCGCCGCGCCGGCCGCGGCCCTACTGCAGCGCGCCGGTGGACGGCGGCTGGTCGCGCACCGGCGTGAACATCTCGCCCACGTCCACCGCGTCGAAGCGGTACTGCAGGCCGCAGAACTCGCAGCCCACCTCGACCTCGCCGCGCTCGGCGATCAGGCCGTCGCTTTCCTCGCGGCCCAGCCCGCGCAGCATGTTCTGCACGCGCTCGCGCGAGCAGGTGCAGGCGAAGCGCGGGTGCTCGGGCTCGAACACGCGCAGCGTCTCTTCCCAGAACAGGCGGTGCAGCACCTGCTGCGGCTGCAGCGTCAGCAGTTCCTCGCGCGTGAGCGTGGCGGCCAGCATGGCGATGCGGTTGAAGGCGTCGCTGAGGCCGATGTCGTCCTCGTTCTTGCGACCACCCAGGTTGCCTTCGCCCTGCACCGGCAGGCGCTGGATCAGCAGCCCGGCCGCGACCTCGTCGTTGGCCGCCAGCACCAGGCGTGTGTCGAGCTGCTCGCTCTGCAGCATGTAGTGCTCGAGCACCTGCGCCACCTGCTGCAGCGGCTCTCTCTGGTCGCCGTGCAGCGGCACCACGCCCTGGTAGGGCTGCTGGCCGGGCAGGCGGTCCTTCGGGTCGAGCGTGATGGCGCAGCGGCCCTGGCCGCCCACGTTCACCAGCGCCTCCAGCTGCGCGTCGTCGGCGATGTCGCCCACCACCTTGGCAGTGGCGCGGAACGTCAGCTCGGGCTGGATCTCGGCCACAGCCAGCTTCACCGGGCCGTCGCCGTAGATCTGCAGCACCAGCGCACCGTTGAACTTGATGTTGGCCTGCATCAGCACGCCGGCTGCGGCCATCTCGCCCAGCAGCACGCGCACCGGGGCCGCGTGCGGGCCCAGTTCCTGGCGGCGCTGCAGCACCTCGCGCCAACTGTCGGTCAGGCGCACCAGCATGCCGCGCACCGGCAGGCCCTCGAAGATGAACTTGTGCAGCTCGGACATCAGGCGATCCGCTGCAGGCCGCCGCGGTGGCGCGCCGCGTTGGCCACGTAGTGGCGGGCGCTCCACTGCAGGCGTTCGATCTGCTCGGGCGTGAGCGGCCGCACCACGCGCGCCGGGCTGCCGAGGATCAGCGAGCCATCGGGGAATTCCTTGCCTTCGGTGACGACCGAGCCGGCGCCGACGATGCAGTGGCGGCCGATCTTCGCGCCGTTGAGGATGACGCTCTGGATGCCGATGAGCGAGTGGTCGCCCACGGTGCAGCCGTGCAGCATCACCTGGTGGCCCACGGTGACGCCCTCGCCGATGGTCAGCGGCACGCCGGCATCGGTGTGCAGCACGCTGCCGTCCTGGATGTTGCTGTTGCGGCCGACGACCATCCAGTCGTTGTCGCCGCGCAGTGTGCAGCCGTACCAGACGCTGGCGCCTTCCTGCAGCTCGACACGTCCGATCACGCTGGCGCTCTCGGCCACCCAGGCGCCGGGGTGGATGCGGGGGGCGTCGTCCCCGAGTTGGTAGATGGCCACGGAGGTCCTTGTTGGGCGAAGGCGATAATTTTAAGGATGGAGCTGCGTGAACAGGCCTTGAAGGTCTTGTGCGAACCCGACCCGGCGGCCAAGGCCGCCGCGGCCCGCGCGCTGCATCTTGCGCCACCGCCGCTGGACACGCGGCGCGTGCTGCTGCCGCCCGCGCCGCTGCCCGGTCGCCCGCTGCGGCCGCGGCTGGTGCCGCCGCAGCAGGTGGCCACGCGCAGCCCGTTCACACGCGCCGGCCGCGCCGCGCTGCTGCACGCGGTGACGCACATCGAGTTCAACGCGATCAACCTGGCGCTCGACGCGCTGTGGCGCTTCCCCGGCCTGCCCGAGGCCTACTACCGCGACTGGCTGCAGGTGGCGGGCGAAGAAGCGCTGCACTTCACGCTGCTGTCCGAACACCTGCAGAGCCTGGACTGCCGCTACGGCGACCACGACGCGCACGACGGCCTGTGGGCCATGACCGAGCGCACCGCCGGCGACGTCACCGCGCGCATGGCGCTGGTGCCACGCACGCTGGAAGCGCGCGGCCTGGATGCCACGCCGCCGATGCAGGCCAAGCTGGCGCGGGCCGGGGACACCCGCGCGGTGGAGATCCTGGACACCATCCTGCGCGACGAGATCGGCCACGTCGCCATCGGCAACCGCTGGTACGCGTGGCTGTGCGCGCGCGACGGCCTGGACCCGGTGGCGCACTACGCCGTGCTCACCGCGCGCCACGGCGCGCCGCGGCTGCGCGCGCCGTTCAACACCGCGGCACGCCGCGCCGCAGGCTTCAGCGATGCCGAGATCGCGGCGCTCACCTCGCTGCCTCCCCTGTCGAACACACCCTGAAGAGCGGACCCTGCATGCGCATCCTCGTCGCCGGCTTCCAGCACGAAACCAACACCTTCGCCCCGTCGCAGGCCGACTGGGCCGCGTTCCAGTCGGGCGCCGGCTACCCCGAAAGCACGCGCGGCGCGGCCATGCTGGCGCGCATGGCGCCGACCTCGCTGCCGATGGGCGGCTTCCTGCGCGACGCCGCGGAGCGCGGCTGGCGGCCGGTGCCGTCGGTCTGGGCCGGTGCCACGCCCTCGGCCCACGTCACGCGCGACGCCTTCGAGCGCATCGCCGCGGCGCTGCTGGACGACGCACGCGCCGCGGTGGCCACGGGCATCGACGGCGTCTACCTCGACCTGCACGGTGCTGCGGTCGCCGAACACGTGGACGACGCCGAAGGCGAACTGCTGGAGCGCCTGCGCGCCGTGGTCGGCCCCGCGCTGCCGTTGGTGGCCAGCCTGGACCTGCACGCCAACGTCACCGCCCGCATGCTGCGCCACGCCAGCGCGATGACGGCCTTCCGCACCTACCCGCACGTGGACATGGCCGAGACCGGCGCGCGCGCCGCCGGCCTGCTGGCGCTGCTGTTGGCAGGCACGCCGCTGGCCACGCACGCCGAGCGCCTGCCCTTCCTGCTGCCGCTGAACGCGCAGTGCACGCTGATGGAGCCGGCCGCCGGGCTGTTCCAGGACCTGTCGACCCTGGAAGCGCAGAGCGGCGTGCACCTGAGCTTCGCGATGGGCTTTCCGGCGGCCGACTTCGACGAATGCGGCCCGGTGGTCTTCGGCCACGGCCGCGACGCCGACACCGTGGCCGCCAACGTGCAGGCGCTGGCCGCCAACGCCGTGGCGCAGCGCGCCGACTGGGCGCTGGAACTGCTGTCGCCGGCCACCGCGGTGGCCAAGGCACTGGCGCTGGCAGCTGCGGCTGCACCGGGCGCCGGCCCGGTGGTGATCGCCGACACGCAGGACAACCCCGGCGCCGGCGGCGACAGCAACACCACCGGCCTGCTGCGCGCGCTGCTGGAGGCCGGCGCCGGGCAGCGGTATCCGGGCGGCGTGGCGCTGGGCCTGCTGTGGGACCCCGACGCCGCGGCCGCGGCCCACGCCGCCGGTGTCGGTGCGACGCTGTCGCTGCAGCTCGGCCGCGCCGTGCGCAGCTTCGACGGCAGCACCACCGACGCGCCGGTGGAAGCACGCTGCACGGTGGCCGCCCTCAGCGACGGCGTGGTGCCGCTGCACGGCCCGATGACGGCCGGCAACACCGCCACGCTGGGCCCGAGCGCGCGGCTGGTGGTCGATGGCGTCAGCGTGCTGGTCAGCAGCGCCAAGACGCAGATGCTCGACCTGGACCTCTACCGCTTCCTGGGCGTGGAGCCGGCGTCGATGCGCGTGCTGGTGAACAAGAGCTCGGTGCACTTCCGTGCCGCGTTCACGCCGATCGCCAGCCACATCCTGGTGGCACGCGCGCCGGGCCCGATGGCGGCCGACCCGGCCGAGCTGCCCTGGCGCAAGCTGCCCGCCCACATCGACCGCAGGCCCTGAACGGCCGCCGCCCACCGGCCCGCAACTTGCGTCTGTCCAGGCTGGATTTCACGGGGCGCACGATTACACTGCGCCACCTTTCCCACCCCACTCTTGCAGAGTCCACCATGACCCAGCTTTCCACCCGTCGTTTCCTGCAGACGGCGGCCTTCGTGGCCGTCGGCCTGGTGCTCGCCGCCTGCGGCAAGAAGGAACAGGCCCCGGCCCCCGCGCCCGTGGCGTCGGCCCCCGCGCCCGCGCCGGCCAAGGTCTACACGGTCGGCACCGACGCCGCCTACGCGCCGTTCGAGAGCCAGAACGAGAAGGGCGAGATCGTCGGCTTCGACATCGACGTCGTCACCGCCATCGCCCAGAAGGCCGGCATCGAGGTGAAGTTCGTCAACACCCCCTGGGAAGGCATCTTCAACGCGCTGGGCCAGGGCGACCGCGACCTCGTGGTCAGCGCCGTCACCATCACCGAGGAGCGCAAGGGCACGATGGACTTCACGGCCCCGTACTTCGACGCCGCGCAGCTGATCGCGGTGAAGGAGACGAGCAAGGTCGCGAAGTTCGCCGACCTGAAGAAGCTGAAGGTGGGCGTGCAGACCGGCACCACCGGCGACGAGGCGGTGAGCAAGCTGCTGGGCAAGACCAACACCAACATCAAGCGCTTCGAGAGCACCCCGCTGGCGCTGAAGGAGCTGGAAGCCGGCGGCGTGGACGCGGTGGTCGCCGACAACGGCGTCGTCATCCACTACGTGGCCAACAACCCGGGCGGCAAGTTCAAGACCGTCAGCGACGCCGAGTTCGTGCCCGAGCAGTACGGCATCGCCGTCAAGAAGGGCAACACCGAACTGCTGGAGAAGCTGAACAAGGGCCTGGCCGACATCAAGGCCGACGGCACCTACGACCAGATCTTCGCCAAGTACTTCGGCGCTGCACCGGCCAAGGCCGCGGCCCCGGCGTCGGCGGCCTCGAAGTAAGCGGGGTCCGGCGGTGGATCTGCGCTGGGAGATCCTCGCCGGCTACGGGCCGCTCTTCTGGAGCGGCCTGCTGATGACGATCCAGCTCACGCTGGTGGCCATCGGCGCCGGGCTGGTGCTGGGCGTGGCGTTCGGGCTCGTCAGCAGCTCGGCCGACGCGCCGGCACCGGCGTCGAAGCCCGCCGCCTGGCTGCTGAAGCTGGCGCGCGGCGTGACGCTGGCGTACGTCACCTTCTTCCGCGGCACGCCGCTGTTCGTGCAGATCCTGCTGGTGCACTTCGCGCTGATGCCGGCGCTGGTGCACCCCGACAACGGCCTGCTCGTCTCGGGCGAGATGGCCCGCACGTTCCGCCAGGAGCACGGCGCCTTCCTCTCCGGCTGCGTGGCGCTGAGCCTGAACGCCGGCGCGTACATCAGCGAGATCTTCCGCGCCGGCATCCAGAGCATCCACCGCGGCCAGACCCAGGCCGCCTACAGCGTCGGCCTCACGCACGTGCAGGCGATGCGCTTCGTGATCCTGCCGCAGGCCTTCCGCCGCATGGTGCCGGCACTGGTGAACGAGGGCGTCACGCTGATCAAGGATTCGTCGCTGGTCAGCGCCATCGGCCTGGCCGAGCTGGCCCTGGCCGCGCGCACCGTGGCCGGCGCGTATTCGCGCTACTGGGAGCCGTACCTGGCGATCTCGGTGCTGTACCTGGTGCTGACGCTGACGCTGTCGCTGCTGGCCAAGCGGCTGGAGGCGCCGGCGCACCTGCGGGGGCGTTAGCGGGCTGTGCCCGGCCGGGGCCGTCAGGCCTCGAAGAAGTAGCGCTTCAGCCCGGCCAGGATCATCTCGACGGCAATGGCCGTCAGCACCAGGCCCATCAGTTTCTCGATCGCCGCCACCATCGACGAGCCCAGCAGCTTGCGCAGCCGGTCGGCGGCCAGCAGTACGATGCCCGAGACCAGCATCGCCGCCGTCAACGCCCCGAACCACGACAGCAGGCGGTCGGGCTGCCGCGACGCCAGCAGCAGCACGGTGGCCATCGCCGACGGCCCGGCCAGCAGCGGCACCGCGAGCGGAAAGATGAAGGGCTCGCGCCCGCTGCCGTCGGCGGCGTACACCTCGCCGCCGCTGGCGAAGATCATGCGCACGGCGATGATCAGCAGGATCACGCCGCCGGCCACCTCCAGCGAACGCTCCGACAGCCGCATCAGGGCCAGGAAGTGCTGGCCCGCCACCATGAACACCGCCAGCACCGCGAACGCGATCGCCACCTCGCGCAGCGCCACCACGCGGCGGCGCTCGGGCGCCACACCGCGCAGCACCGAGATGAAGATGGGCAGGCTGCCGAACGGGTCCAGCACCAGCAGCAGCAGCACGAAGGCCGACAGGAATGTGTGGTCCATGGGGCGGCGATTCTGCTGCAAGCCCGTCCCGACCCCGGACTGTTGCGCGGAAGCCGCAGTTGCACGCGTTTACCCGCACTGAATCGGGCCCGGCTCCGGGTTTTCACGGGCCCGCCTTTAGACTCTGCGCTGTTTCGGGAACACAGAAATCCTGCGCGCCCGTCAAGACATTCACGGTTTCACCCCTAAAGGAAGCAACATGCAGCGCACTCTCATGGCAGCCGCCGCGGCCCTCCTGGCCACCGGTTCGGCGTTCGCCCAAAGCAGCGTCACGATCTACGGTCGCGCCAACGTCACCGTCGAATCGCTCGACCGCGACGGCGTGAAGACCACCGAGCTCGTGAACAACGCCTCGCGTCTGGGCTTCAAGGGCACCGAAGACCTGGGCGGCGGCCTGAAGGCCAACTTCGTGCTGGAGCACCGCTTCAGCATCGACACCGGCATTCCCGCCAGCACCTTCTGGGCCGGCCAGAGCGAAGTGAACCTGGAAAGCGCCACCTTCGGCACGCTGCGCCTGGGCCAGTTCACCAGCGAGGCCTACTACGCCACGGCCGACTACATCAGCATGCACAACCACGACACGGGCACGTCGTCGGATGCGCTGTACGCCTACCTGGGCCGCGACACCAACAAGATCGCCTACCGTCTGCCGACGCTGGTGAAGGGCCTGCAGCTCGAAGGCGCCGTCAGCATGGCCGAAGGCAGCGCCAACCTGCGCACCTACGACTTCGCCGCCAACTACCAGCTGGGTTCGCTGGCCCTGGGCGCCGGCTACCAGAAGTTCGGCGACGACAACCAGTTCGCCGTGCGCGCGCTGTACGAAGTGGGTTCGTTCGTGTTCGGCGCCTACGTGCAGCAGAACGAAGACGTGTCGAACGGCCGTGGCGACCGCACCACGTTCCGCCTGAGCGGCGCCTACAACCTGGGCGCCTCGGAGTTCCACCTGAACTTCGGCGCTGCCGACGACTACAGCAACGTCGCCAACAGCGACGCGCAGCAGTTCACGCTGGGCTACAACTACAACCTGAGCAAGCGCACCAAGGTCTACGCCTTCTACACCGAAGTGGCCGACGGCAGCGCCAAGGTCTACGGTGGCGACTTCAGCTCGATCGCCGTGGGCGTGCGCCACAACTTCTGAGCGTCCTCGCTCCGAAACGACAAGCCGGCCTGCGGGCCGGCTTTTTCATGGCCGGGCGGCCGTCGGTCAGCCGCACCACTCAACCGCGCGGGTGGTGCCGGGCGTGCAGCTGGCGCAGGCGCTCGCGCGCCACGTGCGTGTAGATCGTGGTGGTGCCGATGTCGGCATGGCCCAGCAGCAGCTGCACCGCGCGCAGGTCGGCACCGTGGTTCAGCAGGTGCGTGGCGAAGGCGTGGCGCAGCGTGTGCGGCGACAGCGGCGCCGTGATGCCGGCATGCCGTGCATGCCGCTTGACCAGGGTCCAGAACATCTGCCGCGTCATCGGCCCGCCCCGCGCGGTGACGAACAGCGCATCGCTCACCTGCCCGCCCAGGATCACGCCGCGGGCCTGGCCGATGTAGCGCTGCAGCCAGGCATGCGCCTCCTCGCCGAAGGGCACCAGCCGCTCCTTCGAGCCTTTGCCCACCACGCGCAGCACGCCTTCGGCAAAACCCAGGTGCACGGTCTTCAGACCCACCAGTTCGCTCACGCGCAGGCCGCTGGCGTACATCAGCTCGATCATCGCGCGGTCGCGCAGGCCCAGCGGCGTGGCCACGTCGGGCGCGGCCAGCAGGGCCTCGACCAGCCCTTCGCTCAGGTCCTTGGGCACGCGCAGCGGCTGCCGTGCGGCACCGAGCTTCAGCGTGGGGTCCTGCGTGACCAGGTGCTCGCGCAGCGCCCAGCGGAAGAACCGCTTGAACACCGTGAGCCGGCGGTTCGCCGTGCTGGCGCGGGTGCCGGCATGGCGCGCCGCCATGTAGCCCAGCAGGTCGGACTCGGTGCTGGCGGCCACGCCCCTGGTGCCGCGCTCGCCGGCCTGGGCCTGCAGCCAGGCGGCGTAGAGCGCGAGATCGCGGCGGTAGGCGGCCAGCGTCAGCGGCGCCAGCCCGTCCTCGATCCACAGGGCGTCGACGAAGCGGTCGATGACCGCTGCGTCGGCGCCGGCGCCGCTGCTCAATCGAGCTTCAGCTTCTGCTGGTCGACGACCTTCTTGTAGACGTCGAACTCGGCACGGATCTGCGCCGCGAACTGCTCGGGCGTGTTCAGCACCATCAGCGAGCCGGTGTCCTCGATGCGCTTCTTCACCTCGGGAAGCTCCGACGTGCGCTTGACGGCCGCATGGATGCGGTCGACCACGTCCTTGGGCAGACCCTTCGGACCGAGCACGCCGTAGTAGGCCATGCGGTTCACCGGCTCCAGGCCGACTTCCTTGAAGGTCGGCACGTTGGGCAGCACGGCCAGGCGCTGCGGCGCGGCCACGACGATGGGCACCAGGCGGCCGTCCTTGATGAACGGCAGCGCGGAGGGCAGGTTGTCGAAGATGATGGGCACCTGGCCTGCGACGGTGTCGGTCAGGGCCGGGCCCGCGCCACGGTACGGGATGTGCGTGATGAAGGTCGCCGACAGGCTCTTGAAGAGCTCCATCTGCAGGTGGCCGATGCCGCCGGTGCCGGAGCTGGCGAAGCTGTACTTGCCCGGGTTCTTCTTCACTTCCGCCAGGAAGCCCTTGTAGTCGCGGGCCGGGAAGCTGGGGTGCACGGCGATCACGTTGGGCGTGGCCGCGATGTTGATGATGGGCGTGAAGTCGGTGGTCGGGTTGTAGCCGATCTTGGTGTTGATCGCGGGGTTGGCCGCGGTCGTCGACACGGTGGCCATGCCCAGCACGTAGCCGTCGGCCGGGGCGCGGATCACTTCCAGCGCGCCGATCGAGCCGCCGCCGCCGGCCTTGTTCTCGACCACCAGGTTCTGGCCCAGCGCGGCATTGGCCTTCTCGGCGACGACGCGGGCGACGATGTCGGTGGTGCCACCCGGAGCGAAGGGCACGACCAGGCGCACGGGCTTGTTCGGGTAGGCCTGGGCGAGCACGGCCGCAGGTGCGGCCAGCAGTGCGGCGGCCAGGAGGTGCAACGATCTTCTGTTCATGCGCAGGTTCTCCGGGGGGTCGGGAAGGAAGGATGAGGCCGGCATTGTCGCCGCATCCGGATGCGGGTCTCGACGTCGGCCGGCCGTGCTTGGATGCGGGTCCGCTGCGGGCGTTCCCTGGGGATTGCACTGGCACACTGCCGGCCATGCACGATGCCCTGCTGCTGCTGCCCGACTTCCTGCTGATCCTGTGCGGCTTCGTGCTGTGCCGCTACACGCCGCTGAACCGCCCGCTGTGGGACGGCGTCGAGCGGCTGGTCTACGTGGTGCTGTTCCCGGCGCTGCTGTTCACGTCGATCGTGCGCCATCCGCTGTCGCCCATGAGCCTGCTGCCGCTGGCGGGCAGCAGCGTGGCGGTGGTGCTGTGCGGCGTGCTGCTGGCCTTCGCGCTGCGGCTGGCCCCTGGCGTGGACACGCGGCTGCACGCCTCGGGCGCACAGACCGCCTTCCGCTTCAATTCGTACGTGGCGCTGGCGCTGTCCGAGCGCATCGCCGGCACGCAGGGCCTGGCCTGGATGGCGCTGATCGTGTCGCTGGCCGTGCCGCTGTGCAACGTGGCCGCGGTGTGGCCGCTGGCACGCCACGGCGGCCACGGCTTTGCCGGGCAGTTGCTGCGCAACCCGCTGATCCTGGCCACCGGCGCCGGCCTGCTGTGCAACCTGCTGGGGCTGCGGCTGCCGGAGATCGCCTCGACGACGCTGTCGCGCATCGGCGCGGCGGCGCTGCCGCTCGGCCTGATGGCCGTGGGCGCCGGGCTGCAGTTCGGCGCCCTGCGCGAAGGGCCCAAGCTGGCCGCGGCGCTGCTGGCGATCCGCCACGCCGCGCTGCCGGCGCTGGCCATCGGCCTGGTGCTGGCATTGCAGATGCCCCCGGCGCAGCAGGCCATCGTGGTGGCCTTCGCCGCGATGCCCACCGCGTCCAGCGCCTACGTGCTGGCGGTGCGCATGGGCGGGCACGGGGGCTACGTGGCCGGGCTCGTCACCGTCTCGACGCTGCTGGGCATGGCCGGCCTGCCGCTGGCGCTGGCCGCGCTGGCGCTGCTGCGCGGCGGCTGACGCACGCGCAGGTCAGCAGGCCAGCGCCCAGTCGATGTGCTCCTGCACCAGCGGCGTGGCCGCCGCACGGGCCCCGTGCAGCGCTGCCCGCACGGCCGCGTCGTCGTGCGCGCGCAGCGCGTTGCCCAGCGCCACCGCCAGGTTGCGCTGCCAGCGCTGGTGGCCGATGCGGCGGATGGCGCTGCCCTCGGTGCGGCGCAGGAACGTGGCCTCGTCCCAGGCCCACAGCGCCAGCAGCGTGCTGCCGCCCAGGCCCTCGCGCTCGTCGAAGTCGGGCAGCGCCGTGCGCTGCGCGTGGCGGTTCCACGGGCACACGAGCTGGCAGTCGTCGCAGCCGTAGATGCGGTTGCCCATCGCGGGGCGCAGCGCCTCGGGAATCGGGCCGTCGTGCTCGATCGTGAGGTAGCTGATGCAGCGCCGCGCATCCAGCCGGTACGGCGCCACGATGGCCTGCGTGGGGCAGGCGTCGATGCAGGCCGTGCAGCTGCCGCAGTGCGCCGAGGTGGCCGCGGTCAGCGGCAGCGGCAGGTCGACGAAGAGTTCGCCCAGGAAGAACATCGAGCCGGCGTCGCGGTGCAGCGCGAGCGTGTGCTTGCCGCGCCAGCCCGGGCCGCTGCGTGTGGCCAGTTCCACTTCCAGCACCGGGGCCGAGTCGGTGAAGACACGGTGGCCCAGCGGCCCGACCACCGCCGCCAGGCGCTCGGCCAGCGTCTGCAGGCGCTGGCGCAGCACCTTGTGGTAGTCCCGCCCCCGTGCGTACACCGACACCACGGCCTCGCCCGGCTGCTGCAGGCGCTGCAGCTCGTGCTGCTGCCAAGCCGCGGGGGTGGCGCGCGGCAGGTAGTCCATGCGCGCGGTGACCACGCGCACCGTGCCGGGCACCAGCTCGGTCGGGCGCGCACGCTTCAGGCCATGCGCGGCCATGTAGCCCATGCCGCCGTGGAAACCGGCCTGCAACCAGGCCTGCAGTCCGGGCTCTGCGTCCGCCATGTCCACGTCGGCCACACCGATCTGGGAGAATCCCAGCTCACGCGCCCACTCTCGCAGCTGCTGCAACAGCGAATGCCCGTCGAAGTGATGCCGGTCCATGCACCGATTCTAGAAACCCGCACCCTGCACTGGCCCGACGAGGCCGCGTGCGCCACCTGGGCCGCCGCGCTGGCGAACCACGCCGAACTGCGCAACGCCTTCATCACGCTGCATGGCCCGCTGGGCGCGGGCAAGACGACCTTCGTGCGCCACCTGCTGCGTGCGCTGGGCGTGCAGGGCCGCATCAAGAGCCCCACCTATGCCGTGGTCGAGCAGCACAGCGCGCCGGGCCTGGCGATCGCGCACTTCGACTTCTACCGCTTCGACGACGCGCGCGAGTGGGAAGACGCGGGCTTTCGCGACGTCTTCGCCGCACCAGGACTGAAGCTGGCCGAGTGGCCCGAGAAGGCCGACGGCGTGCTGCCGCTGCCCGACCTGGCGCTGACGCTGGAGCCGCAGGACGACGACATCCGCCTCGTCACCGCACACGCGCACACGCCCCGCGGCGTGGCGCTGCTGGCCTGATGCACATGCACCGCCGCCGGGCCGTGCTGGCCATGGGTCCGCTGGCGCTGCTGCTGACCCGTCCGCAGCTGGCCTGGGGCGCGGGCATCGTGGGCGTGCGCGTGTGGCCCGCGCCCGACTACACGCGCATGACGATCGAGTCCGACGGGCCGCTGACCGCCTCGCACTTCATGACGGCCGGCCCCGACCGCCTGGTGATCGATCTCGACGGCCTGGAGCTCAGCCCGCAGCTGCGCGAACTGGTCGGCAAGGTGCGGCCCGACGACCCGTACATC
The DNA here is from genome assembly GCF_049810355.1 of Rubrivivax soli. GTDB lineage: Bacteria > Pseudomonadota > Gammaproteobacteria > Burkholderiales > Burkholderiaceae_C > Rubrivivax. The sequence goes on from NZ_CP187368.1 coordinate 1,654,801, forward strand.
GCCGGCGTGCGCGTGGGCCAGTTCCAGGCCCGCGTGGTGCGCCTGGTGGTCGACCTGAAGCAGGCCGTGGCGCCGCAGCAGTTCACGCTGCAGCCGGTGGCGGCTTACCAGCACCGGCTGGTGTTCGACCTGTATCCGACGCAGGCCACCGACCCGCTGCTGGCGCTGATCCGCGAGAAGGAGGCCGCCGAAGACGCGGCTGCGCAGACGGTGCAGGACGCACTGGGCGAGCTGATCGCGCGGGTCGACAAGCCCGGCGCCCCGGTCACGGCACCTGCGCCCGCGCCGCGGCCGGCCTCGGCGCCGCGCCTGCAGACACCTGCCCCGGCGCCGCCGGAGCCGCCCGCCACCGAGGCCGAACGGCGCCGCGTCGACCGCCTCGTCATCGTGGCGCTCGACCCCGGCCACGGCGGCGAGGACCCCGGCGCCATCGGCCCCACCGGCCTGCGCGAGAAGGACGTGGTGCTGTCCGTGGCGCTGCAGCTGCGCGACAAGCTCAATGCGGTGCCCGGCATGCGCGTGATGATGACCCGCGACGCCGACTTCTTCGTGCCGCTGGGCGAACGCGTGCGCAAGGCGCGACGCGTGCAGGCCGACCTGTTCGTCTCGATCCACGCCGACGCCTTCTTCCGGCCCGAGGCGCGTGGCGCCAGCGTGTTCGCGCTGTCGACCAAGGGCGCTTCCAGCACCGCAGCGCGCTGGATGGCCGAGAAGGAGAACGCCGCCGACCTGGTGGGCGGCGTCAACGTCGCCAGCGTCCGCGACACCCAGGTGCTGCGCGCGATGCTCGACATGAGCACCACGGCGCAGATCCAGGACAGCCTGCGCATCGGGCGCGAGGTGCTGTCGCGCATCGGCCGCGTCGGCAAGCTGCACAAGCGCCAGGTCGAGCAGGCCGGCTTCGCGGTGCTGAAGGCGCCCGACATCCCCAGCATCCTGGTCGAGACGGCCTTCATCTCGAACCCGGAGGAAGAAGACAAGCTGCGCGACCCGGCCTACCAGGCGCGGCTGGTCGATGCGCTGGCCACCGGCATCCGCCGCTACTTCGCGAAGAACCCGCGGCTGGCGCGGCAGCGCACGCTGTAGCCGCGGCGGCTCCCGGCGGCCTCAGCCCGGCTGCACCCCGGCGCTGCGCGCCTTCCAGGCGCCGTACAGCACGAACAGCCCCGGCACGATGATCATCGCCCAGATGATCTTGCTCAGGTTGGCCTGCACCCACGGGATGTTGCCGAACAGGTAGCCGGCCGTGGTGATGCCCAGCACCCACACCAGCGCGCCGATCACGTTGAACAGCGTGAAGCGGCTGCGCGTCATTTCGCCCACGCCGGCGACGAACGGCACGAAGGTGCGCACGAAGGGCATGAAGCGGCCGGCGATCAGCGCGAAGGCGCCGTAGCGTTCGTAGAACGCGTGCGTGCGGTCGAACGCCGCGCGGTTGAAGAAGCGCGAGTGCTCCCAGCGGAACACGCGCGGGCCCACGTGGCGGCCGATGCTGTAGTTGACCTGGTCGCCCAGCACCGCCGCCACCACCAGCAGCACCAGCGTCAGCGGCAGGCTCATCAGCCCCAGGCCGCACAGCGCGCCGACCACGAACAGCAGCGAGTCACCGGGCAGGAAGGGCATCACGACGACGCCGGTCTCGACGAAGATGATTGCGAACAGCAGCGCGTACACCCAGGCGCCGTAGGTCTGCACGAACTGCATCAGGTGCACGTCGACGCGCAGGATGAAGTCGATGAGGGCGGCGACGAGGTCCATGGCGGCGCATTATCGCGACAGCCCGCCTCCTACAATTCCGGTCCATGAACGCCGTGCTCTCGCCACGCCGCCCCATCCGCGAGTTGCCCGACACGCTGGTGAGCCAGATCGCCGCCGGCGAGGTGGTGGAACGCCCGGCCTCGGTGGTGCGCGAACTGGTCGACAACGCGCTCGACGCCGGCGCCACGCACGTCACGCTGCGCCTGGCCGCCGGCGGCGTGCGCAGCATCGTGGTCGAGGACGACGGCGGCGGCATCCCCGCCGCCGAGCTGCCGCTGGCGCTGAAGCGCCACGCCACCAGCAAGATCGCGTCGCTGGCCGAGCTGGAATCGGTGGCGACGATGGGGTTCCGCGGCGAGGCGCTGGCCGCCATCGCCTCCGTCTCGGACCTGGCCATCACCAGCCGCACCGCCGGCGCCGCGCACGCCACGCGGCTCGACGCGCGCAGCGGCGAGCTGCAGCCCGCGGCGCGCGCCGTGGGCACCACGGTCGAAGTGCAGGAGCTCTTCTTCAGCACGCCGGCGCGGCGCAAGTTCCTGAAGACCGATGCCACCGAGCTGGCGCACGCGCTGGATGCGGTGCGCCGCCATGCGCTGGCGCGGCCCGACGTGGGCTTTGCCGTGTGGCACGAAGGCCGGCTCGTGGCGCAGTGGCGCGCCGCCGACGAGGCCACGCGCATCGCCGACGTGCTGGGCCGCGACTTCATCGCCGCCAGCCGCCCGCTGGCCGTGGCGGCCGGGCCGCTGCAGCTGCACGGGCGCGCCGGCCAGCCCGAGGCCGCACGCACGCGCAGCGACCAGCAGTACCTGTTCGTCAACGGCCGCTTCGTGCGCGACCGGCTGATCGCCCACGCCATCCGCTCGGCCTACGAAGACCAGCTGCACGGCAGCAAGCAGCCGGCCTACGCGCTGTTCCTGCAGATCACGCCCGAACTGGTGGACGTGAACGTGCACCCGACCAAGATCGAGGTGCGCTTCCGCGACGGGCGTGCCGTGCACCAGGCCGTGCACCGCGCGGTGCAGGACACGCTGGCGGCCACGCGGGCCGCCGTGGTGCCGCTGCCGGCGGCGCCGTCGGTGCCGCCCACTGCGCCTGGCACGCCCGAAGACGCAGACGGCGCCGCCGTGGCCAGGCTGCCATCGACCAGCTGGCAGCCGTCGCTGCCGCTGGCCGCCCCGGCCGCGCAGGAACCGGTGCCGCGCTGGGCCGGCGACGGCGTCCGCAGCACGCCGCAGGGCAGCGGTGGCCTGGCCGCCTGGGCCGGCCTGCGCATGCCGCCGACCACGTCGACGCCTGAGGCATTGCCCGCTGCCGAGCCTGCTGCGCACCCGCTGGGCCGCGCGGTGGCGCAGATCGGCGGCGTCTACGTGCTGGCCGAGAACGCGCACGGGCTGGTCGTCGTCGACATGCACGCGGCGCACGAGCGCATCGTCTACGAACGGCTGAAGCAGGCGGCCGACAGCAGCACGGCGCTGCCGTCGCAGCCGCTGCTGATCCCGGTGAGCTTCGCCGCCACCGATGCCGAGCGCGCCACGGCCGACACCGAACAGGCCGCGCTGCTGGCCCTGGGGCTGGACGTGGGCGTGCTGTCGGCGACGACGCTCGTGGTGCGCAGCCGCCCTGCCGCGCTGCCCGATGCCGACCTCGCCGAGCTGACGCGCTCGGTGCTGGCCGAGCTGGGCGCCGTGGGCGCCAGCCGCGCCGTGCAGCGCGCGCGCGACGAGCTGCTCGCCACGATGGCCTGCCACGCCGCCGTGCGCGCGCACCGACGCCTGACGCTCGACGAGATGGACGCGCTGCTGCGCGACATGGAAGCCACCGAGCGCGCCGACACCTGCAACCACGGCCGACCCACCTGGCGCCAGGTGACGATGAAGGAGCTCGACGCGCTGTTCCTGCGCGGCCGCTGAACACGCGCCGTCACACAGGCGCCATCGACAGTGGGGAGACTCGCAGCCTATGCTGTTGTCGGCATTTCCGACAACCATACCGAGGAGACCCCATGCCACTGTCCTGGACCCGCGGCCTGCTGGCCGCAGCCGCCCTGAGCCCCCTGCTGGCCTGCGCCAGCCCCGCCCCCGACGCCGTGCGCGCCGCCCAGATGGGCCCGCGGCCGTTCTTCCTCGTGAACGACATGAACGACAGCGCGCTGAAGACGCAGCTGCAGTCGTGCGCGAAGAAGGCCGTGTTCACCCCGCGCGACTGGTCCATCGGCCACCGCGGCGCGGCGCTGCAGTTCCCCGAGCACACGAAGGAGTCGTACGAAGCCGCCGCGCGCAGCGGCGCCGGCATCGTCGAGTGCGACGTCACGTTCACGAAGGACAAGCAGCTCGTCTGCCGCCACGCGCAGAACGACCTGCACACCACCACCAACATCCTGGCCACGCCGCTGGCCAGCACCTGCGTCAAGCCGTTCACGCCGGCCACCTTCGACGCCGCCGGCAACCTGCTGACGCCGGCCAGCGCCGAGTGCCGCACCAGCGAGATCACGCTGGCCGAGTTCAAGACGCTGCGCGGCAAGATGGACGCCGCCAACACGCGCGCGCGCACGGTGAACGAGTACCTGGCCGGCACCGCCAACTTCCGCACCGACCTGTACTCGGGCCCGAGCAGCGGCACGCTGCTGACGCACGCCGAGAGCATCGAGCTCTTCAAGCGCCTGGGCGTGAAGATGACGCCCGAGCTGAAGTTCCCGAGCGTGGCGATGCCCTTCGACGGCTTCACGCAGGAGCAGTACGCGCAGAAGATGATCGACGAGTACAAGGCCGCCGGCGTGCCGGCGCGCAATGTCTGGCCGCAGTCGTTCTACCAGCCCGACGTGCTGTACTGGGTGAACAAGGAGCCGGCATTCGGCAAGCAGGCGGTCTTCCTGGACGATGCCAACTCCGACGCCGACCTGCCGAGCGCCGCCGACCTGCTGAACTACAAGGCACAGGGCATCAACATCGTCGCCCCGCCGACCTTCGCGCTGCTGAAGGCCGACGCCGCCGGCAACATCGTGCCGTCGCCCTACGCGATGAACGCCAAGGCCGCGGGCCTGGACATCATCACCTGGACGGTCGAGCGCTCGGGCATCCTGGCCGACGGCAACAACGGCTTCTACTTCCAGGGCTTCGACAGCGCCATCCAGCGCGAAGGCGACCTGATGCGCGTGCTGGACGTGCTGGCCAAGCAGGTGGGCGTGATCGGCGTCTTCAGCGACTGGCCGGCCACCACCACCTTCTACGCCAACTGCGCCGGGCTGAAGTAAGCCGCGGCGCCGGGGGTCACGGTTTCAGGTGCGTCTTGAAGAACGCTTCCATCGCACCGTAGAACTCGAACTGGTTCTCCTCGTTCGAGAAACCGTGGCCCTCGTTGTCCTTCACGAGGTACTGCACCTCGACGCCGCGCTGCTTCAGCGCGGCGACCATCTGGTCGCTCTCGGCCTTGTTGACTCTCGGGTCGCGGGCGCCCTGCGCGATGAGCAGCGGCGTGCGGATGCGGTCGACGTGGAACACCGGTGAGGTGGCCGTGAGCCGCGCGCGGTCGGTTTCGCTCTCGGGGTTGCCGACCATCTGGTACATCTGCTGGCGGAACGGTTCCCAGTACGGGGGGATCGTCTTCATGAACGTGAAGAGGTTGCTCACGCCCACGTAGTCCACGGCCGCGGCATACAGGTCGGGCGTGAAGGCCACGCCGGCCAGCGTGGCGTAGCCGCCGTAGCTGGCACCGTAGATGCCGACACGCCTGGGGTCGGCGATGCCTTGCTGCACCAGCCACTGCACGCCGTCGGTGATGTCGTCCTGCATCTTCAGGCCCCACTGGCCGAAGCTGGCTTCCCAGAACCGGCGGCCGTAGCCGGTGGAGCCGCGGTAGTTCATCTGCAGCACGCAGAAACCGCGGTTGGCAAGGAACTGCACCTCGGGGTGGAAGCCCCAGCTGTCGCGCACCCACGGCCCGCCGTGCGGGTTGACGATGCAGGCCAGGTTCTTCGGTGCGCGGCCCACCGGCAGCGTCAGGTAGGCCGGGATCTCCAGGCCGTCGCGGGCGGTGTAGACCACCGGCTGCTGCGGCGCCATCTGCGCCGGCGGCAGCCACGGTGCCACGTCGCCCAGCTTCGTCAGCCGGTCGCTGCGGCGGTCGTACAGGTAGCGCGCGCCCTGCGTGCGGTCGCTGCTGGCGGCAACGATGAAGCGCGTCTCGTCCAGCGTGACCGACTGCAGCGTGATCTCCATGCCGGGCAGCGCCTGCTCCAGCCGCTGGAACAGCGTCGCGGTGCGCGGCGCGAAGACGTGGCGGCCGGTCTTCTCGGTCTGGAACACCGCGGTGTCGAGCTGCTTGCGCACCCGCGACCAGGTGGCGCTGTAGACGTCGACCTGCGGGTGCGCGAACACGAGTTCCTCGGCGTCGGGCCGGGCGGGGTCGATCAGCACCAGCGCCGCCTTGTCGCGGCCGCGGTTGCTGACGGCGTAGAAGCGGCGGTTGTCGGCGTGGAAGAACTGCGGATTCACGCTGGTGCGGAAGTCGGTGCTCAGCAACGGCTTGAACGCGTCACGGTCGTGCGCCCGCGCCAGCAGCGTGTTGTTGACGCCGTCGCTGGCCACGCCCAGCCGCACCTGGCCGCGGTGGTCGGTGATCCAGCCCACCACGTTGCCGGGGTTGGTGGCGACCACCGTCTCGCGGCCGCTGCGCAGGTCGTGCCGCAGCACGTCGAAGACCTTGGCGTCGCGCCGGTTGTGCGAGATCAGCAGCACGCCGGGCTGGTCGGGCAGGTCGTCGACGATGGACGCCCGCACGCCGTCCCAGGGGGTCAGGTCGCGGCTCTTGCCGGTGGCGGCGTCGACCGCGACGATGTGGAAGTTCTCGTCGCCGCCGAAGTCCTTCTCGTACAGCACGGTGCCGTCGCCCTTCCAGCTGTAGCTGGAGATGTCGCGCGCGCTCTCGCGCGTGATCTGCCGCGGCTGCCCGACAGGAACACCGCCCCGCAGGCGCTGCACGAAGATGTTGCGCCGCGGCGTCGGGCCGCCGTCACCCGGCGCCGGCTGCATGAACGACAGCCACTGCCCGCTCTGGCTGATGCGGAAGTAGGCGCGCTCGGGGCTGCGGAAGAAGTCGCGCAGCGGCAGTTCGGGCGGGACGGCCGCGGCCATGGCCGCCTGGGCACGCGCCGGCACCGGCAGCACCAGGGCCACGGCGATCGACGCAGCCACGAGAGCCAGCGCCACGGAAAGGTTCGACACGGAGGGCAGCTTCATGCGGCCCAGTATCGCGAGCGCCCGCGCCGGGGCACCATCCCTTGAGACGAAACGCCGCTGGCGAGGCCCGAGCTGCCGCCCCGCCGGCATGAACGCCGTCCGGATCCCCGGCGGCACCGCGCCTCAGGACTGGATGTAGTTCTCCAGCTGCCCGATGGTCTCGTCCTGGAACGCGATGATGTCGTCCATGATGTCGCGGATCGAGATCATGCCCAGCACGGTGTCGCCGTCGATCACGGGCAGGTGGCGGATGCGCTTGTCGCGCATCAGGGCCATGCACTGCCGCGTGCCGGTGCGCGGGCCGACCGAGACGACGTTGCGCGTCATGATCTCGTGCACCTGCGTCTCTTTCGAATTGCGCCCCTGCAGCGCCACCTTGCGCGTGTAGTCGCGCTCGGAGACCACGCCGACGACCTTGCCGTGGTCCATCACCATCAGCGCACCCACCTCGTACTGCGCCAGCAGCTGCAGCGCATTGAAGACGGTTTCGTCGGGTCGCACGTGCCAGAGCGTGCCTTCGCGCGCGCGCAACAGTTCCGAGACGGGTTTCATGGCCTGACTCTCCGAAGCGACTGGGTGCTGCGAGCCTACACAAACGACGCCGCGGCGCAAGGGGCGCGTGCCCGCAGGCGGGCCGCGGGCGAACCACTTGCTCATGGTCCAATCGGGGCATGGCCGATCTTCCCCCCAGCGCCGCCGCGGACGGCGTGCGCGTGTCCAAGCTGATGACTGAACGCGGGCTGTGCTCGCGCCGCGAGGCCGACGAGTGGATCGAGGCCGGCTGGGTGCGCGTGAACGGCCAGGTCGCGGTGCTGGGCCAGCGGGCGCAGCCCGATGCCGTGATCGACATCGAGGGCCGCGCCAAGGTGCAGCAGGCGCAGCGCGTCACGGTGCTGCTGCACAAGCCGGTGGGCTACGTCAGCGGCCAGGCCGAGGACGGCTACGAGCCGGCTTCGGTGCTGGTGACGCGCAACAACCGCTGGAAGGCCGACCCGAACCGGCTGGAGTTCCACCCCGGGCACCTGCGCCACCTGGCGCCGGCCGGGCGGCTGGACATCGACTCCACCGGGCTGCTGGTGCTGACGCAGGACGGCCGCATCGCCAAGCTGCTGATCGGCGACGAGACCCGCGTCGAGAAGGAGTACCTGGTGCGGGTGCAGCACCAGCGGCCGGGGCCGCTGCCCGACAGCGCGCTCGACCGGCTGCGCCACGGGCTGGAACTCGACGGCAAGCCGCTGCGCCCGGCACGCGTGAGCTGGCAGAACGAGGACCAGCTGCGCTTCGTGCTGCGCGAAGGCCGCAAGCGGCAGATCCGCCGCATGTGCGAGCTGGTCGGGCTGCAGGTGCTGGGCCTGAAGCGGGTGCGCATCGGCAGCGTCAGCCTGGGCCAGCTGCCGGTCGGGCAGTGGCGCTACCTGGGCGAACACGAACGCTTCATCTGAGGCGCGCCCGAACGCGCACGCGCACCCGCCGCCGTCAGGGCGCGCTGGCCGGCGACGAAGCCGGCAGCGGCGGCACCGGGCCCACCGTGCGCGTCACGATCTGCTTCACCACCGCGCCGTCGTCCACCGATCCCTGCTGCGTGCCTTCGCCGCGCGCCAGGCGTTCGCAGTCGGCGCGGTCGGCCGGCAGCTGGCGCTGGCAGCGCTGCACGGCATTCGCCGCCAGCGCCTGCGGGCTGCTGTCGGGCTGGGGCTTGCGCGCCAGCGCGTCGCGCAGCACCGAGCGGGCCTCGTACAGGCAGTCGGCCTTGCTCTGGCCGGGGCGGCCGGCGGCGCAGTCGGCGACGTCGCGGCGGTAGGTCTGCTGCGGCGTCTGGGCCTGCACCCAGGCCGGCAGCAACAGGGCGGCGGTGAGGCACAGCGGTGCGAATCGGGACATGCGGACTCCTGGTGACGCCGGATCGGCGCAGACCTGCAGCGTGCGCCGCGGTGTGCCCGCCGGCCAGCAGACGGCGGGCTGCGCGCGGGTAGGACAGCGCCTACCCGCACCGCCACGCACCGCCATGCACCGAGCGCTTCAGGTGCCCAGCTGCGCCAGCCGCTGCTTGGCGTCGTCCAGGTTGGCCTTGGGACCCTTGCCGGCCGCAACGAACCGTTGCAGCGCCGCGCGCGCCGCGTCGTTGCGGCCCAGTTGCTGCAACGCGATGCCGATGCGGTGGTCCAGCGGCAGCGCCTCGGCGCCCTGCAGCGCCGCGGCCTGGGCGTACAGCGCCAGTGCCTGCTCGGGCGCGCCGGTGTCGCTGAGCACGCGGCCCAGGCCGTAGTGGCCGATCGCCAGCCCAGGCCGCTCGCGGCGCAGGCGCTCGAAGGTCGGGCGCGCCTTCTCGGGCTGGCGCTCGTTCACGAGGCCGAAGGCTGCGCCGCGTGTCCACGCGTCGATGTCGGCGGCCAGCGCGCTGTCGGCCCCGGGCTGGATGGTCTGCAGCTGCGCCAGCGCTGCTTCGTACTGGCGGTCCTGCAGCGCCACGCGCGCCAGCAGCGCACGCTGCTGCTCGGGCCGCGGTGCGGCCTGTGCGGTGGCGCGGGCCTGGTCGACGCCGCCGCCCAGCATCGCCGGGGCCAGCAGATAGAACTCGACCACCGCGCCACGCGCCGCGTGCCACTGCGGCGCCAGCGCCAGCGCCTGCTGCAGCGCGCCCTTCACGCGGCCGATGCTGGACGCCAGCTTGAACATGCCGGCGCTGGCCGCATGCACGCCCAGCACCACGCCCAGCGTGTAGTGGCACACGGCGGCCTGCGGCTGGCGCTGCACGCAGGCTTCGGCCTGGGCGATGACGGCTTCGCGCCGTGCCGCGTCGCCCTGCTGCAACGCGCCGATGCCGGCCGCCAGCAGCGCCTGCAGGTCGTCGGGCTGCGCCGCCAGCCGCTGCTGGCCGCTGCGCCCCAGCTCGCCGTAGCGTTCGGCCGCGTACAGCGCGTCCAGCGCCGGGTCCTGGAACATCTGCGCTGCAGCCGGCAGCGCCGTGCCGGCGAGCATGGCGGCAAGAGTGAGGCCAGTGCGGAAAGTGCGCGAGAGCATGGTTCGGGGGGATGGCACGGCGGTGGAATTGCACCATCATGCCGTCACCCCGGCGCCCCGCGCACCCAATGCGACGAAGCGGCACCGCCCTGCGACGAACCGCGAGAACCCGATGACACGCTCCCTGCTTCCGCTGCCAGCCCTGCTGGCCACCGCCGCTGCTGCCGTGCTCGCTGCGACAGCCCTGCCCGCCACCGCCGGCCCCGGCCACGCGCACGACGCACGCGCCGAGGCGGCCGCGGAACGCGCCACCGAACGCCAGCGGCAAGACCTCTACAAGGCCTGGTTCCCCGACCTCGCCACCGCGCGCAAGGCCGCGATCTCGCTGCACGGGCGCCTGCTGGAGACCGAGTACGAACGTGGCTGGCAGATCTTCGAGCTCGACGGCGAGCACGCCGCGATCCTGCAGCGCTTCGGCTACCGGCTGGAGCCGGCCACCGAGTTCATCGCCCGGCGCAACGCCTTCCTCGACAGCATCGACGCCGCCAATGCCCGCCGCCGCAGCGCCGACGCCAGCGCCGCCGACGTCGGCGTGCAGGCCATCCCCGGCTACGCCTGCTACGAGACGGTGGAAGAGACGTTCGCCGCCGCGCAGGGCATGGCGGCGGCCCGGCCGCAGCTGGCCACGCTGGTCGACATCGGCGACTCGTGGCAGAAGAGCACCAACCGCGGCGGCTACGACATGGCCGTGCTGCGCCTGACCAACGCGGCCACCACCGGCACCGGCGGCGCGCCCAAGCCCCGGCTCTTCATCACCAGCGCCATCCACGCCCGCGAGTACGTCACCGCGCCGCTGTCGCTGGCCTTCGCGAAGTGGCTGTTCGACGGCCACGGCGTCAACGCCGACGCCACCTGGATGCTCGACCACCACGAGGTGCACCTGCTGCTGCACACCAACCCCGACGGGCGCAAGAAGGCCGAGTCGGGCCTGTCGTGGCGCAAGAACACCAACACCGCCTACTGCGGCGCGCGCAGCAACAACCGCGGCGCCGACCTCAACCGCAACTTCACGTTCAGCTGGAACAGCACCAACGGCCAGGGCTCCAGCGGCAACCAGTGCGACCTGACCTACCGCGGCCCCAGTGCCGCGAGCGAGCCCGAGACGCGCGCGGTCGAGGCCTACATCCGCAGCCTGTGGCCCGACCGCCGCGGCCCGGCGAAGACCGACGCCGCCCCGGCCGACACCAGCGGCATCCACATCGACCTGCACAGCTACAGCCAGCTCGTGCTGTGGCCCTGGGGCGACACCCCGACCGCCGCGCCCAACGGCGCCGCGCTGCAGACGCTGGGCCGGCGCTTCGCCTGGTTCAACAACTACACGCCCACGCAGTCGATCGGCCTGTACCCCACCGACGGCACCAGCGACGGCCCGGGTTACGGCGAGCTGGGCGTGGCCGCCTACACCTTCGAGCTCGGCACCAGCTTCTTCCAGGACTGCACGAGCTACGAGAACACCATCAAGCCGAGGAACCTGCAGGCGCTGGTGTACGCCGCCAAGGTGGCGCGGGCGCCGTACCAGCTGCCGGGCGGACCCGATGTCACGGCGCTGGCACTGAGCGCGACCGTGGTCGACGCCGGCACGCCGGTGACGCTGACTGCCAGCGTCAGCGACACCCGCTTCCAGCAGAGCAACGGCGCCGAGCCGGTGCAGGCCATCGCCGCGGTGCAGGCCTACGTCGACGTGCCGCCCTGGGCCGACGGCGCCACGCCGCTGGCGCTCGCCGCGGCCGACGGCAGCTTCGACAGCAGCACCGAAGGCGCCACCGGCACGCTCGACACGGCGGCACTGGCGAACGGCCGCCACACCGTCTTCGTGCGCGGCATCGACGCCAGCGGCCAGGCCGGCCCGGTGAGCGCGGTGTTCCTGGACATCGGCGGCACCCCGCCGCCGCCGCCGCCGGCCATCACGCTGGCACTGTCGGGCACCAAGGTGCGCTTCAACCGCTGGGACGTGACGCTCACCTGGGCCAACGCCAGCGGCGCCAACGTCGACCTCTACGTCAACGGCGCCCTGCTCGCCAGCACCGCCAACGACGGCAGCTACACCGAGCAGCGCGGCCGTGGCACCTGGCGCTACAAGGTCTGCCTGAGTGGCAGCACGGCCACGTGCTCGGCGGAGCAGAGCATCACCTTCTAGCCCGCCGCACCGGTCCGGCACGGCCCTGATAATCCGGGCCGATGCCTTCCCTGTCCCCGCCGGCGGCCAGCGTGCCGCCGCGCCACGTCTCCCACGCGCTCGCCGCGCTGGCGCTGGCCCTGCTGCTGGGCCTGCAGCCCGTCAGCACCGACGTCTACCTGCCGGCCCTGCCGATGCTCACGCGCGCGTTGGGCGCGCCGATGACGGCTGTGCAGCTGACGATGTCGGCGCTGATCCTGGCCTTCGGGGTCGGCCAGCTGTTCTGGGGCCCGGTCGCCGACCGCGTCGGCCGCCGCCCGGTGCTGCTGTGGGGCCTGGCGCTGTACACGCTGGCCAGCGCCGCCTGCGTGGTGGCCGGCAGCATCGAGACGCTGATCGTCGCGCGCGCGCTGCAGGGCGCCTGCCTGGCCGCCGCCGTGGTGGTGGCGCGCGCCATCCTGCGCGACCTGTACGAACCGCACGAAGGCGCGCGCGTGATGTCGCTGGCGCTGTCGGGGCTGGCCGTGATCGCCATCGCCGGGCCGGCGCTGGGCGGGCTGCTGGCGGCCACGCTGGGCTGGCGCGCGACGCTGGCGCTGGTGGCGGGCTGCGGCGCGGCGACGCTGGCCTTCGTGGCGCTGCGCCTGCCCGAGACGCTGCTGCACAAGAACCCGCGCGCCACCGTGCCGGGGCCGCTGCTGGCCGCGTGGTCGCAGATCGGCCGCCACCCGGTGTTCCTGGCCTGGACGCTGCTGACGGCCTGCACCTACGGCGGGCTGTTCGTGATCCTGTCTGGATCGTCCTTCGTCTACATGGACATGCTGGGCCTGTCGGCCGCAGCCTACGGCGCCGCGATGGCCAGCGGCTCGGTGGCCTACCTGGCCGGCACCTTCGTGTGCCGGCGCTGGATCCCGCGCCACGGCATGGCCGGCACGGTGGCGCGTGGCGGGCGGTTCTCGCTGGCCGCCGCCGCCTTGATCGTCGGGCTGGCGCTGGCCGGCGTGCACAGCGTCTGGGCCGTGCTGGTGCCGCAGTGGCTGTTCTGCTTCGGCCACGGCCTGCACCAGCCTTGCGGCCAGGCTGGCGCGGTGGGCCCGTTCCCGCGCAACGCGGGTGCGGCGTCGGCGCTGGCGGGCTGCCTGCTGTCGCTGGTGGCCTTCGGCATCGGGCAGTGGCTGGGCAGGGTGCTGTCGGACCAGGTGCTGCCCTACGCGCTGGGCGTGGGCGTGTGGGGCCTGCTGACCGCCACGGTGGCCTGGACGCTGGTGCGGCGCCTGCCGGTGCCGCAGCGATGAGCGTGCGATGACCTTGCGCGCCATCGGCCTGGCCGGGCCCACCGCCTCGGGCAAGACCGCCGTGGCGCTGGCCTTCGCGGCGCAGTGCCCGCTGGAGATCGTCAGCGTCGACTCGGCCCTGGTCTACCGCGGCATGGACATCGGCACCGCCAAGCCCAGCGCCGCCGAGCGCGCCGCGGTGCCGCACCACCTGATCGACATCCTCGACCCCACCGAGGCCTACTCGGCCGCGCGCTTCGTGGCCGACACGACGCGGCTGGTGGCCGAGATCAACGCCCGCGGCCGCCTGGCGCTGCTGGCGGGCGGCACGATGCTGTACTTCAAGGCGCTGCTGGAAGGCCTGGACACCCTGCCCGCGGCCGACCCCGTCGTGCGCGCCAACCTCGACGCCCGCGCTGCCGCCGAGGGCTGGCCCGCGCTGCACGCCGAACTGGCGCGCGTGGACCCGGCCACCGCATCGCGGCTGGCACCCGGCGACAGCCAGCGCATCCAGCGCGCGCTGGAAGTCTGGCAACTCAGCGGCAAACCCTTGTCAGCCTGGCACGGCAGCGCGCGCCAGCCGGTGCTCGCGCTGCCGCTGGTGGCGCTGGAGCCGGTCTCGCGCGGCTGGCTGCATGCGCGCATCGCCGCGCGCTTCGACGCCATGCTGGCCGCGGGCTTCGTCGACGAACTGCGCACGCTGCGCGCCCGGGGCGACCTGCACCCCGAGCTGCCGGCGATGCGCTGTGTGGGCTACCGGCAGGCCTGGCAGACCTGGGACGCGCTGCAGGCCGGCGACCTGGGGCCGCTGCGCGCGCAGGGCGTGGCCGCCACGCGGCAGCTGGCCAAGCGGCAGCTGACCTGGCTGCGGTCGCTGCCGCGGCGCGTGGTGGTGCCGTGCGACGCGCCCGACGCGCTGCAAAAGGCCCTGGCCGCGCTGCAGACGGCAGCTGCGGCATCATCGCCCGGGTGATGCTGGAACTCGCAGGTCTGTCCAAGTCGTTCGGCACGACCTCCGTCTTCGGCGGCGTCACGCTGTCGCTGGCGCCGGGCGAGTTCGTCGCGCTGCTGGGCGAGTCGGGCGTGGGCAAGTCGACGCTGCTGAACTGCATCGCGGGGCTGGAGCAGGCCGACAGCGGCCGTGTCGTCGTCGCCGGGCAGGACCTGGCCACGCTGGACGAAGCCGGCCGCGCCCGGCTGCGGCGCGCGAAGCTGGGGTTCGTGTTCCAGGCCTTCCACGTGCTGCCGCACCTGACCGTGGCCGACAACGTGGCGCTGCCGCTGCTGCTGCTGGGCCGGCCCGATGCGGCACGCGTGCAGCAGCTGCTGGACGCCGTGGGCCTGGACGGGCTGGGCGGGCGCTACCCGGCGCAGCTGTCGGGCGGGCAGCTGCAGCGCGTGGCGATCGCGCGCGCGGTGGTGCACGCGCCGGGGCTGATCCTGGCCGACGAGCCCACGGGCAACCTCGACCCCGTCACTGCCGAACGGGTGCTGGGCGTGCTGCTGGCCCAGGTGCGCGAAGCCGGCGCGGCCTGCCTGCTCGTCACGCACTCGGCCGCCGCCGCGGCACGCGCCGACCGCGTGCTGCGGCTGAGCCCGCAGGGCGTGCACACGACGTGACGCTGCACCTCGTCGCCGGCCTGCTGCGGCGCGAATGGCGCCACCACCCCTGGCGCCACGGCATCGCGCTGCTGGCGGTGGCGCTCGGCGTGGCGCTGGCGTATTCGGTGCACCTGATCAACGGCTCCGCGCTGTCGGAGTTCTCGGCCGCGGTGCGCGCGGCCAACGGCGCGCCCGACCTGGTGCTGCGCGGCC
The DNA here is from genome assembly GCF_049810355.1 of Rubrivivax soli. Taxonomy (GTDB): domain Bacteria; phylum Pseudomonadota; class Gammaproteobacteria; order Burkholderiales; family Burkholderiaceae_C; genus Rubrivivax. The sequence goes on from NZ_CP187368.1 coordinate 1,670,019, forward strand.
AGGGCGGCGGTTTCGACGAGACGCTGGCCGACCGCGTGGCCACCGACCCCGCGGTGCAGCTGGCCAGCCCCGTGGTGGAGATCGACACCTACACGCGCGGCCGCGACGGCCAGCGCGTGGCGGTGCGCGTGCTGGGCGTGGACGGGCTGCGCGTGGGCGCGCTGGCGCAGGACCTGCAGCCGCGCCACGCCGACGGCCAGCCGCGGCTGGCCTTCCTGGACCCCGACCGCGTCTTCCTCAACGCGGCCGCGCGCGAGCGCAGCGGCGTTGCCGACGGCGCGCTGCTGCCGCTGCAAAGCGGCATGGCCTGGCAGACGCTGCAGGTCGCCGGCAACGTGGCGGCCGGCGGGCCACCGCTCGCGGTGATGGACATCGCCGGCGCGCAGACCCACTTCGGCTGGACCGGCCGGCTGTCGCGCATCGACCTGCGGCTCGTGCCCGGCAGCGACCAGGCCGCGCTGCTGCAGCGGCTGGCGCTGCCGCCGGGCGTGGACGCGGTGACGGCCGACGACGGTGCGCAGCGCGTCAGCAACCTGTCGCGCGCCTACCGCGTGAACCTGACGGTGCTGGCGCTGGTGGCGCTGTTCGTCGGCGCCTTCCTCGTGTTCTCGGTGGTGGCGCTGTCGGTGGCGCAGCGCACGCCCGGCTTCGCGCTGCTGGGCGTGCTCGGGCTCACCGCACGCGAGCGCCGCGGCCTCGTGCTGGCCGAGTGCGCCGCCATCGGCGCTGCCGGCGGCGTGCTCGGCGTGGCGCTGGGCACCGGCATGGCGGCGGCGGCGTTGCGGCTGCTGGCGGGTGATCTGGGCGGCGGCTACTTCCCCGGCATCGCGCCGCAGCTGCAGTTCAGTGCTGCGGGGGCCGCGGGCTTCGCGCTGCTGGGCTTGCTGGCGGCGCTGGTCGGCGGCTGGTGGCCGGCGCTGCAGGCCGAGCGGCTGAGCCCGGCGCTGGCGTTGAAGGGCCTGGGCCAGCCCGATGCGCAGGCGCCGCCGGCCTGGCCCGGGCTGGCGCTGCTGGCCACCGGCGGGCTGCTGGCGCTGCTGCCGCCGATCGCCGGCCTGCCGCTGGCGGCCTACGTGGCGGTGGCGGCGCTGCTGTTCGGCGGCGTGGCGCTGGTGCCGGCGGTGGTGCACGCGCTGCTGGCCGCGGTGCCGCGACCGCGCGGCGCGCTGGCGCTGCTGGCCCTGCAGCGCGCGCGCTTCCAGCGCCGCACGGCCACCGCGGCGGTGGCCGGGGTCGTGGCCAGCCTGGCGCTCAGCGTGGCGCTGACGGTGATGGTCACCAGCTTCCGCCAGGGCGTGTCGACCTGGCTCGACAGCGTGCTGCCGGCCGACCTGTACGCGCGCACGGCCGGCAGCAGCGGCGCGGCCGAGCAGGCCTGGCTGCCGCCCGACTTCGTGCAGCGCGCGGCCGGGCTGCCCGGCGTGGCGCGTGTGCAGGGCGCGCGGCTGCGGTCGCTGCAGCTGGCCGCCGGCCGGCCGGCGGTGGCGCTGGTGGCGCGCCCGCTGGCCGACGTGGCCGCGGCGCTGCCTCTGGTGGCGCCGGCGCTGGACCGCCTGACGCTGCAGCCGGGCGAGACCGCGGTGTACGTCAGCGAAGCGATGGTCACGCTGTACGGCGCCACGCCCGGCAGCACGCTGGTGCTGCCGCTGGCCGGGCCCGGCGGCACGCAGGAAGCGACCATGCGCGTGCTGGGCGTGTGGCGCGACTTCGCACGCCAGTTCGGCGCCATCGCCATCGCCGACACCGACTACCAGCGCCTGACGGGCGACACGCGCATCAACGATCTCGCGCTGTGGCTCGCGCCCGGTGCCGAGATGGCCAGCGTGCAGGCCGGCCTGCGCAGCCTGCTGCCCGACCCCACGCTGCTGGACTTCGCGGCCACCAGCGAGCTGCGCGTGCTGTCGCTGCGCATCTTCGACCGCAGCTTCGCCGTCACCACCTACCTGCAGGGGGTGGCCATCGCGATCGGGCTGGTGGGCATCGCCGCCAGCCTGTCGGCCCAGGTGCTGGCGCGGCGCAAGGAATTCGGCCTGCTCGCGCACCTGGGGCTGACGCGGGCGCAGGTCGTCCGCGTGGTGGCCGGCGAAGGTGCTGCCTGGATGGCGGCCGGCACGCTGGTGGGGCTGGCGCTGGGCATCGTCGTCAGCATGGTGCTGGTGTACGTGGTGAACCCGCAGAGCTTCCACTGGACCATGCAGCTGGTGCTGCCCTGGGACCGCCTGGCGCTGCTGTGCGGCGCGGTGTGGCTGGCCGGCGTGGCCACGGCCGCGTTCAGCGCCCGCAGCGCCGCGGGGCGCTCGGCCGTGCTGTCGGTGAAGGAGGACTGGTGAAGCGTCGTACCGTTCTCACGCTGCTGCCGGCGGCGCTGGGGCTGCCGGCAGCAGCCCACGCCACCGAGCGCCGCGGCCGCGTGCTGGCCTTCCCGCGCGACCACGGCACGCACAACGACACCGGCACCGAGTGGTGGTACGCCACCGGCTGGATGGGCACCGAGCAGGCGCCGCGCCTGGGTTTCCAGCTCACCTTCTTCCGCAGCAGCACCGGCCTGGCCGCCGGCAGCAGCAGCCGCTTCGCAGCGCGCCACCTGCTGTTCGCGCACGCCGCCGTCACCGACCTGCAGGCCGGCCGCCACCTGCACGCGCAGCGCATCACCCGCTGGTCGGGCGACCCGCTGGCCGTGCCGGCGCGCGCGGCCATTGACGACACCGACGTGCACATCGGCGACTGGCACCTGCGGCGCGGCAGCAACGGGTACGCGGCGCGCCTGCCGGGCGACGACTTCGCGCTCGATCTGGCGCTGCAGACCACGCAGCCGCCGCTGCTGCAGGGCGACGCCGGCTTCTCGCGCAAGGGCCCGCTGGAACACCAGGCCAGCCACTACTACAGCCAGCCGCAGCTGCAGGTGCAGGGCAGCATCACCTTGGGCGGGCAGCGCATCGCCCTGCCCGGCCTCGCCTGGCTCGACCACGAGTGGAGCGACGCCTACCTGGCGCCCGAGGCCGAAGGCTGGGACTGGATGGGCCTGAACCTCTTCGACGGCAGCGCGCTCACGGTCTTCCAGCTGCGCCGCGCCGACGGCACGGCGCTGTGGGCCGGCGGCAGCCACCGGCCGGCGGGCGGCAAGGTGCGCGCCTTCGCCACCGACGAAGTGCGCTGCACCGCCGGCCGCCGCTGGACCAGCCCGGCCACGCAGGCCAGCTACCCGGTGCAGTGGGACATCGACACACCGGCCGGCCGCCACACCGTGCGCAGCCTGCTCGATGCACAGGAGATGGACAGCAGCGGCAGCACCGGCACGGTCTACTGGGAAGGGTTGTCCGAGGTGCTGGACGGCAGCGGGCGCCGCGTCGGCCTGGGCTACCTGGAGATGACCGGCTACCGCGGCCGCCTGCAGATGCGCTGAGGCCGCAGCCGCCGCGTCAGAGCGTCGGCCCGGCAGCCTGGTTGTCGCCCACCGACGGCCCGATCTTGCGCACCCGGCCCAGGTCGACCGGCGCCGCCCGCACGCAGTTGCCGCCGGCCTGGCGTGCGGCCTGCACCGCGGCGTCGGCATCGTCGACCAGCGCCGACAGGCTCTGGTGCGCAGGCCGCAGCGCGGCCACGCCGACGCTGACCGTGACGTGCAGGTCCTGCGGATCGAACGGCACGTGCAGGGCCTCGATGCGCTCGCGGATGCGCTCGGCCACGTCGAGCGCGCCGATCGGGTCGGCATGGGCCAGCCACACGGCCAGCTGGGCACCGCCGAAGCGCGCGATGGCATCGGCACCGCGCAGCGTGGGTTCGGTGTGGCGGGCCAGCGCACGGAGCACGGCGTCGCCGGCGGCTGCGCCGCGCGCCTCGCACAGGCGGTGGAAGCGGTCCACGTCCACCAGCAGCAGCGCGGCGCCGCTGCCGTAGCGGCGGGCACGCGCCCATTCGCGTTCGGACAGCGCGAGGAAATGGGCGCGGTTGGCCACGCCGGTGAGCGGGTCGACGGTGTCCAGCCGCGCCAGCTGCAGGCGGCTGCGCTCCAGGTCGCGCCGCAGCGCCAGCAGCACCGCGCCCAGCGGCACGGCCACCACCGCCACCGCCACGGCCGCGGCGATGGGGGCGGCGATCTGCGCCGCCTGCGCGCCGAGCACGGCCGACACGGCCCAGGCCAGGCCGGCCGCCAGCAGCGCCAGCAGGCCGCCCCCGACCGCGGCCAGCAGCAACCGGCGCGCACGCGGTGCGCCGGCGACCGGCGAGGCGTCGGCCATCGGCGGCGGCGCAGGCGGCGTCTGGGGAGGATGGGGGACGGGAGTGCTCACGGCGGCGCGGTCCAGTCCCTTATTCGACCACAACCCCTGCCGCTTGAGCCCGCCGCCGCCACCCTGGATGCGGGGTGCGCGCGGCCTTTGCACGGCGGTGCCTACACTCGCGGCCATGAACTCCCCCAGCGCGGCCCTGCCCGCGACCCTCCGTCCCGGCGAACCCGCCCCCGGCCAACGCGTGCGCTCGCTGTCGGGCCTGCTGCCCTTCGTGCGGCCCTACCGCTGCCGCATCGCGCTGGCCGTTGTCTTCCTGGTGATGGCCGCGGCCAGCACGCTGGCCTTCCCGGTGGCGCTGAAGCTGCTGATCGACCAGGGTCTGGTCGCCGCCGACCCCGGCGAGCGCCTGCTGGCGCTGCGCGGACACTTCCTGGCGCTGTTCGGCGTCGGCGCGGCGCTCGGGCTGTTCTCGGCGGCGCGCTTCTACATGGTCACCTGGCTGGGCGAACGCATCACGGCCGACCTGCGCAACGCGGTCTACGCCCACGTCATCCGCCAGAGCCCGGAGTTCTTCGAGACCACCCAGACCGGCGAGGTGCTGAGCCGCCTGACCACCGACACGACGCTGGTGCAGACCGTGGTGGGCAGCAGCCTCAGCATGGGCCTGCGCAACACGGTGATGGGCATCGGCGCGCTGGGCGCGCTGGTCTGGACCAACCCCTACGTGATGACGCAGGTGCTGGGCATCCTGGTGCTGGTGGTGCTGCCCAGCCTGTACTTCGGCCGCCGCGTGCGCAAGCTCAGCCGCGCCAGCCAGGACCGCGTGGCCGACAGCAGCGCCATCGCCGCCGAGGTGCTGAACGCGGTGCCGGTGGTGCAGAGCTACGTGCAGGAAGGCCGCGAGTCGGCGCGCTTCGACCAGTCCACCGAGAACGCCTTCGAGACCGCCAAGAAGCGCACCGCGGTGCGCTCGTTCCTGGTCGGCTTCATGATCACCGCCACCTTCGGCGCGCTGCTGTGGGGCCTGTACCAGGGCACGCAGGCGGTGGTGCGCGGCGACATCTCGGCCGGCCACCTGGGGCAGACGGTGGTGTTCGTGATCATCTTCGTCGGCGCGGTGGCGGTGCTGAGCGAGGTCTACGGCGACCTGCTGCGCGCTGCCGGCGCCACCGAGCGGCTGATGGAGCTGCTGGCCACGCGCTCGCCCGTGGCCGACCCGGCCGTGCCGCTGCCGCTGCCGCCGGTGCGCGGCGGCTCGGCCGTGCAGCTGCAGGGCGTGCGCTTCCACTACCCGTCGCGGCCGAAGCAGGCGGCGCTGGACGGCATGTCGCTCGACGTGCGCCCCGGCGAGACCGTGGCGCTGGTCGGCCCCAGCGGCGCCGGCAAGAGCACGGTGCTGCAGCTGCTGCTGCGCTTCTACGACGTGCACCAGGGCCAGGTGCTGCTCGACGGCGTGCCCGTGCAGCAGCTGCGCCTGGCCGACCTGCGCCAGCGCATTGGCATCGTGCCGCAGGACAGCACGATCTTCTCGGCCAGCGCGATGGACAACATCCGCTACGGCCGCCCCGGCGCCAGCGACGACGAGGTGCGGGCCGCGGCACGGGCGGCCTTCGCGCACGACTTCATCACGGCGCTGCCCGAGGGCTACGACACCTTCCTCGGCGAACGCGGGGTGCGCATCTCGGGCGGCCAGCGCCAGCGCATCAGCATCGCGCGCGCGATGCTGAAGAACCCGCCGCTGCTGCTGCTGGACGAAGCCACCAGCGCGCTCGACGCCGAGAGCGAACGCATGGTGCAGGCGGCGCTGGAGGCGGCGATGCAGGGCCGCACCACCATCGTCATCGCGCACCGGCTGGCCACGGTGCTGCGCGCCGACCGCATCGTCGTGCTGGAGGCCGGCCGCATCGTCGAGACCGGCACGCATGCCGAGCTGGTGGCGCAGGGCGGGCTGTACGCGAGGCTGGCGGCGATGCAGTTCGAGCTGCAGCCGCCGGCGACGGCGGCGGCGGAGTAGGCACCACCGTGGTGGCCGGCAGGATGAACCGATCTGCGTCACCCGCGACCGCCCCGTGAGCCCCGCCCCCACCGCCCGCAGCGACCTGTCCGAGACCGTGCTGGTGGTCGAGGACAGCGTGCTGCTGCGCGACGTCGTCGTGCACACGCTGCAGGACCACGGCTACCGGGTGCTGGCCGCAGACAGCGGCGAAACCGCCGAGCGCCTGGTGGCCACCGCGCCACGGCCCGACCTGGTGCTGCTCGACGTGCTGCTGCCCGGCATCGACGGCTTCGAGCTGCTGCGCCGCTGGCGCGCCGACCCGGCCACCGCGGCGCTGCCGGTGATGCTGCTGACCGCACTGCACGCCGACACCGACGAGCTGCGCGGCCTGCAGCTGGGCGCCGACGACTACCTGACCAAGCCGGTGCAGCCGCTGGTGCTGCTGGCCCGCGTGCGCACCCAGCTCGACGCCGCCCGCGCGCGCGCCTCGCTGCGCGACCAGAACGCGCGCCTGGAAGCCGAGGTGGCGCGCCGCATGGCCGAGAACGAGCTGGTGCAGGACCTGGCCATCCGCGCGCTGGCGCACCTGGCCGAGACGCGCGACAACGAGACCGGCCGCCACCTGCAGCGCACCCAGGCCTACGTGGAGATGCTGGCCCAGGATCTGCACGACCACGGCCTGTTCGCCGACGCGCTGGGGCCGCGGCAGATCCGGCTGCTGGCGCGCTCGGCGCCGCTGCACGACATCGGCAAGGTCGGCATCCCCGACCACATCCTGCGCAAGCCGGGCAAGCTCGACGCCGCCGAGTGGGCGGTGATGCAGACACACGCGGCGCTCGGCGCGCAGGCCATCGAGGCGGCCGAACGCGACGTCGACGGCGCGGTGGACTTCCTGCGCCTGGCCAAGCAGATCGCGCACTGGCACCACGAGCGCTGGGACGGCACCGGCTACCCGGACGGCCTGGCCGGCGAGGCCATTCCGCTGGCCGCGCGGCTGATGGCGCTGGCCGATGTGTTCGACTCGCTGGTCTCGCCGCGCGTGTACAAGCGCCCGATGCCGTGCGACGAGGCGCGCGCGGTCATCCGCCAGGGCCGCGGCCGGCACTTCGACCCGGTGGTCGTCGATGCCTTCGAGCGCTGCTACGACGCCTTCCGCCACATCGCGGCGGCCCATGCGGACGGCCCCGATAATCCGGGCCCATGACACGCCCGATCCGTTCCCAGTACGAAGACTTCATGCGCCTGGTGGCCACCACCGGCGTGGCCAAGGCCGACCGCACCGGCACCGGCACCAAGAGCGTGTTCGGCCACCAGATGCGCTTCGACCTGCGCGAAGGCTTCCCGCTGGTGACGACCAAGAAGGTGCACCTGAAGAGCATCATCCTGGAGCTGCTGTGGTTCCTGCGCGGCGACGGCAACGCGCGCTGGCTGCAGGAGCGCGGCGTGACGATCTGGGACGAGTGGGCCGGCCCCGACGGCGACCTGGGCCCGGTCTACGGCGTGCAGTGGCGCAGCTGGCCCACGCCCGACGGCGGCCACGTCGACCAGATCGCCCAGGTGGTGCAGCAGCTCCGGAGCAACCCCGACAGCCGGCGCATCATCGTGAGCGCCTGGAACGTGGCCGACCTGCCCAGGATGGCGCTGATGCCGTGCCACGCGTTCTTCCAGTTCTACGTGGCCGAAGGAAGACTCAGCTGCCAGCTGTACCAGCGCAGTGCCGACATCTTCCTGGGCGTGCCGTTCAACATCGCCAGCTACGCGCTGCTGACGCACATGCTGGCGCAGCAGTGCGACCTGGAGGTCGGCGACTTCATCTGGACCGGCGGCGACTGCCACATCTACAGCAACCACGCCGAACAGGTGGCGCTGCAGCTCAGCCGCACGCCGCACCCCTACCCGGTGCTGCACATCAAGCGCCGGCCGGCGTCCATCTTCGACTACCAGTACGAAGATTTCGAGGTGCTGGACTACGTGCACCACCCCGCCATCAAGGCGCCGGTGGCGGTGTAGGCGGTGCCCCGCCCCGTGCTCACGCTGATCGCCGCCGTCGCCCGCAACGGCGTCATCGGCCACGCCAACCAGCTGCTGTGGAAGCTGCCCGAGGACATGGCGCACTTCCGCAGCAGCACCGCGGGCTGCCCGGTGGTGATGGGCCGCAAGACCTGGGACTCGCTGCCGCCGCGCTTCCGGCCGCTGCCGGGGCGGCGCAACATCGTCGTCACGCGCAACCCCGACTGGCAGGCGCCGGGCGCCGAGGCCGCGGCTTCGCCGGCGGCAGCGCTGGCGCTGGCTGGCGCGGTCGAGCGGGTGTTCGTCATCGGCGGCGCCGACCTCTACGCCGCGGCGCTGCCGCTGGCCGACGAGCTGCTGCTGACCGAGCTGGACGCCGACTTCGACGGCGACACGCGCTTCCCGGCCTGGGACCGCGGCGCCTACGCCGAGGTCGAGCGGCAGACGCAGCGGGCCGCGCCGCCGAACGACTTCGACATCAGCTTCGTGCGCTACCGGCGGCGCTGACGCTGCCGCGGCCCGGCCAGCCCGCCCGGCTCATTCGGCCTTGGCGCCGCTGTCCTTCACGACCTTGGCCCACTTCGTGATCTCGGCGGCCTGGAACTGCGCCAGTTCCTCGGGGCTGGAGATCCAGCTTTCCAGCCCCAGCGTCTTCATGCGCTCGGCCACCTCGGGCAGCGCGAAGACCCGCTTCATCTCGGCGTTCACGCGCGCCACCACCTCGCGCGGCGTGCCGGCGGGGGCGAACACCGCGAACCAGGTCGTGGCCTCGAAGCCGGGCACAGTCTCGGCCACCGTGGGCACGTCGGGCGCGGCCCCCGAGCGCCGCGCCGTCGTCTGCGCCAGCGCGCGGATCTTGCCTTCCTTGGCCATCGGCAGCGCCGACGGCATGTTGTCGAACATCAGCTGGATCTGCCCGCCCACCAGGTCGGGGATGGCGAACTGCCGGCCCTTGTAGGGCACGTGCGTCATCTTCGTGCCGGTGAGGGACTGGAACAGTTCGCCCGAGACGTGCACCGAGGTGCCGATGCCGGGCGAGCCGTAGCTCAGCGTGCCGGGGTTGGCCTTCATGTAGGCCACCAGTTCGGCCACGCTCTTCACCGGCAGGCTGTTGGTGACGACCAGCAGGTTGGGCGCCGAGGCCACGTGGGCCACGGGCACGAAGTCGCGCACCATGTCGTAGGGCAGCTTCGCGTACAGCGCGCCGTTGATGGCGTGCGTGCCCACGGTGCCCATCACCAGCGTGTGGCCGTCGGCCGGCGCCTTGGCCACGAAGTCGGCCCCCAGGTTGCCGCCGGCGCCGGGCTTGTTCTCGACCACCACCGTCTGGCCCAGCTGCGCCTTGTCGGCGAACAGCCGCGCCAGGATGTCGGGCGCGCCGCCCGGGGGGAAGGTGACGACCAGCCGCACCGGCTTGGTCGGGAAGCCCTGCGCTGCCGCCGACAGCGGGGCCGTCATGGCCGCGACGGCCGTTGCGGCCAGCGCCAGGCTGGCGAGGAATCGCTTGCGTTGCATCGTGTCTCCGTGTCGTTGTCGTGACGGGCGCGCACGCCTGCACCGCGCGGCACCCGGCGTGCTTGGCGCGGTGCCGGCCCAGGATAGACGCGCCTGCCTACCGTCCGCAATGGCGTTGTCACGCGCCCGGCGGGCGCAACGGTTAGAATCTCGCGGTTACCCGCCTCGTTCCCGAGGTCACCGTGCAAGGGCCTGTCCGCTTTTGTTCATCGGCACGCCCGATGTCCTGCAGCCCCCCTCTTTCACCCTTGGCCTGGCGACGAAGCCGCGCACCTTTGCGCAGCCAGCGTTGTTGCACGCTGGTTCACACCGCCAGGAGACTCTGTTTGGCCAAGGAAGAACTGATTGAAATGCAAGGCACCGTCGACGAGGTGCTGCCCGATTCCCGTTTCCGCGTGACGCTGGAAAACGGCCACGTGCTGGTGGCCTACACCAGCGGCCGCATGCGCAAGCACCACATCCGCATCCTCGCGGGTGACGCGGTGTCGCTGGAACTGTCGCCCTACGACCTGAGCAAGGGCCGCATCACGTTCCGCCACATCGAGCGCCAGCGCCCCGCGCCGGGCGCCCAACAGCGCCGCTGACGGCGCGCTGCCGGTCCGCAGCGCCTACAGCGTGCGGATCTGCAGCTTGCGCACGCGGATCGTGCCGCCGGCCGACTGCAGCGCGATCGGCCCGCTGCGGAAGCGCTGGTCGCGCCGTTCGGCCACCTTGCGGCCGTTGCGCGCGATCGCGATGCGCTCGCCGCGCGCGCTGATCTCCAGCGTGCTCCAGCGGTCCACCGCCAGCGTGTCGGGCCGCCAGTCGGCGATCTCGACCTCGTGGCTGTTGTCGGCCGCCACCCGACGCCGGTCCTGGCAGCGCAGGAACAGCCCGCTGTCGGCCGCCGCGTCGGCCCAGAACTCAGCCCGCAACTCGAAATCGGTGTAGCTGTCGGCCGAGACCAGGAAGCCGGCCCGGCCCTGCAGGCCCTGCACGGCCCCGCCGGCGACGCTCCAGCGGCCCACCCCCAGCGGCGACCAGCCGGCCAGCGTGCCGGGGTCGCTGCCGTCGATCAGGGTCGTCCAGCCACGGCCCGACGGGCCCAGCACGCCCGATGCCGACGGCGGCGCACCGGTGCCGCCGCCCGCGCAGGCGGCCAGCAGGGGGGAACGGCCATCGCGGCCAGGAAGACTCTGCGCTCCATCGTGGGTGTGTGCGTTCGTGCGTGTGCGTCGCGTGCTGCGGCCTCCGCGCAGCGTAACGCGCCGAGCACCACCGCCACGCCCGTCCACACCAAGGCTTGCAAGCGTTACGCCGCAGGCCGCCGTGCCGCCGGCCGCCGCTCAGGCCGGCGCGGCACCCTCGAAGGCCCGCTGCAGCAGCGCGCGCAGCGCAGCACGCTCCAGCGGCCGGGGGTTCGGGTACGGCGTGGTCACGGCCAGGTCCGCGGCGCGGTCCAGGCCGCCTTCGGGCATGCCAATGTCACGCAGCGCGGTCGGCGCACCCAGGCGCTGCGCCAGCGCGTGCAGGGCCGCCGGGGCACCGCCCGGCGCATCCGCGGCCACGCCCAGCGCCCGCGCGATGCGCGCCATCGCCTGCGGCGCCTGCGCGGCGTTGTAGGCCAGCGCGTGCGGCAGCACCACCGTGTGCACCTCGGCGTGCGGCAGGTTGAAGCTGCCGCCCAGCGTGTGGCAGAGCTTGTGGTGCAGCCCCATCGTGGTGGCCCCGAGCACGATGCCGCACAGCCAGGCGCCCTGCAGCAGGTCGCTGCGCGCCGCCAGGTCGTGCGGGTCGGCCTGCAGCCGCGGCAGCGCTGCCGTGCAGGCGCGGATGCCCTCTTCGGCCATCAGCGCGATCACCGGGTTGGTGTCGGGCGCATACAGGCCTTCGGCGCCGTGCGCCACCGCGTTCAGCGCGCTGGTGATGCTCAGGCCCAGCGGCAGCGTCAGCGACAGCTCGGGGTCGTAGAGCACGGTCTTGGGCAGCACACGGGCATCGCGCCCCGTCTTCTTCACGCCGGCGTCGGTGAGGCCGTAGATCGGCGTCATCTCGCTGCCGGCATAGGTGGTGGGCACGGCCAGGATGGGCAGGCCGGAGTCGAGCGCGATGGCCTTGCCCAGCCCGGTGGTGGAGCCGCCGCCGATGGCCACCGCGCAGTCGGCACCCAGGCGCCGCGCCTCGGCGCGCGCTGCCTGCGCGGTCTCCAGCGGCACGTGCATCTGCGCCTGGGCAAAGATGCCGGCACAGCGCGACCCCAGCAGCGCCGCCACGCGCTCGGCCGACGCACGCTGCTGGGGCGTGCACAGCACCAGCGCACGCGTGGCGCCGAGCTGCGCGATCTCGGCCGGCAGCTGCTGCAGCACGCCGGCGCCGAAGACCACGCGGCTGGGGTGGGCCTGGTAGATGAAGTGCGTCGTCATGCCGGGCATTGCATCAAAGCAGGCCCGCCACTCCAAGCGCAGCGGGCGGGAAACAGTTTTCCTGCGCGATCAACAGGTCCTCAGGAGGTCCTCAAGAGGTCCACTTCCGCTCGTAGTCCATGCGCACGAAGTGCTCGGCGACGAAGTCGACGAAGCAGCGCACCTTGGCCGGCAGGTGCCGGCGCGTGGGGTAGGCGATGTTGATCGTCAGCCGCGGCAGGTCCCACGCGGGCAGCAGCGGCACCAGGCGGCCGGCGACGATGTCGTCGTGAACGATGTACATCGGCTGCACCAGGATGCCCAGGTGCTTCAGCGCCGCGGCGCGCAGCACCTGGCCGTCGTTGCTTTCCAGCAGGCCCTGCACCGCCACCACCGTCTCGTGCCCGTCGCGCGTGAAGCGCAGCTGGCTGGGCTGGTTGGCCAGGTTGTAGATCAGCAGCCGGTGCTGCAGCAACTCCTCGGGCGTGCGCGGCTCGCCGTGGCGCTGCAGATACAGCGGCGACGCCGCCGGCACGCGCCGCGTGCCCGCCAGCCGGCGCACGGTGATGGCCGAGTCGACCTCGAACTCGCGGTTGCGGATGGCGACGTCGATGCCGCTCTCCAGCAGGTCCTGGTAGCGGTTGGAGACCACCACCTCGACGCGCAGCTCGGGGTAGCGCGCATGGAACTCGGGCAGCAGCGGCGCGATGACGATCATCGAGAACGACAGCGAGGCCTGCACGCGCAGCAGCCCGGTCGGCTTGAGCACGGCCTCGTTGACCGCGCTCTCGGCTTCCTGCATCTCGGCCAGCAGCGGCTTGCAGCGGCGGTAGAAGGCTTCGCCCACGTCGCTGAGGAACAACCGGCGCGTGTTGCGCTGCACCAGCCGCGCCGCGAGCCGCTCCTCCAGCGCAGCGAGATGCCGGCTCGCCGCGGCGTTCGACAAGCCCAGCGCCTCGGCCGCGCGCGAGAGGCTGCCGAGCTCGGCGACCTGCACGAACAGCTCGATCTCGGTCCAACGGTCCATGCGCGATCCAACGACCCGTGTTAACCCGAAGTTTTCCGTTCAGCGGAAGAAAGCTTTGTGCCGACGCGCCTTCCGCCGCTGTGCGTGCAAGTCTAGATTCGCGCAGCTGCTGCCCTTGCAGGGAAGAACCCGGGTCCGTTTGCCATGCGCAAGATCGACGAAGACACCATCACGCAAGCCGTCATCGCCCGCCACGCGGCGGCGTCCGACGCGCGCCTGCGCGAGGTGATGACGAGCCTGGTGCAGCACCTGCACGCCTTCGCCCGCGAGGTGAAGCTGAGCGAGGCCGAGTGGTTCGCGGGCATCCGCTTCCTCACCGAGGCCGGCCACATCACCGACGACAAGCGCCAGGAGTTCATCCTGCTGTCCGACACGCTGGGCCTGTCGACGCTGGTGACCGCGCTGAACCACAAGAAGCCCGCCGGCTGCACCGAGGCCACGGTGTTCGGCCCGTTCCACGTCGAAGGCGCGCCGCACTACGCGCTGGGCGCCGACGTCGCCAACGGTGCCAAGGGCGAGCCGTGTTTCGTCAACGCGCAGGTGCGCGGCCTCGACGGCACGCCGGTGGCCGGCGCCGAGGTGCAGGTGTGGCAGGCCGACGCCGACGGCTACTACGACGTGCAGCGCGCGGGCGACGACACGCACCGCGCGCGCGGCGTGCTGCACACCGACGCCGCGGGCCGGCTGCACTTCCGCTCGATCCTGGCCGAGCCCTACCCGATCCCGCACGACGGCCCGGTGGGCCGCATGCTCGACCACCTGGGCCGCCACCCGTGGCGGCCCGCGCACCTGCACTTCATGATCACCGCGCCGGGCTACGAGCGCCTGATCACGCACGTGTTCCGCGAAGGCGGCCGCTACCTGGATGCCGACGCGGTGTTCGGCGTGCGCGCCTCGCTGATCGCCGACTGGGTGCGCCACGAGCCCGGCACGGCCCCCGACGGCAGCCACAGCGCCGTGCCCTTCTACACCCTCGATTTCGACTTCGTTCTCAACCCGGAGACAACACGATGAACAAGAGAACACCGCTGCGCCTGCTGGCCCTGACCGCCGCGCTGGCCTTCGGGCTGCCGGCTGCCGCACAGCAGACCTTCAAGCTCACCATCGCTTCCAGCCACCCCACGACGCTGCCCTGGGTGGGGCTGATGAGCACGCTGTTCGTGCCCGAGGTCAACAAGCGCGTGGCGGCGCTGAACAAGGGCTACAAGATCGAGTGGCGCGAGGCCTACGGCGGCCAGCTCTACAAGATGAACGCCACGCTGAGCTCGGTCGAGCAGGGCGTCACCGACATCGGCTGGGTCTTCCACAACCTCGAGGCGGCGAAGATGCCGCTGAGCCAGTTCGGCACCGTCACGCCCTTCACCACCGAAGACGTCCGCGTGATCCTCGACGTCGTCAACGAGATGCACGAGACCGTGCCGGCGCTGAAGAAGGAGTGGGAGCGCAACAACGCCGTGTTCCTGGGCGCCACGGGCGTCGACACCTACCACCTGTTCACGAAGCAGCCCATCGCCACCTACGCCGACCTGAAGGGCCGCAAGATCAGCGCGCCCGGCAGCATCGGCCTGTGGCTGCGCAACTCGGGCGCGGTGGCCGTGGACGGGGCGCTGCCGAGCTACTACACCGACATCCAGAGCGGCGTCAGCGAAGGCACGATCTCGATCGCCACCGGCATCCTGCCGAACAAGATCTACGAGGTCGCGCCCTACATCACCACCGTGAACATCGGCGCGCTGTACATCGGCGGCATGGCGATGAACAAGGACAGCTACGACAAGCTGCCCGCCGACGTGCAGAAGATCGTGCGCGACGTCGGCCAGGAATACTCGAAGGCGCTGGGCCAGACGCTGATGCAGCGCTACGAGGGCGCGCTGAAGACCATGGTCGAGGTCGGCGCCAGGCAGACGCCCGCCGTGCGCGTGACCAACCTGAGCGCCGGCGAGCGCGAGAAGTGGGTCAGCTCGTTGCCCAACCTGGCCGCCGACTGGGCGAAGACCAACGCCGGCAAGGGCCCGACGAAGGAGATCGTGAAGACCTACATGGACGCGCTGCGCAAGCGCGGCGTGAAGCCGGCACGCGACTGGGACAAGGAGCTGTGAGCTACGAGTCGAACACCGACCTGGACGCGACCTCGCCGTTCCGCGACGGCGTGCCCAGCTCGCCGCTGGGCAAGGTGATCGACGGGTTGAACGCCGTCGGCTCGCTGCTCATCGGCGCCGTGATGGTGCTGATGTGCGCCGACGTGCTGCTGCGCAACCTGCTCAACCACCCGATCGACGGCGTGGCCGAACTGGTGGCCACGTCGATCATCATCATCGTCTTCCTGCAGTTGCCGGCGACATTGCGGCACGGCCGCATGTCGCGCGCCGACCTCTTCCTCGACCCCTTCCTGCAGCGCCGCCCGGCCGCGGGCCGCGTGCTGCGCGCGCTGTTCTCGCTGGCCGGCGTGTTCGCCTGCGGCGTGATCGCCTGGGCCACCTGGCCGCTGCTGGCACGCGCGTACACCGAAAGCGAGTTCATCGGCATCGAAGGCGTCTTCACGTTCCCCATCTGGCCCATGCGCTTCGTCGTGCTGCTGGGAGCCGCACTCGCCACGCTGCAGTACCTGCTGCTGGCCTGGCAGGACCTGAAGGAATCCCGGCATGTCTGACCTCTCGATCGGCATCGCCGCCTGCCTGGCGCTGCTGACCTTCATCTACTTCGGCATGCACATCGGCGTGGCGCTGATCGTCACGTCGTTCGTCAGCGTGCTGATGATCAAGTCGGGGCCGGTGGCGGCGCGCTTCGTCGCCGCGGCGGCCAACGACGCCATCCGCGACTACCTCTTCGGCGTGGTGCCGCTGTTCGTGCTGATGGGCATGTTCGTCAGCGTCAGCGGCGTCGGGCGCGACACCTTCGACGTCTTCCAGTGGCTGCTGCGCCGCATCCGCGGCGGCCTGGGCCTGGCCACGGTGGCCAGCAACGCGGTGTTCGCGGCCATCACCGGCATCAGCATCGCCTCGGCGTCGGTGTTCACCAAGGTCGCGGTGCCCGAGATGATGCGCATGGGCTACACGCCGCGCTTCAGCGTCGGCGTCGTCGCGGGCTCGTCGGTGCTGGGCATGCTGATCCCGCCCAGCCTGCTGATGATCATCTACGGCGTCATCGCCGAAGAGTCGATCGGCCGCATGTTCATCGCCGGCCTGGTCCCGGGCATCGTGCTGGCGCTGGGATTCGCCGTGCTGATCATCGGCATGGCCTACCTGGTGCCGCACAAGGTGGGCAACGCGGCGGCCCTGATCGACGTGCCGTCCACCGAGACGCCGGGCAGCGCCGCGAGGAAGATCATCCCGATCGCGGCGCTGATCGTGCTGGTGCTCGGCGGCCTGTACGGTGGCCTGTTCACGCCCACCGAGGCCGGTGCCGTGGGTGCGGCGGGCTCGTTCGCCATCGCGCTGCTGCGCCGCCGCCTCACGTGGAAGAAGCTGTGGAACGTGCTGGTCGAGACCGGCTACGTCTCGGTCTCGGTGCTGTTCCTGATCCTGGCGGCTTCGCTGTACAGCCGCATGCTGGCGCTGACCGGCATGCCGGCGGCGGTGACCGAGATGATCACGACGCTGGGCCTGGGCCCCTGGGGCTTCCTGGCCGCCTACGTGGCGATCGTCATCGCGCTGGGCTGCATCATCGACTCGGTGTCGATCATGCTGATCATGCTGCCGATCGTGCTGCCGGTGGCGCGCGCCTTCGGCATGGACATCGTGTGGTTCGGCGTCATCACCGTGGTGGCGGTCGAGATCGGCCTGCTGACGCCGCCCTTCGGCGTCTCGGTCTACACCGTGAAGTCGGCGCTGAACGACCCGCGCATCAGCATCAAGGACATCTTCGCCGGCACCTTCCCGTTCGTGCTGTCGATGGTGGCGGTGCTGGTGCTGCTGGTGGCGTTCCCGTCGCTGTCGACCTACCTGGCGCGGGCCTGAGGCAGCGATGGTCCACGTCTTCCACCTGATCGACCACCCCGGCAAGACCGCGCTGCGCGAGCGGATGCGGCCGGCGCACAAGGCCTGCCTGGCGCAGGTGGCCGGGCGCATCGCGTTCGCCGGCCCGCTGCTGGCCGACGACGGCAGCACCATGCTCGGCAGCCTGCTGGCGATCGACTTCGGCAGCCGCGCCGAGGCGCTGGCCTGGCTGGCCGACGAGCCCTTCACGCGCGCGGGCCTGTACGCGCGCAGCGAGGTGCATGCGTTCCAGAACCTGTGGCCGCAGCGGGCCGGGTTCCCGCCCGCGCCATGATCCGCCACATCGTGATGTGGCGCGTGCGTGGCGACACGCCGGCCGAACACGCGGCCAACATCGCCACCGTGTGCGCGGCCTTCGAGGGCCTGCGCGGCCGCATCCCGGGCCTGCGCCACCTGGAGGTGGGCCGCGACACCAGCGGCGTCGACTACGCCTGCGACGTGGTGCTGCTGACCGACTTCGACGACGCCGCGGCGCTGGCCGCGTATGCGCAGCACCCGGAACACCTGCGCGCGCGCGACGCCGTGGGCGACCTGCGCATCGCGCGCCACCAGGTCGACTACGTGCTGGGCTGACCAGCCAGCCGGTACCACCACACGCCGTCGGCGTCGGCCTCGCGCAGCACCTCGCCGCGGTGCCACAGGTGGTTCAGGCAGGCCACGCTCTCGCCGGTGGCCATGCCCAGCAGGTGTTCGTCGCCTTCGCCGATGGCGCGTGCGAACAGCGCACCGAAGACGTCGATGGCGCGGCGCGGCTCGGTCAGCCGCCGCCGCAGCCGCTCGAGCGCCTTGGCCTGGCCTTGTTCCAGCGCGTCGAGCCGCGCGTGCAGGCCGCGGAAGACGTCGTTGTGCGACGGCAGCACCAGCACGTCGTCGGGCACGCGCGCGCGGATGGTCTGCAGCGAGGCCAGCCAGTCGGCCAGCGGGTCGGCGTCGGGCTCCAGCGGGTAGACCGAGACGTTCGACGAGATGCGCGGCAGCACCTGGTCGCCCGAGATGAAGAGCTTCAGCCCGGGGCAGTACAGGCAGGCGTGCTCTGGCGAGTGGCCGCTGCCCATGACGACCTGCCAGTCGTGCGCGCCGATGCGCAGCGTCTCGCCGTCCTGCAGCCGGCGGTAGCTGTCGGGCAGCGCGTGCACGTGGTTGCCGAAACTGCCGAAGCGCACGCGGTAGCGCTCCAGCGCGGCGTCGCCCCAGCCGGCGCGGCGGTAGAACGCGGTGCCGTCGGGCGGCGCCTCGCGGCCGGTGTCCGCGAGCACGACGCGGCAGTTCATGTACTCCAGCCGCGACATCCACAGCCGCACGCCGAAGCGCCGCGTCAGCCAGCCGGCCATGCCGACGTGGTCGGGGTGCATGTGGGTGACGAACACGCGCGACACGCTGCGGCTGTCGGGCGCCTTCGAGAAGAGGTCGCGCCACACCGCGGCCACCTCGTCGGTGCGGGTGCCGGTGTCGACGATGGCCCAGCCCTCGCCGTCGTCCAGCACCCACAGGTTGATGTGGTCCAGCGCATAAGGCAGCGGCATGCGCACCCAGAACACGCCGGGCAGCACCTGCAGCGACTGCCCGCGCTGCGGCGGCGCCTCGAAGGGGTAGACCAGCGGCACGCGCAGGCTGGCGGCGCTGGCGGTGGGGTCGTCGGCGGGCGGGGGCATGGGCATGGGCAGCGTCGTGGCGGCGGCGTCGGGGTCAGGCCGCCATTGTCGGGGCGGAACGCCGCACCCAGCCCTTGCGTGCTTCCTCGACCCACAGCACGGTGCCGGCCAGCGCCAGCAGCTGCAGCAGCGTGCCGGCGTCCAGCGGCTGCGTGTGGAACAGCGCGTTCATCGGCGGTGCGTACAGCACCAGCATCTGCAGCGCCACCGACAGGGCCAGACCGCCCAGCAGCCAGCGGTTGCGCAGCAGGCCCAGGCGCAGCGCCGAGCGGCTGGCCGACTGGCAGTTCATCACGTTGAACCACTGGCACATGGCCAGCAGCGTGAAGACCTCGGTGCGCAGCAGGTCCTCCGGCACGCCCTGTGCATGGCGCCAGGCGAACCAGCCGAAGCACACCGCCACCGCGCTGCTGGCCATCAGCGCCACGCGCTGCAGCAGCGCGCGGTCGAGCAGGCGGTCGTCGCGCGGCACCGGCGCGCGGCGCATCTCGTCGCCGTCGGCCGGGTCCATCACCAGGTTCACGGTCAGCGTGCCCTCGGTGACGATGTTGATCCACAGGATCTGCACCGCCGCCAGCGGCAGCGGATAGCCGCCCAGCAGTGCCAGCAGCAGCACCGCCACCTCGTCGATGCTGGTGGCGAACAGGTACAGGATCACCTTCTTCAGGTTGCCGTAGACCACGCGGCCCTGCTCCACCGCGGCCACCAGCGTGGAGAAGTTGTCGTCGGTGAGCACGATCTTGGCGGCGCTCTTGGCGACCTCGGTGCCGGTGATGCCCATCGCCACGCCGACGTCGGCACGCGCCAGCGCCGGGGCGTCGTTGACGCCGTCGCCCGTCATTGCGACGACCTCGCCACGCGCCTGCAGCGCCTGCACGATGCGCAGCTTCTGCGCCGGCTGCACACGCGCGAAGACGGCGATGCGCGGCAGCGCCGCGCGCAGGTCGGCCTCGCCCAGGCGTTCGAGCTCGGCGCCGTCGACCGCGGCATCGCCGTCGCGCGCGATGCCCAGCGCGCGTGCGATCGCCAGTCCGGTGAGCTTGTGGTCGCCGGTGACCATCACGGTGCGGATGCCGGCGCCGCGGCAGGCCGCCACCGCCTGCCGCACGGCGTCGCGCGGCGGGTCGATCTGCGCCACCAGGCCCAGCAGCCGCGCACGGCCGGTCAGCGCGTCGAAGCCGGCCTCGGGCGCGAGCGGGTCGTCGGGCACCTCGGCCACCGCCAGCACGCGCAGCGCCTGCGCGGCCATCGCCTCGGCCGCAGCGCGCGCGCCCTGCACCACGGCCGGCGCCTCGCCGCCGCACAGGCGCAGCACGGACTCGGGCGCGCCCTTCACGAAGACACGGCGCGGCGCCCCGTCCATCGCGTGGCGCGTGGCCATCAGCTTGCTGTCGGAATCGAACGGCAGCTCGGCGCCGCGCGGCGCAGCGCGGCGCAGCGCCTCGAGGTCGAGCCCGGCCTTGCGCGCCAGCACCAGCAGCGCGCCCTCGGTGGGGTCGCCGAGCACGGTCCAGGCCGTGCGCTCGCCGTCGGGCGGCAGCAGCTGGGCGTCGTTGCACAGCGCGGCGGCCTGCAGCAGGGCCAGCAGCGCGGGGTCGGCGGCGGCCGCGAGCGGCATTTCGCCCTCGCGCAGCGCGCCGCCCGGCGCGTAGCCGATGCCGCCGACGGCGACCTCGCGCGCCAGGGCCGCAGCGTCGCCGGCGCCGGGCAGCCACAACCGCACCACCGTCATCTCGTTCTTCGTCAGCGTGCCGGTCTTGTCGCTGCAGATCACGGTGGTCGAGCCCAGCGTCTCCACGGCCGACAGCCGGCGGATGATGGCGCCGCGCTGCGCCATGCGCTGCATGCCGACCGCCAGCGCGATCGTCATCGCCACCGGCAGGCCCTCGGGCACCATCGACACCATCTGGCTGATGGCCACCATCAGCACGTCGGCCAGCGGCAGCTGCCGCCACAGGCCCAGCAGCACCACCAGCACGAACAATCCCACGGCCGCGGCCACCAGCGCGCGGCCGAACTGCGCCAGGCGGCGCTCCAGCGGCGTCTTCGGCTCCTCGGCACCCTCGGTGAGCCCGGCGATGCGGCCGACCTCGGTGCGCGCGCCGGTGGCCACGACGACCGCGCGCGCCCGGCCGGCCGTGACGTGGGTGCCCGAATAGACCATGCCATGGCGGTCGGCCAGGCCGGCGGACTCGGGCACCGCCGCCACGGACTTGGACACCGGCACCGACTCGCCCGTCAGCGCCGCCTCGGCCAGCTGCAGCTGCGCCGCCTCGACCAGCCGCGCGTCGGCGGCCACGGCGTCGCCCGCGGCCAGCAGCACGGTGTCTCCCGGCACCAGCATGCGCGCCGCCACCACCTGCTCGCCGCCGTCGCGCAGCACGCGCACCTGCAGCGCCGACAGGCGCCGCAGCGCCGCCATCGAGCGCTCGGCCCGGCCTTCCTGGAAGGTGCCGATGACGGCGTTGACCAGCACCACGACCAGGATGACGCCGGCATCGCCGAGGTGGCCCAGAGCCACCGCCAGCACGGCCGCGACGAACAGGATCGCGATCAGCGGGCTCACGAACTGGCGCGCGAAGGTGCGCCACAGCGGCCGCGGCGGGGCCTCGGGCAGCGCGTTGTCGCCGTGGCGCGCCCGGCGCAGTGCCACCACCGCGGCCGACAGGCCCAGCGTCGCATCGGCATCCAGCTGCTGCAGCACCTGCGCCGGCTCCAGCGCGTGCCAGGGCGTCGCCAGGGCAGCGTCGGCAGGGTGACGGTCGGAAACCGGATCGTGCAAGCGATGCTCCTGGTGGCTCGCTTATTCTCGACCGATCCGCAGCCCTGTTCCTTGCCCGACGTCACCGCCCGCCGCAGCACGCCATGCACGCCCACATGCCGCTCATCGTCACCCTGGCCGCCGCGCTGGGCCTGTCGCTGGCGCTGGGCTTCGCCGCGGCCCGCCTGGGCCTGCCGGCGCTGGTGGGCTACCTGCTGGCCGGCGTGCTGCTGGGGCCGCACACGCCCGGCTTCGTCGCCGACCTCGACCTGGCGGCACAGCTGGCCGAGATCGGCGTGATGCTGCTGATGTTCGGCGTCGGCCTGCACTTCTCGGTGCAGGACCTGATGGGTGTGCGCAAGATCGCGGTGCCGGGTGCGGTGGTGCAGATCGCCGTGGCCACCGCGATGGGCGCGGGCCTGGCGACGTGGTGGGGCTGGTCGGCCAGCGGCGCGCTGGTGTTCGGCATCTCGCTGTCGGTGGCCAGCACCGTGGTGCTGCTGCGCGCGCTGGAGAGCCGCGGCGTGCTCGACTCGCAGAACGGCCGCATCGCGGTGGGCTGGCTGATCGTCGAAGACCTGGCGATGGTGCTGGTGCTGGTGCTGCTGCCGGCGCTGGTGGAGCTCGGCGCGGGCAACGGCACCGGCGGCAGCGCGCAGGACCTGTGGCTGGCGCTCGGGCGCACGCTGCTGGCGGTGGGCGCCTTCGTGGCGCTGATGCTGCTGGGCGGGCGGCGCGTGCTGCCGTGGCTGCTGTGGCAGATCTCGAAGACCGGCTCGCGCGAGCTGTTCACGCTGTGCATCATCGCGGTGGCCGTGGGCATCGCCTACGGCGCGTCGGCGCTGTTCGGCGTCTCGGTGGCGCTGGGTGCCTTCTTCGCCGGGCTGGTGCTGCGCGAGTCGGAGTTCAGCCACCGCGCGGCCGAGCAGTCGCTGCCCTTCCGCGACGCCTTCGCGGTGCTCTTCTTCGTCTCGGTGGGCATGCTGTTCGACCCGCGCGTGCTGGTCGACCGCCCGCTGCAGGTGCTGGCGGTCACGGCCGTCATCATGGTGGGCAAGTCGCTCGCCGCGGCGGCACTCGTGCTGGCGATGCGCTACCCGCTCAACACGGCGCTCACGGTGTCGGTGAGCCTGGCGCAGGTCGGCGAGTTCTCGTTCATCCTGGTGGCGCTCGGCGGCTCGCTGGGTGTGCTGCCGCCGGAAGCCAAGAGCCTGATCGTCGCCGGCGCGCTGCTGTCGATCGCGCTGAACCCGCTGCTGTTCTCGCTGGTGGAACCGGCACGGCGCTGGATCCTGGCCCGCTCGGCGCTGGCGCGGCGGCTGGAGGCACGCGACGACCCGCTGGCCGAGCTGCCGCAGAGCACCGACCGCCGCTTCCTGGCGCGCCAGGTGGTGCTGGTGGGCTACGGCGCGGTGGGCCGGCGCATCGCCGCGGCACTGGCCGAACGCGACATCCCGTTCGTGGTGGTCGAGCAGAGCCGCGAGCGCGTGGAAGCGCTGCGTGCCGCCGGCCTGCACGCGGTCTCGGGCGACGCGGCCGACCCGGCAGCGCTGGTGCAGGCGCACATCGCCGATGCCGGCCTGCTGGTGGTGGCGGCGTCCGACAGCACCGACGTGCGGCCGATGATCGAGACCGCCCGCGCGCTGAACCCCGGCATCCCGGTGATCGTGCGCGCGGCCAATGCCGAGGAGGCCGCGCTGCTGCTGCAGGAAGGCGCGCACAAGGCCGTGCACCAGCGCGACGCGCTGGCCGAGGTGATGGCGCGCGACGTGCTGCAGGTGATGCAGCCGCCACCGCGCCCCGAGGGCCACTGAGCGCGCGGGTCGCACGCCCTGCCGGCGCAGCCACAATGGCGGCATGCTCCGACACCCGCTGCGCGTCTTCCCCCTGCAAGGCGCCACCAACTTCCGCGACCTGGGCGGCTACCCGGGCGACGCCGGCCGGCCCGTGCGCTGGCGCCGCATCTTCCGCTCCGACCACCTCGGGCACCTGACCGAGGCCGACAAGGCCGCCATCGCCGCACTGGGCGTGGCGCGGGCGCTGGACTTCCGCGGCGTGCAGGAACGGGCCGCGATGCCGTACGCGCTGCCCTCGCTGGCGCAGCACTCGCTGGCCATCGAGCCTTCGGTGGTGCAGCGCATGCACGAGGCCGGCAGCGCCGGCCGCGCCGTCACGCCGGCCCTGGTGACCGGGCTGATGGAGGACCTGTACCGCGAACTCGTCGACGCCCACGCCCCGCGCTTTGCCGAGGTCTTCCAGCACCTGCTGGACGACGACGCGCCGCTGCTGTTCCATTGCACGGCCGGCAAGGACCGCACCGGCGTCGCGGCGGCGCTGATCCTGCTGGCCCTGGGCGTGCCGCGCGACCTGGTGCTGCAGGACTACCTGCTCACCAACGAGCTGTACCGCAGCCCGCACCACCGCGGCGACGCGCCGCCCGACCCGGTGATGGCCGTGCTGTGGGGCGTGCAGCCGAGCTTCCTCGACGCCGCGCTGCGGCGCGTGGAGACGGCGCACGGCGGCATCGACACCTACCTGCGCGAGCGCATCGGGCTCAGCACGGCGGCGCTGGCCGACCTGCGCGCACGCTGCCTGGACACGCCGCCCGCCGGCCCCTGAGGATCCGGTCCGGACGAGGCGGGTTCGTTCGCAGCGTCTCAGGCGCCGACCATCGCCTCGACGATGCGCACCACGGCCAGCGCCTCGTCGGCCGTGGCCAGGCCGTGCGCGGGGTCGCCATCGAGCAGCGCCGCGAGCGCGTCGAGCGTGGCGCCGCTGCTGTCCACGCGCGGCGTGGTGCTGCCGCCATGTTCCAGGCTGGCCCAGTTCACCAGGGCCGCGCGGTCACGGCTGCCGACGATCTCGAAGCGGTTGTCGTCGGCCACCGTGCCGGCCACCGCGGCGTCCACGTGCAGCGTCACGGCCGCATGCACCAGCCGCGCCTGCAGCCGCGTCTCGCTGCCGCCGGGGGCGCGTTCCAGCACCACGCCGGCCACCTCGGCCGGACCGAACAGGCGCTGCGCCAGGAAGACGAAGTGCGACAGCACCTCGCGGGTGAAGCCGCCCTGCGCCGGGCCTGCCAGCCAGTCGGCGGCTCCGGCCTGCCACGGGCGCGGCCACTGCGCGAAGCGCAGGCGCACCGTGGCCTGCTGCACCGCGCCCAGCGCGCCGCTGCGCAGCAGGTCCACGAGCCGCAGCGCTGCCGGGCTGCGCGCGAACGGAAAGTTCACCGCGCACGGCAGGGCAGCGGCCGCCACCGCATCGCGCAGGGCCTGCGCCTGGGCCACGGTGTGGGCCAGCGGCTTCTCGCACAGCACCGCCTTGCGCGCGGCCACCGCGGCGAGCACGCCTTCGAGGTGGGCGGCCGGTGGCGAGGCCACGTAGACGAGCTGCACCGCGGGGTCCTGCGCCAGCGCCTGCAGGCCGGCGGCAAGGCGGGCACCGTCGGGCAGGGCCGACTGCGCCGCGGCGGTGTGCGGATCCCACAGGGCCGCGACCTCGAAGCCGGGGTGCTGCTGCAGCGCCGCCATCATGCGCCGGCCCATGATGCCGGCCCCCACCACGCCCACCCCCCGAATCACCGTCATCGTCCGCCTTGTCTGCTGCAAAGGGCGGGACGATACGCCAGCCGCGGCACGCCGCGCGGACGCAGCACCCGGGCACGGGGCCCGCAACCCGGGGGCGTGGCGGCCGCGTGTCTCGGCCTTGCCCGGCTGGCGGCGCCGCGGCGGCGGCGGTCAGCCGTCACGGCCGTCGGCGCGGGGTGCCAGCAGCCAGGGCGTGTAGACCACCAGGTAGATCGCGAAGGCGGCGCTCCAGGCCAGCGCCGCCGCCACCAGCGCCGCCGCCAGCCACTGCGGCGCGGCCAGCGGCAGCAGCACGCGCAGCGCGGCCGCCAGCAGCACCAGGCCGTAGGCCACCGTCTCGGCCCGCGTGGCCTGCAGCGGGCGCCCCGTGTGGCCGCGGGCCGTGCGCGTGACCATGCCGAGGATCAGCCCGCCGGTGGCGCCCACGGCCAGCGCGTGCAGGCCGGCGGACACCGCCACCACGCCGGCCATCGCCAGTGCCAGCAGCACCAGGCCGAGCGGCAGCCAGGCGTAGGCGGCGTGCAGGATCCACAGCAGCGGCCGGGTGCGCGTGCGCCACGGCTGCCAGTGCCACTGGCGCGCCAGGTGCAGCGCGGCGGCCGCGCCCAGCACCAGCGCCGTGGGCAGCCCCGGCGGCGCCAGCACCCACAGCGCCAGCCCCAGTGCCGTGGTGGCGAGCACGGCACGTTCGAGCCCCGGCCGCGGGTGCAGCTGCAGGCCCGGCGTGGCGCTCATCGTGAACGCCGGCACGATGCGACCGGCGATCACGCACTCGATCATCACCACCAGCGCCAGCCCGCCGTGCAGCGGGCGCAGCGGGTCCAGCGCCAGCCAGCCCAGCATGGCGGCATGGAACACCGCGTTGGCGGCCGTCAGCAACAGCAGCAGCGCCACCAGCGGCAGGTTGCGGCGGTTGCCGGCACGCAGCAGGCGGTCCACCAGCACGGCGGCCACGAGCGGCAGCAGCAGCAGGTCGAGCACGGCGTACACGGCATACGGCGCCACCAGCGCGGCCAGCCGCGCCGCCAGCCACAGCCCCGCGAGCAGCCCCAGCCACGCGCCGCGCGGCGTGGCCAGCCCGGTCCAGGCCTTGCCGGCGGTGAGCAGGAAGCCCGTGATCACCGCGACGGCGAAGCCGTAGAGCATCTCGTGCGCGTGCCACGGCAGCGGCGCCACCGGCGCGCGCCACGGCAGCCACCCCAGCAGCACGGCCACCCAGGCCGGCACCGCCAGCACCGCGAACAGCGCGGCACCCAGGTAGAACGGGCGGAAGCCCAGGCGCAGCAGCGGCCAGCCGGCGGGCGCGGCGGAAGACAGCTCGGAGCGTGGCTTGATAAGTTGCATCGTGTGTGCATCTTATGCGCGGGCACGGCCCAAAGCAATACACTGCATGCATCTTCGAAGCCGCCGATGTGCCCGTGCGATGCGCCTGTCCGAGTACACCGACTACACCCTGCGCGTGCTGATGCACTGCGCCGCCCACCCCGGCCAACGGGTGACGATCGGCACGCTGGCCGAGACCTACCAGGTGTCGAAGAACCACCTGATGAAGATCGTCAACGACCTGGCGCACCAGGGCCTGGTCGCCACCACGCGCGGCCGCGGCGGCGGCCTGCGGCTGCTGCGCGACGCCGCGAGCATCCGCATCGGCGACGTGGTGCGCGCCTGCGAGACCGACTTCCGACTCGTCGAATGCTTCGACGGCAGCACCAACGCCTGCACGCTGACGCCGCAGTGCCGTCTGAAGCGCGTGTTCGACGAGGCGCTGCGCGCCTGGTTCGCGGCGCTCGACGGCGCGACGCTGGCCGACATCGCGAAACCTGCGCGCACCCGGCCTGCCCCCGCCGTCGCCAGGCCGATGCTGCCACCGCGCAGCCGGCGCAGCGCCTGAGGCGGCCGCGCCGTGCCTCAGCCGCCGTGTTCCGCGCGGTAGCGCGCCAGCGTCGCCGCGTCCATCGGGTACAGGCCGGGCAACGTCGCGCCGCGCTGCACCTGCTCCATGATCCAGGCTTCCTGCCGTTCCTGCTCGGGGCCGTGTTCCAGCACCGCAGGCAGCAGCGCCTCGGGGATCAGCACCACGCCGTCGCCGTCGGCCACCACGATGTCGTTCGGGAACACGGCCACGCCGCCGCAGCCCACCGGTTCCTGCCAGTTCACGAAGGTCAGCCCGGCCACCGAGGCCGGCGCCGCCGTGCCCTGGCTCCACACCGGCAGGCCCGTGCCCAGCACGCCGGCGAGGTCGCGCACCACGCCGTCGGTGACCAGTGCCGCCACGCCGCGCTGCGCCATGCGCGCACACAGGATGTCGCCGAAGACACCGGCATCGGTGACGCCCATCGCGTCGATGACCGCCACGCAGCCGGCCGGCATGGCCTCGACGGCCGCGCGCGTGGAGCGCGGCGAGGCCCACGAGGCCGGCGTCGCCAGGTCTTCACGCGCAGGCACGAAGCGCAGCGTGAACGCGCGGCCCACGGTGCGCGGCTGTTCGGGGCGCTGCGGCTTCGGACCACGCATCCAGACGCGCCGCAGCCCCTGCTTCAGCAGCACGGTGGTGATGGTGGCCGTGCTCACGCCCTGCAGCGTGGCGACGACGGCGGGGTCCAGCAGCGTGGTGGTGGTGGTGGTCATGGGGTCGGGGGTCGTCAAGGCGTGCCGGGCTGCAGCGGCACGGCGCGCAGGAAGTCGAAGTCGCAGCCGTGTTCGGCCTGCAGGGTCTGGGTCTGGTACAGCCGCTGGTAGCCGCGCGGCGGCACGGCCGGCGGCGGCGGCAGCGCGGCGCGGCGGGCGGCCAGTTCGGCGTCGTCCACCAGCAGGTCCAGGCGGCGCTGCTGCACCGACAGCCGGATGCGGTCGCCGTGCCGCACCAGGCCCAGCGGCCCGCCGGCGGCCGCCTCGGGCGAGACGTGCAGCACCACGGTGCCGTAGGCGGTGCCGCTCATGCGTGCGTCGCTGATGCGCACCATGTCCTTCACGCCGGCCTGCGCCAGCTTCGCCGGGATCGGCAGGTAGCCGGCCTCGGGCATCGCGGCGTCGCTGGTGGGGCCGGCGTTCTGCAGCACCAGGAAGTCGTCGGGCGTGACGTCGAGCTCGGGGCTGTCGATGCGCGCGGCCAGGTCGGCCAGCGACGTGAACACCACCGCGCGGCCGCTGCGTTCGAACAGTGCCGGGTCGGCGGCCGAACGTTTCAGGATCGCGCCGTTCGGCGCCAGCGTGCCGAACAGCGCCACCAGCCCGCCCTGCGGCGTGACCGGCGCGTCCAGCGCCCGCACCACGGCGCGGTCGACCCAGGGAGCCTTCCCTGCCCCGTCCTCTGCGGCGGCCAGGCGCTGGCCCAGCGTCTCGCCGGTCACGGTCATGCAGTCCAGGTGCAGCAGCGGCGCCAGCTCGCGCAGCACCGCGCCCATGCCGCCGGCGGCGAAGAGGTCCGACATGTAGTGCTGGCCGGTGGGTTTCAGGTCCACCAGCACCGGCGTGCTGTCCGACAGCGCATTCAGCCGCTGCAGCGACACCGGGATGCCGCGCCGCCCGGCGATGGCCGTCAGGTGGATCAGCGCATTGGTCGAGCCGCCGATGGCCAGCAGCACACGCAGCGCGTTGTCCACCGAGGCGGGCGTGATGATCTGGCTGGGCCGGATCGGCTGCAGCGCCAGGGCCACCGCCTGCCGGCCGCTGGCTTCGGCAGCGCGCAGCCGGTCGGCGTGCACGGCCGGGATGGCCGCCGTGCCAGGCAGCGACATGCCCAGCGTCTCGGCGATGGCCGCCATCGTGCTGGCCGTGCCCATCACGCCGCAGGTGCCGGCCGTCACCGCGAGCTGGCCTTCCACCTGCTCGATGCCGGCAGCGCTGATCTGCCCGGCGCGGTAGCGGCCCCAGAAGCGCCGGCAGTCGGTGCACGCGCCCAGGCGCTCGCCCTGGTAGGGCATCGGCAGCATCGGGCCCACCACCAGCTGCACCGCCGGCACGTCGGCCGATGCCGCGCCCATCAGCTGCGCCGGCACGCTCTTGTCGCAGCCGCCCAGCAGCACCACGGCGTCCATCGGCTGCGCGCGCACCATCTCCTCGATGTCGATCGACATCAGGTTGCGGTACTTCATCGAGGTCGGCGACAGGAACGACTCGCCCAGCGAGATCGTGGGAAAGTCCAGCGGCAGCCCGCCGGCGGCGATGACGCCGCGCTTGATGGCCTCGACCAGTTCCGGGCTGTTGCGGTGGCAGGGATTGAAGCCGCTGGCCGACTGCGCGATGCCGACCACCGGCCGCTGCAGCATCTCGGTCGACCAGCCCGCCTGCTTCGCGAACGTGCGGCGCAGGTAGAGGGAGAAGTCGGCGTCGCCGTACTGCGTGAGGCCGCGGGCGAGGCCGACGGGCGGAGGGCTGGTCACGGGGGGAGCTCCTGGCGGCGCGAAGGGGCGCCGCTGCAGCCCGGGTTCTACCAGCAGTGGCGCGCCACAATGCCGCGATGCATCCCACCCACCCTCCCCTGCGCATCGGTGTTCTCGGCTGCGCCAACATCGCCCGCTTCTTCGTGCGCGACGTGCGCGCCAGCCCTGCGGTGCAGGTGGTGGCGGTGGCCAGCCGCGACACCACCAAGGCCGCCACCTTCGCTGCCGAGTTCGGCATCGCCCGTGCGCACGGCAGCTACGAGGCGCTGCTGGACGACGCCGGCGTCGACGCCATCTACCTGCCGCTGCCCAACAGCCTGCACGCGCCCTGGGCGCAGCGCGCCGCCGCCGCCGGCAAGCACGTGCTGTGCGAGAAACCGCTGGCAGTGCACCTGGCCGAGGCGCAGGCGATGTTCGACGCCGCACGCCGCCACGGCGTGCTGCTGCTGGAGGCCTACCCCTATTGGTTCCAGCCGCAGACCGGCGCACTGGTGCAGTTGCTGCAGGCAGGCGCCATCGGCAGCGTGCGTTCGGTGCAGGCCAGCTTCGGCTTCACGCTGCGCCAGCCCGCCGGCAACATCCGCATGGACCCGGCGCTGGGTGGCGGCGCGCTGCTCGACGCCGGCAGCTACCCGCTGAGCCTGATCCGCCTCGTGATGGGCGCGGCGCCGCAGCGCGTGCAGGCCGAGGCCAGCTACGCCGACAGCGGCGTCGACATCAGCCTGTCGGGCACGCTGCTCTACGCCGACGGGCGCCGCGCACAGCTGTCGTGTGCGATGGACGTGGCCACGCACCGCCACGCCAGCATCGTCGGCACCGCCGGCGTCATCGAGACCGAATACCTGAACCACACCGCCGAGCCCGGCGCCGCCCATCCCTGGGGCTGGCAGCCGAGCCAGATGCGGCTGCGCCGCGGCACCGCCAACAACCTGCCCTTCGAGACCGTGCACAGCGCCACCGGCAGCGGTTTCCGCTTTGCCGCCGAGGCCTTCGCACGGGTGGTGGCGGCCGGCGACACGGCAGCCATCGACCGCGCCGCCGCGGCCAGCCTGGACATCGCGGCGACGCTGGAAGCGCTGGCGCGCAGCGCGCGGCTGGGGCATGGGGTGGACGTGGACGTGCCGGGCCGCTGAATCCGACATTGCGCAAACTGCCAACGAACGCTGGCAGTTTGCGCAGCAAGTGCAGCACAGCGCAGCAGGTCTTGCGCTTCCGCTTGACGTGCATCCCCGGGAGACTGGCGCCATCACTGTTTGCGCCCCGGTCTCCGCCATGACGACGTTCCACCCCACCCGCACCCCGACCAGCACACGCTTCCTCGGCGCCGACGACGTCGTGCGCCTCGTCCAGCGGCAAGGCCTGCCGGCCGCCATCGCCGGCATCGCCGCACGCATCGAGGCCGCCTTCCTGCGCTGGCCCGACTTCGACAAGACGGCCCGCGTGGCCGCGCACTCGCCCGCCGGCGTGATCGAGCTGATGCCGATCGCCGACGCCGCCGACTTCGCGTTCAAGTACGTCAACGGCCACCCCGGCAACACACGCCAGGGCCTGGCCACGGTGATGGCCTTCGGCGTGCTGGCCGACGTGGCCACCGGCCTGCCGCGGCTGCTGTGCGAGCTGTCGCTGGCGACCGCGATGCGCACCGCCGCGATGTCGGCGCTGGCCGCGCGCACGCTGGCGCGGCCGGGCAGTGGCGTGATGGCGCTGGTCGGCAACGGCGCGCAGAGCGAGTTCCAGGCGCTGGCCTTCCGCGACCTGGTGGGCGTGCACACGCTGCGGCTGTTCGACGTGGACCGCGCGGCCACGGACAAGCTGCTGCGCAACCTGGCCGGCGCCGGCCTGCGCCTGCAGGTCTGCGCCAGCACCGCCGAGGCCGTGCGCGGCGCCGACATCGTCACCTCGGTCACGGCCGACAAGCGCCGCGCCACCATCGTCACGCCCGACATGCTGGCGCCGGGCATGCACCTGAACGCGGTCGGCGGCGACTGCCCGGGCAAGACCGAGCTGCACGCCGACGTGCTGCGCGCGGCGCAGGTCTTCGTCGAATACGAACCGCAGACCCGCATCGAAGGCGACATCCAGCAGCTGCCGGCGGACTTTCCCGTCACCGAGTTCTGGCGCGTGCTGGCCGGCCAGGCGCCGGGCCGCCGCGGCGACGACGCGATCACGGTGTTCGACTCGGTCGGCTTCGCGCTCGAGGACCTGGCGGCGCTGGCCTGGCTGCACGACGCAGCGGTGGCCCAGGGCGTGGGCCGGTGGATCGACCTGGTGCCGGCCACGCCCGACCCGAAGGACCTGTTCGGGCTGCTGCGGCAAGCCGCTCCGCGGCTGGCGGCAGCAGCCTGAGGCGGCCGCCGCGCCCGGCCTTCAGCGGTAGGTCGCCAGCAGGATGCTGGTCTCGGTGGCGGCGATGCCCTGGATCAGCCGCACCCGTTCCAGCACCGCCGACAGCTCGGAGTTCGAGCCCGCGTGCAGCTCGGCCAGCAGGTCCCAGCGGCCGTTGGTGTCGTGCAGCGCCGCCACGCCGGGCTCGCCCATCAGGCTGGCGATCACGGCCCGCGTCTGGTTGCCTTCCACGCGCACGCCCATCCAGGCACGGATGCGTTCGGGCTCGGCCTCGGGCCGCAGTTGCACGCTGTAGCCGGTGATGACGTGGCTGTCCTCCAGCCGCCGCAGCCGGTTGCTGACGGTGCCACGCGAGACACCCAGCCGGGCCGCCAGCACGGCCACCGGGGTGCGGGCGTCGGCGCGCAGCAGCGCGATCAGGCGGCGGTCGGTGTCGTCCATGGGGCCGATTGTGCGCAGCCCTGCAGCACGCGGAAGCCGTGCGTGCCGTCGCGCGCCAGCTGCGCGACGAGGCCGAACTCCCAGTCCAGGTAGGCCTGCATCGCCGCGCGCGGGGCGTCGGTGCCTTCGTAGGGGCGGCGGTAGCGCTGCGCGTGCGGCGTCGGCAGCACGGCCTGGCCGTGCGGGCGCCAGGGGCCGGTGGCGGTGTGGGCCGCGGCAGGCACGCCGTCCAGCCAGGCCACGTCCCAGCCCATCTGCGCCAGCCAGTGGGCGGTCATCGGCGCACGCACGCCGGCGTCGTCACCACCGCCATCGGCCAGCACGATGCGCGCGCCCCGCACGGCGGCGAACACGTCGGTCTCCTGCACCAGCTGCCCGCCCGGCGCATGGCCGAAAGCAGGCAGGTGGCCGGCCTCATAGGCCTCGGGCTGGCGCACGTCCCAGCAGTACAGCGTGCGCGTGGGGTCGGCTTGCCACCGTGCCAGTTGCTCCGCGTCGATGCGCTGCGCGCCGGCGCGGTCGGCGAGCGCCTGCGCCGCCTGCCGCGCGGCGGCGGTGGCCTGCGCGCTGGCCGGGCCGGCGGGCGCGGCGCGGCGCGTCTGGCCGTGCTCGAGCGTGAAGCCGGCCAGCAGCCAGCCGATGGTGCCGTTGCGCAGCGCGTGCACCGGGTTCGGAATGCCGGCATTGACCAGCGACTGCGCGCCGATGAGGCTGCGCGTGCGGCCGGCGCAGTTCACGATGACGGGCGTGGCCGGGTCGGGCGCCAGGTCGCGCACGTGCAGCAGCAGTTCGGCCCCGGGCACGCTGGTGCCGCCGGGGATGCTCATCGTGCGGAATTCGTCGAAGCGGCGCGCGTCCAGCACGGCGACCCGCTCGCCGCGGTCGAGCATCGCCTGCACCGCCTCGGCCGGCAGCGACGGCGTGCCGCGTTCGTGCTCCACCAGTTCACCAAAGGCCTTGCTGGGCACGTTGACGTCGCGGAACAGCTCGCCGCCGCGGCGGCGCCAGCCGTCCAGGCCGCCGGCCAGGCGGTGCACGCGGGTGTAGCCCATCCGCGCCAGGGTGGCGGCAGCGGCGTCGACGAGGCCCTCGCCGTCGTCGTAAAGCACCAGATCGACGTCGCGCCGCGGCAGCCGCCAGGGCGCGTCGGCTTCCAGTCGCAGCGGCGACAGCTGCACGGCCCACAGCGGGTGCGCCTGGGCAAACGGGTGTTCCTCGCGCAGGTCGACGAGGGCGATCTCGCGGCGCGCCAGCAAGGCGGTGCGCACGTCGTCGGGAGTCCAGTCCATCGCCCGAGGCTACAACGATCCCGGCCCCGGCCTGGGGGCGTGCCCGGGGCCGGATCAGCATCAGTCGCGGGTGAAATACCATTGCGGTCGTGCCGTTTCCCGAATCCACCACCGACGTGGCGCCGCCTGCCGTGGCCACGACCGCCTTGCTGACCGTGCAAGGGCTGGCCTGCCGCCGCGGCGAACGCCTGTTGTTCCGCGGCCTGGACTTCGCCCTGCTGCCCGGGCAGGTGCTGTGGCTGCGCGGCCGCAACGGCTGCGGCAAGACCAGCCTGCTGCGCATCCTGGCCGGCCTGTCCTCGCCCGACGCGGGCACGGTGCGCCAGGGGGGTCGCCCGGCCTACCTGGCGCACAGCAACGCGCTGAAGGACGACCTGAGCGTGCTGGAGTCGCTGCAGTTCCTGGCGCTGCTGCACGGCGGCGCCGCCGACGCCGCCACCTGCGGCGCGGCGCTGCGCCGCGCCGGCCTGCACGACCGCCGCCACGCCCCGGTGCGCACGCTGTCGCAGGGCCAGCGCCGGCGCGTGGCCTTGTCGCGCCTGTTCCTGCAGACCGCAGCCCGGGTGTGGATCCTCGACGAACCCTTCGACGCGCTCGACAGCGACGCCGTGTCCACGCTGAACCAGGCCTTGCAGGACCACGCCCGCGCCGGCGGCGGCGTGGTGCTGACCAGCCACCTCGACCTGACCCTCGATGACCCCCTGCCCACCGTGCTGCAACTCGACCAGCTTGCGCGCGCATGACCTCCGTGTTCCTGGCGCTGGTGCAGCGCGACCTGCGGCTGGCCTGGCGGCGCCGCATCGACGCGCTGCTGCCGGTGGCCTTCTTCGTGGTGGCGGCGAGCCTGTTCCCGATCGGCGTCGGGCCGGAAGCGGCCACGCTGGCGCGCATCGCGCCGGGGGTGCTCTGGGTGTGCGCGCTGTTCGCGGCGATGCTGTCGCTGGGGGGCATGTATGCGGCCGACCATGCCGACGGCACGCTGGAGCAGCTGCTGCTGTCACCCGAGCCGGCCTGGAGCCTGGCGCTGGCCAAGGCGCTGGCGCACTGGCTGGTGACCGGCCTGCCGCTGGTGGCGGTGACGCCGCTGCTGGGGCTGCTGTTCGGCCTGCCGGCCGATGCGCTGGCGATGCTGTCGCTGACGCTGCTGCTGGGCACGCCCATCCTGAGCCTGCTCGGCGGGCTGGGTGCGGGGCTGACGCTCGGCCTGCGCAGCGGCGGCGTGCTGCTGATCCTGCTGATCCTGCCGCTGTGCATCCCGGCACTGATCTTCGGCACCGGCGCGGTGTCGGCGGTCGACGCCGGGCAGCCGGCGGGCGGGCACCTGTCGCTGCTGGGAGCCTTGCTGATCTTCAGCGTGCTCGGCGCGCCGCCGGCCACGGCAGCGGCGCTGCGCATCGCCACGGAGTAGTGCCGCGATGAGTCTGCGCCTGTTCACCTTCGCCGCGCCGGTGCGCTTCCATGCGCTCACCGGCGCACTGCTGCCCTGGCTGTGGGCGGCCACGCTGCTGCTGTCGGCGGCCGGCCTGTACATCGGCTTCTTCGTCGCCCCCACCGACGCCACCCAGGGCGAGGCCTACCGCATCATCTTCATCCACGTGCCGGCGGCCTGGATGTCGATGCTGCTGTACCTGGTGATGGCCTTCTGGGCCGTGATCGGCTGGGCCTTCAAGGCGCGCCTGGCGTCGATGGTGGCGCGCGCCATCGCGCCCACCGGCGCGATGTTCACGGTGCTGGCGCTGTGGACCGGCGCGCTGTGGGGCCAGCCCACCTGGGGCACGTGGTGGGTGTGGGACGCGCGGCTCACGTCGGAGCTGATCCTGCTGTTCCTGTACCTGGGCTACATGGCGCTGGTGGCGGCCATCGACGACACCCGCCGGGCCGACCAGGCCGGCGCGCTGCTGGCGCTGGTGGGCTCGGTCAACGTGCCCATCATCTACTTCAGCGTGAAGTGGTGGAACACGCTGCACCAGGGCGCCACCATCAGCATGACGGCGGCGCCGAAGATGGCCACGACCATGCTCACCGCCATGTTATTGATGACCTTCGCGTTCTGGGCCTACGCTTTCGCGGTCGTCTTCATGCGCAGCCGTGCCATCGTGCTGGAACGCGAACGCGACGCCGACTGGGTGCAGGCCCTGGCACGGCAACACCAAGGAACCACGTCATGAACTGGGGCAGCCCCGAGGCCTTCTTCCACATGGGCGGCTACGGCCTGTTCGTCTGGGGCTCGTACGCCCTGACGCTGGCCTGCATGCTGGCCGAGCCGGTGCTGGCCCGCTTCCGTTACCGTGCCGCGCTGCGCGCCGTGCAGCAAGGCCAGGAGGACCACACATGAAACCGCGTCACAAGCGCATCGCCCTGGCACTGGGTGTCGTCGCCGGCCTGGGCGTGGCCGTCGCCCTGGTGCTCAACGCCTTCCAGAGCAACCTGGTGTTCTTCTACTCGCCCAGCCAGGTGGCGGCCAAGGAAGCACCGCTGGATCGCACGTTCCGCATCGGCGGCCTGGTCGAGGCCGGATCGGTGAAGCGTGACGGCACGCAGGTCAGCTTCGTCGTCACGGACACGCTGAAGACCGTGTCGGTGCAGTACGAGGGCATCCTTCCCGACCTGTTCAAGGAAGGCAAGGGCGTGGTCGCGCAGGGGCGGCTGCAGGGCGACCGTTTCGTCGCGCGCGAGGTGCTGGCCAAGCACGACGAGAACTACATGCCGCCCGAAGCCGCCGACGCGCTGGACAAGGCCAAGCAGGTGAACGCCCAGATGGGCAAGACGGGGGCGCAGCCATGATTCCGGAACTCGGGCATTTCCTGCTCTGGCTGGGCTGCGGCGCCGCCGTGGTGCTGGGCGTGCTGCCGCTGGTCGGCGCGCACCGCGGCCGCCACGACTGGATGGCGCTGGCGCGGCCGCTGGCCAGCGTGCAGTTCCTGCTGGTGCTGCTGTCCTACCTGTGCCTCACCATCGCCTTCGTGCAGCACGACTTCTCGGTGCTGTACGTGGCCTCCAACTCCAACAGCGCGTTGCCGATCGAGTACCGCATCGCCGCAGTCTGGGGCGGCCACGAAGGCTCGCTGCTGCTGTGGCTGCTGATGCTCAGCGGCTGGATGATCGCGGTGGCCCTGTTCAGCCGCCACCTGCCGCTGCAGGTGCTGGCGCGCATCCTGGCGGTGATGGGGCTGATCAGCGTGGGCTTCTTCCTGTTCACGCTGCTCACGTCCAACCCCTTCGACCGGCTGGTGCCGGCCGCAGCCGACGGCCGCGACCTGAACCCGCTGCTGCAGGACCCGGGCATGATCTTCCACCCGCCGATGCTCTACATGGGCTACGTCGGCTTCGCGGTGGCCTTCGCCTTCGCGGTGGCGGCGCTGATCGGCGGCAACCTCGATGCGCAGTGGGCGCGCTGGACCCGGCCCTGGACCACCGTGGCCTGGATGTTCCTGACCATCGGCATCGCGCTCGGCAGCTGGTGGGCCTACTACGAACTGGGCTGGGGCGGCTGGTGGTTCTGGGACCCGGTGGAGAACGCCTCGTTCATGCCCTGGCTGGTGGGCACGGCGCTGATCCATTCGCTGGCGGTCACCGAGAAGCGCGGCGCCTTCAAGGCCTGGACGGTGCTGCTGGCGATCCTGGCCTTCAGCCTGTCGTTGCTGGGCACCTTCCTCGTGCGTTCGGGCGTGCTGTCGTCGGTGCATGCGTTCGCCACCGACCCCACGCGCGGCCTGTTCATCCTGGCCTTCCTGGTCATCGCGGTCGGCGCTTCGCTGGCGCTGTTCGCCTGGCGTGCGCCCAGCGTCGGGCTGGGCGCGCGTTTCGGCGCGCTGTCGCGCGAGTCGCTGCTGCTGGTGAACAACGTGCTGCTGG
Source organism: Rubrivivax soli (assembly GCF_049810355.1). GTDB lineage: Bacteria > Pseudomonadota > Gammaproteobacteria > Burkholderiales > Burkholderiaceae_C > Rubrivivax. The sequence goes on from NZ_CP187368.1 coordinate 1,707,485, forward strand.
TGGTGGCCACCGCCGCGGTGCTGCTGGGCACGCTGTATCCGCTGGCGCTGGACGCGCTGAACATGGGCAAGATCTCGGTCGGCCCGCCCTACTTCGATGCCGTGTTCGTGCCGCTGATGGCGCCACTGGTGTTCCTGATGGGCGTGGGCCCGATCGCGCGCTGGAAGCAGGCCGAACTGCCCGACCTGGTGACGCGGCTGCGCTGGGCGCTGGGCGTCAGCGTGGTGGCGGTGGGCATCACCGCCTGGGCCGAAGGCAGCATCAGCTGGATGGCCGGCCTGGGCCTGCTGATGACGTACTGGGTCGTGGCCTCGGTGGCCACCGACTACATCGAACGCGTGCGCCCGCGCGCCACGGGCGCCATCGGCGGTTCGGTGTGGGCACGCACGCGGCAGCTGCCGCGTGCCCAGGTGGGCATGATGCTGGCGCACCTGGGCGTGGCCGCCTTCATCTTCGGTGTCACGATGGTGCGCAGCTACGAGGTCGAGCGCGACGTGAAGATGGCGCCCGGCGACACCACCACCGCGCACGGCTACACCTTCCGCTTCGTCGGCGTGCGCGAGATCACCGGCCCCAACTACGACGCCATCCAGGGTTCGGTCGAAGTCACCAAGGACGGCAAGCCGGTCGCTGCGATGCTGCCCGAGAAGCGCATGTACCGCGTGCAGAGCATGCCGATGACCGAGGCCGCCATCGACACCGGCATCACGCGCGACCTGTACGTCTCGCTCGGCGAGCCGGTGGACAACGGCCGCGCTTGGATCGTGCGCGTGTACGTCAAGCCCTTCATCGACTGGATCTGGGGCGGCTGCGTGCTGATGTCCCTGGGCGGCCTGCTCGCGGTCACCGACCGCCGCTACCGCGTCAAGGCCACGCAGAAGGCCGGCGCCGGCGCCGTGGGGGCCACGGCTTGAAGGCGTTGAAGTACCTGGTGCCGCTGGCCCTGTTCCTGGTGCTGGCGGGCTTCCTGGCGGTGGGCCTGCAGCGCGACCCGCGCGAAGTGCCCTCGCCGCTGATCGGCAAGCCCGCCCCCGCCTTCACGGCCGCGCTGCTGGACAATCCGGCGCAGCAGTTCAAGCGCGAGGACCTGCTGGGCCAGGTCTGGGTGCTGAACGTGTTTGCCTCGTGGTGCACCCCCTGCCTCGAAGAGCACCCGGTGATCATGGACTTCGCCCGCCGCCAGCAGCGCACGCCGGTGCTGGGCCTGAACTACAAGGACCAGCCCGCCGCCGGCCGCACCTGGCTGCAGCGCCACGGCAATCCGTACAAGGTGACGCTGGTCGACGGTGACGGTCGCATCGGCCTGGACTTCGGCGTCTACGGCGTGCCCGAGACCTTCGTCATCGACAAGACCGGCACCATCCGCTTCAAGCACGTGGGCGTGCTGACGCCTGCGGTGATGAAGGACCGCATCGAACCCCTGCTGGCGCAATTGCATGCAAGCTGATGTCCTGTTGCGCCGTCTCGGCGCCGCGCTGCTGCTGTGCGGCACGCTGCTGGCCCAGGCCGCCGACGCCCCGCCGGCCGCCGCCGACCCCGTGGCGGAAAAGCGCATGCTGAGCATCACGGCCGAGCTGCGCTGCCTGGTGTGCCAGAACCAGACCGTGGCCGACTCCACCTCGGGCCTGGCCGACGACCTGCGCGCGCAGGTGCGCACGATGATCGCCGAGGGCAAGTCCGACCAGGAGATCGTCGACTTCATGACCGCCCGCTACGGCGACTTCGTGCTCTACCGCCCGCCCGTGAAGGCCACCACGGCGCTGCTGTGGTACGGCCCGGCGGCGCTGCTGCTGGGCGGCGTGCTCGTGCTCGTGCTCGTGCTGCGCCAGCGCAGCCGGCTCGCGCCCGAGGCCTTCGACCCCGATCCCGACGATGCGGCCGACGACGGCCGCAACCGTTCTTCCTGACGCTCTTGCCCCCCTCGATGGACAACGATCTCGACGCGCTGCGGCGCCAGCTGCAGCAGCTGAAAGACCTGCACGAGGCCGGCACGCTGGGTGCCGATGCCTACGACTCCGCCCGCACGGCGCTGGAACAGCGCATCGTGGCGCTGGTGATGCAGGCGCCGGCTGCCGCGCCTGCCTCGACACCTGCCGCCCCGAAGCTGCCGCGCGCGCTGGTGCTGGGCGTGGGCGCCGCCACGCTGGTGCTGGCCATCGGCGGCTATCTCTGGACGGGCTCGCCGCAGCTCGCGCTGGCACCGGTGCCGGCGTCGGTGGCCACGGCCGCCTCGGGCGCCCAGGGCATCGGACAGGCCGAGATCGAGGCCATGGTCGGCACGCTGCAGCAGCGGCTGCAGGAGCAGCCCGACGACGCCGAAGGCTGGCTGATGCTGGGCCGCTCGTACGCCGTGCTCGGCCGCCATGCCGAGGCCGTGCCGGCCTACCGCCGCTCGCTGGCGCTGCGGCCCAACGACGCCGCGCTGCTGTCGGACATGGCCGACGCGCTGGCCATGGTCAACGGCCGCAGCCTGGCCGGCGAACCCACCACGCTGGTCGAACAGGCGCTGAAGCTGGACCCCGACAACATGAAGGCGCTGTCGCTGGCCGGCAGCGCGGCCTTCGACCGCAGCGACTACGCGACCGCCGTGAAGCACTGGGAACGGGTGGCGGCGCTCGCCGCGCCCGACAGCCCCTGGCTGCCCCGGGTGCGCGAGAGCATCGCCGAGGCGCGCTCGCGCGGCGGCATGCCACCGGCGGCCGCGGTGGCTGCCGCACCGCCGGCAGCCACCGCGGGGCCGAACGCGTCGGGCGCGGCAGGCACACCCGGCGCCACCATCCGCGGCACCGTGACGCTGGCCGCCGCGCTGCGCGCGAAGGCCGCGCCCGAGGACACCGTGTTCGTGTTCGCGCGCCCGGCCGAAGGCCCGCGCATGCCGCTGGCCATCGTGCGCAAGCAGGTCAAGGACCTGCCGTTCGAGTTCGTGCTCGACGACACCACGGCGATGTCGCCGGCGAGCCGGCTGTCGACGCAGACCCGCGTGGTCGTCAGCGCGCGCATCAGCAAGAGCGGCGACGCGATGCCGCAGCCCGGCGACCTGAGCGGCCAGAGCGCGCCGCTGGCGCTGGACCCGAAGGGCAACACCGGCCTGCGGGTCGAGATCGGTCAGGTCGTCACGCCCTGACCCTGGGGCGCAGGCCTACAGCAGCTCTTTCGGGATGTTGCCGCCGTTGGCGGCCAGCTTCTGCAGCACGGTCTTGTGCAGCCACATGTTCATCTGCGCCGAGTCGGCCATCTTGTCGGCGGGGCAGCCGAGTTCGGTGGCCAGGCCCTTGCGGGCGTCGAGGCTGCTGTCCAGGCCCAGCAGCTTCAGCAGGTCGACGATCGACACCTTCCAGTTGAGCTTCTGCGCGCTGGCGGCGGCCAGACCTTCGAGCTTGGCGACCACGTCCACGGCCGAGATGGCCACCGGGGCAGCCGGAGCCGCGGGCGCTGCAGGCGCCGCGGGCGCCGCGGGCGCAGCTGCCACCGTGCCGGCCGCCGGGGCCGCGTCGCCCTTGCCGAAGCCGAGCTTGTCGAGGATGGCGCTGAAGAGTCCCATGGTGTGCTCCTGAAAGGATGGTGGAACCGGACACGGTACACCAGCACGGTGACCGCAGCCACGCCAGCGGCGCTCAGCCCGTGGTCTTGCGCACCAGGCCCTCGATGGCCAGCCGGTAGCCGTCGACACCGAAGCCCACCACGATGCCGGCCGCGGCCGGACTGACGTAGCTGTGGTGGCGGAAGGCCTCGCGTGCGTGCACGTTGGAGATGTGGATCTCCACCACCGGCACCTCGGCGCCCTTGATCGCGTCGTGCAGCGCCACCGAGGTGTGCGTGAAGGCGCCGGGGTTGAAGACCACGCCCAGCAGTTCGCCCGCCTTCACGCGCCGGCCGGCGGCCTGCAGTGCGTCGATCAGCACGCCTTCGTGGTTGCTCTGCAGGCATTCCACGGCGTGGCCCAGGCGTGCCGCGGCGTCGCGGCACAGCGCCTCGACGTCGGCCAGCGTGGCCGCGCCGTAGACGGCCGGCTCGCGCTGGCCCAGCAGGTTGAGGTTGGGTCCGTTGAGGACGAGGATGGTCGCCATGTGTGGTGTTCGGTTGCTTGCGGGGCCGGCAATCATCGCGCATCGGCGCGCATCCACCGACGGCGTCGCCACGTATCACCGGGCATGCTGAAACTTCTTGCGCTGCTGCTGAGCCTGGCCGCACCGGGCCTGGCCTGGGCCCACGACACCTGGTTCGAGCGCGGCCCCGACGGCGGCCTGCTGCTGGGCACCGGCAACCGCTTCCCGCTGCAGGAGAGCCGCGTCGCACCGGATCTGCTGGTGCGCGAGGGCTGCAACGCCGCCGGCTGCTGGGCGCAGACGACGGTGTTCGCGCTGACGCTGGAGCCGGCGCTGATCCCGGCCTACCTCGACGAGGTGCGGCCGCCGCCCGCGGTGCTGGCGGCCTGGAAGCAGATGCAGGCGCGTGGCCTGCCCTGGAACGAGCGCTACACGAAGCACGCGCGCATCCTGCTGGGCAGCAGCGCCGACGCGCTGGCCGCCGCGGCCCTGCCCACCGGCATGGACCTGGACGTGCTGCTGACCAGCAGCGCGCCGCCGCGCCGCGGCCAGCCGCTGACGCTGCAGGTGCTGCGCGACGGCCGGCCGCTGCCGCACTTCGCGGTGGAACTGCGCAACGACCGCAGCGGCGTCGGGCTGTGGCGCCGCACCGATGCCGACGGCCGTCTGACGTTCACGCCGCCGCTGGCCGCGCAGTGGCTGCTGCGCGGCATCGACCTGCGCCTGGCCGAAGGCGACCCCGGCACCTGGGACAGCCGCTTCGTGACGCTGGCCTTCACGGCCGCCGACTGAAGCGGGAGCGGCGCGCTCAGCGCGCCAGTTGCGCGAACAGCGCCACGTGGCGTGCCACCGCGTGCACGCGCAGCACCTGCACGCCAGCGGACGCCAGCTGCGCCGAGAAGGCGAGCGTGAGGTCGTCGCGCTGCGCGGCATCGGCCGCGGTGAACAGCTTCAGGAACGACTTGCGCGAATGGCCGAACAGCCAGCGCCCGCCGCTGTCCACCAGCGCGGACGCCTGCAGCATCAGCCGCAGCGACTGGGCCGCGGTCTTGCCGAAGCCGATGCCGGGGTCGTAGAGCAGCCGCGCCGGGTCCAGGCCCGCGGCGGCGGCCGCGGCGGTGACGGCGGCCTTCCAGCGCAGCACCTCCTGCACCACGTCGCAGTCGGGCGGCAAGGTCTGCGCCGGGTCCACCGGCACCGACAAGGCATGCATCACCACCACGTCGCAGGGCTGCGCCCGCAGCACGTCCAGCATGCCGGGGTCGCCCAGGCCGGTGACGTCGTTGATGGTGTCCACGCCCAGCGCCAGCGCGCGCGCGGCCGTGTCGGCATGGCGGGTGTCGACGCTGAGCTGCACGCGGCTGCGCCAGGGCTGGCCGGCCAGCGCCGACAGCACCGGCGCCAGGCGCGCCCATTCGGCGTCGCTGCCCAGCGCCACGCCGTTCGGCCGCGTGGATTCGGCGCCGATGTCGAGGACGTCCACGCCCGCATCCACCAGGCGCTGCGCTGCCGCCACGGCGGCGTCGCCGAGCTGGCCGTCGCCCGAGAACGAATCCGGCGTGACGTTCACGATGCCCATGATCGCGGGCCGGTTCATGCGCGCCCCCTCATGCCGGCAGTCCGGCCAGCAGTTCGGCCGCGGTGCGGCCCAGCAACGGGTGGCGCCATTGCGGCGCGATCTCGCACAGCGGCTCCAGCACGAAGCGGCGCAGGTGCAGCTGCGCGTGGGGCAGCGTCAGTGCCGTGCTGTCCACCACGTGCGTGCCATGCGCGAGCAGGTCGATGTCGATGACGCGCGGCGCCCAGCGTGGCGCCGTGGTGCGGCCCAGCCGCAGCTCGATGGCCTGCGTGGCGGCCAGCAGCGCCGCCGGCGCCAGCGCCGTCTGCACCTGCAGCACCTGGTTCAGGTAAGGGCGGTCCCAGTCGGTGGGCGCGCCCGCGGGCATCAGTGCCGCTGTCTCGTGCAGCGACGAAGCCGCCAGCACCTGCACGCCGGCGGCGTCGAGCGCGGCGCGCGCACGCTCGAGGGTCTGGGCGCGGGGGCCGAGGTTGCTGCCCAGGGCAAGAAGAATCATCGTGGCGGCATCAGGGGTGGAGCGGCCCCGATTGTCGACGCTGCGCGCAGGCTGCTAGAAACCCAGGATGGTCATGTCGAACGCGCGCTCGGCAAACCACACCGCCGCCAGCGCGGCGATCAGCAGCGAGCCGCCCAGCAGCACCACGCGCCGGTAGAACACGGTGCGGCGCAGCGCGAAGGCCAGCGGCAGGAACACCGCCACGATCGCGAGCTGGCCCAGTTCGACGCCGATGTTGAAGCCCACCAACGCCAGCACCAGCGCGCCTTGCGGCAGACCCAGGTCGGCCAGCACGCTGGCAAAGCCGAAACCGTGGTTCAGGCCGAAGACGAAGGCCACCGTCCAGCGCCGTCCCTGGAACAGCGGCCGCACGTTGTTCAGCGCCGCCAGCACCACCGACGCGGCGATGGCCGACTCGACCAGCCGCGACGGCAGCGCCACCAGCCCCAGCGTCGCCAGCGACAGCGTGATGGAGTGCGCCACCGTGAACGCGGTGACGATCTTCAGCACGTCGACGAAGGCAGTGCGGAAGCTGCGCACCGGCTGCCAGCGCGCCAGCTGCCACACCAGCACGCCGGGCAGCAGCAGCGACACCAGGAACAGGATGTGGTCGAAGCCGATCCAGATGTGCCAGACGCCCTCGACCACGTAGTCGCGGAACTGCACCCAGGCATCGGGCGCGGCCAGGTCGAAGCGCTGCGCCGCGTTCTCGGGCGAGAAGATCGCCGTGCGCGTGCTGCCCTGGGCGTCCAGCCGCAGCAGCCCGCGGTGCTGCGGGTCGATGTCGGCGAACAGGCTGTAGGTCATCTGCAGCTGCTGCGGCGGCGCCGGGCAGGCGGCACTGAAGCGCAGCACGGTGTAGGCGCCGTCGGTGTGGTTGTCCACCTGCTGCGGGCCATCGGCCTGCAGCGGGCAGGCCACGCCGTCGCCCTGCACCGCCAGCCGCGCCAGCGCGTAGGCGGCGATGTCGCCATGGCGGGCGCGCAGCTCGCCCCAGGTGATCTCGCCGTTGCCGTCGGCGTCCAGGCCGATGGCGAAGTCGAGGTCGCGCAGCGCGATGTCCCACTGGCCGGTCACGCGGCCGTCGGCCACCTGCACGGCCAGGTAGCTGTCGGACGGCTTGTGCGCCGCGGCGGGCGCGGCGTGCAGCAGGGCCAGCGCCGCCAGCCACGCGCCCAGCATCTGCAACACCGTGCGCATCACCGGCCCCCTGCCTGCAGCTGCTGCGCCAGCGGGCGCAGCACCACGCTTTCGATGCGCGAGTCGGCCAGCCACTGCAGCGCCGGCGCGGCGGCGGCGGGATCGCGCGCGGCCAGGGCCGCTTCCAGCAGCACGCGGGCATCGGCCGGTTCGCGCTGCACGGCGAAGTTGCTGCGCGCCAGCGCCAGCGCCCGCGACACCTCGCCCAGCACGGCCAGCGCGAAGCGGGCCTCTTCCTTCTCGTGCACGCTGTCGCCGCGGCGCCGTGCGGCGTCGAAGCGTGCGCTCAGGTCGGCCTGCCAGCGCGCCAGCTCGGGCGCGCCGGTCACCTTGGCCGCCAGCGCCAGGCGCAGCAGCAGCAGGTCCGACCGCTCGCGCCCGCGCAGCAGCGGCAGCACCTCGGCCGCGCGTCCGCGGTCGAGCAGGAAGTCGGCGTAGGCAGCGAGCAGGTAACCATCGGTCAGGTTCAGTGCCAGGGCGCGCCGGAATGCGGCCTCGGCTTCGGCGTGGCGGCCGAGCCGCTCCTCCGTCTCGGCCAGCCGCGTCAGCGCCCACAGCTGCTCGGCGGCCGACGCCTCGCCCGGCGCGCGCAGCGCCGCCTGCAGCGCCGCCACGGCCGCCGCACCGCGGCCCGTGGCGGCGTCGACCTGGGCCTGGCAGGCCACCGCGGTCAGCGGCGTGGTCAGCGGCGCCAGCGCGCGGCAGGCGGCGCCGGCGTCGGCGTAGCGGGCCTGCACCATCGCCACGGCGGCCAGCCACGACCAGCCTTCGGCGGCGGTCTCGGACGCCTGGGCGGCGGCCGTGAAATCCGTCACGGCCGCGTCGAATGCGTGGCCGAACTGCAGCAGCATCCCGCGCAGCAGCCGCACGGCAGGCGGCGGCGCCGGCTGGCTCCACCAGGGTGCGAGCGCAGCCTGGGCGTAGCCGATGTAGCGCGGGTCGCCTTCGGCCGCGACTGCCTCGAAGTAGCGGCGCGCCAGCGCGACCGCGGTGTCGAGGTCGCGCGGGTCGGCCTGCAGCCGCTGGCGCAGCGCCGCCATCTCGCGCAGGCGCGGGTCGGCCGCGCGCGTGGGCAGGCGCTCCAGCACCTGCTGGTCGGACGTGGGCGTGAAGGGGGCCGGGGCCGCGGGGCCCGCCGCCGCCAGCAACGGCAAGGTCCACAGCCACCGCCGCAGCAGGCGCAGGCCGGGCGGGCGCGGGGAGTGAAGACGGGGCGGGACGGCGGGCGTCAGGGGGTGGGGGCGGAAATCGGGCACCCGGTACTGTACGCAAGAAGCAACGTCTGGATGCACACCCGGTGCAGGCCTGGCACGCGCGCCATCACAATCGCTCTCCGACGACGTCAACCGATTCAGAGTTGCCGCGTTTTCAGGAAGCCCGGGCCGCAAGGCGCAGGCGTACTGACAGTCAAAACCCTACTGAGAGACCATTCCATGAACAAGCTGAGCACCCTCGTCCTGGCCCTCTTCGCCGCCGTCGCCTTCAACGCCCAGGCCGGCTCGCACGCCGCCGCCGCCCCGGCCAAGGCCAGCGCCCCCGCTGCCAAGGCCGAAGCCAAGAAGGAAATGAAGAAGGAAGAGAAGAAGGAAGCCAAGAAGGAAGAAGCGAAGAAGTAATTTCTTCTCCTTCGGTGCAAAGAGGCAGGAGCGACGCTCCTGCCTTTTTTCTTGGTGCGTGCATTCCGCGGCGGCGGCGGCTGCAGGGCCGGCGCGCCATGTGCCCCAGAATCACCCGATGCCCGGCGTCCCCTGTGTGCTCGACATCGAAGCCTCCGGCTTCGGTCGCCACAGCTACCCCATCGAGATCGGCTACGTGCTGCCCGACGGACGCGCGCGCTGCACGCTGATCCGCCCGCTGGCGCCCTGGACCCACTGGGACAGCAGCGCCGAGCAGGTGCACGGCATCGCGCGCAGCGTGCTGCTGCAGCACGGGCGGGCGCCGGCCGAGGTGGCGAGCATGCTCAACGACGACCTGGCCGGCCAGACCGTCTTCTGCGACGGCTGGGCCCACGACTACACCTGGCTCGGCGCGCTGTTCGAGGCTGCCGACAGCAGCCCGCGCTTCCGGCTGGAATCGGTGCGGCGGCTGCTGGACGAACGCCAGCTGGCGCTGCTGACGGCGGCACAGCAGCAGGCACGCGCCGAGCTCGGCCTGCAACGCCACCGCGCCAGCAGCGACGCACGCGTGCTGCAGCTGGCGCTGGCGCGGCTGGCGCCCTGACGCCGCGGCCCGGTCAGGCCGGCTCGCGTTCCTGCAGCAGCCGCCACATCACCTTGCCCGAACCGCTCTTGGGCAGGCTCTCGACGAACTCCACCACGCGCGGCACCTTGTACGCCGCCATGTGCTCGCGGGCCCAGGCGATGATGTCCTCGGGCGTGGTGTGGCCACGGGCCTCGTGGCGCAGCACGACCACCGCCTTGACGCTCTCGCCGCGGTAGGCATCCTTGGTGGCGATGATGCAGGCCTCCTGCACCGCCGGGCACTTGAACAGCAGCAGCTCCACCTCGCTCGGCCAGACCTTGAAGCCGCTGGCGTTGATCATGCGCTTGAGGCGATCGGTGATGAAGAAGTAGCCTTCCTCGTCCATGCGGCCCAGGTCGCCGGTGCGGAAGAAGCGCTTGCCGTCCAGTTCGATGAAGGCCGCGGCGGTGGCCTCGGGGTGGCCCCAGTAACCCTGGAAGACCATCGGCCCGTGCGTGACGATCTCGCCCACCTCGCCGGGCGGCAGTTCCTGCAGCGTGGCGGCATCGACGATGCGGGCGTCGACGCCGAAGATCGGGATGCCCAGGCACTGCAGCTTCGCGCGCTCGGGCGGGTTGGCATGGCTGGGCGCGGCGGTCTCGGTGAGGCCGTAGCCTTCGGCGAACGTGAGGCCGAACTCGGCCTGCAGCCGCTCGGCCACCGCCTGCGGCATCGCCGCGCCGCCGCCGCTGAGGTAGCGCAGGCTGGTGAGGTCGAAGCTCTTGTAGTTGGGGCTGCCGAAGAGGTCGATGATCATCGTCGGGATGCAGGTCCAGTGCGTGACCTGGTGGCGCGAGATCAGGCGCCCGGCGAGCTCGCGGTCCCAGCGCGGCAGGATCACGACGGTGGACCCGAGGTACACCGAGCCCAGCACGCCGTACATCATGCCGGTGATGTGGAACATCGGCACGACGCCCAGGCTCGTGCTCTCGGCGCTGGCGTGGCCCCACAGGCCGCCGCCGACGACGTTGCTCATCAGCGTGCGGTGCGTGTGCATGCAGCCCTTGGGCATGCCGGTGGTGCCCGAGGTGTAGGGCAGCAGCGCCAGGTCGTCGGGCCGCGCCATGTGCGGGCCCGGCGCATGGCCGGCGGCCAGCGCGTCGGGCCAGCGCTCGTGGCCGCCGGGCAGCGCGGGGTTGGCCAGCAGCCAGTCCAGCACCGCGGGGGCGGGCGCCTCGGCGGGGTCGATGGTGTCGGGCAGGGTGTCGGCGAAGCGCGTCACCAGCACGTGCTGCAGGCGCTGGGCTTCGGGCAGCCGGCCGTTGGCTTCGTGCACGATGCCGGCGAGGTCGGCACTGGTGATGGCCAGCTTCGCGCCCGGGTCGGTGATGTAGTGGCCGAACTCGTCGGCGCGGTTCATCGGGTTCACCGGCACCACCACCGCGTTGGCGCGCTGCACGGCGTAGAACGCGACCACGTACTGCGGGCAGTTCTGCAGGAACAGCAGCACGCGGTCGCCGGCCTGCACGCCACGCGCCTGCAGCCAGCCGGCCAGCGCCTCGGCCTGCCGCTTCAGTTCGGCATAGCTGATCGGGCGGCCGAAGAAGACGTAGGCGGCCTTGTCCGGGTAGCGCGCGGCGCTGACTTCCAGGTTGAACCACAGCGTGGTCTCGGGCACCACCAGCGTGCGCGGCAGCCGCGACGGCCAGACGGCATGGTGGGGACGGGTCGACGACGCAGCAGCAGCCAAGGCAAGCCTCCGAAAGCGAAGCCGCTGGTGTACCCGGCGCGGCGCGCGCGCGCCAGCGTGCATTCCCGGTGGGGCGCTGACGCCGAGGTGACAGCGCCGCTGCGCGAGGGCGCCGTCAGCGCGTCGGGTTGGCCTTCTGTTCCTGCTCGGCGCGCCACTTGACGCACTCGGGGTGCTGGCGCAGTTCGGGCTTCTTGCACTCGCGCTCGATGCAGTTCCACAGCGCCAGCAGGATGCGGCTGCCGCAGCGTTCGGTGGGCCCGACCAGCACCGGGGGCGCAGCGGGCTTGTCGGCCGGCGCCGATGCCGGCGCAGCGGCTGCCGGGACCGGGGCGGTGCGCACCGGGGGCGGAGCGACCACCTCGGCGGCGGGCACAGGCGCGGGCGCCGCCTCGGCGGGCTGCCGCGCGACCGGCGCCGGGCGCACGACCGGCCTGGCGGGTGCGGGCGTGGGGCGCTCGGCCCCGGCCGGGGCCGGCGTGGCGGACGCGGGCGTCGGCAGCGGGGCCGGCGCAGCGACCGTCTCGGCGGCCGGCACCGACGCCGGCAGCGCCGCGGGCACTGCCACCGTTGCGGCAGGCACGCTGGCCGCCGGTGCGGCGGCCTCGGGCGCCGGCGCAGTCCGCGGCCAGAGCAGCGCCGCCGCGACCACTGCGACGGCCAGGCCGGCACTGCCCAGCAGCAGCGGCATGCGCCGCGACGGGGCCGTCGGCGCCGGCGCGGCGGCCCGCGCTGCCGGCGCAGGCGGCGGCACGGGTGGCGGCGGCGCCGGCCGCGGCGGCGGCACCGTCGCGGCCCGGGCGGGCGGACGGATCACCGTGGCGTCGTCGGCCGGCGCCGGTGCCGCCGTGCGCGGCACCGCCGGTCCGGCGGTCACGGGCGCCGGACCGGCGGGTTCCATCACCTGCGTGCGTTCCCAGCCGCCGGCCGGCGGCGCGGCGACGGCCCGCACGGGCGCCTCGGCCATGCCGTCCAGCACCGCGCGCACCGCGGCCACGTGCTGCGGCCGGTCGGCCGGGCGCGGCGCCAGCATCCAGTCGACCAGGCGCAGGAAGCCGTCGGAACAGCCCGGCAGCAGCTGCCCCGCCAGCGGCGTGTGGTCGTCCTGCACCGCGCGCGCCGTGGCCGGCGCCGGCGGCCGGCCCAGCAACATGTAGTGCAGCGTCGCACCCAGCGCATACAGGTCGGTCCAGGGCCCCTGCTTCACCGAGCCGGCCTCGGCGTACTGCTCGATCGGCGCGTAAGCGGGCTTCAGGATGGCGGTGAGCGTCTGGCTCTTGTCGCTGATGACGCGGCGCGCGGCGCCGAAGTCCAGCAGCACGGGGTGGCCGTCGGCCTCGACGATGATGTTGTCGGGCGCGATGTCGCGGTGGAACACGCCTTCGCCGTGCAGCTTCTCGATCGCACCCAGCAGCGGCAGCAGCAGCGCGCGCAGCCAGGCCTCATCGGGCGGCGCGGCCATCTCGGCGCGCACCTCCTTCAGTGTCCGGCCGCGGTACACCGGCATCGCCATGTAGGCAGTGCCGTTGGCTTCCCAGAAGCGGTGCACCTTCAGCAGCGACGGGTGGTCGAAGCGCGCCAGCAGCCGTGCCTCGTTGACGAAGGACTTCAGGCCCAGCGCGAAGGTGTCGGCATCGCCCTGCGAGCGCAGCGACACGTGCAGCGTCTCGGTGCGGCCGGCCAGCGCGGCGGGCATGTATTCCTTCACCGCCACCTCGCGCTCGAGCGCGTGGTCGACCGCGAGATAGACGATGCCGAAGCCGCCCACGCCCAGCACGCGCAGCACTTCGAATTCACCCAGGCGTGTGCCGATGGGCAAGGCGCTGGGCAGGGCGTCGCGGGGGCGGGAAGTGTCGTCGGACATCGCGGGGGAGCTTACCAGGGCGCCCCCCGCCAGTTCGCGCCGGAACCGATCAGGCGGCCAGCGGCAGGTGCACTTCCACACGCAGCCCCGGTTGCGCGTTGGCCAGCACCAGGCGCCCGCCGTGCGCCTGCGCGACCAGCCGGCACAGGTACAGGCCCAGGCCCACGCCGCCGGCATCGCGCGTGCGCGCCGCGTCGGGGCGGTAGAAGGCGCTGGCCAGTTGCGCCAGCGCGGCCTCGGGCACGCCGGGGCCGTGGTCGCGCACCGACAGCACCAGCATGCCGCCCTCCAGCGCGGTGCGCAGCACCGGCGGCTCGGCCCCGGCGCCGTGGCGCAGCGCGTTGTCGAGCAGGTTGCGCAGCAGCAGGCGCAGCCGGCTGCGGTCCAGCGGCTGCAGCGGCAGACCCGGAGCCAGCTCCAGCCGCACGGGCAGGTCGGCTGCGGCCTCGGTCGCCAGTGCGTTCAGGTCCACGGGCTCGCGCTGCAGCACGGCGCGCGGCCCGGCCAGGCGTTCGCTTTCCAGCAGGTCGGCGATCAGGTCGCGCATCGCCGCCAGGTCGCGCAGCAGCGCGTCGCGCTCCGGGCCTTCGGCCACCAGCTCGGCGTTCAGCCGCGCGCGTGTCAGCGGCGACCGCAGCTCGTGGCTGATCGCCAGCAGCAGCCCGCGCTGCGCTTCCAGCATGCGCTGCAGGTCGGCGGCCATCGTGTTCACCTGCCCCGCCAGGTCGCCCAGCTCGTCGGCACGGCGCTGCGGGATGGGCGTGGCGAAGTCGCCGGTGCCGAAGCGCAGGGCGCCGGCGCGGACGTCGTCCAGCGGCCGGAACAGGCGCCGCGTGTAGGCGTAGGCCAGCGCCGTGAAGCCCAGCAGCAGCACCAGCGTGACCCAGCCGATGCTGCGCGGCCGGCGCTGCCAGTCGATGCTGCCGAGGCCGAACACGACGCGGTGGCCGTCGGCGGTGGTGCGGGCCAGCAGCCAGTCGGCGTCGCCGTCCTCGGCATGCTGGTGCCACGGGCCGTGGCGGTCCGTGCGCTGCGGGTGGGTGTCGTGGCGCACCTGCGGCCCGTCGATGCGCACCGACAGCGGCAGGCGCTGCGCCAGCGCGTCGGCCTTCGCCGGGTCGGGTGGCGCGCCAAGTTCGACCACCAGCCGGTCGACGTAGTCGGCCACCAGCGGCTGCCCCACGGCCGACCAGCCCACCGACAGCGCGCGCTGCATGCCGGCCAGGAACACGGCGCTCAGTGCCAGCGCCAGCGCCAGGAACAGCAGCACCAGGCGCAGGCCCAGCGAGCGGCGCAGCCGCTGCCAGAAGCCGGTCATGCACGCGCCGCCGCGAAGGCGTAGCCGGCATTGCGCAAGGTCTTGATGCAGTCCAGCGGCTCCAGCTTCTTGCGCAGCCGGCTCACCAGGATGTCGACCGCGCGCGTGAACAGCTCGGCCTCCTGCCCGCGCAGGCGGTTCAGGATCTCGTCGCGGCTGAACACCTTCTGCGGCTCGGCCGCCAGCAGCGCCAGCAGCGCGAACTCGGTGCCGGTCAGCTCGACCGGCGCACCCTGGCGCCGCACGCTGCGGCGCGCGAGATCGATTTCCAGCCCGTCGAAGCGCAGCACGTCGGGCGCCACCGCCGCGCCGATGGGCGCGCGCTGGCGCCGCAGGATGGTCTGCAGCCGCGCCGCCAGCTCGCGCGGCTCGAAGGGCTTGGGCAGGTAGTCGTCGGCGCCGAGCTCCAGGCCGACGATGCGGTCCATGACCTCGCCGCGCGCGGTCAGCATGACGATCGGCACGTCGCTCTCGCGGCGGATGGCGCGGCACAGTGCGAAGCCGTCCATCTCGGGCAGCATCACGTCCAGGATCACCGCGTCGAAGGGCTGGCTGCGCAGCAGCGCGAGCCCGGCGCTGGGCCGCGTGGCGGCTTCCAGCACCAGGTCGAAGCGCCGCAGGTAGGTGGCCAGCGGCGGCGCCAGGCCCTCGTCGTCGTCGATCAGCAGCACGCGGTGCATGACGACGATGCTATGCGCTTCAGCCGCGGTGGCCGCGGTGACCGAGCCCATGGCCGCGCTTGGCCAGGAACGCGCGCACCTGGGCCTGCTGCTCGCTCGACAGCGCGTCGTAGAAGTCGGCCGCGGCGGCGATGACCTCGGGGCTCTTCAGCTGCACGGCACCGGTCTTCTCGGCCACCAGCGCACTGGCGCGTGCGCGGTCGAACTTCTCGCCGGCGATCAGCGCCGTCATGGTGCTGCGCGGGTCGCTGCCGGCCACGAGCGCGACGCGCTGCTCGTTCATCTTGTCGAACAGCACCGCCAGGCGCTGCTGCTGCGCGGCGTCGAGCTTCAGCTCGCTGGTGGCACGCTCGACGAAGCGGCCGCGCCACTGGGCGACGTCTTCGGCGCTGACGTCGGCCATGCCGCGCGGGCCGTGGTCACGGTGGCTGCAAGCGGCCATGCCGCCGCCGACGAGGGCGATGCCGGCGACGGCGATGAGGGTGCGGCGGATCCAGGTCTTCATGGTGGTGTCCTTCGGGACGGTGTGGAACATGGACACGATGCTCGCGGCCCGGCGCGTGGCGGTCATCTCGGCGCGGTATCGCCGCGTATCGTTTCTTTTCATCGCCGGGCCGGCGTGTAAAGTGCGCCGCCTTCTCCCGCCCTCGCCCCCCCGGCCACCCGCTTGAACGACACCGCGCTCTTCCGCCACACCGCCTTCATGCAGCTGTGGTGCTCGCGCCTGGCCTCGGTGGCCGCGGCGCAGATGCTGATGGTGGCCATCGGCTGGCAGATGTACGACCTGACCGGCTCGGCCTGGGACCTGGGCCTGGTGGGCCTGCTGCAGTTCCTGCCCGCGGTGCCGCTGGCGCTGGTGGCCGGGCATGTGATCGACCGCTTCCACCGCGCGCGCATCGTGGCGGCATGCATGGTGGTGCAGGTGCTGGTGGCGGGGTCGCTGGCCTGGGCCAGCCAGCGCGGGCTGACGGTGGACGGCGGCCGCACGCTGTTGCTGGCGCTGTCGGTGGTGCTGGGCGCGGTGCGCGCGTTCCAGATGCCGGCGCAGCAGGCACTGACGCCGTCGCTGGTGCCGGCCGCACTGCTGCCGCAGGCGCTGGCCTTCAGCAGCGCCGGCATGCAGGGTGCCGTGATCGCCGGGCCGGCGCTCGGCGGCTTCGTCTACGTGGCCGGCGCCGGGGCCGTGTACACGAGCTGCGCCCTGCTCTTCGCGCTGGCCGGCGTGCTGTGCGCGCTGATCCGCTACGAGCACCAGCCGCCGCCGGCGCTGCCGGTGACGTGGCAGACGCTGCTGGCAGGCGTGCACTTCATCTGGCAGCGCAAGGTCGTGCTGGGCGCGATCTCGCTGGACCTGTTCGCGGTGCTGCTGGGCGGCGCCACCGCGCTGCTGCCGATGTTCGCGAAGGACGTGCTGCACGTCGGCCCCTGGGGGCTGGGGCTGCTGCGCAGCGCGCCGGCGGTCGGGGCGCTGGTGATGTCGGTGGCGCTGACGCGGTGGCCGGTGCGTCGACGCACCGGCCCCACGCTGCTGGGCGCCGTCGCCGTGTTCGGCGCGGCGCAACTCGTCTTCGGGCTGTCCACGGTCTTCGTGCTCTCGTTGGCGGCACTGGCTGTGAGCGGCGCGGCCGACATGGTGAGCGTGGTCATCCGCCAGACTCTCGTGCAGTTGGAAACGCCGGACGACATGCGAGGGCGCGTGAGTGCAGTCAACGCGGTCTTCATCGGGGCGTCCAACCAGCTCGGCGAGTTCGAGTCCGGTGCCACGGCAGCACTGCTCGGCCCGGTGGGCTCGGTGGTGCTGGGCGGCGTGGGCACGCTCATCGTGGCGGGCCTCTGGCTGCGGCTGTTCCCCGCGCTGGCGCGGCGCGATGCGCTGGTGACGCCGGCAGCCTAGGCATCGCCGCCCTCCCCGCGCTTGGCCTTGATGTGGGCCCGCGCGGCGCGGCCGCGGGCCTTCCACTGCGACACCACCTCCTTGCGCTGCAGCGCACTCATGGTGTCGCGCTGCGCCTCGCGCAGCAGCTTCTGGAAGCTGCGCAGGCGCTCAGGGGCCACGCCGTCGCGCACGGCGCAGCCGGGTTCGTCGGCATGGCGGCAGTCGCGGAAGCGGCACTGCAGGCTGAGCGTGGCGATGTCGTCGAACACGCCCGCCACGTCGCCGGCCTCGCCGTCCAGCCGCAGCGTGCGCAGCCCCGGCGTGTCGATGATGCAGGCGCCCCCGGCGGCGCAGTGCAGCGAACGGGACGTCGTCGTGTGGCGACCGCGGCCGTCGCCGCGCCGCGTGCCGCCGGTGTCCTGCACCGGCGCGCCGATCAGCGCGTTGGTCAGCGTGCTCTTGCCGACACCGCTGGAGCCCAGCAGCACCAGCGTCTGCCCGCGCTGCAGCCAGGGTGCCAGCTGCGTGCGCGGCGTGTCGCTGCAGGCGTTCAGCGCCACCACGGCCACGTCGGCGGGCACCAGCGCCTGCACCTCGCGCTGGCGCTCGGCGGCCTGCGGGCACAGATCGGCCTTGCTCAGCACGACCACGGCCGAGACCCCGGCCAGCCGCACCAGGGCCAGGTAGCGCTCCAGCCGGCGCAGGCTGAAGTCCATGTCCAGGCCCATCACCAGCAGCGCCGTGTCGACGTTGCTGACGATGACCACGCGCGTCACCTTGTCGCGGCCGTCGTGCAGGCGGCGTGCGATCTGCGTGCGCGGCGGCAGTCGCGCATGCGCCCACCACTCGCCGAAGGCATTGCGGCGGGCCAGCACCCAGTCGCCGACGGCCAGGCCGTCATGCGCAGCCAGCAGGCCCTGGGTCAGTGCGGGCAGCGCACGCGCCCAGTGCTCGTCGGCCCCGTCGTGCAGCATCAGGTTGTCACGCTGCACCTCGGTGACGCGCATGAGCGTCTCGGGGGTCTCGCCGGGCCCGGCCTTGGGTGCCGACAGCACCAGTTGCTGCGCGAGCAGCGGTGTCAGGCCGATGGCCTGCAGCCGCTCGAAAGAAGCGGAATCGATCATGGATGGAAGAAGTCCGTGTGATCAGAACCAGCGCTGCAGCAAGCTGCGCAGCGCAACGGGTGGGATCCGGACTTCCGGCCGCGACCTGCGGGTCACGGTGGCCGGCACGCGCCTCGAGGGCGGGTGGTGCGGCCGGGGCGGCGCGATGTGACGCGCGCGCCCTGCAGTTCGACGTCAGGTCAGACGGCGAAAGCCCGAGCGAGGGCAAGATCAGTCGTGTGCATCGCTGCCTCCATCGGTCGGGTTGGGAAGGTGCGGATGCTGCGACGGGACGGGCCCCGCGTCAAGACCCGGACAACTGGGCGCCAGCACCGCCGTGCAGATGTTGTGTCAGGGCGACACCCCCCAAGTCGCAGGTCAGCGCCGCGGTGACGCATGCCTGGCTTGTCATCCGAGGCTCCTACAGTCCATTGCCAGCACGCGGACCTTTGTTGCTGGCAGGTAATTTGCATGGCTGCCCCGCTTCCGACTTCGACACCTGGAACACAACCGATGAACAACCCGAACTGGATGGCTTTCTCGCGCAGCGCGGTCAGCGCGGCCGTGGCGATCGTGATCGCCGCGCCGGTGCTGGCCCAGAACACCACCTCCGCCGTCGGCGGCCGCGTCGTCGCCGCCGACGGCAAGCCCGTGGCCGGTGCCAACGTCGCCATCCTGCACGTCGATTCGGGCTCGCTCGCCAACGCCACCACCGACGGCGAAGGCCGCTACCTGGCACGCGGCCTGCGCGTGGGCGGCCCCTACACGATCACCGTCACGAAGGACGGCAACACCGACAAGCGCGACGGCATCTTCCTGAACCTGGCCGAGACGCTGAACTACGACGCGACGCTGGGCGCGCCGGTCACCACCATCACGATCACCGGCACCGGTCTGGGCTCGAAGTTCAACGCCGCGACCATGGGCGCGGGCACCAACATCGGCAGCCGCGAGATCGCCGCGCAGGCGTCCATCCAGCGCAACCTGCAGGACTACGCGCGCATCGACCCGCGTGTCTCGCAGACCGACAAGGAGCGCGGCGAGATCTCGGCCGCGGGCCAGAACACGCGCTACAACAACATCACGATCGACGGCGTCAGCATCAGCGACACCTTCGGCCTGGAGTCGAACAACCTGCCGACGAAGAAGCAGCCGATCTCGATCGACGCGATCCAGTCGGTGCAGGTCAACGTCTCGAACTACGACGTCACGCAGAAGGGCTACACCGGCGCCAACGTCAACGCCGTCACCAAGAGCGGCACCAACGAGTTCAAGGGCAGCGTCTACTACGTCTACCGCGACGAGGCCCTGACCGGCCAGCGCTTCAACCGCACCAACGGCCGCTACAGCGACACGCCGAAGTTCGACGAGAAGACCATCGGCTTCACGCTCGGCGGGCCGATCATCCAGGACAAGCTGTTCTTCTTCGGCAGCTACGAGGAGTTCAAGAGCTCCAAGACCAGCCCGGCCTTCGGCCCGGTGGGCAGCGCGCAGACCAACGTGGGCATCCTGCCCGAGTCCATCACCGAGGCGCAGGCCATCGGCCGCACCTACGGCATCGACATCGGCACCGACAGCATCCCGGCCGGCGTGTCGCTGGACGTGAAGGACACGCTGCTGAAGCTGGACTGGAACATCAGCGACAACCACCGCGCCAGCGTGCGCTACAACAAGACCGAGCAGACCGAGCCCTTCTTCCCCAACTTCAGCAGCACGGCGCTGTCGCTGAACTCGCACTGGTACAACCAGGTGAAGGAGAACGAGAGCATCGTCGCGCAATGGCTCGCCGACTGGACCGACAGCTTCTCGACCGAGCTGAAGCTGTCGCAGCGCAACTACCGCAGCGAGCCGCTGTCGCTGAACGGCACGCGGCTGCCGCAGGTGGTGCTGCGCTTCACCGACACGCTCACGGCCGTGAACCCCGGCACGCGCGACCTGTCGTTCGGCACCGAGCGCAGCCGCCACTTCAACGTGCTGGAGACCGAGACCACCGACCTCTACGCCGGCGCCAACTGGAACCTGGGCGACCACGAGCTGAAGTTCGGCATCGACTACGCCGACAACACGGTCTTCAACGCCTTCCTGCAGGACACCTTCGGCCAGTACCGCTTCCAGTGCGAAGGCGGCACCTACACCTTCGGCACCTTTGCGAACTGCGACGCCATGACGGTGGAGCAGCGCAACCTGGCGGTGCTGGAGAACTTCCGCAACGGCAACCCGTCGTTCTTCCAGCAGCAGGTCCCGACCGCCGGCCTGACGCTGGGCGATGCCACCGCCACCTGGAGCTACGAGAACACCGGCGTGTTCCTGCAGGACACCTGGCGCGTCAGCAAGGGTCTGAACCTGATGATGGGCCTGCGCCTGGACAAGCAGGCCGTGCCGACGAAGCCGATCGCCAACACCGCCGCAGCAGTGGCCTTTGGCTACGACAACACCAACACGCTGGACGGCAACACGCTGCTGCAGCCGCGCGTGGGCTTCAACTGGAACCTGAGCTCGCCCGAGACGCGGCGCCAGCTGCGTGGCGGTGTCGGCCTGTTCCAGGGTGCGGCTGCCAACGTGTGGCTGTCGAACCCGTTCTCGAACACCGGCCGCTCCACGGCGTTCGCCACCTGCAGCAGCTTCGGCGACTGCAACACGGTCGGCGCCGACTTCAGCGGCGACCCGAACAACCAACCCACGCTGACCGCCGGCAGTGCCGCGGCCAACGTCGACCTGCTGTCGCCGGGCCTGGAGCAGCCGTCGGTGTGGAAGCTGAACCTGGCCTTCGACACGCAGTTGCCCGAACTGCCGGTGGTGGGTCGCCTGGTGGCCAGTGCCGAGTGGCTGTACACGAAGAACAAGACCGGCGTCTTCTACCAACACCTGAACCTGGGTGCACCCACGCGCTTCGGCAGCGACGGCCGCGAGATGTACTACAGCACTGCCGGCCTGGACCCGGCCTGCTACAACAGCAACGGCTCGGCCATCACCAGTGGCGCCTGCGCTTCGACCTTCCGTGACCGCGCGCAGCGCAACAGCGCGTTCAACGCCGTCTACCTGACGCGCGAGACCGACAAGGGCAGCGGCAACGTCATCACGCTGGGCCTGTCGCAGCCGGGTCTGAACGGCCTGGGTTGGGGCGTGGCCTACACGCGCACGGCGTCCACCGACGTCAGCCCGCTGACCTCGTCGACCTCGGGCTCGAACTGGCTGAACCGCACGGTCTTCAATCCCAACGAAGAGGTGGCGAGCAACTCCAACTACCTCGTGCGTGACCGCGTCAGCGCCAACATGACCTGGAGCCGGGCGTTCGTGGGCAACTACCGCACCTCGGTGGGCCTGTTCTACGAAGGCCGCAAGGGCAAGCCCTACAGCTGGACCTACATCAACGACCTGAACGGCGACGGCGTGTCGGGCAACGACCTGCTGTACATCCCGCGCGGCCCGGGCTCCGGCGAAGTGGCGTTCCGCACGCCGGACGACGAAGCACGCTTCTGGCAGGTGGTGGAATCGATCCCCGAGCTGTCGTCGGCCAAGGGCAGCGTCGTCGGCCGCAACACCAGCTTCGCGCCGTGGGTGAACAGTTTCGACCTGCGCGTCAGCCAGGAATTCGCCGGCTTCGCCAAGAGCCACAAGAGCTCCATCACCTTCGACCTGCTGAACGTGGGCAACCTGCTGAACAAGCGCTGGGGCCGCATCAACGAAGTCGGCTTCCCGTCCAACCGCAGCTTCGTGAACTACGTCGGCGTCGACAGCGCCGGCCGCTACGTCTACAGCACCGGCGCCACCGAAGACTACGTGACGCGCCAGGAGTCGGGCGAGTCGCAGTGGGCGGCCCAGATCACGCTGAAGTACGAGTTCTGAAGCAACCCACCGTGCCGGGCCTGCGCGCCCGGCACCCCACGACGACGGCAGCCTGCGGGCTGCCGTTCTTTCTGGCGCCGCTATGCTCGGCCGCGTGACACCCCTGTACGCCGACACGCATCTGCTCGCCTTCGACAAGCCCGCCGGTCTGCTGTCGGTGCCGGGCCGGGGCGCGGACAAGCAGGACAGCCTCTCCGCCCGCGCGCAGGCGCTGTGGCCCGATGCGCTGGTGGTGCACCGCCTGGACATGGCCACCTCGGGCCTGCTGCTGCTGGCGCGCGGCGCCGAGATGCAGCGTGCGCTCAGTGCCGCGTTCGCGCAGCGCCAGGTGCACAAGGGCTACGTCGCGGTCGTGCACGGCCTGGTGGCGGGCGAGCACGGCAGCATCGACGCGCCGCTGGCCGCCGACTGGCCCCGCCGGCCGCGGCAGCAGGTCGACCGGGTGCACGGCAAGCCGTCGCTGACGCGCTGGTCCGTGCTGCGCCGCGACCCTGCGCGGCAGCGCACGCTGCTGGCGCTGGAGCCGCGCACCGGACGCACGCACCAGCTGCGCGTGCACCTGGCGCACGCCGGCCATGCCATCGTCGGCGACGCGCTGTACGCAGAGCCCGCCCTGGCCGACCCGGCGGCGGCAGCACCCCGCCTGCTGCTGCACGCGTGCACGTTGCAGCTGACCCACCCCGCCACCGGCGCGCCCTTGCACCTGCACAGCCCGCCGCCCTTCGACCTCTGAGCCGCTCTGAACCCACCCTCCCCGCCGATGCGCAGCCCCGTCGCCCTGCCCCACGCCTACCGCCTGCTGAACCACGGCCCGACCGTGCTGGTCAGCGCCGCGCACGGCGGCCACCGCAACCTGATGGCCGCGGCCTGGAACATGCCGCTGGACTTCGACCCGCCCAAGGTCGCCGTCGTCATCGACAAGAGCACCTGCACCCGCGGCCTGGTCGAGGCCTCGGGCGCATTCGTGCTGAACCTGCCCTGCCGGGCGCAGGCCGACATCGCGTTCACGGTCGGCAGCACCAGCGGCCACGACATCGACGACAAGTTCGCGCGCTACGGGCTGGCCACGCTGCCCGCCGAGCGCGTGGCCGCGCCGCTGCTCGACGGCTGCGTGGCCTGGCTGGAATGCCGCGTGCTGCCGCAGCCGGCGCTGCAGCAGGCCCTGCAACAGACGCACGACCTCTTCCTGGCCGAGGTGGTGGCAGCGCATGCCGACAGCCGCGTCTTCAGCGGTGGGCGTTGGCACTTCGGACCGGAACACGCGGCGCTGCGCACGCTGCACCACGTGGCCGGCGGCGCCTTCTTCAGCCCGGCGGACCTGCTGCAGGCACGGCCCCTGCCTTGAGCAGCGGGGCGCGCAGGCGCGCCTCGAAGTCGGCGGGCGCGGCGAACTGCAGCACCTCGCGCCCTTCGGCGTCGAGCACGATGGCCAGGCCGCGCTCCGGGTACAGCCAGTGCTGCAGGCGTGCGCCCTGCTGCAGCCGCTCGGCGGGTGGGCCGAAGCGCTGCAGCACGGTGGCTGCGTCCAGCTGCACGGCCGCGATGAAGGTGATGCCGACCACCGGCGTGCCCGCCGTGGCCGCGATGTCCTCGGCACGCGGCCACCAGCGCGCGGTGTCGGCGTCGACCTGGGCGCTCTTGGCCGCCTGCAGCTGCAGCTGCTGCACCTGCGCCGGCGCCAGCGCGGTGGCCAGCACCAGCCGCCCGCCGATGCCCGCGCGCTCGTAGCGTTCCACGTAGGCTTCCAGCGCGCCGGGTTCGCCGCGCTGCGCCATCACCGCCACCTGCAGGCCGTCGCCCCACTGGCGCTGCGCATCGGCCAGCGTGCTGCCCGGCAGCTGCAGGCCGAAGACCCGCACGCTGTCGCCGTCGCGCTGCACCTGCCACGGCAGGCCTTCGGCCACGGGCGGCGGCGGCGCCCCCGCCAGCAGGTGCCACAGGGGCAGGGCCGCCGCGGCGGCCACGACGGCGGCACCGGCCAGCAGCGCGATGGCGAGAGGACTCCGGAACAGGCTCTTCATGGGCGCCGAAGTATCCTCTGCCGCCATGAGCACTCCCTTGACCCTCCTCACCGGCGCATCGCGCGGGCTTGGCCTGGCGATGGCCGAACAGCTGCTGGCACGCGGCCACCGGCTGCTGACGATCTCGCGCCGCGCGCCGCCGCTGCAGCACCCCGCGCTCACCGCCTGGTCGGCCGACCTGGCCGACGCCGCGCCGGTGGCGGCGCAGGTGCAGGCCTGGCTGGCGGGCATCGACCCCGCCGGCGTCAGCCGGTTGCAGGTGATCCACAACGCCGGCGTCGTGTCGCAGCTGGCGCCGCTGGGCGACATCGCCAGCGCCGACCTCGCGAACGCGCTGCGTGTGGGCCTGGAAGCACCGCTGCTGCTGAGCGCCGCAGTGCTGCACGCCACGCGCGACTGGACACTGCCGCGCCAGCTGCTGTTCATCTCGTCGGGCCTGGGCCGGCGCGCGATGGCCGGCAGCGCTTCCTACTGCGCCGCCAAGGCCGGCATGGACCACCTGGCGCGCGCGCTCGCGCTGGAAGCGGCCGGGCGCCCGCACGGCGCGCGCGTGGTGTCGCTGGCGCCGGGCGTCATCGACACCGACATGCAGGTGCAGCTGCGCAATGCCGACCCGGCCGCCTTCCCCGAACGCGCCCGCTTCGTCGGCCTGAAGGACGGCGGCCAGCTCGACAGCCCGGCCACCGCCGCGGCCAAGGTGCTGGCTTATCTGGACCGCGCCGACTTCGGCAGCAACCCCGTCGCCGACGTGCGCGACGCATGACCACCGCACCGGGCCACGCCATGGACACCCCACCGCTGCTGATCGACCGCCACCCCGCCGGCTACGCCGTGCTCACGCTCCACCGCCCGCAGGCGATGAACGCGCTGTCCCGCGACTTGATGGCGGCGCTGGCCGACGCCGTCGATGCGCTGGAGGGCGACCCCGCGGTGCGCGTGCTGGTGCTCACCGGCGCCGGCCGCGCCTTCTGCGCCGGTCTCGACCTGAAGGAGCTGGGCTCGGGCACCGGCACGCTGGGCCGCGGCGACAGCGGCGTCGCCGACAAGGACCCGGTGGCCGCCCTCGGCCGCTTCACCGGCCCTGTGATCGGCGCCATCAACGGCGCCGCGGTCACCGGCGGCTTCGAGCTGGCGCTGGCCTGCGACGTGCTCTATGCCGGCACCAGCGCCCGCTTCGCCGACACGCATGCACGCATCGGCATCGCGCCCGCCTGGGGCCTGTCGCAGAAGCTGCCGCGCACCATCGGGCCGTACCGCGCGCGCGAGGTGTCGTTCTCGGGCCGCTGGGTCAGCGCCGCGCAGGCCGAGGCCTGGGGCTTCGTCAACCGCGTGCTGCCCGACGCCGAGCTGCTGCCCGCCGCCCGTGCGCTGGCCGAGGACATGTGCGGCGCGCTGCCCGAACTGCTGCGGCACTACAAGGCCGTCATCGCCGATGGCTACGCACTGCCGTTCGGCGAGGCGCTGGCGCTGGAGCGCGCGCGCGGCCGCGCCTTCAACACGCGCATCACCGCCGACGCCATCGAGAGCCGGCGCGAGGCCGTGCGCGAACGCAACCGCGGCGATTGAGTCGGCACCGGCACTCGCGCGCTACACGATCTCGCCGCGCCGGCGTGCCGCTTCGGTGTCGGCCTTGATGTGCTGCGCGAAATAGCGTGCGTAGAACGCGCCCATGCCCAGCGTGATCACGATCACCACCAGGCTCATCAACCCGTAGTCCGTGGTCAGGAAGTCCTGCAATGCCTTCATCGCTGTCCCCTTCTGCTTCGACAGGGCTCCATCAGACACCGGCGCCGCCGGCGCGTGCTTGCGATGCGTCAACGCTGGTGCCGCGCGCGCAGGCGCTGGTGCAGCAGCTGGGACTGCGGCCGCATCCGGAAGGCGGCTTCTACGGCGAGGTCTTCCGCTCGCCGGTGGTGGTGTCGACGCCGCGCGGGCCGCGGGCGGCATTGACGACGATCGACTTCCTGCTCGGCCGCGGCCAGTGCTCGGCCTGGCACCGCGTGCGCAGCGACGAGGTCTGGCACCTGCTCGAAGGCGGTCCGCTGCGGCTGTGGCTGTTGCCGCCGGACCTGGACAGCGTGGAGCACGTGGACCTGGGCACCGCGCCGCCGCGCCACGTGGTGCCGGCCGACTGGTGGCAGGCGGCCGAGCCGCTGGGCGACTTCGCGCACGTGGGCGCCACGGTGGCGCCGGGCTTCGACTTCGCCGACTTCGCCTTCGGCCGCGACGACGCGGCGCTCGGTGCGGCGCTGCAGCGGCTGGCGCCCGACCTGCGGCGGCTGCTGTAGCTCAGCCGTCCCCGAGCGCGACGCCGATGCCGCGCGCCGCCAGCACCAGCAGGTCGTCCGGCGGCACGTTGCGGCAGCGGCCGGCCACCTGGTCCAGCGGCACGCTGGTGCACACGTCGCCCTGCAGCGCCACCATGCGCCCGAACTGCCCGCCCTTCACCAGCTGCGCCGCGTGGTAGCCGAAGCGCGTGGCGAGGATGCGGTCGAAGGCCGTGGGCGCGCCGCCGCGCTGCACGTGGCCCAGCAGCGTGGTGCGCACCTCGCTGGCCAGCAGCGGCTCCAGCTGCTGCTGCAGCCACTGGCCCACGCCACCCAGGCGCAGCGGGTCGGGGCTGTCGGCGATGGTGCGCTGCACGGTCAGCGCACCGCCCTGCGGCTTGGCACCTTCGGCGATGCACACCAGCGTCGGCTGGCCGCGCTGCTCGCGCGCGCGGCAGTGCGCGGCCACGGCTTCGACGCTGAACGGCACCTCGGGCAGCAGGATCACGTCGGCACCGCCGGCCATGCCGCCTTCCAGCGCGATCCAGCCGGCGTAGCGGCCCATGGTCTCGGCGATCATCACGCGGCCGTGGCTGCGCGCGGTGGTGGCCAGCCGGTCCAGCGCCTCGGCGACGATGGCCACCGCGCTGTCGAAGCCGAAGGTGCGGTCGGTGCACACCAGGTCGTTGTCGATGGTCTTGGGCACGCCCACCACCGGCAGCCCGAGGGCCTGGAACTTGTGCGCGATGGCCATCGTGCCGTCGCCGCCGATCACCACCAGCGCGTCGATGCCCAGGCGGCGCACGCAGTCCATCGCCTGCGCCGAGACGTCGGCGCCGCCGGCGCCGAAGTAGTGGAACGGGTCGCACTTGTTGTGCGTGCCCAGGATGGTGCCGCCTTCGGCCAGGATGCCGGCCACCGCCGCGGTGTCCAGCGGCCGGTGGCCATCGGTCAGCAGCCCCAGGAAGCCGCGCTCGATGCCGGTGACGCGCGCGCCGGTCTCGTTGATGAGCGACAGCGTGACCGCGCGGATGACCGCGTTCAGGCCCGGGCAGTCGCCGCCGCCGGTGAGGATGCCGATGTGCATGGCGGCCTCAGCCCAGCCAGGCGGCCAGGTCGGTCTTGAGCTGCGCCAGGTCGGCCTGGCGCGTGTACATCATGTGACCGGCGTCGTAGTAGCGGTGCTGCACGCGCGCCAGCACGTCGGCGGGCACGTCCAGCTGCGCCAGCGACCAGTCGCTGGCGCTGTACGGCGTGCCCAGGTCGTAGCGGCCGCTGGCGACGAACACCTTCAGGTGGCTGTTGCGGCGCAGCGCGCGCGCCAGGTCGGGGCTGGTGCAGGCGTAGCCGTTGCCCTGGGCCTTGCCGCGGTTCCAGTTCCAGTTCGTGTGCACGTCGTGCGACAGCACTTCGTAGCGCTGCTCGCCCGCGATGCCCAGCGTGCGCGCGAAGTAGTCCATCGCCGCCATCGTGTACGGCGCGGCGATGGCCTCGATGCCGGGGTCGAACTCCCACTCGCGCGTGCGGCTGGCGGCCATCGGACCGGTGGCGCGCGCCTCCAGGCGGCCGACCTGCCGCCCCTGCGCGCGCAGGGCCTCGAAGAAGTACGTGGCGTCGCTGATGCGCAGGTTCTTCTCCTCGACCAGCGCGTGCGGCAGGCCGGTGAGCTCGGCGATGCGCCGCGCCACGCGCACGCGGCGCTTGCCGTCCAGGCGTGCACCGGCCAGCAGGGCCGCGGCGTAGTCCTCGTCGACGAAGGCCTCGGCCGCCGCGCGTGCCGCCTCGGGCGACGCCGCCAGCGGCCCCTTCAGCAGGCCGTGGTACTGCGAGACGTTGGCGAAGGCGGGCAGGAACAGCGCGTACGGCAGGTCGTTGCCGGGCATGAAGTCCAGGCTCTGCAGGTCCATCGCGCACGACACCAGGATCAGCCCGCTCAGCGCCACGCCCAGCGTCTGCAGCTTGTCGGCCAGCGCGGCGCCCCGCGTCGTCCCGTAGCTTTCGCCGGCCAGGTAGACGGGCGAGCCCCAGCGCTGGTGGCGCGTGAGCCAGGTGCGCATCACGTCGGCCAGCGCGTCGACGTCGCCGTCCACCGACAGCATCTTCTTGCGCGCGGCTTCGCTGGCGGCGGTGGACCAGCCGGTGTGCGGCGGGTCGATGAAGACCAGGTCGAAGTGCTCGAACCAGGTCAGCGGGTTGTCCACCGCGGTGTAGGGCGCCGTCGGCATGCCGCCGTCGTCGGGCACGACCACGCGCTTGGGGCCGAGCGCGCCCAGGTGCAGCCAGATCGACGCCGAGCCCGGGCCGCCGTTGAAGGCGAAGCACAGCGGCCGGCTGCCGGGCGCGGCGCCCTGCAGCGTGTAGGCGGTGGTCATCACGGCCGCCTGCGGTTCGCCCGGCGCGCCTTCGAAGCCCTCGGCCACCACCGGCACGAACGCGGCGCTCACGCCGTAGTCGAGCCGGCGTCCGTCGGCCAGCTGCACGCTGCCCGTGGAGGTGGCGGCCGGCCGCGCCAGCAGCTTCTCGACCTGCTCGCGCAGCTTGCGGTCGGTGTCGGACTCGCCGGCCTTGCCGGCGGGGGGGCTGGGGGTGGCTGCGTCGGCCATGCGGGAGTCTCCGGTCGCGGGCAAAACCCGGACCATAACGCAAGCCCCGTGGCGCAGCCCTTCAGCCGGCCAGCCAGCCCCCGTAGCGCTGCAGGTCGACGTTGCCGCCGCTGACGACGATGCCCACGCGCTTGCCGCGCAGGTCGGGCAGGCCCTCGGCGCCTTCCAGCGCAGCCGCCGCGCCCAGGCAGCCGGTGGGTTCGACCACCATCTTCATGCGCTCGGCGAAGAAGCGCATCGTGCGCACCAGCTGCGCGTCGCCGACGGTCAGGATGCGCGGGACGTGGCGCTGGATCACCGGGAACGTGAGCTGCCCGCTGTGCTGCGTCTGCGCGCCGTCGGCGATGGTCTGCGGCGTCGCGATGTGCACGATCTCGCCGCGCGCCAGGCTCTGCTGCGTGTCGTTGCCGGCCTCGGGCTCGACACCCAGCACCGTGATGCCCGTCTGCAGGTGCTTCGCGGCCACGGCGCAGCCCGCGATGAGGCCGCCGCCGCCCACGCACACCAGCAGCAGGTCCAGCGGGCCGCCGTCGGCCGTGTCCTGCAGCAGCTCCAGCGCCGCGGTGCCCTGGCCGGCCATCACGTGCGGGTGGTCGTAGGGCGGGATCAGCGTCATGCCGCGCTCGGCGGCGATGCGCTGCCCGATGGCCTCGCGGTCTTCGGTGTAGCGGTCGAACAGCACGACCTCGCTGCCGGCCTGGCCCTGCTGGTAGCCGCGCGTGGCCGCCAGCTTGGCCGCCGGCGAGTCGTGCGGCATCACGATGACCGAGGGCATGCCCAGCAGCCGCGCCGACAGCGCGATGGCCTGCGCGTGGTTGCCCGAGCTGAAGGCGATGACGCCGGCCGCACGCTGCGCGGGCGAGAACTGCGCCAGCGCGTTGTAGGCACCGCGGAACTTGAAGGCCCCCATGCGCTGGAAGTTCTCGCACTTGAAGAACAGCTGCGCGCCGGTGGCGGCGTCGGCCGTGCGCGAGGTGCGCACCGGCGTGCGGTGGGCCACGCCGTGCAGCCGCGCGGCGGCGGCGGCGATGTCGTCGAAGCGGATCGCGAGATCGGTCATGCGGCCTCCGGGCCCTGGAAACCGCCGCGGCGGAAGGTCAGCACCAGCGTGTCGCGGTGCGCGGGCAACGCCGCATCGAGCGGCTGGATCGGCGTGCTCTCGTGCACCACGCGCGCATCGTCGAGCAGCAGCACGCTCCAGGGTTGCGACAGCGTGAAGCGCACGCCCTGCGGGCCGCGTGCGTCGAAGACACGCGTCTCGCCGCCCTTCACGTTCTGGCGCGCCACCAGCACCACCGCCACCAGGTCGACGCCGTCGCGGTGCGCGCCCTCCGGCGTGGGGCGGCCGATGCCGTCGGTGCAGTCGATGCGGAACGGGTGCGCCTCCACGTACCACGGCTGCGCGCCGCGCAGCGCGCTCGCCACGCCGGCCACGCCTTGCAGCAGCGCCGCCCACGCCGGGCTGTCGGCCAGCGCCGGCGGCAGCGGCTCGAACCAGCGCTGGATGCCGCCGTGCAGCGCGTTGTATTCCACCGGCTGCCAGTGCGCGCGGTGCGGCACGGGCGTGATGCGGGCGCCGTCGACGACCATGCAGCCGTGGCGGCGGCGGCGGTAGCGGCCGCCGTCGCGCAGGTGCTGGTCGGGTGGCAGGTCGTCCCAGTGCGCGGCCAGCGGCGGCAGCGCATCGGCCGGCAGCCGCGCCAGCTGGGCCAGCGTGGCGGCATCGAGCACGGCAAAACCGGCGCTGGCGAGCTGGTCGGGCAGGTCGGCCAGGGCGGTGAGCGGGGGTGGCGGTGAGGTCGGCATCGGAGTGCGGGGTCCAGGGGGACACGAGCGTACCCCAGCACGCAGCGGCGGCGTAGCATGGCGGGCAACGACATCCGCAGGCCCAGGAGACACCCCATGCCGCTGCGCTGGTTCCTCGCATTCATCACCGCCTGGCTGGCGGGCTGTGCCAGCGCCCCGCCGCCGCCGGCGCCACTGGCTCCCGGGCTGCTGCACGACACGGCGTTCGTGCCGCCCGCCGCCCCCATCGATGCCGGGCAGGTCTTCGCGCTCACCGACGCGATGCGCACGACGCTGGAGCAGCCGGCCATCGACACGCTCAAGAGCAGCGACCCGCGCCGGCGCCTGCTGCACCAGCTGTTCGGCGAGCGCGCGATGGGGCTGGACTACGACGCCGCGTTCACGCGCACCGCCAGAGAAGCCTTCGAGGCGCAGCGCGGCAACTGCCTGTCGCTGATGGTGATGACGGCCGCCTTCGCGAAGGCCTCGGGCATCCCGGTGAAGTTCCGCCAGGTCAAGATCAACGAGGCCTGGAGCCGCAGCAACGGCTTCTACTTCGCCAGCGGCCACGTCAACCTGGGCCTGGGCTGGGCGCTGAGCTCGGTGCACAAGGCCGCGGGCGAGAACCAGATGATCGTGGACTTCCTGCCCGACGCCGCCGTGCGCGACATGCCGGTGCGCGTCATCACCGAAGCCACGGTGCTGGCGATGTTCATGAACAACCGCGCGGCCGAATCGCTGGCGCGCGGGCGGGTCGACGACGCCTACTGGTTCGCCCGCGAGGCGCTGCGCCAGGATCCGACCTTCATCGCCGCCTACAACACGCTGGGCGTGGTGTATTCGCAGCACGGGCGCCCGGGCTGGGCCGAGGCGGTGTACCAGGCCGTGCTGGCACGCGAGCCCGGCAACACGCACGCGCTGGCCAACCTGGTGCTGGCCCTGCGCGCCGACGGCCGCCGCGACGAGGCGGCCGTGGTGCAGGCGCGGCTGACGGCGCTGGAGCCGCATCCGCCGTTCCACTTCCTGCAGCTCGGCCAGCAGGCCATGCAGCGGCAGGACTGGCAGGCTGCGCTCGACCTGTTCCGCAAGGAACTGGCGCGACAGGCCGACAACCCCGAGCTGCACTTCTGGCTGGCCCAGGCCAGCTACCGGCTGGGCAACCTGCGCGAGGCGGACCGCCACATGGAGCTGGCGCGCAGCAACAGCGCCACGCCGCAGGACGCCGCGCTGTACAACGCCAAGCTCGGCTGGCTGCGCGCGAACACGCTGCACCAGTAGCCGGCCCCGGCGGCACCCGGTGCGCAGGGGCCGGGGCTCCAGGTGCCAGGACGCGTCAGGCCCCGCGCATCAGGCCGGGCTGCGCAGCGCATCGAACGCGCTGCCGAACTCGCGCCGCCAGCGCGCCCGCGTGCCGGCGTCGATCCAGGCGCCGTCCAGGCCGTTCAGCATGAAGCTGCGCAGCGCATCGACGCCGTGGCCGAAGTCCTGCGCCATCGCCAGCCAGGCGCGGCTGGGCGTGGCACGGTGCAAGGCCGGGCCGCCGGTGTTCGGGTGCACGCGCAGGCCCAGCGCGGGCATGCGGCGCAAGGGGTGGTCGGGGGCCGCGGCGGCGGGGGCCTCGGCGTGCGTGGGCACGACGGCGAAGACCACGCCGCGCTCGGCGCAGGCGGCGGCCAGCTCGGGCGCCTCGACGACGGCGTAGCCGTGGTCCACGCGGTCGGCCTGCAGCAGGTCCAGCGCGCTCTGCACCTGCGTCCACGACCGGCCGAACGCCCCGGCGTGCACGCTGGTGCGCAGCCCCTGCCGGCGCGCCAGCGCGCAGGCCTCGGCAAACAGCTCGGGCGGACGGTCGTGCGCGCCGTCGTCGATGGCCACGCCCACCACCTCGTCGCAGCGCCAGGTGCCGGCCCAGCGCACCACTTCCAGCGCCTCGGCGGGCGCGGCGTCGCGCGCGATGGCGGGCACGAGGCGGCCGACGATGCCCAGGTGCTCGGCGTCGCGGATCGCGCGCACGATCGCGCTCAGCGCCGTGGGATAGGGAATGCCGGCGCCGCGCGCGGTGGCCAGCGGGTGCCAGCAGAACTCGGCGTAGCGCACTTCGTGGGCGCGTGCGTCCTGCAGGTATTCCAGCGTCAGCCGGTACAGGTCGTCGGGCTGGCGCAGCAGCGGCACGTGCGCTGCCTGCAGCGCCTGCAAGGCCTGCAGCACCGCCGGCGGGCGCGGCACCGCGCCGTCGAAGAACGCGGCGATGTCGGCGTCGGCGATCGGCGCCTGCGCGCGCTGCACGAGTTCGGTGAAGGTGGCCCGGCGCACGGCGCCGAACAGGTGGCAGTGCAGTTCGACCTTGGGGATCGCCTGCACGAACTTCTCGATGTCCCCCATGCGCCGGCATTCTAGGCGGCACCTCCTGGCGCACTTCCCGGCGCAGGCGGTGGCAGCCAGACCGGCGCAGGCGCGGGGACATCGCGCCCGCCGCGAGAATGCCGTCCCATGACCACCGCCGCCAAGCCCAACCCGCTGCTCGAGATCGCCGTCACCATCGTGCTGCCCGGCATCGTGCTGATGCAGGCCAGCAGCGCCGACCGCCTCGGGCCCGCCGGGGCCCTGGTCGCCGCGCTGTCGCTGCCGCTGGGCTGGGGCCTGTGGGACGCCGTGCGCCGGCGCCGCCTGAACTGGCTGGCGCTGCTGGGCGTGGTGGGCACGCTGATGACCGGCGGCATCGGCCTGATGCAGCTCGACGCGCACTGGCTGGCGATCAAGGAAGCCACCGTGCCGGCGCTGATGGGCCTGGTGGTCCTGGGTTCGGCCTGGATGCGCCGTCCGCTGATCCACGCGCTGGTGTTCGACGCCGCGCTGCTGGACACCGACCGCATCAACGCCCTGCTCGCCGAGCGCCGCACCGCAGTCGCGTTCGAGGCCCGGCTGCGCCAGGGCACGCTGGTGCTGGGCGCGGTGTTCCTGGCCAGCGCAGCGGCCAACTACGCACTGGCGCGCTGGATCGTGCGCAGCCCCGCCGGCACCGAGGCGTTCAACCAGGAACTGGGCCGGCTCACGCTGCTCGGCTGGCCGCTGATCAGCCTGCCGATGATGCTGGCGCTGATGGCTCTGCTGGTCTGGCTGGCCGATGGCGCGCGCCGATTGACGGGCTTGCCCTATGGCGAGCTGTTCCGGTCGCCCCACTAGAATTAGGGGGTCATGCGCACCCCTTCCGACCGTCTCGATCGACGCACCGTGCTGCAGGGCCTGGGGGCGGTGGGGCTCGGGTGGGCCGGCGCCGCACAGGCGCTGGACCAGCCGCGGGGCCCGGTGGTGCTGACGCTGAGCGGCCAGCTGCGCAAGCCCAACGACGGCCGCAACGCCCACTTCGACATGGCGATGCTCGAACGGCTGCCGCAGACCAGCTTCAGCACCCGCACACCCTGGTACGCGCAGGCGCGCAAGTTCACCGGCCCGCTGCTGCGCGAGGTGCTCGCGGCGGCCGGCGCGCACGGCAGCCTGCTGCGCGCGGTGGCGCTGAACGATTACTGGGTGGAACTGCCGATCGACGATGCGGCCCGGCACGACGTGGTCGTGGCGCGGCTGCTCGACGACAAGCCGATGGCCGTGCGCGACAAGGGCCCGCTGTTCATGGTCTACCCGTTCGATGCGCAGCCCGAGCTGCGCAACCCGGTGTACTACAGCCGCTCGGCATGGCAACTGCGAACGATCGAAGTGCGCTAGACCCGACGCGCCCCGCGGTGCGGCACTGGCGCGCCACCTGGCTGGGCGTGATCGGCGTCGGCCTGGGCATGGCGTTGCTGGCCGTGGCCCTGGTGCAGGGCCGGCAGGCGACGCTGCTGAACCAGACCATGCAGGAGGGCGACGACTACGTCGTGCTCACCGTCTACCAGGCCGAGACCGAGTACCTGCGCCTGCTCGACCAATGGCACCAGGCACTGAACCCGGCCGCGCCGCTCGACACGGCCGCGCTGCAGCTGCGCTACGACATCTGGGTCAGCCGCGTCGCGCTGCTGGGCAACCCGCGCATGCGCCGGGCGATGTTCGGCCAGGCCGACTTCGCAGGCACGCAGGCGCAGCTGGAGGCCTTCGTCGCCAGCGCCGACACGGTGCTGGGTGCGCAGCCGCGCGCGCCGCTGTCGCGCGCGGCCCTGCAGGCGCTGCTGCCGGGGCTGGAGGCCCTGGCACAGCCGGTGCGCGGCATGTCGCTGCGGGCGTCGCACCACGTTGGCGAGCAGCTCACGCAGCGCAACGCCGCCGTGCGCCAGCACAACCAGATCGGCATCGGTCTGACGGTGTTCCTGACTGCGCTGACGCTGGCCTTCGCGCTGCTGTCGCTGCGGCAGCTGCGCCAGCTGGAGCAGCGCCGATCGGCGCTGGAGGAACTGGCCGGCAGCCTGCGGCAGGCGCGGCGCGAGGCCGAGTCGGCCAGCGACGCCAAGAGCGTGTTCCTGGCCAACATGAGCCACGAGATCCGCACGCCCTTCCACGGCCTGATGGGCATGCTCTCGCTGCTGCGCGAAACCGGGCTCAGCGCCAAGCAGATCGACTACCTGCGCACCGCCACCGAGTCGGCCGACCACCTGCTGGCGCTCCTGAACGACATCCTCGACATGTCGCAGCTGGAGTCCGGCCGCATGACGCTGGCGCCGGCGCCGGTGGACCTGCGCGCGCTGCTGCGCGACGTCGAGGCGCTGATGCGGCCGCAGGCCAACGCCAAGCACCTGGCGCTGCACATCGACGCCGACCCCTCGGTGCCCGAGCGCGTGCTGGCCGACGCCACGCGCGTGAAGCAGGTGGTGTTCAACCTGCTGTCCAACGCCATCAAGTTCAGCGACCACGGCGCGGTGGTGCTGGACCTGCGCTGCCTGCCCGGCGACGGCCGGCCGGAGCTGGAATTCGTCGTCACCGACACCGGCATCGGCATGGACGAGCCCACGCTGGCCGGCCTGTTCAGCCGCTTCGTGCAGGGCGACGGCTCGCGCTCGCGCCGCCACGGCGGCACCGGCCTGGGGCTGGAGATCTCGCGCAACCTGGCGCGGCTGATGGGCGGCGACATCACCGTGCGCAGCAAGGCCGGCGCCGGCAGCGCCTTCACCTTCCGCATGCCGCTGCAGGCGGTGGCCGACGACGCCCTGCCGCGCAGCACCGGCAGCACCGCGGTGCCGCCACCGGCGCGCCCGTTGCACGTGCTGGTGGCCGAGGACCACCCGGTGAACCGCCAGTACATGGCGGCCCTGCTGGAGAACCTGGGCCACCAGGCGCACTTCACGGCCAACGGCCACGAGGCCGTGGAGGCCATCCGCCACCGCCGCGGCGCGCCGCGCTTCGACATCGTGCTGATGGACCTGCACATGCCGGTGCTCGACGGCGTCGGCGCCACGCGCGCCATCCGCGCCCTGCCCGACCCCGCGGCCGCCACCGTGCCCATCGTCGCCCTGACCGCCGATGCCTTCGCCGAAACCCGCGACCGCTGCCTGGTCGCGGGCATGAACGACTTCCTCACCAAGCCGGTGAGCCCGCAGAAGCTGTCGGCCACGCTGCGACGCCTGTTCGGCGCGGTCGGCGGCCCCGACGGCGCCGAACCCGAGCTGCCGGCGCCGCCGCTGGCGCCGCCTGGGCTGCCGGCGCTGGTGGACCCCGCCTCGCTGGCGATGGCGCTGCAGGTGATGCCGCGCGAGCGCCTGGCGGCGATGGTGCACACCTTCCTGGACCAGGGCCCGCAGACCGTGCAGCGGCTGCGCGCTGCGGTGCGCGACGCCGAGGCGCTGGAGGTGCGCGTGAACGCGCATGCCGCGCGTGGCGCGGCCCTGAACCTGGGCCTGGCCGCGCTGGCGGCCACGGCCGAGGCGCTGCACGAAGGCGCGGCCCACCTGCCGGCCCACGAGATCGCGCGCCTGGTGCAGCGCTTCGACGACCTGCTGGCGCGCACGCGCGAAGCCGCCATCGCGGCCGGGCTGCCGCAGCCACAGCAGGCCGCGTCGACCGCTACACGATGACCGGCTCGGGCTCGAGCCGGATGCCGAAGCGGCCGTAGACGCTTTCCTGGATCGCCCGCGCCAGCGTCACGACCTCGGCACCGGTGGCGCCGCCGCGGTTCACCAGCACCAGCGCCTGCTTCTCGTACACGCCTGCGCGCCCCACGGTCTTGCCCTTCCAGCCGCAGGCGTCGATGAGCCAGCCGGCGGCCAGCTTCACGCTGCCGTCGGGCAGCGGGTAGTGCACGATCTCGGGGTCGCGGCCGATGATGTCGCGGCACTGCTCGGCGCTGACCACCGGGTTCTTGAAGAAGCTGCCGGCGTTGCCCACCACGGCCGGGTCGGGCAGCTTGGCGCGGCGGATCGCGCAGACCCAGTCGAACACGGTGCGCGCGTCGGGCCGCGGGTTGCCCGTCTCGGCCATCTTGCGTTCCAGGTCCAGGTAGCCCAGCACCGGCTGCCAGGGCCGCGGCAGGCGAAAGCGCACGCGCGTGATGACGCTCTTGCCGGCCAGGCCGCCGAAGCCGTCGTGCTTGAACACGCTGTCGCGGTAGCCGAAGCGGCAGGCCGCCGCGTCCAGCGTGACGCCGCGGCCGGTGACCAGGTCCACCGCGTCGAGGCTGTGGAAGCGGTCCTTCAGTTCCACGCCGTAGGCCCCGATGTTCTGCACCGGCGCCGCCCCCACCGAGCCCGGGATCAGCGCCAGGTTCTCCAGCCCGGGCCAGCCCTGGTCCAGCGTCCAGGCCACGAAGTCGGGCCACGGCTCGCCGGCACCGGCCTCGACGATCCAGGCGTCGTCCAGGGTCTCGACCAGCCGGCGGCCCGGTACCTCGACCTTCAGCACCACGGCGGCCACGTCGCGCGTGAGCACCACGTTGCTGCCGCCGCCCAGCACGAACTTCGGCGCCACGCCGTGCTGCGGGTGGTCGACGACACGGCGCACGTCGAGGTCGCTGGTGATGCGCACGAGGGTTTGCGCCAGGGCCGGCAGCGCGAAGGTGTTGAAGTCGCGCAAGGAGGCGCGATGTTCGACGCGCAAGGGCGCGGAAGGAGCTGCAGGCATGGCAGAATTTTCCCATGCCCAGCTTCGACACCGTCCTCGAGCCCGATCTGGTGGAACTGCGCAACGCGGTCGACCAGGCGAACAAGGAAATCGGCACGCGCTTCGACTTCAAGGGGTCCAGCGCCAAGGTCGAACTGCTCGACAAGAGCGCCACCGAACGCGAGCTCACGCTCTTCGGCGACAGCGACTTCCAGCTCGACCAGGTGCGCGACGTGGTGCTGGCCCGCATGGCCAAGCGCAGCCTCGACGTGCGTTTCCTCGACCTGAGCGCCAAGCCCGTGAAGCTCGGCGGCGACAAGCTCAAGCTGCCGGTGAAGGTGAAGACCGGCATCGACAGCGAGAACGCGAAGAAGATCCAGGGCGCGATCAAGGCCAGCAAGCTCAAGGTGCAGGCGTCGATCCAGGGCGACGTGGTGCGGGTCAGCGGCGCCAAGCGCGACGACCTGCAGGCGGCGATGGCGGTGCTGCGCAAGGAAATGACCGAGCTGCCGCTGACCTACAAGAACTTCCGCGACTAGATGCACGCCGCCCGACGCGCCTGCATCGCGCTGCTGCTGGCCGCCGCGCTGCCGGCGTCGGCGCAGAGCGTGTCGCTCGGCGGGCTGATGGGCAACAAGGCCCTGCTGGTGATCGACGGCACGACCCAGGTGGTGGCGGTCGGCGCCAGCGCACGCGGCGTGAAGCTGCTGCGGCTGCAGGACGGCGAGGCCCTGGTCGAGGCCGGCGGCCAGCAGCGGCTGCTGCGCGTGGGCGGTGCGCCGGCGCGGCTGGCCGGCGGGCCGGGCGGCGGCGGCGGGCGCGAGATCGTCATCCCGGCCAGCAGCGGCGGCCACTTCGTGACGCTGGGCAGCATCAACGGCCGCAGCGTGCAGTTCATGGTCGACACCGGCGCGACGCTGGTGGCGCTGAGCCAGATCGACGCCGAGCGCATCGGCCTGGACACCAGCGGCGGTCAGGTGGTGCAGACGCAGACCGCCAACGGCGTCGTGCAGGCCCGCCTGGTGACGCTGGCGACGCTGCGCGTGGGTGCGGTGGAGGTGAACAACGTGCCCGGCATCGTGGTGCCCACGGCCATGCCGATGGTGCTGCTCGGCAACAGCTTCCTGAACCGCTTCCAGATGCAGCGCAACAACGACACGATGCGCCTCGAACTGCGCTGACGGTGCGCCCCGGCAGACGCCGTCAGCGCGTGGCCGGTCGCCGCACCAGCGCAAACGCCACCGCGGCGCCCGCTGCCAGCAGCGCCAGCACGCCCATCACCTCGCGGTAGCCGGCCAGCCCCAGCAGCAGCCAGGCGGTCAGCAGCGGCGCCGCCGCGCGCGCCAGCAGGCCCACCGCCGACATCGCGCCGCCGATGCGCCCGACGTGCGCGCGGCCGAAGACCTCGGGCACCAGCGCGCCGCGCACGATCGTCACCAGCCCGTTCGCCAGCCCGAACAGCAGCGCGAAGCCGATCAGCGCCGGCACCGTGCTGCCCACCGCGAACAGGACCAGCGCCAGCGGCATCGCCGACAGCACCACCACGCCCAGCAGCCGCAGCGACACCCCGCGGCCCGCGAGCGCATGCGCCGCCCGACCGGCCACCTGCGCCGGCCCGAACCACACCAGCACCGCCAGCGCCTGCGACTCGCTGAAGCCCTTGGCCGCGAACGCCGGCATCACGTGGGCCCAGAACGCTGCCGAGACGAAGGTGTAGAGCGTGAAGCACAGCGTCAGCAGCCAGAACGCCGGCGTGCGCAAGGCCTGGTGCAGCGTGGCGTCGGCCTGTGCGTCGGGGGCCGCCGGGTGCGCCACCAGCGCCGGCCCGCGCAGCGCCCAGGCGTGCAGCGGTGCCACGCCCAGCGCCAGCACGGCGCCGATGGCCAGCAGCGCGCCGCGCCAGCCAAAGGCCGCCATCAGCGCCGTCACCGCCGGGTAGCACAGCGTGCTGGCGAAGCCGCCCACCAGCGTCAGCCGCGTGATGGCGTCGCGGTAGCGCGTGGGGTAGCGCTTGGTGACCACGTTGAAGGCGGGCTCGTACAGCGTCATGGCCATCGCCGCCCCGAGCAGCGCCCAGCACGCGTACAGCATCCACGGCGCGCTGACCTGCGACCAGGCCGCGAACCCCAGGCCCGCCAGCAGTGCGCCGCCAGCCAGCACCGCGCGGCCGTGGCCGCGGTCGATGGCCGCGCCGACGGCGTAGGTGGTGGCGCCATGCACCGCCAGGCCCAGCGTGAAGGCGCCCATCAGCGTCGGCTTGTCCCAGCCCAGCGCGCGCTGCATCGGCAGCACGAAGGCCGAGAAGGCGTAGAACAACGCGGCCCAGCACAGCAGTTGCCCCGCTGCCAGCACGCCCACGGTGCTGCCGAAGCCGGCTTCAGGGTCGGGTGCGCGCATCATCGGGATTGTCGGGGCTGCCGCCTTGTCGCCGCAGCGACAGGCAGCCTCCGAACGACCGTGCTAAAAATCGTGGTTCGCCGCAGGGCGCCGGAGACAACACCATGGACCTGAACTTCACCGCGGAAGAGCTGGCCTTTCGCAGCCACATCCGCCAATGGGTGGCCGAGCACCTGCCGGCCGACATCAGCCACAAGGTGCACAACGCGCTGCGGCTGAGCCGTGACGACATGCAGCGCTGGGCCAGGATCCTGGGCAAGCAGGGCTGGCTGGGCTGGGGCTGGCCCAAGGAATTCGGCGGCCCGGGCTGGAACGCGATCCAGAAGCACCTGTTCGAGGAGGAGTGCGCGCTCGCCGGTGCGCCGCGCGTGGTGCCCTTCGGCCCGGTGATGGTGGCGCCGGTGATCATGGCCTTCGGCACGCCCGAGCAGCACAAGCGCTTCCTGCCCGGCATCGCCAGCGGCGAGGTCTGGTGGAGCCAGGGCTACAGCGAACCCGGCTCGGGCAGCGACCTGGCCTCGCTGAAGACCCGCGCGGAACGACGCGGCGACAAGTACATCGTCAACGGCCAGAAGACCTGGACCACGCTCGGCCAGTACGGCGAGTGGATCTTCTGCCTGGTGCGCACCAGCACCGAAGGCAAGCCGCAGACCGGCATCAGCTTCCTGCTGATCGACATGAAGAGCCCCGGCATCACGGTGCGGCCCATCGTGCTGCTCGACGGTGAACCCGAGGTCAACGAGGTCTTCTTCGACAACGTCGAGGTGCCGGCCGAAAACCTGATCGGCGAGGAGAACAAGGGCTGGACCTACGCCAAGCACCTGCTCGCGCACGAGCGCACCAACATCGCCGACGTCAACCGCGCCAAGCGCGAGCTCGAGCGCCTGAAGCGCATCGCCAAGGCCGAGGGCCTGTGGGACGACGGCCGCTTCCGCGACCAGATCGCGCTGCTCGAGGTGGACGTGGTGGCGCTCGAGATGATGGTGCTGCGCGTGCTGTCGGCCGAGAAGAGCGGCAAGCAGAGCCTGGACATCGCCGGCCTGCTGAAGATCCGCGGCAGCGAGATCCAGCAGCGCTACTCCGAGCTGATGATGCTCGCCGGCGGGCCCTACAGCGTGCCCTTCGTCAGCGAGGCCATGGAAGCCGGCTGGCAAGGCGACCACGTCGGCGCGGCGCACTGCGCGCCGCTGGCCGCCACCTACTTCAACATGCGCAAGACCACCATCTACGGCGGCAGCAACGAAGTGCAACGCAACATCGTCGCGCAGACGGTTCTGGGGAGCTGACATGGACTTCGACTTCTCCGACGACCAGGTCTCGCTGCGCGACGCGGTGCAGCGCTGGGTCGACAAGGGCTTCGGCTTCGAGCGCCGCCACGCCATCGCCAAGGCCGGCGGCGCCACGCGCGCCGTGTACGGCGAGCTGGCCGAACTCGGCCTGACCGGCCTGGTGATCCCCGAAGACCACGGCGGCATGGGTTTCGGCCCGGTCGAGGTGATGGTGGTGGCCGAGGAACTCGGCCGCGGCCTCGTCAACGCCCCCTGGGCGCACGGCGCGCTGGTGGCGCCGGCGCTGCTGTCGGCGGCACCGGCCGCGCTGCAGGCCGCGTGGCTGCCGAAGATGGCCTCGGCCGAGGCGCTGGTGGTGCTGGCGCACCAGGAGCGCGCGGCCCGCTACCGCCTGCAGCACGTGACCACGCGCGCCGTGGCCAGCGGCAGCGCCTGGGTGCTGCACGGTGCCAAGAGCGTGGTGCCGGCCGGCGACGAGGCCGACGCCTTCGTGGTGCCGGCGCGCATCGCCGGGGCCGAGGGCGACACGGCCGGCATCGGACTCTTCCTGGTCGAGGCCGCGGCCGTGCAACTGCGCGGCTACCCCACGCAGGACGGCGCGCGCGCCGCCGAGCTGGAGCTGTCGGCCACGCCCGCCACGCTGATCACGGCCGAGGGCCACGCGCTGCTCGAGCAGGCGGTGGACGCCGGCATCGCCGCGCAGTGTGCCGAGGCCGTGGGCGTGATGGACAAGCTGGTCGCCATCACGGTGGACTACATGAACACGCGCAAGCAGTTCGGCGCCACGCTGGCCAGCTTCCAGGCGCTGCGCCACCGCATCGCCGACGTGAAGATGCAGCTGGAGCTGGGCCGCTCGATGAGCTACTACGCCAGCCTGAAGCTGGGCGAGGCCGCGCCGCAGCGCCGCCGCGCCATCAGCCAGGCGCGTGTGCAGCTGGGCCACAGCATGCGCTT
Source organism: Rubrivivax soli (assembly GCF_049810355.1). Classification (GTDB taxonomy): domain Bacteria; phylum Pseudomonadota; class Gammaproteobacteria; order Burkholderiales; family Burkholderiaceae_C; genus Rubrivivax. The sequence goes on from NZ_CP187368.1 coordinate 1,749,757, forward strand.
CGTGGGCCAGCAGTGCATCCAGCTGCACGGCGGCATCGGCGTCACCGACGAGTACATCGCCAGCCACTACTTCAAGCGCCTCACCACGCTGGAGATGGGCTTCGGCGACACGCTGCACCACCTGGGCGAGGTCAGCGCGCGCATGCAGGACACGGCCGGCGTGTTCGCTTGATGTTTCCGGGCAGTCTGTGTGACGTGGCCGGCCTCGCGGTCGGCCACCACACCGAACAGGCCCGCGCCACTGGCTGCACCGTCGTGCTGTGCCCGCAGGGCGCGGTGTGCGGCGTCGACGTGCGCGGCGCCGCGCCCGGCACGCGCGAGACCGACCTGCTGCGGCCCGACAACCTGGTCGAGCAGGTGCACGCGGTGCTGCTGTCGGGCGGCAGTGCCTTCGGGCTCGACGCGGCCGGCGGCGTGATGCGCTGGCTCGACGAACACGGGCACGGATTCCCCGTTGGCCCCGCGCGCGTGCCCATCGTTCCGGCGGCCGTGCTGTTCGACCTGTGGATCGGTGACGCCCGCATCCGCCCCGGGGCCGACAGCGGCTTTGCCGCCTGCACCGCCGCCCGCAGCGCGCCGCCTGCGCAAGGCAGCGTCGGCGCCGGGGCGGGCGCCGCGGTGGGCAAGCTGTTCGGCATCGAACGCGCGATGAAGGGCGGCATCGGCACGGCGTCGGTCCGCGTCGGTGCCGTCACGGTGGCGGCGCTGATCGCGGTCAACGCCATCGGCGACGTCGTCGACACGAGGACCGGCGCCGTGATCGCCGGCGCCCGCACCGCCGACGGCCGCCAGCGGCTGGACAGCATGGCGGCGCTGCTGCGCGGCGAGCTGCCCGCCCGTGCGCTGGCCGGCATGGCCACGACCATCGGCGTCGTCGCCACCGACGCCGCGCTGACCAAGGCGCAGGCCAGCAAGCTGGCGACGATGGCGCACGACGGGCTGGCGCACAGCATCCGCCCGGTGCACACGATGACCGACGGCGACACGCTGTTCGCGCTGGCCACCGGCGCCAGCGGCAAACCCGGCGACATGACCGTGCTGGGCGCGATGGCCGCAGAAGCCACGGCCCGCGCCGTGCTGAACGCGGTGCATGCCGCCAGCGGCCTGCCCGGGCTGCCGTCTGCACGAGAACTCTGACCCTTTCCCGGAGGAGACCCGATGACACCGATCCTGTCCCGCCGCCACTGGCTGGCGCTGGCCGCCGCGGCCCTGGCCGGCGCCTGCGCCAACGCCCCCGCCCCGCAAGACGCGCAGCGGCCGCCCATCGTCTTCGTGCACGGCAACGGCGACAGCGCAGCGCTGTGGACACCCACGCTGTGGCGCTACGAAAGCCAGGGCTGGCCGCGCGAACGCCTGCACGCGGTCGACTTCCCCAACCCGCTGGCGCGCGACGACGACGGCGTCGCGCAGCCCGGCCGCAGCTCGGCCGCCGAGAGCGCGCAGGTGCTGGCCGCCGAGGTCGACGCGGTGCTCGCGCGCACCGGCGCACGGCAGGTGGTGCTGGTGGGCAACTCGCGCGGCGGCCTGGCCATCCGCAACTACATCAGGAACTTCGGCGGCGCGGCGAAGGTCTCGCACGCGGTGCTGGGCGGCACGCCCAACCACGGCGTGTGGTCGAACCCGGGCTTCCGCCCGAACAACGAATTCAACGGTGCCGGCCCCTTCCTGACCGCGCTGAACGCACCGCAGGGCCCGAACGGCGACGAGGTCACGCCGGGCCCGGCCTGGATGACGCTGCGCTCGGACGGCAACGACAAGTTCGCGCAGCCCGACGGCGTGTGGATCGGCGCCCGCGGCACGCCCACCAACGTCACCGCCGAGGGCCCGGCGCTGAAGGGCGCGAAGAACGTGGTGCTGCCCGGCCGCGACCACCGCGAGGTCAGCTACCACCCCGAGGCCTTCGCGCAGACGGTCGCCTTCATCACCGGCCGCGCGCCGCAGGGCACGGCGATCACGCCCGAGGCCGCACCGGTGCTCGACGGCAAGATCGCGGTCAACAACCTGCCCGTGGCCGGCGCCAGCATCGAGGTGTTCGTGGTCGACCCGGCCACCGGCGCGCGCCGGGGGCCGGCCGTGCACCGCAAGACGGTGGGCGCCGACGGCCGCTGGGGCCCGTTCACCACCCGGCCCACGGCGCACCACGAGTTCGTGGTCAGCGCACCCGGCGCGGCCACGGCGCACGTGTACCGCAGCCCGTTCCCGCGCAGCAGCAGCACGGTGCACTTCCGCCCCGAGCGCCTGGCCGACGCCGACAAGGACGCGGCATCGGTCGTGACGCTGACGCGCCCGCGCGGCTACTTCGGCCTGCCGCGCGACCGCATCGTGTTCGACGGCAACCCGCCGCCGGGCATCCCGCCCGGCGTGGCGGGCCTGGCGGCCAGCAAGCTGAAGCTGCGCGACAGCGGACGCAGCGTCGTCGCCGAGTTCAGCACCGCCGGTATCAGCGAACGCCTGGCCGGCATCGCGTGGCCGGCAGCCGAGAACCGCGTCGTGGTGCTTGAACTGCAGGACTGAAAACCGGGCTGCGGCGCGCCGCATGGGCGGCGGCCGCAGCACCCTTGAGGTCCGCTACTTCGGCCGGATCGCGTCGGCCGTGCCCTGGATGAAGGCCTTGATCTTCTCGACTTCGGTGGCGTGAAGCTTGCCGGTGAAGTCGGGCATGCCGTTCTTGGCCAGCGTGCCGAAGACGTACTTGTCGAGGTTGGCGATCGTCGCCTGCGCTGAATAACCCAGGTTCGGGATGTTGCCGCCGCGGTCCACGCCCGGCACGCCGTGGCAGAAGACGCAGTTGCTGACGTACAGCGCCGTGCCGTCGGGCACGTGCTGCGCGTCGTAGGGCACGCCCTGCACCAGCGCGTTGAGCCGGTACTCCACGAAGGCCGGCGGCGCCGCCTTGGCGCCCAAGGCGAAGGTGTAGACCGTGCCCGGCCCCTTGCGCTCGGTGGCGCGCTGCGCGAGGCCGTAGACGCCGCCCCAGCCCACGGCCACGGACACGTACTGCTTGCCGTCGACCTCGTAGCTCACCGGAGCGGCGACCACGCCCGTGCCGACGGCCGTCTCCCAGAGCTTGGCGCCGGTCTTCGCGTCGTAGGCCACGAAGCGGCCGTCGGCCGTGCCCTGGAACACCAGGTTGCCCGCGGTGCTCAGCGTGCCGCCGTTCCACGGCGACACGTGCTCGTGGCGCCACACCTCCTTCTGCGCCACCGGGTCCCAGGCGATCAGGCGGCCGAAGGGCGCGCTCTTGGGCGGCTCGACGTTGGCGAAGTTGCCGGTGTTCCAGCCCACGTTGCTGTGCGGCTCCCCCGGCCGCACGCCGTTGAACTTCCAGTCCTTGTTGTCCATCAGCGTCAGCGGCACGCCCTGCACCGGCATGTAGACCAGCCCGGTCTGCGGGTTGAACGACATCGGGTGCCAGTTGCGCGCGCCGAAGGCGCTGGGGATGATCTCGCGCGGCCGGTCGGCGGTGCGCGCGATCGCGGTCTCGATCGGCCGCCCGTTCTTGTCGTAGCCGCTGGCCCAGTTGACGTCGACGAAGTTCTGCGCCGAGATGAACTTGCCGTTGCGGCGGTCGATGACGAAGAAGAAGCCGTTCTTCGGCGCGTGCAGGATCACCTTGCGCGGCTGCCCGCCGATCTGCAGGTCGGCCAGGATCATCGGCTGCGTGCTGGTGTAGTCCCAGTTGTCGCCCGGCGTCTGCTGGTAGTGCCACACGTACTTGCCGGTGTCGGGGTTCAACGCCACGATGCTGGCCAGGTACAGGTTGTCGCCGCCCGCGGGGCTGCGCTTCTTCTGCGCCCACGGGCTGCCGTTGCCGGTGCCCACGTACATCAGGTTCAGGTCGGGGTCGAAGGTCAGCGTGTCCCACGCCGTGCCGCCGCCGCCGGCTTCCCACCACTTGCCGGCCGGGTCCCAGGTCTTGGCGGCCTTGGCCATCGAGGCGTCCTCGAACGGCTTGCTCGGGTCGCCCGGCACCGTGAACCAGCGCCACTTCTGCGCGCCGGTGTTGGCGTCGTAGGCGGTGATGTAGCCGCGCACGCCGTACTCGGCGCCGCCGTTGCCGATGATGACCTTGCCCTTGAACACCCGCGGCGCGCCGGTGATGGTGTACGAGAACTTGCGGTCGATGATGGTGTCGGTCTCCCACAGCTTGGCGCCGGTGGCCGCGTTCAGCGCGATCAGGCGGCCGTCGTAGCTGGCGACGAACACCTTGCCCTGCCACAGCGCCACGCCGCGGTTCACCACGTCGCAGCAGCCCTTGTAGCCGCCGCCGCGGTCGACCTGCGGGTCGAAGCTCCACAGCCGCTTGCCGGTGCGCACGTCGACCGCGTGCACGATGCTCCACGAGGCGGTGACGTACATGACGCCGTCCACCACCAGCGGCGTGGCCTCGACGCCGCGGGTGGATTCGAGGTCGTAGCTCCAGGCCAGGCCGAGCTGGCCGACGTTGCCGCTGTCGATCTGGCGCAGGCGCGAGAAGCGGGTCTCGGCATAGTCCAGCCCGTGGCTGGGCCAGTCGCGCGAGGTCGCGGCGTTGGCGCGGATGGCCTTGCCGTCGATGCGGGAGGTGACGGCCTGGATGTGTTCGGGCGAGCCCTTGGGCTGCGCCAGCGCGGCCGGCGCCGCGGCGCAGAGCGCCAGGCACCAGGCCACGGCCCAGCCAGGCGTGAGCAGAGGTAACTTCATGCTGTCTCCTTGCTTCCTTGGAGGAGCCCGCAGGCCCGCACCGACCGTGGAAGCTGCGTCCGGCGCGGCGCCAGCATCGCGCGCCGAGGTGGCCCGGCCCAACAAGGTACTTTCCCGGATCACTGCTTGTTCCAAGTCAGGACAGACTCGGGCGATGCCGCACCGCACCCAAGCCGCCGCGCTGCCGGCGCAGCCCTTCTTCGCCTCGCCCGGGCAGCGCGTGGCGCTGGCGCGCGAACGCTTCTTCGGCGGCGGCCAGCGGCCCACGGGCCTGGTCAGCGAGCCCGTGATCCAGTCGTGGGCGCGCTGCGTGGGCGCCCACCGCAGCCCGCACGAGGCGGTGGCCTTCGACCCCGTCACGCGCAGCCGGCTGCACGCCACGCTCAGCCGCAACCGGCTGCTGCTGGGCGCCGCAGGCGGCGAGATCGCGCGCCTGGAAGCCGCGCTGGGCGGCACAGGCTGCCGCGTGCTGCTGACCGACGCCGAAGGCGTGATCGTGCATGCCACCCCTGCCACGGCCCCCACGCTGGAACCGGTGCTGAAGAGCGCGGCGCGCGTGGGCGTGAACCTGGCCGAGGGCGCGGTGGGCACCAACGCGCCGGCCGTGGTGGTCAAGACCGGCCAGGCCGTCACCGTGACCGGCGCCGAGCACTACTTCGCGTGCATCCAGTCGCTGCACTGCGCCGCCGCGCCCATCCGCGACGGCCGCGGCGCGCTGGCCGGGGTGCTGGACCTCACCATCGAGTCGCGCGCGTTCGGCTTCGACGCCGCGGCGCTGGTCGGCGTGTACGCCACGGCGATCGAGAACCGCCTGCTGCAGGCCGGCGCCTGCGAACACCTGGTGCTGCAGTTCCAGGTCTGCCACACGATGCTGGGCACGCCGCTGCAGGCCCTGGTGGGCGTGGACGGCCACGGCCGCGTCGCCTGGCTCAACAGCACGGCGCAGCAGTTGCTGGGGCCGGGCAGCGGGCGCGAGAGCGCGGCCGAAGCGCTGTTCGGCACCGCGCTGGCCGAACTGCTGGCCCGCAGCGCGGCGGATGCCGCGCGCCCGCTGCGCCTGCCCAACGGGCTGACGGTGTGGCTGCGCGCGCAGCTGCAGGCCCGCGACGGCGTGCGCGGCGGCGTGGCCGTGCCGGGTGCGCCGCTGGCGCTGGCGCCGGCGGCTGCACCCTCCCCCTGACTGCCCCAGCTGCCGCAGCGGCCGCGCCGCCCACGCACGCTGCCACGCTGGGCCAGCACACGCGCGAGGTGATCGAGCGCACCCTGCACGAGCACGGCGGCAACATCTCGCGCGCCGCGCGCGTGCTGGGCGTCTCGCGCGGGCTGCTGTACCGGCGCATGCGGGGCTGGTCGGGCCCGGCCTGAACCGGGCCGGGGCCGCAAGCCGCTGCCCCTACACTCCCGGCCGATGCAACTGGCCCAGGTCCTGTACACCCAAGGTTTCGGCACCCGCCGCGTCTGCGCCGGCCTCGTGGCTGCAGGCGCGGTGCGCATCGGCGGCCAGGTGGTCGACGACCCCGCGCACGAGGTCGCCACCGACGGCCTGGTGGTCGAGGTCGACGGCGTGGCCTGGCCCTACCACGCGCAGGCGCTGGTGCTGCTGCACAAGCCGGCCGGCTTCGAGTGCTCGCAGAAGCCCCGCCACCACCCCAGCGTGATGAGCCTGCTGCCGCCGCCGCTGCGCCAGCGCGGCGTGCAGCCGGTGGGCCGGCTCGACGAAGACACCACCGGCCTGCTGCTCTTCAGCGACGACGGCAAGCTGATCCACCGCCTCACCAGCCCCAAGCACCACGTGCCCAAGGTCTACCAGGTCACCGCCAAGCACCCGGTGACGGATGCACAGCTGGCGCAGCTGCTGGCCGGCGTGGTGCTGGAAGACGACCCGCAGCCGGTGCGCGCGCTGGCCGCCGAGCGCACCGGCGAACTGACGCTCGACCTGACGCTGGCCGAAGGCAAGTACCACCAGGTCAAGCGCATGCTGGCGGCGGTGGGCAACCGCTGCGAGGCGCTGCACCGCAGCCGCTTCGGCGCGCTCGCGATCCCGGCCGACCTGCCCGTGGGGCGCTGGTGCTGGGTCGACGCGGCCACCGCCGCCACGGCCTTCAGCGGCGCTGCCGGCGCGCCAGCCGCGCGCGGTTGAGCCCGCGCAGGCCCGACAGCAGGTCGTCGCGCCAGCCGGCCAGGCGCTCACCCAGGCCCTCGGGCGGCAGCTGCACCGCGGCCCGGCGCTGCACGGCCAGCGCCAGCACGTCGCCCCAGGCCTGCACCGCGTGCTCCAGGCCATGCCGGGCGCGCACCTGCCGCTGCGCCGCGGCGGCGATGCGGGCACGTTCCTCGGCGTTGCCGATCGCACGGCGCAGTGCCTGCAGCCAGGCCTCGGGCGTGTTGGGCACGAGCCAGCCGGTGACGCCGTCGTCGATGACGTCGGCATAGGGCGGCACTGCCGAGGCCAGCGTCGGCACGCCGATGGCGGCGTAGTCGAACCACTTGATCGCGCTCTTGCCGGCGGCGAAGCGCGAAGCCTCCAGCGGGATCACGGCCAGCACGCCGGGCAGGCTGCGCGCCAGCGCCAGGAAGTCCGCGCGCGGCCGCACGGGCTCGGACCGCACGGGCAGGCCGGCCTGCGCGAAGGCCGCGGCCGGCGGGCCCACCACCACCAGCTGCACGCCCGACCCCTGCACGGCCCGCAGCGCCGGCACGACGAAGTCGGCGGCCAGCTGCTCGGTGGACGCCAGCAGCAGCGTCACCGGCCCCGGGTCCGCGTCGGGCGACGGCGGCGCGCCTGCAGGCAGCGGCGGCGCGTGGTTGGGCACCACCACGGCGGCGGGCAGGCCGGGCTGGGTCTCGCGCAGCATGGCTTCCAGCCGCGCGGTGGAGACGCTGAGCGCGTCGCTCTCGGCCATGCAGGCACGCAGCCAGGGCAGCCGCGCCTGCACCGCGGCCTGGTTCGAGATGTGCGGGGCGATCTCGGTCAGCAGGTCGTCGATCTCGTAGACCACGGCGCCGCCGCGGCGGCGCATCGCGCGCTGCAGCCGCAGCACGTCGGCCCCGGCGCCGCGCTGCACCACCAGCACGTCGGCGGCGGCCAGGTCGGCACGGCGGCAGTCGTGGAAGCTGCGCAGCACCAGCGTCCAGCCGCGCGCCGCGCACAGCGCGCGCAGCGGCGCGGCCAGGCGGATGTCGGCGATCAGCGCCTGCGCATCGCCGGCGATGGCCAGCAGCCGCATCAGGCCTTCGGCGGGGCCGCGCCGGGGACCGCAGCGCCGGTCGCGGGCTTGTGCGCCTCGAACTCCCAGATCAGGTGGCCGCAGGCGCCGCGGCGGACGCGGTGCGCCAGGCGCAGCTTCTCCAGCAGGCCCTGCGGCGCCGGGATGTAGGCCTGGCGCCCGTCGGGCCGCGCCCACTGCACGCGCCGCACCGTGAAGTCGCCGCGGAAGCCGTACATCGCCGCCGTGCGCTGCGGCCGCGTGAAGTACGTGTGCGTGCCCTCGGTCATGATGTTCACGTGTGTCGGGTCGAGGAACGCGCCCTTGCCCGGGTACACCGGCGTGATGGCGTAGAGCAGGCCGCCCGGCTTCAGCACGCGCCAGGTCTCGTTCATCAGCTCGATGAACGGGAACCGCGTGCCCTGGCCGTCGGCCGTGCCCAGCACGCGCGGCACATGCTCGAAGAAGTCGTAGGCCGAGACCGACTCGAAGTGGTCGTCGTCGAACGGGATGGGCTGCGTCGCGAGGTTGGCGCGGCGGATGAAGCCGGTGCCGTCGCTGCTGCCGCTGAGGTCCACGCCATACAGCTCGTCGCGGCCGTAGGGGTTGCGCGGCACGGGGCCACAGCCGAGGTCGAGGTGTCGGGTCGTCATGTCGGCTCCTTGCCGAACGGCCGGCTCAGCTGCGCGGCCAGGTCCAGCATCCAGGTGTTGAAGTCGTTGCGGCCGGCGGCGCGGCGGCGTGCCAGCAGCTGCCGCGCCACGGCCGGCATGCGCCGCGCCAGCAGCGCGCGCGCCAGCCGGCGCGCGTCGCGGCCACGGAAGAAGTCGTCGGGCAGCGCCGCCAGCCAGCGCCGCAGTGTCGGCGCGTCGAGCACCGCCGGCAGGTTCTTCGGGCCGTGGAAGCCGAAGGTGGCGCCGGCCGGCGCCTCGTTCTCGAAGGCGAAGCGGCGCGCCACGGCCGGCGGCGCGAAGCGCACGCCGTGCGTGCCTTCCAGCAGCGTGCGGTAGGTGCGCGCGAGCATCGCGTCCTCGGGGTGCTCCTGCACGATGCGTGCATCCAGCCCGGCCTGCAGCAGCCGCTGCGAGCGCAGCGAGAAGCCGCCGTTGCCGACGCAGGTCGCCGCGGGCTGGTCGTCCCACACGGCGCCGATGTAGTCCCACTGCAGGAAGTCGTCGCTCCAGGCCGATGCGTCCACCACGAAGCCGTCCCACTGCGTCACCAGCACGTGGCCTGCGGGCACGTGGGCCGGCAGCCGGCGCAGCACGAAGTGCGAGTACTCGGCGCCCGAGCGAATCGGGCCGGCATCCACCACCTCGATGCCGGCCGGCGCGGTGAACGGGCCGTGCGTGAACAGCAGCACGCGCGCGAAGTCGGCCTGCTGCATCGACCGTTGCAACGCCTCGGCGGCCAGCGCGGGCGTGCGTGCGTCGATGGCACACAGCGTCACGGTAGGGAGCCCTGGCCTCGTCATCGCGCGGATTGTGCCTCGCTACACTGCGCGCCCATGATCCAACACGGCAGCGCCGCGCAGCGCGTGGGCATCAGCCTGGGCAACATCGGCGCCCTGCACGACGGCCTGGGCGAATTCAGCCTGCAGCTGGGCCGCCGCATCGCCGCGCAGGCGCCGCTGTGGCGCGAGCGCGATGGCATCGCCTTCGACTTCCACCTGCGCGACAAGCTCGTCGGCCTGTTCGGCGACGACGTCGGCTACCTGCGCGTGAACCGCTGGCAGCGCCTGCGCCACGTGCAGCCGGCGCCCTATGCGCTGTGGCACAGCCTGCACCAGTTGAACAAGACGCTGCCGCCGGCAGGCTGCGGGCCGCGCGTGGTGACCTTCCACGACCTGAACTACCTGTACCACCCGAGTGCGTTCTCGCGCTGGCGCCACGACCGCCGCACGCGCGCGCTGGCGCGCCGCACCGACCACATCGTTGCCATCAGCCACCACACCGCGTCCGACGTGCAGCGCCACCTGGGCTGGCGCGGGCCGCTGGACGTGATCCACAACGGCGCGCGCAACCTGGTGGCCGACGCGCGCGAGCCGCTGCCCGGCGTGGCCGCCGACCGGCCGTTCCTGTTCCACCTGAGCCGCATGTCGCCGTCGAAGAACCCGCAGGCCGTGCTGGAGCTGGCTGCAGCCTGGCCCGAGATGGCCTTCGTGCTGTGCGGCCCGCCCAGCGACGACGCGCAGCACCTGCGCGCCACGGTGCGCCTGCCCAACGTGCAGTTCGTTCTCGGCATCAGCGATGCGCAGAAGGCCTGGGCCTACGCGCACTGCACGGGCTTCCTGTTCCCGTCGCTCACCGAAGGCTTCGGGCTGCCGCCGATCGAGGCCATGCACTTCGGCAAGCCGGTGTTCCTGGCGCGGCGCACCTGCCTGCCCGAGATCGGTGGCGACGCGGCCTTCTACTTCGACAGCTTCGACGCCGCGTCCACGCGCCGCGTCGTCGATGCCGGCCTGCAGGCGGCGCTGCGGCCGGGCTTTGCCGCTGGCGTGCAGGCCCACGCGGCGCAGTTCGACTGGGACCGCTGCGCCGCCGCCTACCTGGCGCTGTACCGCCGGCTGCTGGGCCTGGCGCCGGGATAATCGCGGCCCATGCGCGTCTACCGCGGACACTTCCCCCCCGACATCGCGGCCGCCGGCTGCGCCGTCACCATCGGCAACTTCGACGGCGTGCACCGCGGTCACCAGGCCATGCTGGCACTGCTGACCAACGAGGCGCGCCACCGCGGCCTGCCGGCCTGCGTGCTGAGCTTCGAGCCGCACCCGCGCGACTTCTTCGCGCGCCGCAGCGGCCAGCCGCAGGCGGCGCCCGCGCGCGTGGCGACGCTGCGCGACAAGCTGGCCGAGCTGGAACGCTGCGGCATCGACCAGGTCGTGGTGGCGCGCTTCGACGAGCGCTTCGCGAGCCAGAGCCCGCAGGACTTCATCGACGACGTGCTGCGCCGCGGCCTGGGCGCGCGCTACGTGCTGGTCGGCGACGACTTCCGCTTCGGCGCGCGCCGCGCCGGCACCTACGCGATGCTCGATGCGGCCGGCGCGTCATCGACGGGGCGCTCGGGCTTCGACGTCGCCCGCATGAACAGCTACGAGGTGCACGGGCTGCGGGTGTCCAGCTCGGCCGTGCGGGAGGCGCTGGCCGCCGGCGACATGGCCGCCGCCGCCACGCTGCTGGGGCGACCGTACAGCATCAGCGGCCACGCGGTGCACGGCGCCAAGCTCGGCCGCACGCTGGGCTTCCGCACGCTGAACCTGCGTTTCCCGCACCCGAAGCCGGCCGCGATGGGCATCTTCGTCGTGCAGGTGCATGGCCTGACCGCGGCGCCGCTGCCCGGCGTGGCGAGCCTGGGCGTGCGGCCCACGGTGGACGAGAGCGGCCGTGTGCTGCTGGAAACCCACTGCCTGCACTGGCCGCTGGCGCCGGAGGCCGGCTACGGCCGGCTGCTGCGCGTGGAGCTGCTGCACAAGCTGCACGACGAGCTGAAGTACCCGTCGCTGGAGGCGCTGCGCGACGGCATCGCGCGCGACACCCAGGACGCGCGCGACTGGTTCGCCGCACGCGGCGTCGCGGCCTGAGCCGGCCGCGCTAGAAGCGCCAGGCCAGGCCGCCGCTCAGGCCCCAGGTGTTGCGCTCGATGGTCAGCGGGCTGTCGGCCGCCGGCCCCAGCAGCCGCGAGCGGCTGTAGCCGCCGATCGCCACCCAGCGCGGCGTCAGCTCGCTGCGCATGCCCAGCGCGAGCGCGATGTCGCGCAGGCCGGCACGCGCGTCGTACACCGGATAGCCGGTGCGGGCGGCCTGCGCCTCGGTGACACCGAAGTAGCTCTGCATGTAGCGGTCGCCGGCGGCCGTGAGCGTCACGCCCCAGTTCCACACCGTGTCGGGCGACAGGCGCTGCTCGTGGGCGATGCCGAAGTCGCCCAGGTTGCCGCCGCCGCGGCCGAGTGCGTCCACGCTCCAGCCGCCGCCGACGCGCCAGCCGCCCAGCCGCCAGGTGGCGGCCAGCCGCGCGCGCAGCGTCGCGCGCACGTCGCCCAGGCCCTCGAGCCCTGCCGAGCTGCCGTCGTTGCGGCCGCGGTCCAGGCGCAACTGCAGCCCCACGCGCGTGCGCTCGCTGCGCGAGAGGTCCAGCCCCACGCCGCGCAGCACGTCGTCCGCGCGGCGCGTGACGAATCCGCCGCCGTTGCTGATGCTGAAGCGCCTGTAGCGCACGAAGAAGCTGGCGCTGGCGCTGGTGCCGCGCAGGTCCGAGCCAGGGTACTCGGGACCGTAGCGCAGGATCGCGCCGAGCGCGCCTTCCCAGTCGCGCGGGGCCTCCGCGTGTGCCGGCGCGGGCGGCTCCGCCGGCGTGGCTTGCGGCCCGGCGGCCTCGGCGTCCTGTGCCCGGGCCCACGGCGCAGCCTGCAGCAGCAGCGCGGACAGGGCGAAAGCGGCAAGGCGCATCGGGTGGCGGGTCGGTAGAATCAGCGTGATGCGATTGTCCATGGTCCACCCCGGGATGCCGCGCTGGCAGGCCGCCACGCGCCGCCAGACCACACGCGACCGAATTCAGCGCTCGCCGCTCTGAACCGCCTCGCGCGCCGGCCGCTGCTGCGGCCGGCGACCACCGAACCCGCACTGCGCGCGCCGCCCGCCGGCGCCGACCCAAGGCCATGAACGACACCACCGCCTCCTCTGCCCAGCCCGCGGCGCCGGACCACCGCGCCACGCTGAACCTGCCCGACACGCCCTTCCCGATGCGCGGCGACCTGCCCAAGCGCGAGCCGGGCTGGATCCAGGCCTGGCAGGACCAGGGGCTGTACAAGCGCCTGCGCGACGCGCGCCACGGCGCGCCGCTGTTCGTGCTGCACGACGGCCCGCCCTACGCCAACGGCCAGATCCACATGGGCCATGCCGTCAACAAGGTGCTGAAGGACATGATCGTCAAGGCGCGGCAGCTGGCCGGCTTCGACGCCCAGTACGTGCCGGGCTGGGACTGCCACGGCCTGCCGATCGAGAACGCGATCGAGAAGAAGCACGGCCGCAACCTCAGCCGCGACGACATGCAGGCCAAGAGCCGCGTCTACGCCACCGAGCAGATCGCGCTGCAGATGGCCGACTTCCGGCGCCTGGGCGTGCTCGGCGACTGGGAGCACCGCTACGCGACCATGGACCCGGCCAACGAGGCGGGCGAGATCCGCGCCTTCAAGCGCGTCATCGAGCGCGGCTTCGTCTACCGCGGCCTGAAGCCCGTGTACTGGTGCTTCGACTGCGGCAGCTCGCTGGCCGAGTTCGAGATCGAGTACGCCGACAAGAAGAGCACCACGCTCGACGTCGCGTTCCTGTGCGCCGAGCCCGAGAAGCTGGCCGCGGCCTTCGGTGTCGGCGCGCTGCAGAAGGACGCGTTCGCCGTCATCTGGACCACCACCGCGTGGACGATCCCGGCCAACCAGGCGCTGAACCTGAACCCGGCGCTGGAGTACGCGCTGGTCGACACCGAGCGCGGCCTGCTGGTGCTGGCGGCCTCGCTGGTCGAGAAGTGCCTGGAGCGCTACGGCATCGCCGGCACGGTGCTGGCCATCGTGGTGGGCGAGAAGCTGGGCGGCCTGAACTTCCGCCACCCGCTGGCGGCGGTCGACGCCGGCTACGACCGGCTGAGCCCGGTGTATCTCGCCGACTACGCCACCGCCGACGACGGCACCGGCATCGTGCACAGCAGCCCGGCCTACGGCCTGGACGACTTCAACTCGTGCGTGGCGCACGGCATGCAGGTCGACGACATCCTGAACCCGGTGGGGGCCAAGGGCAGCTATGCCGAGGGCTTTCCGCTGTTCGGCGGCCAGAACATCTGGAAGGCCGTGCCCGTGATCATCGAGGCGCTGAGGAACGCCGGCCGCCTGCTCGCCACGCACGACATCACGCACAGCTACCCGCACTGCTGGCGCCACAAGTCGCCGGTGATCTACCGCGCCGCGGCGCAGTGGTTCGTGCGCATGGACGAGGGCGAAGGCGTCTTCACGAAGGACAAGGCCGCCAAGACGCTGCGCCAGCTGGCGCTGGAGGCCATCGACCGGACCGGCTTCTACCCCGAGAACGGCCGCGCGCGGCTGCGCGACATGATCGCCAACCGCCCCGACTGGTGCATCAGCCGCCAGCGCAGCTGGGGCGTGCCGCTGCCGTTCTTCCTGCACCGCGAGACGGGCGACCTGCACCCGCGCACGATGGAGATCCTCGACCAGGCGGCCGACATCGTGGAAGCCGGCGGCATCGAGGCCTGGAGCCGTGTCACGGCCGAAGAGATCCTGGGCGCCGACGACGCCCAGCACTACCGCAAGAGCAGCGACATCCTGGAGGTCTGGTTCGACAGCGGCAGCACCTTCTGGCACGTGCTGCGCGGCCAGCACCCGGGCGGCTTCCACGCCGACGGCCCCGAGGCCGACCTGTACCTGGAAGGCCACGACCAGCACCGCGGCTGGTTCCACAGCAGCCTGCTGCTGGCCTGCGCGCTGTACGACCGCGCGCCCTACCGCGGCCTGCTCACGCACGGCTTCACGGTCGACAGCGCCGGCCGCAAGATGAGCAAGTCGCTCGGCAACGGCATCGAGCCGCAGGCGGTGAGCCAGAAGCTCGGCGCCGAGATCATCCGCCTGTGGGTGGCGGCCAGCGACTACAGCGGCGACATCGCCGGCGACGACAAGATCCTCGCCCGCGTCGTCGACGCCTACCGCCGCATCCGCAACACGCTGCGCTTCCTGCTGGCCAACACCTCCGACTTCGACCCCGTGGCCGACGCCGTGGCGCCGGGCGAGATGCTGGAGATCGACCGCTTCGCGCTGGCGCGCGCGGCCGAACTGCAGGCGGAGATCCTGGCGCACTACGAGGTCTACGAGTTCCACCCGGTGGTGGCCAAGCTGCAGGTGTACTGCTCGGAAGACCTCGGCGCCTTCTACCTCGATGTGCTGAAGGACCGCCTCTACACCACGGCGCCGAAGAGCCTGGCGCGGCGCAGCGCGCAGACGGCGCTGTGGCAGATCACGCAGGCCATGCTGCGCTGGATGGCGCCCTTCCTCAGCTTCACGGCCGAGGAGGCGTGGGTGTTCGCCGGACAGCAGGCCCGGGGCGGCCAGGGCGGCTCGATCTTCATGGAGACCTACTGGCGCTTCGACGCACCCGACGCCGCGCTGCTGGCCGCATGGCGCCGCATCCGCGAGATCCGTGACGTGGTCAACAAGGAGATCGAAGCGGTGCGCGCCACTGGCGCGGTGGGCTCGTCGCTGCAGGCCACGGTGACCATCACCGCGGACGCGGCCGACCACGCCCTGCTGGCACGGCTGGGCGACGACCTGCGCTTCGTGTGCATCACCTCGGCCGCGTCCGTGGTGCCGGGCGCGGCGCTGGCGGTGCAGGTGCAGCCGTCGCAGGCCGCCAAGTGCGAACGCTGCTGGCACTGGCGCGACGACGTCGGCCACGATCCGGCGCACCCCGGGCTGTGCGGGCGCTGCACCAGCAACCTGTTCGGCAGCGGAGAGCCTCGACGGATCGCCTGACGTCCGACAGCGCAGGCGCACGCCGGGTGTGTTAGAAACCCAAAAAACACACCCGGCCGCGACATCGTGTCCACGCGGGTGCCGACACGATGCCCTTCGAGCCCAGCGCTGCCTCGCCATTGGCCGAGCGTCCGCAGCAGCAGCGCACGCTGCTGCTGCCGTTGCTGCTGGTGGCGGGGCTGATCGTCGCGCTGGCCGCGATCGTCAGCGTGCGCGAGTTCAGCGCGCAGCAGCGCGCGGCCGAAGCCGAACTGCTGGCCGTGGCCGACCTGCGCCGCCTGCAGGTGCAGACCTGGCTGCAGGAGCATTTGCGCCTGGCGCGCTTTCTCGCCAACAGCACGGTCTTCGCCGGCCAGTACCTGGACGGGCAGGTGCGCGGCAACCGGCAGGCGCTGCAGCTGCTGATGGGGCGGCTGATCGAGCTGCGCCAGGCCAACGGCAACGACGAGGTGCTGCTGCTCGACGCGCAGGCGCGTGTCGTCGCCCGCGAGTCGCCGCTGCAGCAGGACATCGCACCCACGCTGCGCGACGCGGCGCTGCGCGCGATGCAGACCGGCGAGGTGGTGCACACCGGCATCTACCGCCGCGAAGGCCACACGCCGACGCTGCGCCTGGACATCGTGCTGCCGCTGGTGGCCACCGGCCGCCCCGCGCAGGCCGCGGTGGTGCTGCGCCAGGACCCGCAGCGCCAGCTGTACCCGCTGCTGCGCGCCTGGCCGGTGCCGAAGGAAACCGGTGAGTCCGTGCTGTGGGAGCGGCGGCCCGAAGGCATGCTGGCCATCAGCGACTTCCGCTTCGGCGACGACACGGCGGGCCGCCTGCTGCGCCGGCTGGACCTGGCCGACCCGCCGGTGGCGGTGCTGCTGCGCGACGCCGACACCGACACGCCCCCGCTGCTCGGCCCCGACTACCGCGGCGTGCAGGTGCTGGCCGCCGGCCGGCCGATCGAGGGCACCGACTGGCTGGTGGTGACCAAGATCGACCAGCGCGAGATCGATGCCCCGGCCCGCACCACCGCGGCCTGGGCCAGCGTGATGGCGCTGCTGGCGCTGCTGGTGCTGGGCGCCGGCGCGCGGCTGTTCGTGCAGCGCGCGGCGCTGCGCGGCAGCGAACGCGAACACGCCGCCGATCGCCGGCGGCTGGAGACGCTGGCCTTGCTGCAGGCCATCACCGACAGCTCGGGCGACGCGATCTTCGCCAAGGACGCGGCCGGGCGCTTCCTGCTGTGCAATGCCGCCTGCGCCGCCGGCATGGGCCATGCGCCCGAAGACGTGCTCGGCAAGCGGGTCGACGAGTTGCTGCCGCAGGGCCCGTCGGCCGCGCTGGCCGACAACGACCGGCAGGTGCTCAAAGGCAGTGGCAACCAGGTCTTCGAGGAACAGCTCGAGACCGCCCACGGCCCGCGCGTCTTCCTGACCACCAAGGGCCCGCTGCGCGATGCCGAGGGCCATGTCATCGGCCTGTTCGGCGTCGCGCGCGACGTCACCGCCGCACGCCAGGCCGAACTGGACCTGCGCGACAGCGAGGCCCGGCTGCGGTCGGTGTTCGACGTCCTGGCCGAAGGCATCATGGTCTTCGACCGCCAGGGCCGCATGCTCAGCGCCAACCCCGGGGCCGCGCAGCTGCTGGGGCTGCCGCTGGACGCGCTGGTCGGCGACTGGTTCGACGTCTCGGGCTGGCACCCGCTGGCCGACGACGGCAGCCCGAAACCGCCCGAGACCTTGCCGCCGGCGCTGGCGCTGGCCACCGGCCTGCCGCAGCGCGACGTGGACGTGCTGGTCGGCGGCCCGCAGGGCCAGCGGCGCTGGTTCCGGCTGAACGCCGAGCCGATCCCGGGCGGCGTGCATGCCGGCGCGCCGGCGGTGGCGCTGTCCTTCGTCGACATCACCGAGCAGCGCCTGCTCGCCGACGAACTGGAGCGCCACCGCCACCATCTGCAGGCGCTGGTGGACGGCCGCACCCGCGCGCTGCAGCAGGCCAATGCGCAGCTGGCCGAGACCGAACGCTTCCTGCGCCTGCTGGCCGACAACCTGCCCGTGCGCATCGCCTACTGGGACCGCGACCTCGTGCTGCGCTTCGCCAACCGCGCCTACTTCGAGTGGTGGCGCACCACCGCCGAAGCGGCCATCGGCAGCGCGGCGCGCGCGATCCACGGCGAAGACCACTGGCAGCGCCACGGCCACGAGATGCAGGCCGCGGCCGCGGGCGAGGCGCGCGTGCACGAGCGCGAGACCGTGCGCGAGGACGGCAGCACCTGGCACCACCAGGTCCACTACCTGCCCGACCGCGACGCCGACGGCGGCGTGCGCGGCGTCTATGCGCTGGCGCTGGACATCACGCCCACCAAGACGGCGCAGGCGCGGCTGCACCAGCTCAACATCGAGCTCGAGCACGCGCTGGGCCGCGCCGAAGGCGCCAGCCGCGCCAAGAGCGCGTTCCTGGCCAACATGAGCCACGAGATCCGCACACCGATGAACGCCATCATCGGCCTGGCGCACCTGATGCGGCGCGACGTCGTCGACGGCCAGCAGCGCGACCGCCTGGACAAGATCAGCCGCTCTGCGCACCACCTGCTGGAGATCATCAACGACATCCTCGACCTGTCGAAGATCGAGGCCGGCCGCATGACGCTGGAAGACATCGGCTTCTCGCTCGACGCGCTGCTGGCGCGCAGCTTCGAGATGGTGGCCGAGGAAGCGCAGCGCAAGCAGGTCGAGCTCATCGTCGACACCGACCACCTGCCCGACGCACTGCGCGGCGACCCGACCCGGCTGTCCCAGGCGCTGCTGAACCTGCTGTCGAACGCCGTCAAGTTCACCGAGCGGGGCTGGGTGCGCCTGGTGTGCGAGAAGCTGGCCGAGGACGGCGATCGCGTGCAGGCGCGCTTCACCGTCAGCGACACCGGCGCCGGCATCCCGCCCGAGCGCATGGCCTCGCTGTTCTCGGCCTTCGAGCAGGTCGACAGCTCCACCAGCCGCCGCCATGGCGGCACGGGTCTGGGCCTGGCGTTGACGCGCCATCTGGCCACCCTGATGGGCGGCGAAGCAGGCGCCCGCAGCACGCCGGGCGCCGGCAGCAGCTTCTGGTTCACCGCCTGGCTGGGGCGCGGCAGCGCGGCGGCGGCCGATGGCCCGGGTCTGGCGGGCCGCCGCGTGCTGCTGGTCGACGACCTGGCCGAGGCACGGGCCGCGCTGGCCGAGCGGCTGCGCCAGTTCGACATGCAGGTGGACGCGGTGGAGTCGGGCGAGCGCGCACTGGCGCTGGCGCAGGCGGCCATCAACGCGGGCACGGGCTACGACCTGCTGCTGATCGACTGGCGCATGGAGCCGCTGGACGGCCTGCAGACACTGCACCACCTGCGCGCGCTGCTCGGCGACGGCCTGCCGCCGGCCGTGCTCGTGACGGCACACGACGAGGACCAGGTGCGCCACGACGCCGCTCGCGCACGCTTCGCCGCCGTGCTGGCCAAGCCGATCACGGCCTCGACGCTGCACGACACCCTGCTGCGGGTGCTGCGCCAGGACCGCAGCGCCCCCGAGACCGCCGCCTCCGGCCCCGGCGCGCAGGAGCTGGCGCTGCGCCGGGCCGCCGCCGGCGCCCGCGTGCTGCTGGCCGAGGACAACCCGGTGAACCAGGAGGTCGCGCTCGAACTGCTGCGCGTGGCCGGGCTGCAGGTGGACGTGGCCAGCGACGGCCACGAGGCGGTGGCCATGGTGCTGCGGGGCGACTACGACGCGGTGCTGATGGACGTGCAGATGCCCGCGCTCGACGGCCTGGCCGCCACGCGCGCGCTGCGCCAGCGCGGCCACGCCGGCCCGGTCATCGCGATGACGGCCAACGCCTTCGGCGAGGACCGCGCCGCCTGCCTGGCCGCGGGCATGGACGACCACGTGCCCAAGCCCGTCGACCCCGAACAGCTGTACGCGACGCTGCAGCGCTGGCTGCCGCAACGCGGCGGCACGGACAGCCGCGCCGCGGACCGCGGCGCGGACCAGCCCACCGCCCCTGCCCCCACCCCCGACGCCCTGCTGCTGCAGCGCTGCGCAGCGGTGCCGGGCCTGGACACCGGCGCGGCGCTGCGCGCCGCCGGCGGCGACGTGGCGCTGCTGCGGCGGCTGCTGCAGCGCTTCGCCCAGCACTACGCAGCCGGTGTGCCGGCCCTGGCGCAGCCGGCCGCGGACAAGGCGCTGCCGGGGTGGGAGCTGGCCGCGCACTCACTGCAGGGCGCGTGCAGCGCCATCGGCGCCACCGCGCTGCAGACGCAGGCGCGTGCGCTCGAGGCCGCGGCGCGTGCTGCCACCGGCAACCCCGGCGCGGCCGCCGCGGCCGCGGCGCTGCAGCCCCAGGCCGCGGCGCTGCACACCGCGCTGCAGGGCTTCGTGGCCGCGCTGCAGCGCACGCTACAGTAGCGGCCCATCGTTTCCTGCCCCGTGCGGCCGCCCCGGCGCCGTGCCTTGCCTGCCCGCCATGGCCCTGTCCCTCCGTTCGTCCAGCAGCCCGGGCCGCCTGCCCCTGTGGCTGGCGCTGGCCCTGATCGTCATCGTCGCCGACCAGTTCACGAAGACGATGATCCTGGGCTACTTCGAGCTCGGCGACAGCCGCAGCGTCACCAGCTTCTTCAACCTCGTGCGCGTGCACAACACGGGCGCCGCGTTCAGCTTCCTGGCCGGCGCCTCGGGCTGGCAGCGCTGGTTCTTCGTGGGCCTGGGCGTGGCGGCCTCGGGCTTCATCGTCTGGATGCTGCTGCGCTACCCGACGCAGAAGCTGTTCTGCTTTGCGATCACGATGATCATGGGCGGCGCGCTCGGCAACGTGCTCGACCGCCTGCTGCACGGCTACGTGGTCGACTTCCTGCAGTTCCGCTTCGCGCTGCTGGCCCCCATGTTCCCGGGCGGCTACTTCCCCAGCTTCAACATCGCCGACAGCGCCATCACGCTGGGCGCGGTGTGCCTGGTGCTCGACGAGATCCTGCGCGTGCGACGCTCGCGCTGAACCGCCACCGGCCATGCTGATCGACACCCTGGGCGGCGCACGCGACCTCGGCCGGGTCAGCGAGATCGCCGGCGTGCTGATCCGCCACGGGCTGGGCGACGTGGTGCGGCGCCTGGGCCTGGCCGACACGCTGGCGCGCGCGGGCCAGGTGCTGCGCTGGGAACACCCCGACGCGCTGGCGCGGCTGTCGCCGCCGGCGCAGCTGCGGCTGGCGCTGGAGGAACTGGGGCCGACGTTCGTGAAGCTGGGGCAGATCCTGGCCGGCCGCGCCGACCTGCTGGGCCCGGAGTGGATCGCCGAGCTGAGCCAGCTGCACAGCCGCGTGCCGCCAGTGCCGATGGAAGAACTGCGCGCGCAGCTGCGCGACGACCTCGGCGGCGAGCCCGAGGCCGTGTTCGCGCACTTCGACACCACGCCGCTGGCCGCGGCGTCCATCGCGCAGGTGCACCGCGCGCGGCTGCACGACGGCACCGAGGTGGTGGTGAAGATCCGCCGCCCGCACATCGTCGAGAAGGTCCAGGCCGACCTGCGCCTGCTGGAGCGCGCCGCCGGCGTGGCCGAGACCGACTGGCCCGCGCTCAAGCCCTACCGGCCGCGCCAGCTGGTGCGCGAGTTCGGCCGCGCGCTGCAGCGCGAGCTGGACCTGGCCGCCGAGTGCCGGCACGCCGAGCGCATCGCGGCCAACCTGGCGCCGCTGACCGACATCGTGATCCCGCGCGTGCACTGGGCGCACACCAACGAACGCGTCAACGTGCAGGACTGCATCGTCGGCGTGCGCGGCGACGACGCCGCGGCGCTGGCAGCCGCCCACCTGGACCGCCCGCTGCTGGCACGGCGCGGCGCGCGCGCGGTGCTGAAGATGATCGTCGAGGACGGCTTCTTCCACGCCGACCCGCACCCGGGCAACGTCTACTACCTGCCCGGCAACCGGCTGGCCTTCATCGACTTCGGCATGGTCGGCCGGCTCTCCAGGCGCCGCCGCGACGAACTGCTGGCGCTGCTGCTGGGCCTGGTGGAACGGCGCCCGCAGGCGGTGGCCGACGTGCTGATGGAGTGGACCAGCGGCAGCAGCCACGCCGACGGCGACGGCCCGGCACTGCAGATCGAGCAGCTGGAAGACGAGATCGAGGCCTTCGTCGAGCAGTACCACGGCACGCCGCTGGCGCAGCTGCACCTGGGCGCGATGCTGCTCGACGTGACCACGATCCTGCGCGAGCACCACCTGGCCTTGCCCGCCGACCTGGCGCTGCTGATCAAGGCCTTCATCACGCTGGAGGCCATGGGCCGCGGTCTCGACCCCGGGTTCCACATGGCCACCGAAGCCCAGCCGCTGCTGCGCCAGGTGGTGCGCGCGCGCTACCAGCCCCAGGCGCTGGCGCAGCGCGGCTGGCAGGCGCTGAGCGGTACGCTGGCCACGCTCGGCCGGCTGCCGCACGACCTGCAGCAGCTGCTGCGCCGCGCCCGCCACGGGCGCGTGCAGGTGCACATCGAGATCGCGCACCTCAAGCGCGTGGGCGACCAGCTCGACCGCGCCGCCAGCCGGCTGTCGGTGGCGCTGCTGGTGGCGGCGCTGATCATCGGCTCGTCGATCGTGATGACCGTGGGCGGCGGCCCCACGCTGTTCGGCCTGCCGGCCTTCGGGCTCATCGGCTTCGTCGCCGCCGCGTTGGGCGGGCTGTGGCTGGTGCGCTCGATCCGCAGCGACCGGCGCCACGACGACTGAACGCCGGCGCCCGGGGCGCCCCGGATGGACGCGGCGCCGCGGCAGGCCTACGCTGCAGGCGTTCTTCGCTGCATCCGCCGCTCCCCCTTGAGCCCCACCGACAGCCACGACACGCCGGCCACCCCGCAGGCCCAGACGGCGCCCCCCGACGGCGACGCCGCCTCGCCGCCCATCGTGCTGCGCCAGCTCGGCTTCGCCGACCCGCTGCGCTGGCTGCTGCTGGGCTGGCGCGACTTCGTGCGCTGCCCGGGCATCGGCCTGTTCTACGGCGGCTGTTTCATGGTGATGGGCTGGTCGCTGCTGAAGGTCTACGAACACGCGCCGGCCTACACGCTGGCGCTGTCGGCGGGCTTCCTGCTCGTCGGACCCTTCCTGTGCCTGGGCCTGTACCGCGCCAGCCAGCGGCTGGAACGCGGCGAGCGCCCCGACTTCGGCGACTCGCTGCTGGCCTGGGACACGCGCACCGCGCAGCTCGGCATCTTCGGCTTCGTGCTGCTGGTGCTGGAGATGCTGTGGGGCCGGGCCACGCTGGTGATCTTCGCCGTCAGCTTCGAGGGCATGCCCGACCTGAAGGGCTCGCTGCTGGCGCTGCTGGACCCCGAGAACATCGGCTTCATCGCCGCCTGGGCCGCGGTGGGCGCGCTGTTCGCGACGCTGATCTTCGCCACCAGCGTGGTCTCGATCCCGATGATCCTGCACCGCCAGACCGACGCCATCACCGCCGGCCTCACCAGCTTCCGCCTCGTGCTCTCGCAGACCGGCGTGATGCTGTGGTGGGCGCTGCTGATCGCGCTGCTGGTGGGGCTGGCGCTGCTGCCGGCCTTCATCGGCCTGCTGGTCGTGGGCCCGGTGGTGGGCCACGCCAGCTGGCACGCGTACCGGGCGGCGGTGGCCGATTGAAGCTTCAGGGCAGCAGCACGGTGCAGCCGGTGGTCTTGCGCCCTTCCAGGTCGCGGTGCGCCTGCGCCACGTCGGCCAGCGCGTAACGCTGGTCGATGCGGATCTGCACCGCGCCGCTGCGCACCACCGCAAACAGCTCGTCGGCCATCGCCTGCGTGGTCTCGCGCGTGGCGATGTGCGTGAACAGCGTCTGCCGCGTCAGGTACAGCGAGCCCTTGGCCGCCAGCACGCCCGGCGCGATCGGCGCCACCGGGCCGCTCGCGTTGCCGAAGCTGGCCAGCAGGCCGAAGGGCCGCAGGCAGTCCAGGCTGCGCTCGAAGGTGTCCTTGCCGATCGAGTCGTACACCACCTTCACGCCGCGGCCGCCGGTGATCTCCTTCACGCGGGCGACGAAGTCTTCCTTGGTGTAGTCGATCGCATGCGCGGCGCCGTGCTCTAGCGCCAGCGCGCACTTGGCGGCACTGCCGGCGGTGCCGATCAGCTGCAGGCCCAGCGCACGGGCCCACTGGCAGGCGATCAGGCCCACGCCGCCGGCGGCGGCGTGGAACAGCACGTGGTCGCCGGGCTGCAGGCCTTCCACCGGCAGCGTGCGGCGCAGCAGGTACTGCACGGTCAGGCCCTTGAGCATCATCGCCGCGCCGGTCTCGAAGCCGATGTCGTCGGGCAGCTTGCACACGCACTTGGCGGGCATCACGCGCACGTCGCTGTAGCTGCCCGGCGGGTTGCTGGCATAGGCGGCGCGGTCGCCCGGCTGCAGGTGCGTGACACCGGGGCCCACGGCCTCGACGATGCCGGCGCCTTCCATGCCCAGCGTCAGCGGCAGCGGTCCCTGGTACAGGCCGGTGCGCTGGTAGACGTCGATGTAGTTCAGGCCGATGGCATGGTGGCGGATGCGGATCTCGCCGGGGCCGGGTTCGCCGACGGCGACGTCGACGAGCTGCATCTGCTCGGGGCCGCCGAAGGCGGTGATCTGGATGGCGCGGGGCATGGGGGGTGTCTCCTGATTGGACGGCGGATTGGACGGCGGGCGCGAGGTTACGCCAAGCCGGCGCGGCGCGCTGGCGGTCCGACAAGCCGCAGCGTGGCAACATCGGCCGCCTGATGCGACGCCTGCTGCAAGCCCCCAACCTCGCCCTCGCCACGCTGTGGGCCGACCAGCTCAGCGGCGTCGGCATCGCCGCGCACGTCGAGCGCGCCTACGCCAGCGGCATCGTCGGCGAGATCCCGCCCGACCAGAGCCTGCCCGAGGTGTGGGTCGACGACGCGCGGCAGTTCGACCGTGCCGGCGCGCTGCTGACCGCCTGGCGCAACGCGCCCGATCGCCACTGGGCCTGCCCCGGCTGCCATGAGCTCGTCGACGGCCCGTTCGAGCAGTGCTGGAACTGCGGCGCGGCCATGCCCGACGCACTGCGATGAGCCGCCTGACACCCAAGGTGGCCGCGCTGCTGGTGCTGCCGCCGCTGCTGTGGGCCGGCAACGCGATGGTCGGCCGGCTGCTGGCCGACACCGTGCCGCCGTTGCTGCTGAACGCGATGCGCTGGTGGGCCGCGCTGGTGCTGCTGCTGCCGCTGGGCTGGCGCGCGGTGGCCAGCGCCGAGCGCCGCGCGCAGCTGCGTGCGCGCTGGCGGCCGCTGGCGCTGCTGGGCCTGCTGGGCGTGGGCGCGTACAACGCGCTGCAGTACCTGGCGCTGACGACGTCGACACCGATCAACGTGACGCTGATCGCGTCGAGCACCCCGGTGTGGATGCTGCTGATCGGCGCGCTGGTCTACGGCGAGCACCCGCGGCTGGCGCAGGTGGGCGGCGCGCTGCTGTCACTGGCCGGCGTGCTGCTGGTGCTGGTGCGCGGCGACCCGGCGCAGCTGGCCGGCCTGCGGCTGGTGGCCGGCGACCTGTGGATGCTGCTCGCCTCGCTGTCGTGGGCGGCCTACAGCTGGCAGCTGGCGCGGCCGCACCCGTCGCTGGCGGGCGCCGCGCGGCCCGACTGGTCGTGGGCCGAGTTCCTGCTGGTGCAGGCGCTGTTCGGTCTGGTCTGGGCGACCGCGGCAGCGGCTGGCGAGACCGCGCTGGCGCCGGCCGCGGCGCAGGCCGTGCGCTGGTCGCCCACGCTGGGCCTGGCGCTGCTGTTCCTGGCCGTGGGGCCGTCGCTGCTGGCCTACCGCTGCTGGGGCCTGGGCGTGGCCGCCGTGGGCCCGGCGATGGCCGGCTTCTTCTCGAACCTGACGCCGCTGTTCGCAGCGCTGATGTCGGCGGCGCTGCTGCGGCAGCCGCCGCAGGCGTACCACGCGCTGGCGTTTGCGCTCATCGTCGCCGGCATCGTGCTGTCGAACAGGCGCTGAGGCCGGCGCGCTCAGTCGGGCAGCGGCGGCGCCGCGTCGAGGGCCGGGGCGTCGCCCAGCCACTGCCGCGTCGCCCGGCTCAGCTGCACGGCCCCGGGCGCGGCGGACTGCTCCATCGCCACCGCGCCCTGCAAGGCGTCGGCCGGCGGGCCGCTGTGCACGCCCACGCGCACGCGCACGGGGGGGGTGGCAGCGGCCAGGTCCAGCAGTGCCTGCGCCGCCTGCACCGCGCGGGCAGCGTGCGCGCTGCCGTCCCAGGCGGCGCGCAGGCTGTCGCCCGCGAACTGCAGCACCTGCCCGCCGTGGTCCTGCACGCAGGCGCTGAAGCGGCGCAGCGCGGAGTCGAGCAGCGCGTGCACGTCCTCGGGCTCCAGATCCGCGGCCAGCCGCGTCGACTCGACGATGTCCAGGCACAGCATGCTGACCACCTGCTCCGGTCCGGGCTGCGTCTGCAGCGTGTGCAGCGGCAAGGCCGCCAGCTGCGCGCGCAGCGGCGCGAGCGCGGCGTCGAGCAGCGCGTCGCCGAGCACGGCGTGCTGCGCCTGCAGCGCAGCGATGGCGGCGCGCAGCGCCTCGGCCTGCGCCTGCAAGCCAGCTGCGGCCTCAGAAGGTGCCGGGGTAGGCGCCACCATCGAGCAGCAGGTTCTGGCCCGTCATGTAGCCGGCATGCACGCTGCACAGGAAGGCGCAGAAGGCGCCGAACTCCTCGGCCGTGCCGAAGCGCCCGCTGGGGTTCTGCTGGCGCCGCGCCGCGGCCACGGCGTCGATGCTCTGGCCGCTCTTCTGCGCCGCGCCGGCCAGCGTGGTGCGCAGGCGGTCGGTGTCGAAGGGGCCGGGCAGCAGCGCGTTGATGGTGACGTTGCGCGCCGCCAGCCGCGGCTGCCGCGCCAGCCCGGCGACGAAACCGGTGAGGCCGCTGCGCGCGCCGTTGCTCAGCCCGAGGATGTCGATCGGCGCCTTCACCGCGGCCGAGGTGATGTTCACGACCCGCCCGTAGCCGCGCGCGGCCATGCCATCCACGGTGGCCTTGATCAGCGCGATCGGCGTCAGCATGTTGGCGTCGATGGCGCGGATCCAGGCCTCGCGGTCCCAGTCGCGGAAGTCGCCGGGCGGCGGTCCGCCGGCGTTGTTGACCAGGATGTCCACCTGGCCCGGCTGCGGACAGGCCGCCAGCGCCGCGGCGCGGCCGGCGTCGGTGGTGATGTCGCCGGCCACCGCGATCACCTGCACGGCCGGGTTCAGTGCGCGCAGCTCGGCCGCGGTGGCCTGCAGCGCGTCGTCGCCGCGGGCGGTGACGACCACGTTGACGCCTTCGCGCACCAGCGCCGCGGCGCAGCCCTTGCCCAGGCCCTTGCTCGCGGCGCAGACCAGCGCCCATTTGCCTTCGATGCCGAGATCCATGTTGCAGTGTCCTTGTGGGGGTTCGAAAGGGAATCGGGGCCGTGCGGCCGCCGCTCAGCGCGCCCGCGCCAGCAGCCAGACGCCGGTGAGCACGAGCGCGGTGCCGGCGACGATCCAGCCGTTGAAGGTCTCGCCGAGGATCAGCACGCCCATCGCGATGGTCGACAGCGGGCCGATCATGCCCGTCTGCGCCGTCAGCGGCGCGCCGATGCGCTCGATGGCCATCATCACCAGCAGCACCGGCGCCACCGTGCACAGCGTGCCGTTCAGCAGCGACAGCCACACCACCTCGGGCGCCACGTCGGCGGCCGACAGCGGGCGCAGCAGCACGAACTGCAGCAGGCACAGCACGCAGGCCACGCTGCTGGCCCAGCCGGTCAGGCGCAGCGCGCCCAGGCGCTTCACGGCGGCGCCGCTGGCCACCAGGTAGACGGCATAGGTCACGGCGCTGCCGAACACCAGCGCCGCGCCGAGCGCGGTCTGCGCGCCGGCGAAGCGGATCTCGTGTCCGAACACCAGCAGCACGCCGGCGTAGCTGACCGCCAGCGCCGCCAGCTTGGCGCCCGAGATGCGCTGGTGGAACAGCAGCGCGCTGAGGAACAGCACCAGCGTCGGGTTCAGGTACTGGATCAGCCGCCCGAGGCTGGCGCTGACGTACTGCAGGCCCAGGAAGTCGAGGAAGCTGGAGATGTAGTACCCGCTGAAGCCCAGCCCCGCCACCACCAGCAGCTCGTGCCGCGTCAGCCGCGCGCGGCCGCGCCCCGCCCACCACGCCAGCGCCACGAAGAAGGGCAGCGCGAACAGCATGCGGTACATGATCAGCGTGACCGCGTCGACGCCGTGCCGGTAGGCCAGCTTCACGATGATGGTCTTGCCCGAGAACGCCACCGAGCCGGCCACGGCCAGCGCCAGGCCGGCCCACGGCAGCGGCGCGGCGGCGTGGGCCGCCGGGGCTGGCGCTGCGGGGGGTGCCACGCGCGTCAGAAGCCGCCGGCCTGGCCGTCGCGGCGCGGGTCGCTGGCCGCCACGTAGCCCTCGGCCCCGGGGTCGCCCAGGCGCCAGATGAACTGCCCGGCGCCGAAGTCCTGGTAGCTGTCGTTGATGACTTCCATGCGGTGACCGCGCGCGGCCAGGCCGGCCACGGTGTCGGGCGCGAGGTCGGCCTCGACGTTGATCTCGAGCCCGGCGTTGAAGCGCCAGCGCGGCGCGTCGCAGGCGGCCTGCGGGTTCTGGTGGAAGTCGACCATGCGCACCAGGGTCTGCAGGTGGCCCTGCGGCTGCATGTTGGCGCCCATCACGCCGAAGCTCATCAGCGGCTGGCCGTTCTGCGTCACGAAGGCCGGGATGATGGTGTGGAACGGCCGCTTGCCCGGCGCCACGCAGTTGGCGCTGGCGGCGTCGAGGCTGAAGCCGTGGCCGCGGTTCTGCAGGCTCACGCCCCACTCGGGCACGACGACGCCGCTGCCGAAGCCCATGTAGTTGCTCTGGATGAAGCTGACCATCATGCCGCGCTCGTCGGCCGCGGTGAGATAGATCGTGCCGCCGCGGCGGTGCGGCGCGTCGGGCGTGCCGGCGGGCAGGTCCTGCGCGCGCCGCAGGTCGATCAGCTTGGCCCGCTCGGCCAGGTACGACGGGTCCAGCAGCTGCTGCACCGTCACCTGCATCTGCGCCGGCTCGGCCACGTAGCGGTAGGTGTCGGCGAAGGCCAGCTTCATGGCCTCGATCTGCAGGTGCTGGGCGTCGACGCCGTCGGCCGCGAGCGCTGCGATGTCGAAGTGCTTCAGGATGCCGAGTGCGATCAGCGCCGAGATGCCCTGCCCGTTCGGCGGAATCTCGTGCAGCGTGACGCCGTGGTAGTCCATGCCGATGGGCGCCACCCACTCGGGCGCGTAGGCGGCGAAGTCGGCCACCGTGTGCACGCCGCCCTGCGCCGCCGACTGCTTGGCCAGCGCGGCGGCGATCTCGCCGCCGTAGAAGGCCTGGCCCCGGGTGGCGCCGATGGCGCGCAGCGCGCGCGCGGCCGCCGGCATGCGGAACAGCTCGCCCACCTGCGGGGCGCGGCCGAACGGCAGGAAGGTCTCGGCGAACCCGGGTTGCGTGGCCAGTTCGGGCACCTTCGCGGCCGCGGCCCACTTCTCGCCGATCACCACCGGCACCGCGTAGCCGCGCTCGGCGATCTCGGCCGCCGGCGCCAGCAGGTCGGCGAACGGCAGCCGGCCGAAGCGCTCGCTCAGCGCCACCCACGCGGCCACGGCGCCGGGCACGGTGACGCTGTCCCAGCCGCGCACCGGCAGGGCGCGCGCGTTCGCGCCGTACTTGCGCAGGAAGTGCTCGCGGCTCCAGGCCGCCGGCGCACGGCCGCTGGCGTTCAGGCCGTGCAGCTGCTGCCCGTCCCAGAGGATGCAGAAGGCGTCGGAGCCCAGGCCGTTGCTGCAGGGCTCGACCACCGTCATCACGGCGGCGGCGGCCACCGCGGCGTCGACCGCGTTGCCGCCGGCGGCCAGCATGCGCAGCCCGGCCTGCACCGCCAGCGGGTGCGACGTCGAGACGACGTTGCGTGCGAACACGGGCAGCCGGCGGCTGGCATAGCCGGCCGACCAGTCGAAGTGGGAAGGGGTGGCGAAGGTCATGACCCGGATTGTGCGACGGGCTGCCCCGCCGCGTGGCTCAGGCCGCGGGCGGCAGCTCGCTGCTGTCGGCCACGAAGCGGCGCAGCTGCGGCGGGCTGTCTCCGAGGTGGAAGGTCAGGCGCTGCGCGCGCAGTTCGGCATCGGCGGCGGTGAAGCGCTCCAGCCTTCGTTGATGCTCGAGCCAGCTTTCGTCGACGAAGGACTCGACGTAGCGCCCGGGCTCGGCGGTGTCGCGGAACAGACCCCACGACAGCGCGCCCTGGCGCAACCGGGCCGCGCGCGTGAGCTGCATCACGGCGGCGAACTCGGCGGCGCGTGCGGGGTCGATCCGGTATTCCACTGTCACCATCACCGGGCCTTCGTCGGGGTCGATGTCGATGGCGACATCGGGTGCCAGCCGCGGCGCGGCGGGGCTGAAGTCGGCCTCGGGGCCTTCCACCGAGTAGCGGCGCGTCAGCGGCAGCGCCAGCGCGCCCAGCACCGCGGCCACCAGGATCGCCACCGGCACCGAGGTCCATCCCGCCACCTTGCCGAACAGCATGGCGCCGAAGGCGGTGCCGCCCATCAGCGCCATCTGGTAGATCGACATGCCGCGCGCGCGCACCCAGTTCGGCAGCGCCAGCTGTGCCGACATCGCCAGCGTGTTGGCGGTGCTGATCCAGGCCATGCCGGCGATGAAGCAGCCCGGCACGGCGACCCAGACCTCGGGCACCACCGCGACCAGCGCGGTGCTGGCGGCATGCACCAGCGTGCCGTAGACGACGAACTGGTCGCGGTCGAAGCGCTGGCGCCAGCGCGGGAACCACAGCGCGGCCGCGATGGCGCCGCCGCCCATGCAGGCCATCAGCAGCGTGAACATGCCGGCGCCGCCGCCGTGCAGTTGCAGCGCCACCAGCGGCAGCAGCGCCAGCAGCGCGCTGGCCTGCAGGAAGAACAGGAACACGCGCACGATCACCGCCCGCATGCGCGGCGACTGCCGCACGTGCTGCAGGCCCACGCGCATCGCGCCGACGAAGCGCTCGCCCGGCAGCGCGCTGGCGCGCGGCGTGGACTTCCAGCGCAGGATCAGCACGAAGGCCGCGCCCGCCAGCAGCGCATTCAGCACGAACACCGAGGCCGTGCCGGTGGACGCCAGCAGCGCGCCGGCCACCGTGGGGCCGATGACGCGCGACAGGTTCATCGAGATGCCGTTGAGCGCCAGCGCCGACGGCAGCTGCGCACGCGAGACGACCTCGGGCACGATGGCCGAGAACACCGGCCAGCGCATCGCCAGGCCGATGCCGTTCAGGAAGGTCAGCAGCAACAGCAGCTCGGCCGTGAGCAGGCCGGCCAGCGCGAGTGCGGCGATCAGCAGCGCCACCAGCGACACCCACAGCTGCGTCGCCGCGAAGTAGCGCCGCCGGTCGACGATGTCGGCCATGGCGCCGCTGGGCAGCCCGAGCAGGAACACCGGCAGCGTGGACGCAGTCTGCACCAGCGCCACCATCACCGGGCTCGTGGTCAACGTCGTCATCAGCCACGCGGCCGCGACGTCGTTCATCCACATCGTCATGTTCGCCGCCAGCCACGCGAACCACAGCCCGCGGAACACGGGCCCCTCCAAGGGCAGCAGCGCAGCCGGCAGACGCATGCAACGAGTGTCCCAGAAACAGAAACGGGCCCGGCAAAGCCCGGGCCCTCTTCAAGCGGCCGCCGCGGATCCGGCTTCGCCGGTCCGCCAGCGGCGCCCCCCTGGGGGGGAGCGGCGCAGCCGCTACGGGGGGGGGACCCTTAGTCTGCGTCCTTGAACGCCTCTTCGCGCTTGCGCTTGATGGACGGCAGCATGACGATGATGACCATCAGCAGCGCAGCGCCCAGCAGGGCCGCCGACAGCGGCCGCGTCACGAAGGCGCTCCAGTCGCCACGCGACAGCAGCAGCGCCCGGCGCAGGTTCTCCTCCATCATCGGGCCCAGGATGAAACCCAGCAGCAGCGGCGCGGGTTCGCAGCTCAGCTTGTAGAAGATGTAGCCGACGATGGCGAAGGCCGCGCCCATGTACACGTCCCAGGCGTTGTTGTTCAGCGTGTACAGGCCGATGCAGCAGAACGCCATGATGGCCGGGAACAGGAAGCGGTAGGGCACCGTCAGCAGCTTGATCCAGATGCCGATCAGCGGCAGGTTCAGGATCACCAGCATCGCGTTGCCGACCCACATCGATGCGATCAGGCCCCAGAACAGCTCGGGGTTGCTCGTCATCACCTGCGGGCCGGGCTGGATGCCCTTGATCGTCATCGCGCCGACCATCAGCGCCATCACCGCGTTCGGCGGGATGCCCAGCGTCAGCATCGGGATGAAGCTGGTCTGCGAGCCGGCGTTGTTGGCGCTCTCGGGCCCCGCGACGCCGCGGATGTTGCCCTTGCCGAACGGCACCTCGTGCGGGCCCATGCGCATCTTCTTCTCGACGGTGTAGGCCGCGAACGACGACAGCAGCGCGCCGCCGCCGGGCAGCACGCCCAGCAGCGAACCCAGCGCCGTGCCGCGCAGCACCGCCGGCCAGGCGTCGTGGAAGTCCTGCCGCGTCGGCCACAGGCCCTTCACGTCCTTCGTGAAGACCTCGCGGTGCTCGGGCGGCTGACCCAGGTTGGCGATGATCTCGCCGAAGCCGAACACGCCCATCGCGATGGCGACGAAGCCGATGCCGTCGGTCAGCTCGGGGATGTCGAAGCTGTAGCGCGGCACGCCGGAGATCACGTCGGTGTTGATCTGGCCCAGCAGCAGGCCGAGCAGGATCATCGCGATGGCCTTCACCAGCGAGCCCGAGGCCAGCACGACGGCACCGATCAGGCCCAGCACCATCAGGCTGAAGTACTCGGCCGGGCCGAACTTGAAGGCCAGCTCGGTCAGCGGCGGCGCGAAAGCCGCGATGACGATGGTGCCCACGCAGCCGGCGAAGAACGAGCCCAGGCCCGCCGCCGCGAGCGCCGAGCCCGCACGGCCCTTGCGTGCCATCTGGTAGCCGTCGATGGCGGTGACGACCGAGCTGCTCTCGCCCGGCACGTTGATCAGGATGGCGGTGGTGGAGCCGCCGTACTGCGCGCCGTAGTAGATGCCGGCCAGCATGATCAGCGCCGGCGTTGCGTCGAGCGCGTAGATGCTGGGCAGCAGCATCGCGATCGTGGCCACCGGGCCGAGGCCGGGCAGCACGCCGATCAGCGTGCCCAGCACCGCGCCGGCAAAGGCGTAGGCCAGGTTGATCCAGGTGAAGGCGACGCCGAAGCCGAGCGCCAGGTTGTTCAGGAGATCCATGGTGTCCGTGCCCTCAACCGGTGATGAACTTGGGCCACAGCGGAATCGTCAGGCTCAGTCCCTTGATGAAGATGAGCCACGAGAAGACCGTCAGGACCACCGCGTTGATGCCGGCCTCCACCCAGTGGAACTCGTCGCCGGCGGTGGCGGCGACGAAGATCAGCAGCGGCAGCGAGGCCACCATGCCCAGGTGCGGCAGGATGACGCCGAAGCCGGCGACCGCGCCGACGATGATGGACAGCGGCTTCCAGGCGATGTTGCCGATGGGGTCGCCGCCCTCGCTTTCGATCGTGAGCGCCTTGAAGAGCACGATGGCGCCCAGGATCGCCAGCAGCACGCCCAGGCCGAAGGGGAAGTAGCCCGGGCCCGGCCGCGCCGCCGCACCGAAACTGTAGTTGGTGGCGCCCCAGGCGAAGCCCACGCCCACGGCGATGAACATGACCCCGGACCAGAAGTCCCGCTGGCTCTTGATTTTCACGCGCTGTCTCCTCCGAACGGATGGTTGCGGCGGATTCTAGGCAGCGCCCCCCGCGGTCCCGCTGTGGTTTCCACGTAAGGCGGCGCACCGGCGCCGCGGGGCGCTGCGGCCTACTGCAGGGCCGGCGTGCAGCGCAGCACTTCCTCGATCGTGGTCACGCCTTCGGCGACCTTCATCGCGCCGGCCAGCCGCAGCGGCCGCATGCCGTCCTTGATGCCCTGCCGGCGCAACGCCGCCACGTCCAGCGTCGGGTGGATCGCGGCCCGCGCCGCGTCGGTCACCAGCAGCAGTTCGTACAGCCCGGCGCGGCCGCGGTAGCCGGTGTGGCGGCACTCCAGGCAGCCCACGGGCTTGTACGGCCGCACGCCGCCGCTCAGGCGCCAGGGCCGGGCCATCTCTTCCAGCGTCTCGCGCGTGGTGCCGTCGTCGCGCTGCTTGCACGCCGGGCACAGCGTGCGTGCCAGGCGCTGCGCGAGCACGCCGATGACGGTGGCGCTGATCAGGTACGGCGGCACGCCCAGGTCGGCCAGCCGCGTGATGGCGCCGGCGGCGTCGTTGGTGTGCAGCGTGCTGAAGACGAGGTGGCCGGTCAGCGCCGCCTGGATCGCCATCTCGGCGGTGGCGAGATCGCGGATCTCGCCGACCATGATGATGTCCGGGTCCTGCCGCATCAGCGCGCGCAGTCCTTCGGCAAAACCCATGTCGATGGCGCCGTGCACCTGGGTCTGGTTGAAGGCCGGCTCGATCATCTCGATCGGGTCCTCGATCGTGCAGACGTTCACTTCGTCGCTGGCCAGCGACTTCAGCGTCGAATACAGCGTGGTCGTCTTGCCGCTGCCGGTGGGCCCGGTGACGAGCACGATGCCGTGCGGCCGCCCGATCAGCGCCTGCCAGCGCTGCGCGTCGTGCGCACCGAAGCCCAGCGCCTCGACGTTCTTCAGCACCGTCTCGGGGTCGAAGATGCGCATCACCATCTTTTCGCCGAAGGCCGTGGGCATGGTCGACAGCCGCATCTCGACCTCGCCGCCGGGCTTGCCGTCGAGTTCGGGCCGCACCGTCTTGATGCGGCCGTCGAGCGGGCGGCGCTTCTCCACCACGTCCATGCGGCCCAGCAGCTTGATGCGCGCGGTCATCGCGTTCATCACCGTCAGCGGCACCTGGTAGACGGTGTGCAGCACACCGTCGATGCGGAAGCGGATGGCGCCCATCTCGCGCCGCGGCTCGAGGTGGATGTCGCTGGCGCGCTGGTCGAACGCGTACTGCCACAGCCAGTCGACCACCTGCACCACGCCCTGGTCGTTGGCGTCGAGCTGCTTGTTCGTGCGCCCCAGCTCGACCAGCTGCTCGAAGCTGGCGCCGGCCGACGTCTCGCCGCTCTTCTGCGCCGCGCGCACGCTCTTGGCGAGCGCGTAGAACTCGGTCGTGTAGCGGCGCACGTCTTCCGGGTTGGCCACCACCAGCCGCACGCTGCGCCGCGTGTGCGCGGCGATCTCGGCCACCCAGTCGCGGTCGAAGGGCTCGGCGGTGGCGATCGTCACCTCGGTGGCCGACAGCGCCACCGGCAGCGCGCGCCGCATCTCGGCGTACTTGACGCTCATCACGTCGGCGACGCGGCCGACGTCGGCGCGCAGCGGGTCGATGCGCAGGTACGGCAGCTGCGCGCGGCCGGCCAGCCATTCGGTCAGCGCCTCGGTGTCCAGCACCTTGCCGCTGCCCTGGCGCTGCAGGCCGGCGCCGCCCAGCCGCACCAGCGCGTGCAGGCTGGAGCTGCCGGCACCGAAGCGGCGCGCCACGCGCGCGCTGTCGTCGGTGCCGATCCAGCCGTCCTCCTGCAGCCAGTCGAGCAGCGTGCGCCAGTCGAGCCGGCCGGTGGGGAGCGTGCGTGCCTTCGGGGGGACCATGGGCGCATTGTGGCGGCCCGTGGGGCCGCGATCAGGCAACGCCGGACTCCGGTGCGTGAGGCCGCAGCATGCGCAGCCACTTGCGCGCCGGCAGGCCGTGCGCGCCGTAGCGGGTCTCGATCTGCGCCGCACGCTCCACCAGCAGCGCGCGCTCGGGCAGCGGCGTGTCGCGCGTGGCGACGACCACCGTGTTGCCCTCGCGCGTGGGGCGCAGGCTCCACACGTGCCGGCCACCGAACACCGCGGCGATGCGGGCTGCACTCTGCGCGAAGCTCGCGGCGCGGCCGAACAGGTTCACGCTGAACACCCCGCCGTCGTCCAGCACGCGGCGGCAGTCGGCATAGAAGGCCTCGTCGTCGAGCACGGGGGCTGCCGCGTCGTGGTCGTACAGGTCCACGTGCAGCAGCTGCACGCTCTGCGGCGCGGCGGTGTCGCGCAGCCAGCCGCCGGCATCGGCCACCACCACCTCCACCTCGGCCGGCAGGTGGAACCAGGCACGGTTGACGGCCACCACGTCGGGGTTGATCTCGACCACCGTGGTCGGCATGCGCAGCAGCTTGTGCGTGAAGCGCGTGATGGCGCCGGCCCCCAGCCCCAGCTGCAGCGCGCGGCCCTGGCCCAGCGCCCCGGTGGGCAGCCACAGCAGGCTGGCCAGCATGCGCTGCACGTAGTCGAGCTCCACCACCTGCGGCTTGCGGATGCGCATGGCGCCCTGCACCCAGATGCTGCCCAGGTGCAGGTAGCGCACGCCGTCGGCTTCGCTGATGGTGGCCTCGGGCAGGGGGTCCGGCCCTGCGCTGGAGTCGTCGTCGGTCATGCCAGATCGTAAGCGGCGAACACGGTGCGCCAGGCCGCCAGCTTGCGCTCGAAGCTCCAGCTGGCGTTGGCCGGGCTGGTGGACGGCAGACGGTGCACCTGCAGGCCCAGCGACGCCAGATGGCGCATCGCACGCGCCGACTCGCCGCCGTTGTGCGCCACCGCCTGCAGTTGCGGCGCCATGCGCCGCAGCGCGGCGAAGTCGTTGAATTCGGCGTCCACGATCGCGCTGTCGAGGCTGCCGTCGCGGCGGCAGCTGGCGTAGACGTCCCACACGCCCAGGCCGCGGCGCCGCACCTCCGCGAGCCGGTCGGCGTAGGGCAGCACCCGCAGGTCCACGCCCCACAGCGCCGACAGCAGCGGCCAGAAGTGGTTGCGCGGGTGGCCGTAGTACTGCCCGGCAGCCAGCGAGGCCACGCCCGGGAAACTGCCCAGCACCACCAGGCGCGTGCCGGGCGCCACCACGGGCGGCAGGCCGACGAGGCGCGCGCTCACGGCGCCGCGGCCAGGCGCGCCAGCCGCGGCAGCGCCGCGTGCACGTTGGCCGTGGTCGTGGCCGCCGCCTGCGCCGGCGTCCAGCCGCGCAGCGCGCACAGCGTCTCGGCGATGCGCGGCAGCTCGGCCGGCTCGTTGCGCGCGGCCGCGGGGTCGGCGCCGGCAGCACGCGCGGCCGCCGTCTGGTACAGCCAGTGCGGCGGGATGTCGGGCGCGTCGGTCTCCAGCACCAGGGCCGTTGCGGGCAGCGTGGCGGCATGGGCGCGGATCTGCAGCGCGCGCTCGAAGGTCATCGCGCCGCCGAAGCCCAGCCGGAAGCCGTGGTCGACGAACTGCCGCGCCTGCGCCCCGCTGCCGTTGAAGGCATGCGCGATGCCGCCGGGCACCGCGATGCGGCGCAGCCCGTGCAGCAGCGCGTCGGCCGAGCGCCGCACGTGCAGGATCACCGGCAGCCCGGCGTTGCGCGCCAGCTTCAGCTGCGCCACGTAGAAGTGGCGCTGGCGCACCGGGTCCAGTCCGGGCACGAAGTGGTCCAGGCCGATCTCGCCCACGGCCACCAGGCGCGGGTCGTCGCGGTGCTGCTGCAGCGCGGCCTGCAGGCGGGCCAGGTCGTCGTCGGCGGCCCGGCCGGTGTAGAGCGGGTGGATGCCCAGCGCATACGCCAGGCCGTGGCGGTGGGCAAGCTGCCGCACCGTGTCGAAGTTCGCCACCTCCACGGCCGGCAGCACCTGCATCTGCACGCCCGCGGCACGGGCGCGCGCGACCACGTCGTCACGGTCGGCGTCGAACTCCGGCGCGTCGAGGTGGCAGTGCGAATCGATCCACACGGCCTCAGGTGTAGGACAGCATCACGGCGTGGGCGCGCAGGCGCTGCACGTCCTTCAGCGGCACGGCCGAGATCCAGCCGGCCACGGCGCCCGAGAGCTGGTTGAAGATGCGGTCGTTGAAGTTCGGCTGCTCGTAGGCGTTCAGGTAGCAGCGGGTGCAGGCGGCGACGCCGCGGCGCTTCTCCTTCACCTTCTTGCGCTCGAACTCCAGCATCGCCGCGGACACCCGTTTGACGTAGGTGGCGACGCGCGACCGCGAGACGATGGCGTCGCCGTCGGCCAGGAACTCGGCCGCCAGCTCGCCGTGCAGCACGTCGATCACGCGGTCGGGGCCGATGTTCACCAGTTGCGGCAGCCAGCGCGTGGCGCCGGCGAAGGCCTTCAGCTCGTGGTACAGGTCGGCGACCATGGTGTTGTTGAGGTCCAGCTTGCCGACGAAGCCCGGATCGATGCCCAGGTTGCAGAAATGCGCGGCGTCGGTGTTCGTGAAGGTCGTCGCCGGCAGCTGGATCACGCCCACGTCGTCGGCGCCGAACACCTGGTAGCCGGGGCCGGTGGCGTCGCGGAAGCCGCTGTCGATCTGGTGCGTGGCGGCCGTGGCGAAGCCGTCCAGGGCGGCGATCTTGGCGCGTCCCTGGACTTCGTTGTTGACGAACTCCAGCGCGCGGAGCGCGTGCAGGAAGAAGAAGAAGATGCGGCAGCGCTCGAAGGCGTGCTTGGGCAGCGTCTCCTGCAGCGTGCCGGCCAGCACGAACAACTTGTTGGACTCGATGCCCTCGCGCGGCGTGTGGATGCGCTTGTCGTTCCCTGGCGGCATGGCTGGTGGTCTCCCTGGCCGGGGCATTCTAGGCATGCCGCATGCGAGCGTGGCGGCAACGTGATACTGTCGTTTCCCATCGCGAAGGCGCAGGATGGTTCGATGAGAAAGGCACCGCTGTACAGCCGCTCCTCCCGGCCGGCCGCCCCGGCAGCCGGGCCTGCGCCCGCCACGCCCGCGGCCCCGCAAACACCCGCCGTACCGGCCGCCGCGCCGCCCGGCCGGCTGCGGCGCCTGGCGCTGCGCCGCCCCGGGCCGCTGTGGGCGCTGACCGGTGCCCTGCTGGCCACGGCCCTGATGCTCGGCGTGCTGGGATTGCGCCCGGGCCAGCGCGTGATCACGCAGGACGACATCGACGCCGCGGTGCGCGCCTCGCTCGAGAAGGAACCCCTGCCCTCGGCAGCCGCCAAGGCCTACGAGACCATCGCGCCGTCGGTGGTGCGCGTGGTCGGCCTGCCCGACGACAAGGACGAGAGCGCCGGCGACAGCGACGCCGAGCAGCAGGCGATGGAGCGCAGCCTGGGCACCGGCGTCGTCATCGTCGACAACGGCACGATCCTCACCAACCTGCACGTGGTGGCCAACGCCAAGCGCATCAAGGTGCGCTTCGCCAACGGCCACGAGAGCGACGCGCAGATGGTCGGCGCGCAGCCCGAGAACGACCTCGCCGTGCTGCGCGCCAGCAGCCTGCCCGACGACCTGGAGGCCGCCACGATGCGCAGCACCTCCGACCTGCGCCCGGGCGATCACGTCGTCGCGGTGGGCCACCCGTTCGGCATCGGGCCGTCCACCAGCTACGGCGTGGTCTCCGGACTGAAGCGCGAGTTCCGGTCGGAGCAGGGCGAGCGCACGCTGAGCAACCTGATCCAGTTCGACGCCGCCGCGAACCCCGGCAACTCCGGCGGTCCGCTGGTCACGATGGACGGCCACGTGGTCGGCATCGTCACCGCCATCCTCAACCCGTCGGAGCAGCGCACCTTCATCGGCATCGGCTTCGCCGTGCCCATCGAGAACGCCGCCGCGGCCGCCGGCATGCCTCCGTTCTGACTCCACTTCCCCACGCACCCCCACACACCCATGAGCGACGACAACACCGCCACCCTGATGGAGCAGGTGCTCTACGAAGTCAAGCGCGTCGTCGTCGGGCAGGACCGCTTCCTCGAGCGCGTGCTGGTCGCGCTGCTCGCGCAGGGCCACCTGCTGGTCGAAGGCGTGCCCGGCCTGGCCAAGACGCTGACCGTGAAGACACTCGCGCGCGCCGTGCGCGGCAGCTTCAAGCGCATCCAGTTCACGCCCGACCTGGTGCCGTCCGACCTGGTCGGCACGCGCATCTACAACCAGAAGACCGGCGAGTTCGGCACCAGCCTGGGGCCGGTTTTCGCCAACCTGCTGCTGGCCGACGAGATCAACCGCGCCCCGGCCAAGGTGCAGAGCGCGCTGCTCGAGGTGATGCAGGAGCGCCAGGTCACGATCGCCGGCGAGACGCACAAGGTGCCCGACCCCTTCGTCGTGATGGCGACGCAGAACCCGATCGAGACCGAAGGCACCTACCCGCTGCCCGAGGCGCAGGTCGACCGCTTCATGATGAAGGTGCTGGTGGACTACCCGACCGAGGAAGAAGAGTTCGTCATCGCGCAGCGCGTCACCGGCCCGGCCGTCGAGGTCAACGGCGTGGCCGACACCTTCCAGCTCGCGGCGCTGCAGCGCGCGTGCCGCGGCGTCTACGTGGACCCGGCGCTGATCCAGTACGCGGTGCGGATCGTCGGGGCCACGCGCAACCCGGCCAAGTACGACCTCGCCGATGCCGCCAGGTTCTTCACCTACGGCGCCAGCCCGCGCGCCACCATCGGCATGATCGAAGGCGCCAAGGCGCTGGCCATGCTGCGCGGCCGCCGCTACGCGCTGCCCGAGGACGTGACCGACCTGGTGGCCGACGTGATGCGCCACCGCGTCGTGCTCAGCTACGAGGCGCTGGCCGAGGGCGTGAGCGCCGATGCGCTGGTGCAGCGCGTGCTGAAGAAGGTGCCCGCGCCCGACAAGCCGCTGGCGCATGCGAAGTTCGAGGAGGCCGCCGCGCATGGCTGAGGCAACGGGATCGGCGGCAGTGGCCTCCGCGGCACCCGCCACCACCGAAACCGCCGACCACCTGCTGCGCCGGCTGGAGTGGACCGTGATCCGCCGCCTCGACGGCCTGCTGCAGGGCGACTACCGCACCGTGCTGCGCGGCACCGGCATCGACCTCGCCGACCTGCGTGAATACCAGCACCACGACGACGTGCGCCACATCGACTGGAACGTCACTGCCCGTCTGCAGACACCCTACGTGCGCCAGTTCGTCGAAGACCGCGACCTCACCGCCTGGTTCCTGCTCGACCTGTCGGGCAGCGTCGACTTCGGCTCGGGCGAGACCACCAAGCGCGCCGTCAGCACCGGCTTCGTCGCTGCGCTGGCGCGTGTGATCACGCGCCACGGCAACCGCGTCGGGGCGGTGTTCTACGGCCACGACGTCGACTTCGTGCTGCCGCCGGGCGCCTCGCGCCTGCACGTGCTGAACCTGCTGCAGCGCATGCGCCGCCCGCCCGAGCAGGTCGGCGCCGGCACCGCGCTGGCCAGCCTGCTGCGGCAGGCGGCCGGCGTCATCAAGCGGCGATCGCTGGTGTTCGTGGTGTCCGATTTCATCAGCGCGCCGGGCTGGGAGGAGGCCCTGTCGCGGCTGGCGCAGCGCCACGAGGTGATCGCGGTGCGGCTGTTCGACCCCGCCGAGATGGCGCTGCCCGACGTCGGCCTGGTGACCGTGGAAGACGCCGAGACCGGCGAACAGCTGCTGGTGGACGCCGCCGACCCGGACTTCCGCGCACGCTATGCAGCGCTGGCCGAGGCCCAGGAGGCTGCGCTGCGCGAGGCTTTCGGGCGCTCGGGTGCCGACACACTGGAACTCGCCACCGACGACGACCTGCTCGACGCGCTGCTGCGCTTTGCCGACCTGCGGCGCCAGCGCGCGCGCCTGAAGACGCCGCTGCGTTTTCCTGCCCACCTGCAAGCACGCGCGGAGGTCGCGGCATGAGCTTTTTGTGGCCCAACAACCTGTTCCTGCTGGCGCTGCTGCCTCTGCTGGTGCTGCTGTACCTGTGGATCCTGCGCCGGCGCCGCAAGGCCCCGGTGCGGCTGGCCAGCATCGCCATCGCGAAGCTGGCCGTCGGCAAAGGCCCGGGCTGGCGCCGCCACGTGCCGCCACTGGTGATGCTGCTCGCGCTGGCTGCGCTGCTGGTGGCCACGGCGCGGCCCACGGCGACGATCACGCTGCCGCTGTCGGAGCGCACCATCATCCTGGCCATGGACGTGTCGGGCAGCATGCGCGCCGAAGACGTCAAGCCCAACCGCCTGGTGGCCAGCCAGGAAGCGGCCAAGGCCTTTATCGCCGACCTGCCGCGCGAGGTGAAGGTGGGCGTGGTGTCGTTCGCCGGCACCGCCGCGGTGGTGCAGGCACCCACGACCAGCCGCGACGACATCCTGGCCGCGATCGACCGCTTCCAGCTGCAGCGCGGCACGGCCACCGGCAGCGGCATCGTGCTCAGCCTGGCGACGCTGTTTCCCGACGCCGGCATCGAGATCTCGCACATCACCGGCCAGCGCAGCATGCCCAGGATGCTGGGCGACAAGGACAAGAAGGACGACTTCCAGCCGGTGCCCGCGGGCAGCTACAACTCGGCTGCGATCATCATGCTGACCGACGGCCAGCGCACCACCGGCCCCGACCCCATCGATGCCGCGAAGATGGCCGCCGACCGCGGCATCCGCGTCTACACCGTGGGCGTCGGCACGACCAACGGCGAGATCATCGGCTTCGAAGGCTGGAGCATGCGCGTGCGGCTCGACGAGGCCACGCTGAAGAACGTGGCCGTGCTGACACAGGGCGAGTACTTCTACGCCGGCACCGCCGACGACCTGAAGAAGGTCTACCAGAACCTCAGCTCGCGCATGGTGGTCGAGCGCAAGGAGACCGAGATCAGCGCGCTGTTCGCGGCGCTGGGCGCGGTGCTGGCGCTCGCGGCCGCGGGGCTGTCACTCTGGTGGTTCGGCCGGGTGGCGTAGCCACCCGATGCGGCTGCGCCAGTCAGCTCAGCGGGTCGTCTCGACGCGCAGGACGCGGGCGTTGCTGCCGTCGGTGACGAGGTAGAGCCAGCCGTCGGGGCCCTGGCGCACGTCGCGGATGCGTTCGGCCAGGTTCAGCAGCAGGCGTTCCTCGGTGACCACCTTCGTGCCTTCCAGCTGCAGCCGCACCAGCGTGCGGCCGCGCAGGGCGCCGACGAACAACTGGCCCTGCCAGCCGGGGTAGCGGTCGCTGGTCAGGAAGGCCATGCCGCTGGGGGCGATGGACGGCACCCACACGTGCAGCGGCTGCTCGAAGCCAGGCTTGGGTCCCTCTTCACCGATGCGCGTGCCCAGGCCGTAGTTGCGGCCGTAGGTCAGCAGCGGCCAGCCATAATTGCGGCCCTGCGCGACCACGTTGACCTCGTCGCCGCCCTGCGGCCCGTGTTCGATGGCCCACAGCGCGCCGGTCTCCGGGTGCAGCGCCGCGCCCTGGATGTTGCGGTGGCCCAGGCTCCACACCGCGGCCTTGCCGCCGTCGCGGTCGAATGCCACCACCTTGCCCAGGTGGTTGGCCGGGTTCTGCGCGTCGTCCTTGCGCGAGAAACGGTCGCCCAGGCCCACCAGCAGCGTGCCGTCGCGGCGGAACACGATGCGCGAACCGCAGTGGTGCTGGCTGTCCACCTTGGGCTGCTGGCTGAACAGCGTGCGCACCTCGGTGAGCGCGTTGCCCACCAGCTTGCCGCGCGCCACCGCCGTGCTGTTGCCGCCGGCGCCGGGCTCGGCGAAGGTCCAGTACAGGAGCTGGTTCTGCGCGAACTGCGGGTCGGGCACCACGTCGAGCAGGCCGCACTGGCCGCCGGCGGCGATCGGCGGCAGGCCGGTGATGGGCGCGCCAGGGCGCCCGTCGGGACCGATCACGCGCAGCCGGCCGGGCTTCTCGGTGACGAGCATGCGGCCGTCGGGCAGGAAGGCCAGCGCCCAGGGGTTGTCGAGGCCCTTGGCGACCTCGACGGTGCGCAGGGTGTTGGCGGTCGCCGGCGCGGCGGCGAGCGCGGCGGCGCAGGCGGCGGCCAGCGCGAGCAGGCGGAGCGATGTCTTCATGGCGCGCATGGTGCCGCACCCGCCGCGGCCCGGCCACGGCCGCCGCGATGCCCGCGGCTGGCGTGCGGATGATCGACGTCAAGGCAGGACCGGTGCAGCGCGTGGTGTGATGCGGCCTTCTCCCACACCAGCAGAGGTTGCCATGCTCCAGGACAAGGTTGCGATCGTCACCGGCGCGGCGTCGGGCATCGGCCGCGCCGTCGCGCTGGCCTATGCGGGCGCCGGCGCCGCGGTGGTGGTCTCCGACGTCGCCGTGGACGGTGGCGAAGAGACGGTGGCGCTGGTGCGCGCCGCCGGCGGCCAGGCCAGCTTCTTCGCCGCCGACGTGGCCAACCCGTCCGACTGCGCCGCGCTGGCCGCCGCTGCCGTGCAGCGCTTCGGCCGCCTCGACATCGCCTGCAACAACGCCGGCATCGGCGGCGACCTGGCGCCCACCGCCGACTACACGGTGGAGGCCTGGAACCAGGTCATCGCCGTCAACCTGAGCGGCGTCTTCTTCTGCATGAAGGCGCAGCTCCCGCACATGCTGGCGAACACACGCGCGGGATCGGGCGGCGGCGCCATCGTCAACATGGCCAGCATCCTGGGCGCCGTGGGCTTCGCCAATGCCCCGGCCTACTCCGCGGCCAAGCACGGGGTGCTCGGGCTGACGAAGGCCGCGGCGCAGGAGTACGGCGCGCAGGGCGTGCGCATCAACGCGGTGGGGCCGGCCTTCATCCACACGCCGATGATCGCCGGCATGGAGGCCGACCCGGCCACGAACGCCGCGCTGGTGGCCCTGCACCCGATCGGCCGCCTGGGCCGGCCCGAGGAGGTGGCCGCACTGGTGCTGTGGCTCAGCAGCCCGGCGGCGTCGTTCGTGACCGGCGCGTACTACCCGGTGGACGGCGGCTTCCTGTCGCGCTGAGCTCGGCGGCGGCGGCTCAGGCCGCCGCCTGCACCACCATCTGCACGCGCTGCTGGCCGTTCCACTCGTTCAGGTCCAGCCGGTAGGCCAGACGCACCGTGTCGGGCAGCGGCTGGTCGCGGCCGAACCAGATCGCATCGCACTGCCGGGTGCCGTGCTGCAGCCGCAG
The DNA here is from genome assembly GCF_049810355.1 of Rubrivivax soli. GTDB lineage: Bacteria > Pseudomonadota > Gammaproteobacteria > Burkholderiales > Burkholderiaceae_C > Rubrivivax. Next base: position 1,794,047 of record NZ_CP187368.1, read on the forward strand.
CTTCATGTGCTTCTCGCCCACCAGACGCTGCTGCAGCACCCGCACCTCGTCGCAGAACACCGGGGCCTCGAAGCCCTGGCCCCAGACCTGCGCGTCCAGCAGCGCCACGGTCTCGGCGTTGAACCATTCCACCGCCAGCGGGCCGTCGGTGCGCAGCGTGCGTGTCAGCGTCGCCGCGTCCAGCCACTCGGCGGCCACCTGGCGCAGTGCGGCGGCGAAGGTGGCGAAGGCATCGCCCGCGCGGTCGTCCAGCGTGCAGCCCGCCGCCATCGCGTGGCCGCCGAAGCGCAGCAGCAGCCCCGGGTGGCGCTTGGCCACCAGGTCGAGCGCGTCGCGCAGGTGGAAGCCGGGGATGGAGCGGCCCGAGCCCTTCAGCGCCCCATCGGCGCCGCGTGCGAACGCGAACGTGGGCCGGTGCAGCTGGTCCTTCACGCGGCCGGCGACGATGCCGACCACGCCTTCGTGGAAGCTTTCGTCGAACAGCGCCACCGCCGGCGGCGCACCGTCGAGCTGCAGGTGCTGCAGCGCCTCTTCGGCGCGCTCGCGCATGCCGGCCTCGACCTCGCGCCGCTCGCGGTTGATCGCGTCCAGCTGCGCCGCCAGTTCGGCCGCGCGCGTGGGGTCGTCGGTGCACAGGCACTCGATGCCCAATGTCATGTCGGCCAGCCGGCCGGCCGCGTTGATGCGCGGCCCCAGCGCGAAACCGAAGTCGAAGGCCGCGGCCCGTGCCGGCTCGCGCCGCGCGGCGGCGAACAGCGCCGCCACGCCCGGCTGCATGCGGCCGCTGCGGATGCGCTTCAGGCCCTGCGCCACGAGCCGCCGGTTGTTGGCGTCGAGCTTCACCACGTCGGCCACCGTGCCCAGCGCCACCAGGTCCAGCAGCGTGTCCAGGCGCGGCTGCTGCTGCGCATCGAAGGCGCCGCGGTCGCGCAGCTCGGCGCGTGCGGCCAGCAGCACGTAGAACATCACGCCCACGCCCGCCAGCGCCTTGCTCTCGAAGCTGCAGCCGGGCTGGTTCGGGTTGACGATGACGTCGGCTGCCGGCAGCACGGTGCGGCCGTCTTCCACCGCGGGCAGGTGGTGGTCGGTGACCAGCACCGCCATGCCGGCGGCGCGCGCATGCGCCACGCCGGCGAGGCTGGCGATGCCGTTGTCCACCGTCACCAGCAGGTCGGGCCGGCCGGTGGGTGCGCGTTCACGCGCCAGGTCGACGATGGCCGGCGTGAGCCCGTAGCCGTGCACGGCGCGGTCGGGCACCACGTAGCCGACGCGGCCGCGCTCGGCACCCAGCAGCACCAGGCCGCGCAGCGCCACGGCGCAGGCGGTGGCGCCGTCGCAGTCGTAGTCGGCGACGATGCAGATGCGCTGCCGTGCCGCGATGGCGTCGGCCAGCAGCCGGCCGGCCTCGACCGCGCCCTTCAGCGCAGTGGGCGGCAGCAGGCGCGCCAGGCCGTCGTCGAGCTCGTCGGCGGCACGCACACCGCGCGCGGCCAGCAGCCGCGCCAGCAGCGGGTGCACGCCTGCCTGCTCGAGCGCGAAGGTGGCGCGCGGCGGCACGTCGCGCGTCTGCAGCACGAAGTCGGCGGGCTGCTCGTTCACAGCGACTCCAGCAGCGCCAGGGCCGACGGCCGCTGCAGCCGCGTGCGCAGCCGCTGCCACCAGCCTGCCCCGGCGGTGAGCGTGACGCCGCTGCGCTCGCCGCACAGCGTCAGCTGCACCGGCTGCCCGGCGGCGTGCGCGGTGGCCAGGGCGGCGATCGGCCCGGCGTCCAGCGTTTCCCAGGCTTTCACCCAGGCGGCCCAGTCGTCGGCCAGCGCCGGCGCGCGCAGCCGGGCATCGACCTGCGGTTGCGCGCCCGCGACCGGCTGCGCCACGCCGCAGCCGCTGATCCAGAACGAGTTCACCGGCAGCAGCCCCTGCGCCGCGCGGCGATCGTTCAGCGGGTGCGTGTACAGCAGCATCTGCACCTCGTTCTGCAGCCGGCGCAGCAGGCGCATGAAGGCCTGCGACGGCAGGTCGGCGGCGTCGCCCTGCAGCCAGCGGTCGACGTTGCGGCCGATGACGCGGTCGAGCGACGCCGTGCGCAGCTGCGCCAGCCCTTCGTGCGCCGCGTACCAGCGCGTGGGCGCGCCGTAGACGAAGGAGAAGCCCTCGCTGGTGAACAGCTCCTGCACGGCGTCGAACAACACGCGCGCGCCGGCCTCGTCGAGCAGCAGCGCGTCGGGGTCGAGCAGGCTGACCTGGTCGGTACCCAGGTGCCAGTGCGCCGGCGTGATCTCGCCCCAGGCCAGGTCGTCGGGGACCAGCCCGTCGGCCGCGGCGTGCCAGGCGGCCCAGGGCAGGCAGCCATCGCCGCCGGCGAAGCCCAGCGCGCGGGCCAGCGCACGTTCGTGCGGGGGCGTGAAGCTGCCCGCGTCGCCGTCGTCGCGCTGCTGCGTGCCCAGCTGCGCCAGCAGCTGCGCCAGGCGCGGCAGCACCAGGCTGCGCAGCGCGGCGCGGCCGGGCTCGGACAGCGGCCCGGCGAAGGGAACGATCAGGTGCATGGTGGGGCATTATCCCGGCCGTGCCGCGGTGCATCGCCCTGAAGCCGCCGGGGCCGCCGGGGCCGCTCGGGTAGCATGCCGGCCACCCATGAACCTTCCCTACGAGTGGCACATCGGCTGGCGCTACACACGCGCCGGCCGGGCCGGCCGGCGCAACGCCTTCATCTCCTTCATCTCGGGTGTCTCGATGCTGGGCATCGCGCTCGGCGTGGCGGCGCTGATCATCGTGCTCAGCGTGATGAACGGCTTCCAGAAGGAGGTGCGCGACCGCATGCTCAGCGTCATCGCGCACATCGAGCTGTTCGAGGCCGCCGGCCAGGCGCTGCCCGACTGGACGCAGCTGGCAGCGCAGGCCAGGCAGCACCCGCAGGTGGTGGGCGCCGCGCCCTTCGTCGCGGCGCAGACGCTGATCGGCCGCGGCGACGAGCTGCGCGGCGCCATCGTGCGCGGCATCGTGCCGGCCGAGGAAGCGAACGTCACCGACCTGGCGCGCCAGTACCGCGACACCACGCTGGCCGGCCTGACCCCCGGCGCCTGGAACGTGGTGCTCGGCGCCGAGCTCGCGCGGCTGCTGGGCGCACGCGTGGGCGACAAGGTGACGATCGCCGCGCCCGGCGGCCAGGTCACGCCGGCCGGCGTGGTGCCGCGGCTCAAGCAGTTCACGGTGAGCGGCATCTTCGAGGTCGGCCACTACGAATACGACAGCGCGCTGGCGCTGGTGGCGCTGGACGACGCGGCGCGGCTGTTCCGCGCCGAAGGCCCGGTGGGCGTGCAGCTGCGGCTGGCCGACGTGCACCAGGCGCGCGAGGTCGGCGGCGCGCTGGCGCAGCAGCTGGGCAGCGGCGTCATCGTGCGCGACTGGACCCGCACCAACCGCAGCTGGTACGACGCGGTGCAGGTGGAGAAGCGCATGATGTTCATCATCCTGACGCTGATCGTCGCAGTGGCCGCGTTCAACCTGGTCTCGACGCTGGTCATGACCGTGACCGACAAGCGCGCCGACATCGCCATCCTGCGCACGCTGGGCGCCAGCCCGCGCAGCATCATGGGCATCTTCATCGTGCAGGGGGCCACCGCCGGCATCATCGGCACGCTCTCGGGCGTGGCGCTGGGGCTGCTGGTGGCCTTCAACATCGACGTCATCGTGCCGGCCATCGAACGCGCGCTCGGCGTGGCCTTCCTGCCCAGCAACATCTACGTCATCAGCAGCATGCCCAGCGAGCCGCTGGCGTCGGACATCGTGCCCGTGGTGGTGATCTCGCTCGTGCTGGCCTTCGTGGCCACGCTGTACCCGAGCTGGCGCGCCAGCCGCGTCAACCCGGCCGAGGCGCTGCGCTATGAGTGAACCGGTGCCGAAGCAGCAGGCAGCCCCGGGCGGGCCGGTGCTGGAGGCCGTGGATCTGCACAAGCGCTTCCACGAAGGCCCGCTCGACGTGACCGTGCTGCGCGGCGTGAGCCTGCAGGTGGCGCGCGGCGAGACACTGGCGGTGGTGGGCGCCTCGGGCTCGGGCAAGAGCACGCTGCTGCACCTGCTGGGCGGGCTGGACGCGCCGACCTCGGGCCGCGTCACGCTGATGGGCCGCGATTTCGCCAGCATGCACGCGGCCGAACAGGGCCGCTGGCGCAACCAGCACCTGGGCTTCGTCTACCAGTTCCACCACCTGCTGCCCGAGTTCAGCGCACTCGACAACGTGGCCATGCCGCTGCGCATCCGCCGCCAGGGCGTGGCCGAAGCCCGGGCGGCGGCGCAGCGTGTGCTGGCCGGCGTGGGGCTGGGCGAGCGCGTGCACCACCACCCGTCGCAGCTCTCGGGCGGTGAACGCCAGCGCGTGGCGATCGCCCGTGCGCTGGTCACGCAGCCGGCCTGCGTGCTGGCCGACGAGCCCACCGGCAACCTCGACCGCGGCACCGCCGACGGCGTGTTCGCGCAGATGCTGGCGCTGGCCCGCGAGCAGGGCACGGCCTTCATCGTCGTCACGCACGACGAGCAGCTGGCCGCGCGCTGCGACCGCACGATGACCCTGGGGCGCTGACGGCGCAAGGTGCCTCCGTAGAATTCCGCAGGTGCATCTTCTCAACGCCGACCTGCATTCGCATTCCAACGTCTCCGACGGCACGCTCGAACCCGAGGCGCTGGCCCGGCGCGCTGCCGACGGCGGCGTCGAACTCTGGTCGCTGACCGACCACGACGAACTCGGCGGCCAGGCCCGCGCCCGCGACGCGGCGCTGGCGCTGGGCATGGGGTACCTCAGCGGCACCGAGGTCTCGGTCAGCTTTGCCGGCGAGACGGTGCACATCGTCGGCCTGGGCGTCGACATCGACGACGCCGCGCTGCAGGGCGGCCTGGCCAGCGTGCGCAGCGGCCGCCGCGCCCGCGCACAGGCCATGGCCGACGGGCTGGCGCGCGTGGGCATCGTCGGCGCCTTCGAGGGTGCGCTGCGCTACGTGGGCAACCCCGACCTGATCTCGCGCACGCACTTCGCGCGCTTCCTGGTCGACACCGGCGTGTGCAGCGACACGCACGAGGTCTTTCGCCGCTACCTCACCGACAACAAGCCGGGTTACGTGCCGCACCAGTGGGCGCGGCTGGGCGACGCCGTGCGCTGGATCACCGGCGCCGGCGGCATGGCCGTCATCGCGCACCCGGCGCGCTACCGCTTCACGCCCACCGTGGAGTACGCGCTGATCACCGAGTTCATCGCCCACGGCGGCCGCGGCATCGAGGTGATGACCGGCAGCCACAGCGCGCCCGAGCAGCTGCAGTACGGCGACACCGCGCTCGAGTTCGGCCTGTGCGCCAGCCGCGGCAGCGACTTCCACGCGCCGGGCGAGAGCCGCACCGAGCTGGGCGCCCTGCCCGATCTGCCGGGCCGGCTGACGCCGGTGTGGGAAGCGCTGGCGCCGCGCATCCAGCGCGCCTGAAGACCGGGCCGCAGGCCCCGTCCCGTCCCCATGTCCTGGGGGTGTCACACGATTTGTGACGGTTCCGTGTATTTCCGATGACACCTGCGCATCCGTGCAGCACACATCGAAACGCACGGAGGCCCTCTTGATTCCCTCGCTCCCCTCGCTGGCCCTGCCCGCGGACGCCACCGGCCTGCTGGCCCGGCTGGCCATCGACCTGGCAGCCATGCTGCTGCTGGTCTTCGGCCTGTACTACCGGCGCTACCGCGACAAGGAGCTCGTCACCGCCGCAGCGCTCTTCAACGTCTTCATCTTCGCGGTGCTCAGCGTGCTCTCGCACGTGGAGTTCGGCCTCGCGGCGGGTTTCGGGCTGTTCGCCATCCTGGCGATGTTCACGCTGCGCTCCGAGCCCATCGGCAAGACCGAGATCACCTACTTCTTCGGCAGCGTCGCGATCGCGGTGATCTGCGCCGTGCAGGGCACGACGCTGCCCTTCGTGGCCGCGGTGGCCACGCTGGTGGTGCTGGGCGCCTGGGGTCTGGACCACCCACGTGTGCTGCAGAGCGTGGACGGCATCCGCATCACGCTCGACAAGATCGAGACACACGCGCTGTCGGACCCCGCGGTGATGCGCGCCGACCTGTCGCAGCGCCTGGGCGTGGACGTGATGTCCTACCAGATCACCGCGCTCGACTACATCAACGACATGGCGCGCATCCATGTCTTCTACCGCAAGCGCTGAGCAGGAGCCGCCATGACCCACATGCCTGTCCGTGACGACCACGGGCTCACCGACCGCTTTGCGCCGGTCAGCCTGCAGGCCCTGAACGCCAAGGCCGCGATGCTCGAACGCCTGGACAACAAGTACGTGCTGCAGGCCCCGGTGCTGGCCGCGGCCGCGACCGAGCTGGCCGGCCTGTTCGACGTGCTCGAGATCGACGGCCGCCGCAGCTTCACCTACGAGACCTGCTACTTCGACGACGCCGAGCGCCGCAGCTATCTGGACCACCACCAGGGCCGCCGCCAGCGCATGAAGGTGCGCGTGCGCCGCTACGTCGAGGCCGCGCTGTGCTACGTGGAGGTGAAGCTCAAGGACAAGCGCGGCATCACGGTGAAGAAGCGCATGCCCTACGACCCGGCGCTCTTCGGCACGCTGAACGACGATGCGCTGCGCCACATCGAGCAGGCGCACCAGACGCTGTACGGGCGCCCGTTCCAGCGCCCGCTGGAGCCGGTGCTGACGATGCAGTACCGGCGCATCACGCTGGTGGCGCGCGACGGTGGCGAGCGCATGACCATCGACAGCGGCATCCGGTTCAGCGGGCTGCAGCCGGGCGGCAGCGACCGGCAGCGCAGCACCGACGACGGCGTCTGCATCGTCGAGACCAAGTCGGCCTTCGGCCGCGGCCTGGCCGACGCCGTGCTGCGACGCCACGGCCAGCATCCCACCAACGCGTGCTCGAAGTACTGCGTGGGCATGAGCCTCACCGGCACCGTGCCGCGCTTCAACCGTTTCCGGCCCGCACTGCGCAAGCTGGGCGTGCTGCCGGCGTCGACGCAACCCATGCTGGAGACCGCCCATGGCCTGTGAACCGCGCCCCGGCGCCGGCGGCACCACGCCGGCCGTGGAACTGAGCCCCATCACGGACAAGGTGCTGCACAGCCTGCAGGGCAACGTGCCGCGCGCGCGCATCGAGGCGCTGCTGACCGAACTGCTGGCGCAGGAGTTCAGCGACGCGCGCGTCACCGCCTTCCTGCCGGTGTTCCTGCACAAGCTGGCCTGCGAGACGCTGCGCAGCGAGAGCCGAGGCGCGGACGGCCGTGCGCGTTGATCTCCGCACTGGGCGGGCTGCGGCCCTGGCCGCCGCGCTGTGCGGGGCCGGCGCAGGTGCCGCTGACGAATCCCGCCCGCCGCTGCACGCGCAGGTCGAGCATGCCGTCACGGTGCCGGCCGCGGTCATCGACGGGCACAGACCGGCCGAACTGTCGGCACTGGCCTGGGACGCCGACGCCGGCGAGCTGCTGGCGGCGTCCGACCGCGGCGTGCTGTTCCGCTGGCGCCTGGACGACCGCGGCGGCCCGCTGCACCTGCAGCCCGTGGCAGCGCACGCGATCCGGGACGCGGCGGGCCGCAGCGCCGCACTGAACGCCGAGGCCCTGGCCTGGCGCCGTGCCGGCGGCAACAGCGCCGGCGGCGACGACCACGGCACGCTGTGGGTGGCCGGCGAGACCGCCGCACAGGCCTGGACGCTGGACGCCCAGGGCCGCCGCACCGGCAGCGCCGACTGGCCCGCCGCGCTGGCCGCGGACGCCGCGCGCGAACGATCGACCCATGGAGTCGAGGCGCTCGACTGGGACCCGGTGCACGGCCTGCTGGCGGGGCTGCAGCGCGCGCTGCCGGGCCCACCCACCGCCGACGGGCCGGCCCGGGCCTGGCATGCCGTGCACGCGGCCTCGGGCCGCAGCTGGCGCTTCGCGCCGGCCGGGCCCGGCAGCCAGCTCAAGGCCATCGAAAGCCTGTGGCGCGGCGCGACGCCCGGCCTGCTGGTGCTGGAACGCCTGCGCGGCATGCGGCCGGTGCTGCGCTGGCTGGCGCTGGACCGCTGCGGCGACGCCACGCCCTGCACGCCCGAGCCGGTGCTGCTGCACGGCCTGCCCGCTGATGGCCGGCACAACGTCGAAGGCCTGGCCTGCCGGGACGACGGCGTGTGCTGGCTGGTCAGCGACGCGCCGTCCGGCACGACCCCCACCCGCCTGCTGCAGCTGCGCCTGCACGGGCGCTGAAGCGGCTTCACGCCCGACGGGCGCCCCAACCATCTCCGACCTGCATCACACCACGACCACCATGCACCCCCACCCAGAACGCCGCTGCCGCGGCATCCACCGCACGCTGTCCAGGCTGTCCTCGCTGGCCTTGCTGGCGGCCTCCACCGCGGGCCCGCTGCTGGCCCAGACCACCTCCACGGCACCGCGCCCGGACTGGAAGCTCGACGGCCGCGCCCAGCTCGACCACGCCCGCTTCGACGGCGTCTACACCGCCACCGGCGCCGGCGCCAGCGCGTTCTACCTGCGCCGCGCCAACCTCGGCACCACGGTCCGCTGGCACCCGCAGTGGCGCGCCGCCGCCGAACTCGAAGCCGACAGCGACGGCGACATCACGCTCGACAGCGCCTTCGTCGGCTGGGAGCCACGGCAGGGGCTGCAGCTGCGGCTGGGCCGCATCGACCCCGACTTCGGGCTCGACCAGGCCACCAGCACGAGCTGGACCCTGGGCACCGAGCGCTCGGCGCTGTGGGACCTGGCACCCGACGTCGCCGACAGCAACGGCGGCGTCGGGCTGCGTGCCGACGCCCACGGGCGCCGCTGGCACGGCAGCGCCGGCCTGTACGACAAGCGCGACCACCGCGCCGTGGTGGCGCGTGGCGTGTGGCTGCCCGCCGTGGGCCGCGGCGCGGTGCTGCAGCTGGGCGCGTCGGCGGCGCGCAGCACCGACTGGCGTGGCGACGGCCGCATCCGCACCCGCCTGGGCGTGCGCGGCGTCAGCGAAGAGCCGGAAGGCCGGCGCAGCACGCTGGGCGAAGCCGCAGCACTGCCCGACGCCTACCGCGGCGACACCGCGTTCGGCCTGGAAGCCGCGTGGCAGCAGGGCCGCTGGCTGCTGCAGGCCGAGGCGCTGCAGCGTCGGCTGGGCGCGGGCAACGGCGTCGCGGCCCGCACCGCACGCGGAGCCTACGTGCAGGCGGCGTGGTCGATCACCGGCGAAGCCCGCCGCCACGACGAAGAACGCGCCCGCTTCGGCCGCGCGCGCCCGCTGGACACCCGCTGGGGCGCCTGGGAAGTGTTCGGCCGCATCGACTGGCTGGGCGTGCAGGACGGCGGCGACGCCACCGTGCACACCGTGGGCGTGGGCTGGACGGCCACCGAGCACTGGCGTGCGCTGCTGAACCTGCACCACGGCCGCTCCGACGACGCCAACGCCGCCAGCCAGCGCAGCGGCCTGGGCCTGAGCGCGCGGTTGCAGGCGGTGTTCTGACGCAGCAGCGGCCGGTGGCGCGCCAGGCCGGCGCCCGCCCTACAGTTGCGGCATGGGCACACACATCCTCGTCACCGGCAGCGCCGGCCACCTGGGCGAAGCACTGGTGCGCACGCTGCGCGCCGCCGGCGAACCCGTGCGCGGCCTGGACCGCGTGGCGTCGCCGTGGACCGACATCGTCGGCTCCATCAGCGACCGCGCGCTCGTGCGCGCGGCCATGGCCGGCGTCAGCGGCGTGCTGCACACGGCGACGCTGCACAAGCCGCACGTGGCCACGCGCAGCCGGCAGGACTTCGTCGACACCAACGTCAGCGGCACGCTGTGCCTGCTGGAGGCCGCCGTCGACGCCGGCGTGCAGGCGTTCGTCTGCACCAGCACCACCAGCACCTTCGGCGACGCGATGCGGCCGGCGCCCGACCAGCCGGCCGTCTGGGTCGACGAGACCCTGACGCCGCGCACGAAGAACGTCTACGGCGCCACCAAGCTGGCGGCCGAAGCGCTGTGCGAGGAACTGCACCGCACGGCCGGCCTGCCGTGCATCGTGCTGCGCACCTCGCGCTTCTTCCCGGAGGACGACGACGAACCCGCCGAGCGCGCGGCGCGCAGCACCGCCAACCTGCAGGCCAACGAGTTCCTGCACCGGCGCGTCGACATCGAGGACGTGGTCGAGGTCCACCGCGTCGCGCTGCGCGCGGCGCCCCGCCTGGGCTTCGACCGCTGCATCGTCAGTGCGACGACACCCTTCCAGCGCGAGGATGCCGCCGCGCTGCGCCACGACCTCGCTGGCGTGCTGCGCCGGCGCGTGCCGGGCTGGGAGGCGGTCTACGCGCAGCACGGCTGGACGCTGCCGGCGGGGCTGGAACGGGTCTACGACAACCTGGCCGCCCGCACCCGGCTCGGCTGGACGCCGCGCACCGACTTCGCCGCCGTGCTGGCGCGGCTGCAGGCCACGGGCGACATCCGCAGCCCGCTGGCGCAGGCCATCGGCTGCAAGGGCTACCACGCTGCCGGGTGACGCCGGCAGCAGGCGCCTGTCCGGCAACGCCCCAGCCGTTCAGCCCCCGTAGCGCTGCCGCGCCAGCGCCGCGCCGGCGGCCAGCGCGCGCAGCTTGCCTTCGGCCACGGCGCGCGACATCGGCGCCAGGCCGCAGTTGGTGCAGGGCAGCAGGCGGTCCTTCGGCACGAACTGCAGTGCGCGGCCGATGGTATCGGCCACTTCCTCGGCCGTCTCCACCTGCTCGCTGGCGACGTCGATCACGCCCACCATCACGTCCTTGCCCTTGAGCAGCGCCATCAGGTCCGGCGGCACGTGGCTGTGGATGCACTCCAGGCTGACCTGGTCGATGCTGCTGGCGGCCAGCGCCGGCAGGATCTGCTCGTACTGGCGCCATTCATCGCCCAGCGTCTTCTTCCAGTCGATGTTGGCCTGGATGCCGTAGCCGTAGCAGATGTGCACGGCGGTCGTGCAGGTCAGGCCCTGCGCGGCCCGCTCCAGTGCCTTCACACCCCAGTCCGCGGCCTCGGCCATGTAGACGTTGAAGGCCGGCTCGTCGAACTGCACCACGTCCACGCCGTCGGCCTGCAGCGCCAGTGCTTCCTGGTTCAGCAGTTCGGCGAAGGCGAAGGCCATCTTCACGCGGTCGCCGTAGAAGCGGTCGGCCACGGTGTCGACGATGGTCATGGGCCCGGGCAGCGTGAACTTGATCTTCTTCTTCGTGTGCGCCCGCAGGAAGCGCGCCTCGGCCGCATGCACGCGGCCCCGGAGCTTCAGCGCCGACACGACCTGCGGCACCATCGCCTTGTAGCGGTCGTTGCGGATGCCCATCTCGACCTTGTGCGCGAAGTCGATGCCCTCGACCTGCTCCAGGAAGCCGTGCACGAAATGCTGCCGGCTCATCTCGCCGTCGCCGATGACGTCCAGGCCCGCATCCTCCTGGGCCTTGATCCACAGCAGCGTGGCGTCGAGCTTGGCCTGCTGCAGTTCGGCCCCTTCGGCCTTCCACTTCGGCCAGAGTCTTTCTGTTTCCGCAAGCCAGGCGGGTTTGGGCAGGCTGCCGGCAATGGTGGCGTCGAACATCGTGGTTGTCTCTTGGTGGTGGAAGGATGCAACGGGAAGCGGGACACGGAATGCGCGATTGTCGGGCAGCGGACCGCCTTCGTCGGCGTCAGGGGCGGCTTCGTCGCAACCCGACCGGTGGCGCCGGTGCTGCGGTTAGGCTGCCGCACCATGCACCACCTCGCACCGCTGGACACGCCGCTGCCGGCCGACCTGACCGGCCGCCACCACGGCTGGTTCACGGCCTACCGCCGCTACCCGGTCTTCAGCACGCCGTGGCTGCGCGGTCGCTGGCGCCTGGTGGGCCCGGTGCTGGCCCTGGTGGCCGCGATGCTACTGGCCGGCGTGGCGATGGCCGACGCCCCCGGCGACCGCCCCTGGGGCGGCACCGCGGAGATCCTGCTGTCGATGCTGCTGCCGGCATGGCTCGGGCCGCTGCTCGGGCGCTGGGTGCGCCGCCGCGGCTGGGCGCCGGCGGCCGAAGGCTGGGCGCTGGCGGGCGCCGTGCTGGCCACGGTGCTGGCGGTGGCGGCGTTCACGACCTGGGGCGCCGACCCGATCAAGCAGTTCATCGCCGAGCGCACCGGGCAGGTCGACGCCGACGGCAAGCGCCGCCGCGTCGTCATGACGATCGGCATGACGATCCGCAGCCCCGACCGCGCGGCGTCGGCAGCGCCGCCCGACGACCCCCTGGCGGACCCGTCGACGCAGGTGGCCAACCATGGCACGCGGGCGCTGGTGAGCTTCCTGCTGGCCGGCGGCCTGGGGCTGCTGGGCTGGCGCCGCGAGCGCAGCGGCCTGGCCGCGCTGGCGCGGGAGCGCGCGCTGGCCGAGGCGCAGGCGCAACGGCGCGAAGCCGAGCTCCGGCTGTCGGTGCTGGCGGCGCAGGTGGAGCCGCACTTCCTGTTCAACACGCTGGCCGGCGTGCGCAGCGCCATCGCCACCGACCCGGCGCGGGCCAGCGAGATGATCGACCGCCTGGTCGACTACCTGCGCGCGGCGATCCCGCGGCTGCGCAGCGACGGCTCGGCACAGGCCAGCGTGGGCGCGCAGTTCGAGACCGTGCGCGCCTACCTGGGCCTGATGGCCGCGCGCATGCCTCGGCTGCAGTTCAGCGTCGAGGCACCCGCGGCGCTGCTGCCGGCGCACTGCCCGCCGCTGATGCTGATCTCGCTGGCCGAGAACGCCGTCAAGCACGGCGTGGAGATGAAGATCGGCCCGGCACGCATCGACGTGCGCGCCGAGGCGCTGGACGACGGCCGGCTGGCGCTGACGGTGGCCGACGACGGTGTCGGCTTCGGCGTCTCGGCCGCGGGCAGCGGCCTGGGCCTGTCCAACATCCGCGAGCGCCTGGCGCAGCTGTACGGCGACCGCGCCGCGCTGACGCTGAAGGCGCGCCCCGACGGCGGCGTCGCCGCCACCATCACCGTGCCGCTGGAGCTGCCGCCATGACCTCGCCCACCTTCACCGCCATCCTGGCCGACGATGAGGACCTGCCGCGAGCCGAACTGCGCCGCATGCTGGCCGCGGCCTGGCCGGCGCTGCAGATCGTGGCCGAATGCGAACACGGGCCGGCCGCCGTGGAGGCCATCGACACGCATCGGCCCGACGTCGCGTTCCTCGACATCCGCATGCCCGGCATGAGCGGGCTCGACGTGGCGCGCGCCGCCAGCGGTCGCTGCCACGCCGTCTTCACCACCGCCTACGACAGCCACGCTGTCGAGGCCTTCGATGCCGGCGCGGTGGACTACCTGCTCAAGCCGGTGTCGGGCGAGCGGCTGGCGCACACGGTGGAGCGCCTGCGCGAGCGGCTGGCTGCGCAGACCGCGGCGCCCGACATCGACGCGCTGGTGGAGCGGCTGCGCGCGCAGATCGCGCCGCGCGGCAGCGGCGCGCCGCTGCGGTGGATCAGCGCCAGCGTGGGCGACACGATCAAGATGTTCGCGATCGACGAGGTGCTGTTCTTCCAGAGCGACGAGAAGTACACGCGCGTGGTCACGGCGGCCGACGAGGCGCACATCCGCAAGCCGCTGAAGGAGATCGCCGAGGGCCTGGACCCCGAGGCCTTCTGGCAGGTGCACCGCGGCGCCATCGTGCGCGCCACCGCCATCGCGCGGGCGCAGCGCGACGAGCTGGGCCGCATCACGCTGCACCTGAAGGGGCACGCCGAGAAGCTGGCGGTGAGCCAGGCCTACGGCTGGCGCTTCAAGCCGATGTAGCGGCCTCAAGACGCGGCCGGGCGCTGCCGATAATCCGGCGATGCGCCCGCCGTTCGTCCGCCCGCGGTTCGTCCGCCTGACCCCCGTCGCCTCGTCGTGCGCCCTGGCACTGGCGCTGCTGGCCGCCGCCCCGCCGGCACGGCCGCAGGCGGCCTCCGGCCCGCAGCGCACGCTGACCGTGGCGCCGGCACCGGCGGCCGCAGCCAGCGTACGCCGTGTGGCGCTGGTCATCGGCAACAACCGCTATGCCAGCGCGCCGCTGCTGAACCCGGTGAACGACGCGCAGGCGATGGCGAAGACGCTCGCGGCCGCGGGCTTCCAGGTCATCCTGCGCACCGACGCCTCGCAGCGCGAGATGCTGGCGGCGCTGCGCGACTTCGGCAACCTGCTGAAGGACGGCGGCGCCGGCTTGTTCTACTTCGCCGGCCACGGCATGCAGATCAAGGGCCGCAACTTCCTGATCCCGGTGGGCGCCGACATCGAGCGCGAGGACGAGGTCGCCTACCAGGCGCTGGACGCGCAGGCGGTGCTGGACAAGATGGAGTCGGCCGGCAACGGCACGAACCTGGTGATCTTGGACGCCTGCCGCAACAACCCGTTCGCGCGCTCGTTCCGCAGCAGCAGCCAGGGCCTGGCGCAGATGGACGCGCCGGTGGGCACGATGGTGGCCTTCTCGACCGCGCCCGGCTCGGTGGCCAGCGACGGCACCGGCAGCAACGGCCTGTACACGCAGCACCTGCTGGGCGCGCTGCAGCAGCCCGGCCTGAAGGTGGAAGAGGTCTTCAAGCAGGTGCGCGCCGCGGTGCGCCGCGAGTCGCGCGGCGCGCAGGTGCCCTGGGAGAGCACCTCGCTGGAGGGCGACTTCTACTTCGTGCCGCCCGCCCCGGTGGTGTCCGCACCGCCGCCCGACCCGCTGGCGGCGCTCGACGACGCGCTGTGGGACGCGGTGAAGGACAGCACGCAGCCGGCCGAGATCGGCGCCTACCTGCGCCGCTTCCCGGCCGGCCGCCATGCCGCCAGCGCCGCGCAGCGCCTGGCCGCGGTGACGAAGCTGCCCGAGCCGAGCACGGCGACGCTGGCCGCCGCGCCGGGGCTGCTGGCCGGCGGCAGCGGCGCGCTGGCGGTGACCACCACCGCGCCGCTGGCCGCCGCCCCGGTGGCGGCGCTGGCGCCGACGCTGGCCGCGCTGCCGCCGGCCGCCGCGGCGCCGACGCCGTCGGCGCAGACCGCGTCCGAGATCGTCACGGCCCCGCTGCCCGAGGTCGACCCGCAGGAGTCCAGCCGCAATGAACGGGCCATCGCCGAGTCGAACCGCCGCATCGCCGAGATCGTGCGCTGGGGCGACGAGGACACCGACCGCCGCCCCGCCGCGCCCAGGCGCAGCGCCAAGGGCTTCACCGAAGGCGACCGCTGGCGCTGGGCCGTGCTCGACCGCCAGCGCGGCGAATACACCGGCGAGGTGTTCTGGCGCATCGACGGCATCGACCCCGACGGCCGGCTGCGCGTGAACGACGGGTCCGTCGAGCTCGACGCCTCGGGCCACACCGTGTTCGACAACCGCAACCGGCAGGGCAGCTGGGTGCGCTGGGAGCCGGCGCTGGACGTGGCGGCGCTGGCGACGCTGCCGGCCGGCAGCAAGCGCGATGTCGCGGGCCTGCGCACGGGCCGCGGCCCGCAGGGCAACACGCAACGCACCGACTTCAGCGGCAGCGCGCGCCATGCCGGCACCGAACGCGTGACCCTGCGCGCCGGCAGCTTCGACGCCGTGCGCGTGGACGTCAGCGTCAACGGCGCCTACGAGCGCAACAACGGCGCCCGCGGCCTGGTGACGTGGCGCCTGAGCTACTGGTTCGCGCCCGGCCTGCCGCTGCCGGTGGCCTGGGATCTCGACGAACGCATCGACGGCCGCCTGGAGCGCCGCGTGCGCCACGAACTGCTGGCATTCGACGTGCTGGCGTCGCCGGTGCGCATGGCCGACACGCCGCGCTGAGCCCGCGCGTGCAAGGCCGGAAGGCCTTGCACGGCTGGCGAAGGCCCGAGGCCGATATCACGGCCGAGGGCTGAGCCCGCGTCCGCAGCACCTGCCCCCCTGCGCTGGCGGGGTGTGAATAGTGCATCGCGCGCACTGTCGCCTTCTCTTACAACCTGGCCCTGCGGTGGACAGACCGCGGCACGGCCCACTCCGGCCCAAGCCGCGCCGGGCTTGACGGCACTCGCCGTTGGGACACTTTTCCCACGGATACGGCTTGTTTCTTGCATGCCCCCCACCGTTCACCCGCGATGGAGTCCGCCTTGACCGACAAGTCCAAGAAATCCACCTTCACCCCCTGGTTGGCCGGGATGGCCCTGGCGGCGCTGCTGCCGCTGCAGTCCGCCCAGGCCGCCTACGTCGTCGTGAAGGCCGACCCGGTGTACGGCCCGGCCTATCCCGGCCTGGGCTGGCGGGCCAGCGGCGCGCTGTACGTGCCCGAAAGCTGCCGCGCGGCGGTGGGCACCGGCACGACGACGCTGACGATGGCCAGCGACGCGCTGTGCGCCGGGGCGCTGCTGCAGGACGTGAAGATCCACTTCTACAACACGGCCGATCCGTCGACCACGATCGAGATCCTGAACGTCGGCACCTACACCGAGGACGCCTCGCCCGCCGCGGCCGGCACCGACCTCACGCAGGAACTGCTGTCCATCAGCTTCGCCGGCGGCGACGTGAGCGGGCTGGCCACCTCGCGGTCGTTCGCCGTGCTGAGCTACGACCTGCTGGCCGGCAACGGCACCGACGCGTTCGCGCTGGAGTTCAGCGTGCCGGGTGCGCGCCTGTACAGCTACAACGCCGGCGGCGCCGGCACCGGCAACGCGATCACGTCGCAATCGCAGGTCGAGCCCACCTACACCTTCAGCGACTGGATCGAGGACGACGCCTACGTGCCCGAGGCCGACGAGCCCGTGGTGCCCACGCCGCGTGGCGTGCCCGAGCCCGGCAGCGCGCCGCTGGCACTGGCCGCCGTGGCGCTGGCCGCGCTGGCCGCCCGGCGCCGCCGCCGCTGAGGCCGCTGCCGGCCGCGTCGGCCGGCCGGGGCCGCGGCGGGTTCAGGCCGCGGCCGGCAGGGGCAGCGGCTGCGGCGGCGCGGCTTCCAGCGCCTGCAGCGCGGCGAGCACCGCTTCGTCCATCACCCAGGCCAGGCCCTGCGCCTGCGCCTCGGCCAGCGCGCGGGCGTCCACGGCCGACGGCAGGGCCTGCACGCGGGTCTGCCAGTAGGCCTCGGCGCGCGGCGAGCGCGGCAGGGCCAGCCGCTCGCGCATGTGCGTCGCGGCCGCGCTCAGCGCCACGGCCAGCGCGCCGGTGTCGGCGCTGCGGCGCACGTGCTCGGCCTGCGCCCAGCGGGCACAGCTCTCCAGGCAGCCCAGCGCCTGCTCGCGCATCTCGAAGTCGCGGAAGGCCCGCAGCGCCTGCGCCAGCCGCGGCTGCGCCGCCGGCGTGTCGCCCTCGAAGAGGTCGACCCGCGCCAGGCACCACAGCGCGCAGGCTTCGCCGCGCTTGTTGCCCGAGGCGCGGGACAGGCGCAGCGCGTCGTCGAGCCAGCGCCGCGCGGTCGCGGCGTCGCCGGCCTCGCAGGCCAGCGCGCCCAGCTCGAAGCGGCACTCGGCCGCGATCTCCTGCTGCCCCACCTGCTGCGCCAGCGCCAGCGCGCGCTGCAGGTGCACCGCCGCCGCGCCGTCCTCGGCCAGGTAGGCAGCGCACTGGCCCAGGTGCAGCTGGCTGATGGCCTGGCACAGCGGGTCGTCCAGCTGCTCGAAGATCTGCAGCGCCTCGAGCTCGCTGCGCCGGGCTGCCCCGGCATCGCCGCTCTGCAGCCGCACCACGGCCAGCGTCGACAGCGTGGCCGCGATCTCGGCCGGGTTGTCGAGCCGGCGCACGATGGCGAGGTTGGTCTCCAGCATCTGCCGCGCCTCGGCGTGGTCGTTCTGCCCCGACGCCAGCACGGCGCCGATGTACAGCGCCCAGGCGTGGTGGCGGTCCGAGGCCTGGATGGCCGGCAGCGCCAGCGCCGCGCGCACCGCGGCACGGCCTTCGGCGGCGTAGCCGCGCAGCAGCCAGAAGTTCTGCAGCGCCATCGGCAGCTTGGCGGCGATGAAGACGTCGGCGACGCCGCTGCGCGCGGTGCGCATCGCTGCGCGCAGGTTGTCCAGCTCGGTCTCCGCGCGCTCGACCCACAGCGCCTGCTCGGCGCCCTCGAGGCCGTCGCGCACCTGCTTGGCGACGACGAAGAAATGTTCGCAGTGGCGCGCCGCGGTGGCGTCGGCCTCGCCGCTGGCAACCAGCTTTTCGTGCGCGTAGTCGCGCAGCGTCTCCAGCATGCGGTAGCGCGTGGCGCCGTCCTCGCGTTCCTGCACCATCACCAGCGACTTCTCGACCAGCGAGCCCAGCAGGTCGAGCACGTCGAGCGCGTCGAGCGGGTCGGCGCCGCACACCTGCTCGGCCGCCTCCAGGTCGAAGCCGCCGGCGAACACCGCCAGCCGCCGCATCAACGTCTGCTCCTCGGGCCGCAGCAGTTCGTGCGACCAGTCCACCAGCGCGCGCAGCGTCTGCTGGCGTTCCTGCAGCACGCGGCTGCCGCCGGTGAGCAGCTTGTAGCGCTCGCCCAGGCGCTTGTTGATGTCGGCCACCGACAGCACGCGCACACGCGCCGCAGCGAGTTCCAGGGCCAGCGGAATGCCTTCCAGCCGCGACACCAGTTCCGCCACCGCGGGCGACTCGCGCTCGTTCAGCGTGAAGGCCGGCTTGTGCGACTGCGCACGCGCCACGAACAGCCGCACCGCGGTGGACCGCGCCAGCGCCTCGCGGCTGTCGCCCACGGCCGGCAGCGGCAGCGGCCAGATCGGGTACAGCTGCTCACCCGGAACGCGCAGCGCCTCGCGGCTGGACGCCAGGATGCGCACGCCCGGCGCGGCACGCAGCAGCGCGTGCGCCAGCGCGGCCGCCGGCTGCACGAGGTGCTCGCAGTTGTCCAGGATCAGCAGCGTGCGCCGCTGCGCCAGGTGCGCACCCAGGCTGTGCAGCAGCGGCCGGCCGGGCTCTTCGCGCACACCCAGCACCTGCGCGGCCTCGGCCGCCACCAGGGCGGCATCGCGGATCGGCGACAGGTCGACGAACCAGGCGCCGTCGGGGAACTCGGCCATCGCCTCGGCCGCCACCTGCAGCGACAGCCGCGTCTTGCCGAGGCCGCCCATGCCCAGCAGTGTGACCAGGCGCGCGCTGGCCAGCCGCTCGCGGATCTCGTCGAGCTCCCGCTCGCGGCCGATGAAGCTGGTGGCCTGCTGCGGCAGGTTGTTCGGGATCTCGCGCGCCGGCAGCCAGCGTTCACCGGCGCGCACGACGCGGTAGACCTTGTCGCCGTCGGGCGGCGGCGCGAACGCGGTGGCGTCGTCGCCGGCCTCGAACAGTTCCACCGGCGCGGCCACGCCCTTGAGCACCCAGTGCCCATGCGACTGCAGCGACTGCGTCGGCGGCAGGGCATCGCCCAGCGCGGCACGTGCCTCGGCGGTCAGCAGCGTCTGGCCGCCGCGCGCCAGCGACATGACACGCGCCGCGGTGGGCTTGGCCAGGCCGTCCACTTCCAGCGGCTTGGCGCCGCGCGCCACGTCGTCGGGCGTGTTCTCGCGCAGCAGCACCGGCCCCACGTGCAGGCCGGCGCGCGCGCGCAGCGGCACCGCCAGCGCTGCCAGCGCGCGGTGGTAGGCCACGGCGTACTGCAGCGCGTCGGCGGCGCTCTCGAACAGCAGCAGCATGCCGTCGGTCTTGTCGATCTCGCGCCCGCGCCAGGTGGGCAGCAGGTCGCGTGCCGCGCGGTCGTGCGCCGCCCACACCGCTGCCATCGCGGTGTCGCCCAGGCGTTCGGAGAGTTGGGTGCTGTCGACCACGTCGGTCAGCAGCAGCGCGCGCAGTTCGCTCATCGGCAGGGTGATGTGCTGGTGCGCCGATTGTCGCCAATCGGCGCACGGGCGTGCATCACCAGGGGTCGATGAAACCGCGGCGCGGCGGCAGCGCGCGGCCGTCGGTCGAGGCCAGCACGCGCAGCAGCCAGGCACGCGTGTCGGCGGGATCGATCACGGCGTCGATCTCCAGGTGGCTGGCCATGTTCAGCGCCTGCCCGCGCTCCACCGCGGCCGCCAGCAGGCGGTCGAACAAGGCCTGGCGCGCGGCCTCGGGCGCTGCGGCGAGCTCCTTGCTGAAGCCCAGCCGCACCGCGCCTTCCAGCCCCATCGCGCCGAACTCGCCGCTGGGCCAGGCGCAGGTGGCCACCGGCGCGTGGAAATGGCCGGCGGTGAGCGCCATCGCGCCCAGGCCGTAGCCGCGGCGCAGCACCACGCTGGCCACCGGCACGCGCAGCGCCGCGGCGGTCACGAACAGGCGCGCCGCGTGGCGCACCATCGCGGTCTTCTCGCTCTCGGGGCCGACCATGAAGCCCGGCGTGTCGACGAAGCTCAGCAGCGGCAGCCCGTGCGCGTCGGCGAGTTGCATGAAACGCGCGAGCTTGTCGCAGGCCGGCGCGTCGAGCGCGCCGCCCAGGTGCCGCGGCTGGCTCGCCGCCACGGCAACGCTGCGCCCGCCCAGCCGCGCCAGCGCGGTGACGACACCGGCACCGAAGTCGCGCCGCAGTTCCAGCAGGCTGCCGGCGTCCATCACGGTGGCGACGATGGCGCGCGGGTCGTACAGCGCGTTGCGGTTCTCGGGCAGCGCGTGGCGCAGCGACAGCGCATCGCCGCCGGCCGCGGCGTCCAGGCCACGCGGCGCCGTCACCAGCGCCAGGTAGTGGCGCGCGGCGACCACCGCCGCGGCCTCGTCGGGCACCAGCACGTCGACGACGCCGTTGGCCGCCTGCACCGACGCCGGCCCCACCGCGTCGGCATCGACGCGCCCGAGGCCTCCGCCTTCGATCATCGCCGGCCCGCCCATGCCGATGCTCGCGGACTGTGTGGCGATCACCACGTCGCAGCAGCCCAGCAGCGCCGCGTTGCCGGCGAAGCAGCGCCCGTGCACGATGCCCACCAGCGGCACCTGCCCGGACAGCGCGGCCAGCCGCGCGAAACTGGTGCAGTCCAGGCCCGCCACGCCCAGCCAGTCGACGTCGCCCGGCCGGCCGCCGCCGCCTTCGGCGAACAGCACCAGCGGCAGCCGCTGCGCCGCGGCCAGCGCCAGCAGGCGGTCGGCCTTGGCGTGGTTGAACACGCCCTGCGTGCCGGCGAGCACGGTGTAGTCGTAGGCCATCACCGCCACCGGCCGCCCCGCGACCAGGCCGGTGCCGGTGACGAGCCCGTCGGCCGGCGTGTGGCGCTGCAGGTCGTCGAGGCTGCGTCGGCTGCGCTGCGCCGCCACCGCGAGCGCGCCGTACTCGGTGAAGCTGCCGGCGTCCAGCAGGTCGTCGACGTTCTCGCGCGCGCTGCGCCCGCCCGCGGCGTGGCGCCGCGCCATCGCCTCGGGCCGCGCGGCGTCGAGCGTCAGCGCGTGGCGGTCCAGCACGGCCTGCAGCGCTGCACGCGGCACGGCTGGGTCGGGAGCAGCGGGCGGTGTCACGGAAGCGGCGGCGGTCGGCACGGTGCCGGGCTCGAAGCGCAGCAGCGGCGCGCCTTCGGGCAGCACCTCGCCCACCGCCGCGTAGACGCCGCGCACGACGCCTGCGCAGGGGGCCTGCAGCGGCACCTCCATCTTCATGGCTTCCTGCACCACCAGCGTCTGCCCCGCGGCCACGGCCTGCCCGGCCACGACCTCGATGCCGATCACCGCGCCGTGCACCGGGGCCGCCAGCACCCGCGCCGTGCCGCCGTTGTTGTCTGCTGCCATCGTGCTGCTCTCCTCGGCCGCGATTGTCGCGGCGGCGCGTCGGCGGCAGCGTCGCCCGCGCGACGCGCCTGCCGCGCACCCGGGCCGCCGGCCGGCAAGGCGTCATACTTCGTTACCCATGCCGAGCCCCTGGACACTGGCGTCATGACGTCTCCCCCTGCCGCAGACGCTGCGGGCCTGCCTGCGCCGACACCGGCCGAAGCCGCTGCGTGGCTGGCCGAAGCGCCGGCGCCGCTGGCTTGCGTGGACGCGACCGGCCGGCTGCGCTGGGCCAACGCCGCAGGTGTGTCGCTGCTGGGGCCGCTGGTTGCGGGCCAGCCGCTGGCCGACGCGCTGCAGCTGGGCGCCGCCGCCCGGCAGGCGCTGCAGCAGCTGCTGGCCGAAGGCGGTGCCGTCGAGCTGGTCACCCGCTGCGGCGCGCTGGCGGCCAGCGCGCACCGCACGGCCGGCGGCGACTGGCTGCTCGGGTTCACGTCGATCGCGCCGCTGCAGGCGCTGCGTGCGCGCGCCGAGCGGGCCGAGGAACTGCTCGACATGGCGCGCCAGATGGGCCGGCTCGGCGCGTGGGAACGCAACGTGCGCACCGGTTCAGGCCGCTGGGACCGCGAGATCTTCCGCATGCGCGGCGTGGTCGGCGACGGCGGCGACGCGCCCGACTTCGACACCACGCTGGACCTGACGGTCGAGGCCGACCGGGCCGGGCTCGCCGCCGCGTTCAAGCAGTCGCTGGCGCAGGCGGGCGACTATTCGCACCGCTACCGCGTCTTCGGCGAAGACGGCCGCGTGCGCCAGCTGCACTCGCACTGGCGCGTGAAGAACGGTGCCGACGGCAGCCCCGAGCAGGTCATCGGGCTGCTGATGGACGACACGCAGGCCTGGGCGCTGGCCCGCAGCTACGACCAGATGGTGTCGCAGCTGGCGCTGGCGGTGGACCTGGCCGGCATCGCGATCTGGCGCCACGACCTGGTGACGCAGCGCATGCACTACAACGCGCAGGCCTTCGCGGTGCTCGACATGCCGCCGCGGCCCGACGGCCTGTCCATCGACGAGGTGCGGGCGCTGATCCACCCCGGCGACCTGCCCGCGGTGCTGGCCTCGGTCGAGGCGGCCCTGCAGAGCGACCGCCCGGTGGACTTCGAGGCGCGCTATCGCCGCCGCGACGGCCGCTACCGCGCGATCATGATGCGCCGGGCCGTGCAGCGCGACGCCGATGGCACGCCCATCGCCTTCATCGGCGTGGCGCTCGACGTCACCGAACGCCAGGAGAACATCCGCCGCACCGCCGAGCTGGGCCGGCGCTTCGAACTCGCCACGCGCGCCGCCGGCATCGGCTACTGGAGCCTGGAACGCGACCAGGACCGCGCGCGCTGGAGCGACCAGCTGCGCGCGATCCACGGCCTGGCACCGGACGCGCCGGTGCCGACCATGCGCGAGTGGCTGTCGCAGTGGGTGCACCCCGACGACCGGGCCGATGCGCGGCGCCGGCTCGACGACTGGGTCCGCAGCGGCCGCAGCACGCTGCAGTCCGACTTCCGCATCGTGCGCACCGACGGCCAGGTGCGGCACGTCATCACGCACTCGCGGGTGGAGGTGGCGGCCGACGGCGAGGACCGCGGACTGCTGTTCGGCCTGGTGATCGACGCCACCGAGCGACGCGACGTCGAACTCGCGCTGCGCCAGGCCTCCGAGCGCGCGGCGCTGGCGGCGCGCGGCGCCGGCATCGGCACCTGGGAAGTGGACCTGCGGGACGGCAGCGTGTTCTGGGACGAGCAGATGTGGCGCCTGCGCGGCCGCCCGCCCCGTGCGCTGGCACCCAGCGCCGACGAGCGGCTGGAGATGGTGCACGAGGACGACCGCGCCGCCATCGCCGACTACAACAGCAGCCTGCTGGCCCACGAAGGACCGACGAACCAGGAGTTCCGCATCGTCACGCCCGATGGCCGCGTGCGCTGGATCGCCTCGCGCTCGGTGGCGGTGCGCGACGGAGACGGCCGGCTGGTGCGCCGTGTCGGCGCCAACTGGGACATCACCGACAGCCGCACGGCCGAGGCCGTGCGCCAGGAGCGCGAGATCGCGCAGCGCGAGAGTCAGGCCAAGAGCAAGTTCCTGGCGCGCATGAGCCACGAGCTGCGCACGCCGCTGAACGCCGTGCTGGGCTTCGCGCAGCTGCTGCTGGCCGAGGACGCCGGCACCGACGCGGCGGCCGAGAGCCGGCGGCGCCGGCTCGAGCACATCCGCGGCGCGGGAGAGCACCTGCTCGAGCTGATCAACGACGTGCTCGACCTGTCCAGCCTGGAAGGCGGCGAGATGAAGATCGCGCTGCAGCCGGTGCCGCTGCAGCCGCTGCTGACCGAGACCTTGCCGCTGCTCGAGCCGCTGCTGCGCGAGCGCGGCGTGCAGCTGGAGACCGGCACGCTGGAAGGCGTGCCGCTGGCCGACGCCACGCGGCTGCGCCAGATCCTGCTGAACCTGATCGGCAACGCCATCAAGTACAACCGCGACGGCGGGCGTGTGCGCGTGGACGCGCTGCGCCGCGGCGCGCAGGTGCTGGTGCGCGTGGCCGACACCGGCCGCGGCATGACCGACCTGCAGATGCGCCACCTGTTCGAGCCCTTCAACCGGCTCGGCCTGGAACACGAGGGCATCCAGGGCACCGGCATCGGGCTGGCGATCGTGAAGGCGCTGATCGAGCGCATGGGCGGCTCGGTCCACGTCGACAGCACGCTGGGCGTGGGCAGCAGCTTCGAGCTGCGCCTGTCCGATGCCTCGGGCCAGGCGCCGCCGACGCCGCTGCCTCCGCGCAGCAGCCGCCCGGTGCCGCTGGCCGACGGCGGCCAGCGCCCGCCGCGCGGCACCCTGCTCTACATCGAGGACAACCCCGTCAACGCGCTGATCATCTCCGAGCTGATCAGCCGCCGTCCCGACCTGCAGCTGCACATCGCCGTCGACGGCCTGAGCGGCGTGGAGCGCGCGTGCGAACTGCGGCCCGACCTGGTGCTGCTGGACATGCAGCTGCCCGACATCGACGGCCACGAGGTGCTGCGCCGGCTGCGCGGCACGCCCGCCACGGCGGCGATCCCGGTGATCGCGCTGTCGGCCAACGCGATGCCCGAGGACATCGACCGCGCGCTGCGCGCCGGCATGTCCGACTACTGGACCAAGCCGCTGGACTTCCGCGCCTTCATGGCGTCGATCGAGTCCATGTTCGGGCCCGGCCCCGGGGCCGGACCCGCCTGAGTCCGCGACCCGGTCAGGCCGGCGCGTCCTCGAGCAGCCCGCGCTTGTCCAGCAGCGGCTGCACCGTGGGCGCGCGGCCGCGGAAGGCAGCGAAGGCCGCACCCGGCTCCAGGCTGTTGCCGGCGCCGTAGATGTAGCGCCGCAGCGCCGCCGCCACCTGGGGGTCGAACGGGTTGCCGGCTTCGCGGAAGGCGCCGTAGCCGTCGGCATCGAGCACCTCGGCCCACAGGTACACGTAGTAGCCGGCGGCGTAGCCCGAGCTGGAGAACAGGTGCTGGAAGTGCACCAGCCGGTGGTTCAGCCCCACGCCGGGCGGCAGGCCGTGGCGCTGCAGCACCTGGGCCTCGAAGGCGCACAGGTCGGCCGGCGGCTCGGCGTCGGGCAGCGCATGCACCGCCATGTCGACGATGGCGCTGGCCGTGTAGCGCACGGTCTCGTAGCCCTGGTTGAACCGCCGCGCGGCCTGCATGCGCCGCACCAGGTCGTCGGGGATCGGGGCCCCGGTCTGCCAGTGGCGCGCGTGCTTCCTCAGCACCTCGGGCTCGGTGATCCAGTGCTCGAACAGCTGCGACGGCAGCTCGACGAAGTCGCGCAGCACCTGCGTGCCCGACAGGCGCTCGTACGTCACGTCCGACAGCAGCCCGTGCAGGCCGTGGCCGAACTCGTGGAACAGCGTGCGGGCGTCGTCCAGCGACAGCAGCGTCGGCGCGCCGGATGCGCCCTTGGCGAAGTTGTTGTTGTTCAGGATCACCGGGGCGCGGAAGCCGCCGTTGCGGCTTTGCCAGCGCAGCGAGCTCATCCAGGCGCCGCTGCGCTTGGACGCGCGCGCGAAGTTGTCCTGCACGAACACGCCCACCAGCGCGCCGTCGGCGCCGGTCACCTCGTAGGCCTTCACGTCGGGGTGGTAGACCGGCAGGTCGGCACGCGGCGTGAAGCGCAGGCCGAACAGGCGCTGCGCGCAGTCGAACGCGGCCTGCACGACGTTGTCGAGCAGGAAGTACGGCTTGACCTCGGCGTCGTCGAGCGCGTAGCGCTGCTGGCGCACCTTCTCGGCCCAGAAGCGCCAGTCCCAGGACTCGATCGTGCCGGCGGCGCCCTCGGCCGCCATCACCGCTTCCAGCGCCGCGCGCTCGCGCTGCACCGCCTTCAGCGCGCGCGGCCAGACCTCGTCGAGCAGGCGCTGCACGCTGGCGTGGTTGCCCGCCATCGTGTCGGTCAGCGCGTAGTCGGCGTAGCTGGCGTGGCCGTGCAGCCGTGCCTGCTCGTTGCGCAGGCGCAGGATCTGCCGTGCCACGTCGCGGTTGTCGTGCTCGCCCGCGTGCTCGCCGCGGCTGGTCCAGGCGCGCCAGGCCTGCTCGCGCAGGTCGCGCCGCGCCGAGAAGGTCAGGAAGGGCACGACCAGCGAGCGCGACAGCGTGATCACGTGGCCGTTGTCGGCGTCCAGGCCGCGTTCGGCGGCGGCCTGGCGCGCTGCGGCACGCACGAAGTCGGGCAGCCCGGCCAGTTCGTCCTCGGTGCGCAGCACCATCTGGAAGGCCGACTCGTCGTGCAGCACGTTCTGCGCGAAGCGGGTGGTCAGCGCCGCCAGCTCCTGCATCACCTCGGCGTAGCGCCGCTGGGCCGCGGGCTCCAGGCGCGCCCCGGCGCGCACGAAGTCCAGGTGCACCCGCTCCAGCAGCCGCAGCTGCTCGGGCGACAGGCCCAGCGCGGCGCGGTCGCGGTGCAGCGCGTCGACCCGCGCGAACAGCGCCATGTCCATGTAGGTGGCGCTGTTGTGGGCCGCCAGCGGGGCGGCCATCGCACGCTGCACGGCCTGCAGCTCGGCGCTGGTCTCCGACGCCGTCAGGGCGTAGAAGACCGTGGCGATGCGGCCGAGCAGACGGCCGCTGCGGTCGAAGGCCGCGAGCGTGTTGTCGAAGTCCGGTGCCGCGGTGTCGGTGGCGATGACCCGCAGTTCGTCGCGGTGCTGCTGCATCGCGGCCTCGAAGGCGGGGGCGAAGTGCTCGGGGCGCAGGTCGGCGAAGGGCGGCAGGCCGTGCGGCGCGGTCCAGTCCTGCAGCAGGGGGTTGGTGCTGTGGTGCATGGCGGTCGCGGCCTCACTCGCCACGCTTGATGGCGATCTCGTCGTCTTCGCGGTAGCGGCGCTCGGCGCAGTCGCTCTGCCAGGACTCGCGGTCGGCGTTGACGGCGTTGACGCGCGCGGTCAGGTCGCCGTTGCGCTGGTTCCAGCTGGCCACGCGCGCCTCCAGCGCCTTGGCCTTCTCGTTGTAGGCCGCCACGGCGTCGTTGGACGTGGTCTCGATGCGCACGCGCTCGGCTTCCAGCTCGGCCTGCTGCTTCTGCAGCTCGCCGCGCTCGCGGTCGAGGTTGCGGCGCTCGCGTTCGCGGCGCACGCCTTCCATCTCCTCGACCTTCGCGGCGCGTTCGTTCCACTGCGCCACGCGCGCGGCGTAGTCCTTGTACTTGGCGTTGATGCCGGCCACGGCCTCGCGCGACCCGTCGAGCCGCGTGCGTTCGGCCTTCAGTGCCTCCTGGTCGGCGACCAGCTTGTCCTTCTCGGCGTCGAGCGGTGCGCGCTCGGCCTCGACCTGGGTGCGGCGCGCCACCAGCGTCTCCTGGTTCTTCATGCAGGCGCGCAGCTCGTCGCGGCTCAGGATCTTGCCGCTGCCGGAGCCACCGCCCAGCGAGAGCGTCTTGCCCGCCGCCGCGGCGGGGGCGGGCTTGGCCGCGGGCTTGGGCTGCTGGCTGGTCTGCGCATGGGCCACGGTGATGGCCAGGGCGGACGCGAGGAACACGGCCGTGGTGCGGCCGGTTGCAACGAAGCGGGTCATGGAACGGTCCTCGTCAAGGGGGTGGCCGGCCGGGCCGGCGAAGCCTGCCATCATGCCACCGGCCCGATGCCCCCCAGGGCAGCCCTGGAACAGGGCCGCCCGCGCGCCGCCGGCGTGCAGCCGGGGCGCTGTGGCACAGTGCGCGGCTCGGCCGAACGGCCCGCCTCCTCCCCCCATGGCCCTCAAATCCACCGTCTACAAGGCCGCGCTGCAGATCGCCGACATGGATCGCGCGCTCTATGCCGACCATGCGCTCACGGTCGCCCTGCACCCCTCGGAAACCGAGGAACGCATGATGGTGCGGCTGCTGGCCTTCGCGCTGCAGGTCGCACCCGACGACCACCGCGGGCAGCTGCAGTTCGCGCGCGGCCTGTCGGACACCGACGAGCCCGACCTGTGGCACCACGACCTCACCGGGCAGCTGCTGCACTGGATCGACGTCGGCCAGGTCGACGACCGCCGGCTCGTGAAGGCCAGCGGCCGCGCCGAGCGCGTCACGCTGTACGCGTACGCCAGCAGCGTGCCGGTGTGGTGGGCCGGCATCGAGAACAAGCTGACGCGGCTGCGCAACCTGCAGGTCTGGCAGCTGCCCGCGGCCCAGAGCCAGGAGCTCGCGACGCTGGCCCAGCGCTCGATGCAGCTGCAGGTGACGGTGCAGGACGGCAACGTCTGGATCGGCAACGGCGAACGCAGTGTCGAGATCACACCCGTGCTGCTTTACGGCACCGAACCCGTCCGCAAATGAACCCCATGACCCCCGATCCCCAGGCTCCGCAGGACGACCCCTGGCTCTGGCTCGAGGACGTGCTCGGCGAGCGCGCCCTGGCCTGGGTGCGCGCGCGCAACGCCGAGAGCGAAGCCGTGCTGCAGGCCACGCCGCGCTTCGCCGAGACGCGCGAGGCCATCCGCGAGGTGCTGGACTCGCGCGCGCAGATCCCCTACGTGGTGCGGCGCGGCACGCACTTCTACAACTTCTGGCGCGACGCGCAGCACCCGCGCGGCCTGTGGCGGCGCTGCACGCCGGACGACTACCGCCAGGCCGAACCGGCCTGGGAGACGGTGCTGGACATCGACGCGCTGGCCGCGGCCGAAGGCGAGAACTGGGTCTGGGCCGGCGCGCAGGCCTTCGGGCCCGCGTACCGGCGCGCCCTGGTCGCGCTGTCGCGCGGCGGCGCCGACGCCAGCGTGGTGCGCGAGTTCGACCTCGAAGGCAAGCGCTTCGTCGACGGCGGCTTCGCGCTGCCCGAGGCGAAGTGCACGCTGGAGTGGCTGGACGCCGACACGGTGTTCGTGGCCACCGACTTCGGCGCCGGCTCGCTGACCGATTCGGGCTACCCGCGCGTCGTCAAGCGCTGGCGCCGCGGCACGCCGCTGGCCGCGGCCGAGACCGTGTTCGAAGGCGAGGCAGGCGACGTGCGCGCCTCGGTGCAGGTGGACCGCACGCCGGGCTTCGAGCACACGGTCTTCGTGCGCGCCACCGACTTCTACAACAACCGCCTGTGGCTGCAGCAGGGCACGCAGCTGGTGGAGCTGGACAAGCCCAGCGACGCGACGCTGTTCTTCTGGCGCGCGCACGTGCTGATCGAGCTGCGCAGCGACTGGACGGTCGGCGACACGACCTGGCCACGCGGCAGCCTGCTGGTGGCCGACGCCGCGGCCTACCTGCGCGGCAAGCGCGCGCTGCAGGCCTTGTTCACGCCCACCGCAACGGCGTCGCTGGCGGGCCTGACGGCCACGCGCAGCAGCCTGCTGCTGAACGTGCTGGACAACGTGGCCAGCCGGCTGGAGACCCGCACACCGGGCGCCACCGGCTGGCAGGCGGCACCGTTGGAAGCGCCGCACCCGGGCACCTTGTCGGTGACGGCGCTGCACGACGAGCTGCTGGGCGAGGCCGACCCGCTGGCCGAGCACTTCCTGCTGAACTACACCGACTTCCTGACGCCCGATGCGCTGCTGCTCGGACAGCTCGGCCAGCCGGGGCTGGAACGGCTGAAGTCGCGCCCGGCCTTCTTCGACGCCACAGGCTGCCGCGTCGAGCAACGCTTCGCGACCAGTGCAGACGGCACGCGCGTGCCCTACTTCGTGGTCTGGCCCGCCGGCGCGCGCGCCGACGGCCGCAACCCCACGCTGCTGTACGGCTACGGCGGCTTCGAGGTGCCGCTGCAGCCCGGCTACAGCGGCACCACCGGCCGCGCCTGGCTGGCACGCGGCGGTGTCTACGTGCTGGCCAACCTGCGCGGCGGCGGCGAGTTCGGCCCCGGTTGGCACCAGGCCGCGGTGCGCGAGCACAAGCAGCGCAGCTACGACGACTTCGCCGCGGTGGCCGAGGACCTGGTGCGCAGCGGCGTCACGCAGCCGCACAAGCTGGCCATCGAGGGCGGCAGCAACGGCGGCCTGCTGGTGGGCGCGGTGATGCTGCAGCGGCCCGAGCTGTTCAAGGCCGTGGTCTGCATGGTGCCGCTGCTGGACATGCGCCGCTACCACCGGCTGCTGGCCGGCGCCTCGTGGATGGCCGAGTACGGCAACCCCGACGATGCCGGCGACTGGGCCTTCATCGGCCGCTACAGCCCCTACCAGAACGTGCGCGCCGACCGCAAGCTGCCGGCCGTGCTGTTCACCACCTCCACGCGCGACGACCGCGTGCACCCCGGCCACGCACGCAAGATGGCTGCCCGCATGCTGGAGCAGGGCCACCAGGTGCTGTACTGGGAGAACCTGGAAGGCGGCCACGGCGGCGCGGCCGACAACGCCCAGCGCGCGCAGATGATGGCGCTGGAGAACAGCTTCCTGTGGCTGCAGCTCGGCTGACCTGGGTCGACACGCCCGGCACGCCGCTGCCGCCGGCCAGCCAGGCGCTCGGCCCCGACACCGAAGCGCCGGGCCTGGTGGCGGCCGGCGGCGAAGTGACGACGGCGCGTCTGGAGGAAGCCTACCGGCTGGGCATCTTCCCCTGGTACAGCACGGGCCAGCCGGTGCTGTGGTGGAGCCTGGACCCGCGCATGGTGCTGCCGGTGGCCGGGTTCCGGCTGTCGCAGTCGCTCAAGAAGACGCTGCGCCGCTTCGTGCGCACGCCGGGCTGCGCCATCCGCATCGACAGCGCGTTCGAGGCCGTCATCGCTGCCTGCGCCGGCACGCCGCGCGCCGGCCAGGACGGCACCTGGATCGTTCCCGAGATGCAGGCCGCCTACACCGCCTGGCACCGCGCCGGGCGCGCGCACAGCATCGAGACCTGGATCGACGGCCAGCTGGCCGGCGGCCTGTACGGCGTGGGCATCGGCCGCATGTTCTACGGTGAGTCGATGTTCGCGCACCGCACCGATGCCTCGAAGATCGCGCTGTGCGCGCTGGTGTGCTTCGCGCGCAGCCACGGCATCGCGCTCATCGACTGCCAGCAGAACACGCAGCACCTGGCGTCGTTCGGCGCGCGCGAGATCCCGCGCGACGACTTCGTGGCCCACGTGGCGCGGGCCACGGCCGAGCCCGACATCGGCGATTGGACCTATGATGCTGCGATGTGGTCGCAGCTGCTGTCCGGCTGACGGCCACGACTCAGGGGCGACTCCCGCGTGACGCATCCGAAAGAGCTTCCTCTCTCGTCGCTGCAGTTCTATGCCACGGCGCCGTACCCGTGCAGCTACCTGCCGGGCCAGCAGGCGCGCTCGCAGGTCGCCACGCCCAGCCACCTGATCCATGCCGACGCCTATTCCGGTCTCGTGGCCAACGGCTTCCGGCGCAGCGGCATGTTCACCTACCGGCCCTACTGCGACGGTTGCCGCGCCTGCGTGCCGCTGCGCGTGCCGGTGGCCACGTTCGCGCCCACGCGCAGCCAGCGCCGCGCCTGGAAGGCACACGGCACGCTGAAGGCCCGCGTGCTGCGCCTGTGCTTCGTGCCCGAGCACTACCAGCTCTACCTGCGCTACCAGAGCGGCCGCCACGCCGGCGGCGGCATGGACCACGACAGCGTCGACCAGTACACGCAGTTCCTGCTGCAAAGCCGCGTCAACTCGCGCCTGGTCGAGTTCCGCGAGGCCGCCGTCGACGGCAGTGCCGGCGCGCTGAAGATGGTCAGCATCCTCGACGTGCTCAACGACGGCATCTCGGCCGTCTACACGTTCTACGAACCCGAGCCGCACGCCAGCTACGGCACCTACAGCGTGCTGTGGCAGATCGAGCAGACGCGGCAGCTCAAGCTGCCGCACGTCTACCTGGGCTACTGGATCGCGCAGAGCCCGAAGATGGCCTACAAGACACAGTTCGGCCCCTACCAGGTGCTGCTAGACGGGCAGTGGCAGGCACCGCCTGCCGCGGCGCAGCCCGCTCAGCCGGCGTAGCCCGCGCGGAGCCAGCGCTCGCCGTCGGTCGCGGCCTCGCCGTCGGCCTGCAGCTTCAGCAGGTGCGCCAGCAGCGAGCGCCGGGCCACCGGGTGCAGCGCCGGCGGCACGTCGGCGTAGGCCAGCAGCACCAGGTCGTCCAGGCTGCCCGCGCCGGCCTCGCGCAGCGCGTCGCGCACGCGCGCCTCGCGCTTGAGCCGGTGCGCGATCAGCGCGCGCAGCACCGCGTGCGGCTGGTCGACCAGGAAGCCGTGGCCGGGCGCCAGCCAGTCCAGGTCTTCATCCAGCAGGGCCCGCAGCGCGCGCAGGTAGGCCGCCATGTCGCCGTCGGGCGGGTTGATCACGACGGTGGAGCCCTGCATCACGTGGTCGCCGGTGAAGAGCGTCTTCTCTTCCTCCAGCAGGTAGCACAGGTGGTTCGAGGCATGGCCGGGCGTGTGCAGCACGCGCAGCGTGACGCCGGGTGCGAGCGCGATGCGCTCGCCGTGCTGCGGCTCGCGCTGCGGCGCGAAGCTGTCGTCCTGCCACTGCGGGTGCGCCGCCACCTGCCCCCACACCGGTGCGCCGGTGGCCAGCGCCAGCGCAGCGGCGCCGGGGGAATGGTCGCGGTGCGTGTGCGTGACCAGGATGCGCGTGATGCGCCCGTGCACCGCGGCCACGGCGTCCAGCAGCGCCTGCTGGTGCGCGGCCAGGTCGGGGCCGGGGTCGATGACCGCCCAGTGGTCGCCGGCACCGACCAGGTAGCTGTTGGTGCCGGGGCCGGTCATCACGCCCGGGTTGTGCGCGGTGACGCGCAACACGTGGGGCGACAGCCGCACCGCGCGGCCGGCGACGATGTCGCTGCAGACGTCGCCGCGGCCGGTGGGGTCGAGGCGGCCGATCTCGGCGTAGGGCAGTTCGTCGGGCAGCACGACCACGCGCTCGCCGTGGCGCGAGCGGCCCACGCGCGGCATCGTCAGCGGGATGTGCTGCCGCGCCTGCGCCTCGGCCAGCGCGTCGGCCGCGCGCGCGAAGCGGCCCAGGTCCTGCAGCGTGCGGCGCGTCACCGGCAGCAGCTTCAGCGCCCGCTCGGCCGACAGCGCCTCCGCCGGCGTCAGCCACATCAGCTCCACCGCTTCGCCGTAGTCGGCTTCGGCGTGCTGGCCGGCGGGCGCCAGCGCGGCGAAGAAGCGGGTGTCGAAGCGCTTGGGCGTGCCGGGCGGCGTCAGCCAGTGGCTGTGGTACGCCAGCCCCTGCAGGTTCCAGCGCACGCCCAGGGCCTGCGCGAAGTCGGCCGCCCCCGCGTCGCCGCGCTGCAGGCGGTCGCGCCAGGGCTGGGCCAGCGCTGCGTCGACCTCGGCGTCCAGCAGCAGCAGGCCCACTTCCTCGAAGCACTCGCGCAGCGCGGCGATGGCGTAGTCCAGCGCGCCCTCGGCCATGCCGAAGCGCCGGGCCAGTGTCGCGTCGTCCCAGCCCACCGCGTGCGCATGGGCGAGGCGGTCGCGCGGGTCGACCACGCCGCCCGGGAACACGCAGGCGCCGCTGCGCTGGTCGCCGTCGCGTTCGGCGCGGCGCAGCATCAGCACCTCCATGCCCGCCGCGCCGTCGCGCAGCAGGATCAGCGACGCGGCGGGCCGCGCGTCGGGCGGGATGCGGTAGTTGTCCATCTCGCCACTCACTTCGCGGCTCCAGCCGCACGCAGCGCCGTGATCGCCGCGGCATCGAAGCCGGCCTCGGCCAGCACCGCGTCGGTGTGCTGGCCCGGCGTGGGCGCCGACCGCGGCGGCGCCGGCCGGCTGCGGTCGAAGCGCGGTGCGGGCCCGGGCTGCACCACGCCGTCGAGCGTGACGAAGGCCTCGCGTTCGCGCGCATGGCGGTGCTGCGGCGCCTCGTCCATCGACAGCACCGGCGCGAAGCAGGCGTCGCTGCCTTCCAGCGCCGCGCACCAGTCGTCGCGGCTGCGCGTGGCGATGACCGCGGTAATGGCGCTGCGCATCTCGGGCCACAGGCGGCGGTCGTACTGGCGCTGCACGAAGCGGGCGTCGAGGCCGATGCGCGTGGCGAGCTCGGCGAAGAACTTCGGCTCCAGCGCCGCCAGCGCCACGTGGCGGCCGTCGCTGGTGGCGTAGGTGTCGTAGAAGGGCGCGCCGCCGTCGAGCAGGTTCTCGCCGCGTGGCGCATCCCAGCTGCCGCCGGCTTGCAGGCCGTAGAAGATGGACATCAGCGAGGCCGCGCCGTCCACCATCGCGGCGTCGACCACCTGTCCGCGGCCCGAGCGCTGGCGCTCGTACAGCGCGGCCATCACGCCGAAGGCCAGGTACAGCGCGCCGCCGCCGTAGTCGCCCACCAGGTTCAGCGGCGGCACCGGCTTGCCGCCGGCCGGGCCGATGGCGTGCAGCGCGCCGGTGAGCGCGATGTAGTTCAGGTCGTGGCCGGCGGCCTGCGCCAGCGGGCCGGTCTGGCCGAAGCCGGTCATGCGACCGTAGACGAGGCCGGCGTTGCGTGCGAGGCACGCGGCCGGGCCCAGGCCCAGGCGCTCGGCCACGCCGGGTCGCCAGCCTTCGATCAGCACGTCGGCACCGGCGATCAGATGCAGCGCGGCGTCGCGCCCCGCGGGCTGCTTCAGGTCGAGCTGCACCGAACGCCGGCTGCGCGCGTTGACGTCATGCCGCGGCGCCATCGCGACACCCAGGCCGCTGGCCTCGGTGCGGTCGATGCGCACGACGTCGGCGCCCAGGTCGGCCAGCAGCATCGCGCACATCGGGCCGGGCCCGATGCTGGCAAGTTCGATCACGCGCAATCCGTGCAGAGGTCCCATCGGCGACACCGTCGTTCAGCAGCGCACGAGTGTGCCTCAGCGCCGCGCTGCGCCACACCGGGCCCGGCCCGGGGAACACCTGGATTCGGCAGCACCGCGGCCCACCCTAGACTCCGCGCCATGCTGCACCGCCTGCGCCCTGCTCTCACGCTGCTTGCCACCGGCCTGCTGTGCCCCACCGCGCTGCACGCGGCCTCGCCGGCGCCGGTGGCCGCCCCCAACGGCATGGTCGTCACCGCCCAGCACCTGGCCACGAAGGTGGGCGTCGACGTGCTGAAGGCCGGCGGCAACGCCATCGACGCGGCGGTCGCCGTGGGCTACGCGCTGGCCGTCGTCTACCCCGCGGCGGGCAACCTGGGCGGCGGCGGCTTCATGACGCTGCGGCTGGCCGACGGCCGCAGCAGCTTCATCGACTTCCGCGAGACCGCACCGCTGGCCGCCCGCCCCGGCATGTACCTGGGGCCCGATGGGCAGCCCGTGCCCGGCCTCAGCCGCCGCGGCCACCTGGCGGTGGCCGTGCCCGGCACCGTGGCGGGGCTGGAGATGGCGCGCAGCAAGTACGGCACGCTGTCGCCGCTGCTGCTGATGTCGCCCGCGATCCGCCTGGCCGACGAGGGTTTCGTGCTGGAGCAGGGCGACGCCGACATGTTCTCGACCGCCGCCGACGACCTGCGCCGCGACGCGGCCGCGGCCACCGTGTTCCTGCCGCAGGGCGAGCCGCCGGCTGCCGGCGCGCGGCTGGTGCAGAAGGACCTGGCACAGACGCTGCGCCGCATCGCCGAGGAAGGCCCGGGCGGCTTCTACCGCGGCCCGGTGGGCGCCGCGCTGGTCGAGAGCAGCCAGGCCGGCGGCGGCATCCTGCAGGCGGCCGACCTGGAGCGCTACGCCGCACGCGAACTGCGCCCGGTGGAGTGCGACTACCGCGGCTGGCGCGTCGTGTCGGCGCCGCCACCCAGCGCCGGCGGCGTGGTGCTGTGCCAGATGCTGAACGTGCTGGAAGGCTACCCGCTGGCCGACTGGGGCTGGCGCGCCGCCAAGGCCGTGCACGTGCAGATCGAGGCCATGCGCCACGCCTACGTCGACCGCAACCACGCGCTCGGCGACCCGGACTTCGTCAACAACCCCATCGTGCAGCTGACCAGCAAGGACCACGCGGCGCAGATCCGCGCGACCATCGACCCCGCGCGCGCGGGCGACGCGCGCTCGGTGCGACCGGGCGTGCCGCCGCATGCGGCCTGGCACGAGGGCAGCAACACCACGCACTACAGCATCGTCGACCGGCTGGGCAACGCCGTGTCGGTGACGTACACCCTCAACGACTGGTTCGGCGCGCGCGTGATGGCGCCCGGCACCGGCGTGCTGCTGAACAACGAGATGGACGACTTCACGATCGCGTCCGGCGTGCCCAACCTGCACGGCCTGGTCCAGGGCCGCGCCAACGCCATCGCGCCGGGCAAGCGGCCGCTGTCGTCGATGAGCCCCACCATCGTGCTGCGCGACGGCCAGGTGGCGATGGTGCTGGGCACGCCCGGCGGCAGCCGCATCATCACGACGCTGCTGCACACGCTGGTCAACGTCATCGACCACGGCATGACGATCCAGGAGGCCGTGGACGCGCCGCGCTTCCACCAGCAGTGGCTGCCCGAGGCAACCAGTCTCGAGCCCTTCGCGCTGAGCCCCGACACGCGCGACATCCTGCTCGGCATGGGCCACCAGTTCGCGCCGGCCCAGCCGGCCAACCACGTGGCCGCCATCCTGGTGGGCGCGCCGTCGGTCGGCGGCAAGCCGGTGGGCAACAACCGCCTGTACGGCGCCAACGACCCGCGCCGCGGCACGGGCCTGGCGCTGGGGCACTGACACACGGCCGCGGGCGCCTTGCCGGTCCCGGGTACGATTCGGGTTGTCCCTGACCCTCCCCGAGCCCCCTGCAAGCGATGAGCGCCTTCAACGAAGAACGCGTGCTGAGCGTCCACCACTGGACCGACCGGCTGTTCACCTTCACCACCACGCGCGACCCGTCGCTGCGCTTCTCCAACGGCCACTTCACGATGATCGGCCTGCGCGTCAACGGCAAGCCGCTGCTGCGTGCGTACAGCATCGTGAGCCCGAACTACGAGGAGCACCTGGAGTTCCTCAGCATCAAGGTGCCCGACGGCCCGCTCACGAGCCGGCTGCAGCACATCCAGGTCGGCGACACCGTCATCGTCGGGAGGAAGCCCACCGGTACGCTGGTGGCCGACTACCTGCTGCCGGGCAAGCGCCTGTACCTGCTGTCCACCGGCACCGGCCTGGCGCCCTTCATGAGCATCATCCGCGACCCCGAGGTGTACGAGCGCTTCGAGCACATCGTGCTGGTGCACGGCGTGCGCGAGGTCGACGAGCTGGCGTACCACGACCTCATCACCGAGACGCTGCCCGAGCACGAGTTCCTGGGCGAGATGGTGAAGGACAAGCTGCTGTACTACCCGACCGTGACGCGGCAGGCCTACCGCAACACCGGCCGCATCACCGACGCCATCGCCACCGGCCGGCTGTTCGAGGACCTGGACCTGCCCAGCCTCGACCCCATCCACGACCGCGTGATGATCTGCGGCAGCCCGGCGATGCTGCGCGACCTGAAGCACATGCTCGAAGGCCGCGGCTTCAAGGAAGGCAACACCTCGACGCCGGGCGACTTCGTGATCGAGCGCGCCTTCGCGGAGCAGTGATGCGCAGCGCCGGCACCGCCCTGCTGAGCCTGGCCGCCGTCGCCGTCCTCGCCGGCTGCAGCACCGGACCGCAAGGCGATGCGGTGGTCGTGCGCAGCAGCAACAGCACCACCTGGGCCACCAGCGAGAGCATGGCCGCCGCGGCCGCCGCCGAAGCGCGGGCGCAGGCTGCCCGCGACGCCGCGCGTGCGGCAGCCGCCGCGCGGTCCACGCTGCCTGCTTCCGCTGCCGAGCCGCGCCGTGCCGGTGTCGAGACCGGTCCCGGCCCGGTGGCGCCGGGCACGATGGCCAGCGCCGCCGCGCTGCCGCCGCGCCAGGCCGAGGTCGAGCGCATCGTGTACTTCGACTTCGACCGCACCGAGATCCGCGACGAGTACAAGGGCATGATCGACCGCCGCGCCCGCGCGCTGCTGGCGGCGCCGCAGGCCGGCGTGGTGGTCGAAGGCCATGCCGACGAGCGCGGCGGCCGCGAATACAACCTG
Organism: Rubrivivax soli; assembly: GCF_049810355.1. GTDB lineage: Bacteria > Pseudomonadota > Gammaproteobacteria > Burkholderiales > Burkholderiaceae_C > Rubrivivax. The sequence continues at coordinate 1,832,025 of NZ_CP187368.1, forward strand.
GCGCTGGGCCAGAAGCGCGCCGAGGCCGTGGTGCGCGCGCTGGTGCTGCTGGGCGTGCCGCCCGATCGCCTGGAGGCCGTGAGCTTCGGCGACACGCGTCCGGCGGTCCAGGGCCAGGGCGAGCAGGCCTGGTCGCAGAACCGCCGCGCCGAGCTCAAGGACCGCTGAGCAGCGGCCCGCGCACCGAGACCGCCGATGCTGGCCGCCACGCCGCTGATCGACAGCGACCACCCGGACGTCGTGGCGTTCGCCGCGCGGCACGCGCAAGGCGAGGACACCCGCGCGCGCGCCGTGGCGCTGTACGGCGCCGTGCGCGACGGCTTCCGCTACGACCCCTACCGCATCGACCTCTCGCCGCAGGGCATGCGCGCCAGCAGCGTGCTGGCCACCGGCCACGGCTGGTGCGTGCCGAAGGCCGCGCTGCTGACGGCGGCGGCGCGCGCCGCGGGCATCCCGGCGCGCATCGGCTTCGCCGACGTGCGCAACCACCTCAGCACCGCGCGCATGCGCCAGGTGATGCAGACCGATCTGTTCGTGTGGCACGGCTACAGCGAACTGCTGATCGACGGCGCCTGGGTCAAGGCCACGCCGGCCTTCAACATCGAGCTGTGCGACCGCTTCGGGCTGCTGCCGCTGGACTTCGACGGCCGCAGCGATTCGCTCTACCACCCCTTCGACCGCGCGGGACAGCGCCACATGGAATACGTGCACCAGCGCGGCAGCTTCGACGAGCTGCCGCTGCAGCAGCTGGCGGCCGACTTCGCGCGCATCTACCCCGGCCTGGCCGCGGCGGCCGACGCCGACTTCGCGGCCGACGTGGCGCGCGAGACGGGTGCCGCACGATGAACAGCGCCGACATGCCGGTGCCGGCCGGCTTCGTGCCGCTGGACACGATGGGCGGCTTCATCGGCGCCAACGGCCCGCTGTACCTGCGCCACGAAGGCCCGCTGGTGCAGCTGGGCTTTCGGGTCGAGGCGCGCCACACCAACCCGCTGGGCATCTGCCACGGCGGCATGATGGCCACGTTCTGCGACATGCTGCTGCCGCTGTCGGCGCACCGCAAGAGCGCCGAGATCGGCCACCGCTTCCTGCCCACCATCAGCCTGCAGGTCGACTACCTCGCGGCCTCGCCGCTGGGCGCCTGGGTGCAGGGCGAAGCCGAGGTGCTGCGCCACACGCGCAGCCTGGTCTTCATGCAGGGCCTGGTGACGGCCGACGACACGCCGGTGGCGCGTGTCAGCGGCATCTTCAAGATCAGCACGGCCAAGCTGCCGCGGCGCTGACACGCCGGGGGCGGGAACCGCGGCACGGCCCCAGGCTCCAAGCGCGCATGCCCGACGCCGCCACCCCCTCCTCCGCGATCCCGCTGCCCCGCCGCACCTGGCTCGCCGCCAGCACCGGCCTCTGCGCTGCCGCCGCCTGGCCGGCACTGGCGCAAGGCAACCCCGGCGTGCTGACACGCGCCATCCCGTCCAGCGGCGAGCAGCTGCCCTTGGTGGGCCTGGGCAGCTGGATCACCTTCAACGTCGGCCGCGACGACCGCGCGCTCGCCAGTTGCACCGAGGTCGTGCGCGCCTTCTTCGCCGCCGGCGGCCGGCTCATCGACAGCTCGCCGATGTACGGGTCGTCGCAGCCCACCATCGGCCACGCGCTGGCGCGGCTGCAGCACCCGCGCGCGCTGTTTTCGGCCGAGAAGGTGTGGGTCGGCGACGGCGCGCGCGGCCCGGCACAGATGGAAGCCTCGCGCGCGTTCTGGGGCGTGCCGCGCTTCGACCTGATGCAGGTGCACAACCTGCTGGCCTGGCGCGAGCACCTGCCGCGGCTGCTGGAGATGAAGGCCGCGGGGCGGCTGCGCTACGTCGGCATCTCCACGTCGGAAGGGCGGCGCCATGCCGAGCTGGAGCAGATCCTGCGCAGCCAGCCGATCGACTTCGTGCAGCTCAGCTACAACCCGCTCGACCGCGAGGCTGAACAGCGCCTGCTGCCGCTGGCACAGGAGCGCGGCGTCGCGGTGCTGGTGAACCGGCCGTTCCGCGAAGGCGCGCTGCTGCAGGCGCTGCAGCGCCACCGCCTGCCTAGCTGGGCCGCCGAGCTGGGCTGCGACGGCTGGGCGCAGGCGGTGCTGAAGTACATCGTCGCGCACCCGGCCGTGACCTGCGCCATCCCGGCCACGCGCCAGGTGGCCCACGTGCGGCAGAACCTGGGCGCGGCGCGCGGCGTGCTGCCCGACGCCGCGCTGCGCGCACGCATCGCGGCCGACATCGCGGCGCTCTCGTGACCGAGTGGTGGACCTACCGGCCGTCGGACTTCCTGATGTTCGCGCCGGCCACCTACTGGCGCCTGTTCGAGCTGCACAACGCAGCGCTGTGGCCGCTGCAGCCGGTGCTGCTGCTGGCCCTGGTCACGGCCGCGTGGTGGTGGCGGCAGCACGCCGCGCCGCTGGCGGCCGGGGCCTGGGGCGCCGTGTTCGCGGCGGCGGCCCTCGCCTGGGCCGGCGTCGGCTGGAGCTTCCTGCTGCAGCGCTATGCCGAGATCAACTGGGCGGCCCAGGGCGCCGCCCTTGCATTCGGCGTGCAGGCGGCCGGGCTGCTGGTACTGGCGTGCAGCGCCGGCGGCATCGGCGGCGCGGACGGCGCGCGCTTCGCTGCCGCCGCGCCCGGCGGGCGGCGCCGCCTGGGCCTGGCGCTGCTGCTGGCGGCGGTGCTGCTGTACCCGCTGCTGGCGCCGCTGCAGGGCCGGCCGTGGGCGCAGGCCGAGCTGGTGGCGCTGGCCCCCGACCCGACGGCGATCGGCACGCTGGGCCTGCTGCTGTGCGTCGACAGCCCGCACCGCGGCCTGCGCCGTGCGCTGGGCGCGCTGCGGGTGCTGCCCTGGGCGTGGTGCGCCGCCAGCGCGGCGACGCTGTGGACGATGGGCGCGGCACAGGCCGTGGTGCCGACCGCGGTGCTGCTGGCGGTGGCGCTGGCACCGGCGCTGCCGGGCGCACGGGCTGTGGCACATTCCCGCTCCACAACATCACCCCACGGAGACTGAGGATGACCCTGCACCGCCTGCTGGCCGGCATCGCCGCGCTGGCCTTCACCACCCTGGCCGTCGCGCAAGAGCTGCCGAAGAAGATCACCATCGTCGTCGGCTTCGCCGCGGGCGGCGCCGCCGACCACGCCGCGCGCGTGGTGGCCAAGCGGCTGGGCGAGAACCTGGGCGCCACGGTCGTCATCGACAACAAGGCCGGCGCCGGCGGCAACATCGCGCACCAGCAGGTGGCGCAGGCCGAGCCCGACGGCTCGGTGATCCTGCTCGGCTCGGTCGGCCCGCTGGCCATCGCGCCGCACATGATGAAGCTGGGCTTCGACCCGAAGAAGGATCTCGCGCCGCTGACGATGGGCATGAATTTCCCCAACGTGCTGGTGGTGCCTCCGACGCTGGGCGTGAAGTCGCTGCCCGAGCTGATCGCGCTGGCGAAGAAGCAGCCCGGCGTGCTGAACTACGGCTCCACCGGCGCGGGCTCGGCCTCGCACCTGGCGGGCGAGCTCTTCAACGACCGGGCCGGCGTGGACATCGTGCACATCCCGTACAAGGGCGGCGCCCCGGCGGTCAACGAACTGCTCGCGGGCCGGCTGAACGTGTACTTCGCCACCATGTCCACGGCCGGGCCGCACATCGCCTCGGGCAAGCTGGTGCCGCTGGCCACCACCGGCCTCGTGCGCGCGCCCTTCCTGCCCAACCTGCCCACGGTGGCCGAGGTGCTGCCCGGCTTCACGGCCACCAACTGGTACGCCTTCATCGCGCCCGGCAAGACCCCCGCACCGCTGCTCGACAAGCTCAACCAGGAACTGGTGAAGGCCCTGAAGGCGCCGGAGGTGCACGACGAGCTCACGCGCGCCGGCCTGCTGCCCGCCCCGGGCACGCGCGACGAACTGGCGAAGTACATCGACGCCGAGTCCCGCACCTGGGCCAAGGTGATCGCCGACCGCAAGATCACGGCGAACTGACGGGCACGCGGCGGTGCGTCGCGCCGCTGCCGTGGCGCGATTGTTCAAGACGCCCGCGCCGCCCGGGCCGAGACTGGCTGCGATTCCACGCTGAAAGGCATCGCATGCAACTCGTCGTCAACGGGCGCCCTGTCGCCGTCACCCCCGACTGGGAAGACGCCTTCCTGCTGCACTGGCTGCGCGAGGCGCAGGGACTGGTGGGCACGCGGTTCGGCTGCGGCGCCGGCGCCTGCGGTGCCTGCACCGTGCTGCTGGACGGCGAGCCCGTGCGCAGCTGCCTGCTGCGCGTGGCCACCATCGGGCCGCGCCCGGTGACGACCGTGGAAGGCCTGGCCCGCGACGGTCGCCTGCACCCGGTGCAGCAGGCCTGGCTGGACGCCAACGTGCCGCAGTGCGGCTACTGCCAGAGCGGGCAGATGCTGAGCACGGTGGCCCTGCTGCGCCGCGTGCCGCAGCCCACCGACGCCGACATCGACGCCGCGCTGGCCGGCAACCTGTGCCGCTGCGGCACGCACCAGCGCGTGCGGGCGGCGGTGCGGCGCGCAGCCGGGGCCGCGTCGTGACGACCGGCCGGCGGCGCTTCCTGCAGGCATCGGCCCTGGTGCTGGGCGTCGGATTCACGGCCGGCTGCGCGCTGCCCGTGGTGCCCCGGCGCCCGGCCCCGGACCTCGACGACGCCACGGGCTGGATCGGCTTCGACGGCCGGCGCTACCGCCTGGTCGTGCCGCGTGCCGAGATGGGCCAGAACATCGCCACCGCGCTGGCGCAGATCGCCTGCACCGAGCTCGCGATCGCGCCTGCGCTGCTGGACGTGCACCTGCACGACACGCAGGCCATCGGCCGCGTACGGGCCACGGTGGGCAGCGAGTCGGTGCGCGACTTCGCCGTGCCGCTGGCGCAGGCCTGTGCCACGCTGCGCGAGGCGGTGGCCGCGGGCACCGCGCAGCACCGCATCCAGCCGCGGGAGCGGCCGTTGTCGGCGCTGCGCGCGCTGCAGCCCGGGGCGCCGCAGCGCACGGCGGCCTTGCGGCAGGGGCTGGCGCTCGTCACCGGGCAGCCGCTGTTCGTGGCCGATGTGCGCCGCCCCGGGCAGTGTTTCGGCCGCGTGCTGCGCGCGCCTGCGTCGCCCGAGCTGGCGAGCCGGCCGCTGCGCCTGCAGGAGGCCGCGGCGCGCGCGGTGCCGGGCTTCGTGCAGCTGGTGCACGACCCGCGGCTGCAGCTGGGGCAGGCGGCCGGCATCGGCATCGTGGCGCGCACGCCCGCCGCGCTGGATGCCGTGGAGCGCGCGCTCGCGGTGGTGTGGTCGGTCGACAGCGCCGCGGGCGTCGGCATCGCGGCGGCCATCGACGTCGATGCGCGGCTGCGGCGCGCGGGCCGCCTGGCGCACACGGTGCATGCGGACCACGTGCCGCAGGACGCGCCGTGGGACGTGGACCTGCGCATCGACGTGCCGCTGGCCGCGCATGCCGCCATCGAGCCGCGCTGCGCCGTGGCCGAGCCCGCGCCCGGCGGCGGCCTGGTGCTGTGGGTGGGCTCGCAGGATGTCTTCTACCAGCGCGACGTGGTCGCCCGCAGGCTCGGCCTGCCGCTGGAGCGCGTGCACGTGCACGGCCAGCGGGTCGGCGGCGGGTTCGGCGGCAAGACGCTGTGCACGGTCGAACTGGAAGCAGCGCTGCTCGCCACCGCCGCGGGCCGGCCGGTGAAAGTGCAGTGGACGCGGGCGCAAGAGCTGCAGCTGGGCTTCCACCGCCCGCCGTCGAGCCACCGCATCCGTGCCCGGCTGCAGCACGGCCGGCTGCAGGACTGGTGGCATGCCTTCGCCAGCAGCCACATCCTGTTCACCAGCGCGGCGCTCCCGCCGTGGCTGCAGCGCCTGACCGACCTCGTCGGCGATGCCGGCGTGGCGCGCGGCGCGGCGCTGCCGTACCAGGCGGCTGCGCGGCGCACCGAGTTCGACGTCGTGCGCCTGCCCGTGCACACCGGCCCGTGGCGCGGGCTCGGCGCCGGCCCCAACGTGCTGGCCATCGAGTCGGCCATCGATGCCTGTGCACGCCACGTCGGCGTGGACCCGGTGGCGTTCCGGCTGGCCCACATCGACGACGCGCGGCTGGCGCGCTGCCTGCAGCGCGTGGCGCAGGCCGCGGGCTGGCGCGTGCAGGGCACGGCCGGCACGCCCGCCGCGGCGCCCACCACGCTGCGGCGCGGGCGCGGCGTGGCCTGCGGCATCTACAAGGCTGCCAGCTATGCCGCGGTGGTGGCCGACGTGGAGGTGGACACCGCCAGCGGCGCGGTGCGCGTGACGCGGCTGCACTGCGTGCACGACTGCGGCCGCGTCATCGACGCCGACCAGGTGCGCGCGCAGTGCGAGGGCAACCTGGTGTGGGGCCTGGGCATGGTGCTGGTCGAGGACCTGCCCGCGGGCCCCGGGGGCGTGACCGCCAGCGGCTTCGCCGACGCGCCGATCCCGCGCTTCGCCGACGTGCCGCCGCTGCACGTGGAACTGCTCGACGCCGGCGAAGCCCCCACCGGCGCGGGCGAGACCGCCATCGTCGCCGCCGGCGCGGCCATCTGCAACGCCGTGGCGGATGCCACCGGCGTGCGGGCCGCGCGCCTGCCGCTGCGCCCGGCCGACCTGCTGGCCGCGCTGGCCCGGCAGACCACGGGGCGCGCCGCGTGATCGACTTCGCCAGTGCCCTGATGGTGCGCGTGCTGTCCGAAGGCATGCGCGTCCAGGGCCTGGAGCCACCGCCGGGCCTGGAGCCGCCGGCCGCGGGCGGCGCGCGCGTGGCGCTGGACAGCAAGCGCAGCCTCGTGGCCGCGGCGCTGCAGCAAGGTGGCTGGGCGGTGCTGCCGATGCTGGCGCGCGGCCTGACGCGCTTTCGCGACGAGCCGCTGCACGGCGCACTGGCCGGCGCCCGCAGCGGTGCCGACCTGCTGGCGCGGTGGCGGCGCCTGGAGCGCTACATCCACGCGCGCCACCGGGTCGCCGTCGAGGCGCTGGACGAAGGCCCGCACGGCGGCCACGCACGCGTGCGCCACGGTGCGCGCCAGGGGCCGCCGCCGCTGCCGGCCGAGGACCTGGTGGTGCTGGGCGTGCTGGCAGCGCTGCTGCAGGAAGCCGGATGGACCGACGTGCGCGCGCGCCTGGCGGGCGTGCCGGTGTGGCCCGTGCCCGATGCCGGCGCGCTGGCAGCGGCGGTGCACGCGGGCGACACCGCGGCCTGGTCGCTGGAGTGGGCCGGTGCTGCGCCGCGCGCCGTTGCCGCCCCGGCCATCCACGGCCTTGCAGCACACGCCGGGGCACACCCGTCGGCCTGGCCCGACGACAGCCGCTGGCCACCGCTGGCGCGGCAGGCCGCGCGCCTGCTGGCGCAGGACCTGGCCGCCCCGCCCGGCGTGGACGCGCTGGCGCGTGCCCTGGGGCGGTCCACCCGCAGCCTGCAGCGCGACCTGCATGGCGCCGGCCTCAGCCACACGGCGCTGCTGGCCCTGGCGCGCAGCCGGGCTGCCGGCGCATGGCTGCTGCACACCGACACCGCCATTGCCGAGATCGGCTTCCTGTGCGGCTATGCCGACCAGGCCCACTTCTCGCGCGACTTCCGCCACCGCGTGGGCCTGCCGCCGGCGGCCTTCCGCGCCGCGTTCGCCGGCGCACGCTGACGCGGCAGGCCCCATCATGCGCAGCATGACTGCCCTGCCCCACCTTCCCGCCAGCGTCGAGACCTGCCACTGGGGCTGCTTCGACGCCACGCTGCCCCCGGCCCTGCGCGTGGCCAGCGGCCAGCGCTTCACCGTCGCCACCGTCAGCGGCGGCCCGCCGGTGCTGCCCCCGCAGGGCTTCCACGTGCCACCCGAGCTGCTGGACATCCACGCGCGGCTGCCGATGGCGATGCCCGGTCACATCCTCACCGGCCCGGTGGCGGTGGACGGCGCCCAGCCGGGCGATGTCCTGGAGGTGCGCATCATCGACGTGCAGCTGCGCCAGGACTGGGGCTACAACGTGATCCGCCCGCTCGCCGGCACGCTGCCCGACGACTTCCACGCGCTGCGCCACCTGAACATCCCGCTCGACCGCGAACGACGGGTCGCGCGCCTGCCCTGGGGCTTGGACCTGCCGCTGCACCCGTTCTTCGGCGTGATGGGCGTGGCCCCGCCGCCCGCCTGGGGCCGCATCAGCACCATCCAGCCGCGGGCCCACGGCGGCAACCTGGACAACAAGGAACTCGGGCCCGGCAGCAGCCTGTACCTGCCGGTGCACGCCCCGGGCGCGCTGTTCTCCTGCGGCGACGGCCACGGCGCGCAAGGCGACGGCGAGGTCTGCGTCACGGCGATCGAGACAGCGCTGCTGGGCACGTTCGAGCTGGTGCTGCACCCGCGGGGCGCGGGCCCGGCCCTGGCGTTCCCGCGCGGCGAGACACCCACCCACTGGATCACCATGGGCACCGACCCCGACCTCGACCGCTGCCTGGAGATGGCGCTGCGCGACATGATCGTGCTGCTGGGCGAGAAGGCCGGCCTCGGCCGAGAGGACGCCTACACGCTGTGCAGCCTGGCGGTGGACTTCCGGATCACGCAGTCGGTGAACGGGCACAAGGGTGTGCACGGCATGCTGCGCAAGGACCTGATCCCGCGCTGAGGCGCTGCGGGGCGACCTGCGCGCCCGCCGCGGGCCGTCGTTCCCACGCGCAGGACAAGCGCCGCTTCGCCCTCTAGACTGGCCCGCGCCCCCACCCGCACCGGACACGATGCACGACCAGGAGATCGACGCGCTGCGCGCCGCCATCGCCGCGCTGGAAGGCCAGCGCACCACGCTCGGCGACACCGTGCTCGCGCTGGCGACGGCACCGCTGCGGGCCCGGCTGGCCAGCCTGCAGCGCCCCGCCGGCCTGCGGCACCGGCAGGTGACGGTGCTGTTCGCCGACGTCGTCGGTTCCACCGCGCTGGCGCAGGGCCTGGACGCCGAGGACACGCTGGCCGTGCTGAACGCCACGCTGCGCCGCATGGCGGCCGTCGTCGAGGCACACCAGGGCCGCGTGCTGCGTTTCACCGGCGACGGCGTCAAGGCGGCCTTCGGCATGGACGAGGCGCGCGAAGACGACGCCGAACGTGCCGTGCGGGCCGGCCTGGCCATCCTGCAGGCCGGGCGCGTGCAGGCCGAAGCCGCGACGCGCCTGCACGGCATCGGCGGCTTGGCCGTGCGCGTGGGCGTGCACACCGGCGACGTGGCGCTGGGTGCCGGCGTCGAGGACGACAACACCGCGATGGGCGCGGCCGTGAACATCGCCGCACGCATGGAGCAGAGTGCGCCGCCGGGCGGCCTGCGCATCAGCCACGACACCTGGAGCCAGGTGCGCGGCCTCTTCGACGCCGTGCCGCAGCCACCGCTGCAGCTGAAGGGCCTGGACGCCCCGGTGCAGACCTACCTGGTGCAGGCGGCACGCGACCGCGGCGTGGCCCAGGTCGAGCGCGGCCTGCAAGGCCTGCGCACACCGCTGGTCGGCCGGCAGCCCGAGCTGCAGCGCCTGCAGCAGACCGTCGCGCTGGCGCGCCAGACGCGCCAGCTGCAGGCCCTGACGCTGGTGGGCGACGCCGGGCTGGGCAAGAGCCGGCTGCTGCGCGAACTGTTGGCCGGGCTGAAGGACTGCCGGCTGCTGGTGCTGCGCTCGCAGCCCGACGGCCTGCTGCGCCCGTGGGGCCTGCTGCGCAACCTGCTGGCCGTGCAGTGCGGCGTGGCCGACACCGACAGCGCCGCGCTGGCACGCCACAAGGTGGTCGAGGGCCTGGGCCCGTGGTTCGCGACACACGGCGCCCGGCAGGCCGAGCTCATCGGCCAGCTTTCGGGCCTCGACTTCACCGACAGCGTGCACGTGCAGGGCCTGGACCCGCGCGGCCTGCGCGACCAGGCGCTCACGGCCCTGCGCGCGTACCTGCAGGGCCTGGCCGCACGCGGCGACACGCTGCCGGTGCTGGTCGCCGAAGACCTGCACTGGGCCGACGACGGGTCGCTGGAGATGCTGCAGCACCTGCAGGCGCACGCGGCCGAGCTGCCGCTGGCCCTGGTGATGACGGCGCGGCCGCCGCTGCTGGCCCGCCACCCCGACTGGGGCACGCCCGAAGGCTGCCTGGCGCTGCAGCCGCTGGCGCCGGTGCACGGCGACGCGCTGGCCCATGCGCTGTTGCAGCGCGTGGCCGAGGTGCCGCCGCGGCTGACCGAGCTCATCGTCGGCCGCGCCGAGGGCAACCCGTACTACATGGAAGAGCTGGTGCGCCGGCTCATCGACGACGGCGTGATCGCCATCGACGGGCCGCGCTGGACGGTGCAGCCCGGCCGGCTGGACACGCTGCGCCTGCCCACCACGCTGGTCGGGCTGCTGCAGGCGCGGCTGGACGCACTGCCGCCCGACGAGCGCCGAGCGGCGCGCCAGGCCAGCGTCGTCGGCCACGTCTTCTGGGACGACGCGCTGCAGGCACTGGACGCGCAGGCGCCGCGGGCCCTGCCCGCGCTGCAGCGCGCCGCCTTCGTGAAGACACGCGCGACGAGCGACTTCGAAGGCACCACCGAACGCCAGTTCGACCACCACCTGCTGCACCAGGTGACCTACGACACGCTGCTGAAGGCCGAACGCCGGCAGGGCCACGGCGCCGCGGCGCGCTGGCTGGCGGCACGCACCCAGGGCCGCGGCGCGGAGTTCCTGGCCATGACCGGCGAACATGCCGAGCGGGCCGGCGAGACCGTGCTGGCCATCGACTGCTTCGAGCAGGCGGGGCTGGAAGCGCAGAGGCGTTTCGCCAACGCCGCCGCCACCGCCTGGCTGCAGCGGGCGCTGGACCTGCTGGGCGACACCCAGCCGATGCGCCGCTTCGACCTGCTGCGGCAGCTGGAAGCGATCGAGGACGTGCTGGGCCTGCGGCCGCAGCAGGCGGCCACGCACCAGAAGATGGCGGCGATCCTGGAAGGCCATCCCGACGACGAGCGCCAGGCGCGGCTGTGGTACGCGATGGCCTTGCTGGCCGACCGCGGCGGCGACTGGGACACGTCGGAGCGGCTGTCGCTGCAGGCCATCGCGGTGGCCGAGCGCTGCGGCGCCGCCGAGACGGCGGCCCTGGCGCAGGCCACCGTGGCCTTCGTGCAGCTGGCGCGCGACACGCCGCAGCGGGCAGGCCCGCACATCGAGGCCGCCGTGGCCTGGGCCGCCCGCATCACCGACGCACAGAGCCGCAGCACCACCCAGGCCAAGGTGATGGCGACCTCGGCGATGGTGTCGACCGAGCTGTGCCGATTCGACGAGGCACGCAGCACCCTGCTGTCGCTGCTGCAGCGCAGTGAAGCACTGGGCCAGCAGCGTGTGCAGATCCGCGCGCTGCACGGCCTGACCAGCACCGCGGCAGACCTGGGCCACTGGCAAGAGGTGATCGACTGGGGCGGGCGCATGCGCACGCTGGCGCACGCGATGGGAGACCAGCGCGACCTGGTGGCGGCCCAGCTGAACCTGGGCATGGCGCACGCCGGGCTGGGCGAGATCGAGGCCGCGCTGGACTGGTACACCCAGGCCCTGGCCATCGCCGGCCCCATCCACGCCAGGCGCCACGAGGGCGCCCTGCTGCAGCGTGTGGGCGGCCTGCACCGCGAGCGTGGCGACCCGCACGCCGCGCAGCAGTGGCACACCCGGGCCCTGGCCGTCTACGAGAGCCTGGGCGACCTGCATGCGGTGTCGCGGGCGACGGCGGCCATCGCGCTGTGCGACGCCCTGCTGGACCGGCACGTGCCTGCGCTCACCGCGGTGGACACCCTGCTGGCGCGGCTGGGCGGCGCACTGGCGTCGCTGCCTGCCCACGAGACCATCGACCTGCGGTGGACCTGCTGCCAGGTGCTGGCGGTCGCGGCCGATGCCCGTGCGGTGCCGCTGCTGCAGCGCCTGGCCTCCGACGTGCGGGACCGCGCCGCCGTGGTGACCGGCGCGGCCGACCGCGAGCGCCTGATCCAGGCGCACCCGCTCTACCGCGGCATCGTGGCCGCGCATGCGGCGCATGCCGCCGCTGCCGCGCCGCCGGCCTGAGCCGGTGCCGTCAGCAGCGCAGCGCCGCCTCGATGGTGGCGCTGCCGGCCTTGCCCGCCGTCAATCGCATCAACGGCATCGACAGGCTCCCTGGTGCCGCGTGTCCAGCACCGGGAGGGCGCATGGGTGGGTGCGCGGGTGCGTGGATGCCGGAAACGACAACGCCACCATTGCAGGTGGCGTCGGTCGTGTGTTTCGCTGGGAAACCCTGGTGGGCGGTGCAGGGTTCGAACCTGCGACCCCTGCCGTGTGAAGGCAGTGCTCTACCGCTGAGCTAACCGCCCGGGATCTGGTCGTGATGCGCCGTGCGCGTCCCGGAAGCCCATGATTATGCCACTGTTTGGCGCCAGATGGTCTTGCCGCCGCTGGCCTTGTCGAGTTCGGCCAGCATCGCCTCGTGTGCCGCGACTTCTTCCGCACTCGCAGCCAGCACCGGCAGTGCGTAGGCCGACAGGTCGACCGCCGCCACCTGCACCTGCCGGCGGCCCTCGTCGCCGGCATCGATGACGAGGCTGTCCTGGCCGCGCGTGAGGCGGATGTAGACCTCGGCGAGCAGCCCCGCGTCGAGCAGCGCGCCGTGCAGCGCGCGGTTGCTGTTGTCGACCTCCAGCCGCTTGCACAGCGCGTCCAGCGAGTTCGCCTTGCCGGGGAACATCTCGCGCGCCATCAGCAGGCTGTCGGTGATCTCGGCCACGTGCTCGGCGATCCTGCCGCGGCCCAGGCGCGCCAGCTCGGCGTTCAGGAAGCCGACGTCGAAGGCGGCGTTGTGGATGATGATCTCGGCGCCCTGCAGATAGGCCAGCAGTTCGTCGGCGATGCTGGCGAACAGCGGCTTGTCGGCCAGGAACTCGTCGGTCAGGCCGTGCACGCGCACCGCGTCGGGGTGGCTGCTGCGCTCGGGGTTCAGGTAGAAGTGCAGGTTGTTGCCGGTGAGCCGCCGGTTGACCATCTCGATGCAGCCGATCTCGATGATGCGGTCGCCGCTGTCGGCCGACAGGCCGGTGGTCTCGGTGTCGAGGAAGAGTTGCCGCATTGCCATCACGCGCTCCTGGCCGCACCCGCGGCGGTGCCGCGCCCGGCCCACCACCACCACAGCGCGCCGCCGGCGATCATCGGCACGCACAGCCACTGGCCCATGCTCATGCCCAGCGCCAGCGGGCCCAGGAAGCTGTCGGGCTCGCGGAAGAACTCGGCGACGAAGCGGAACACGCCGTAGCCGAACACGAAAGCGGCGGCCACGCGCCCCGGCGCATGCTGGCGGCGCCCGTACAGCCACAGCAGCACGAACAGCAGCAGCCCTTCCAGCGCGAACTGGTACAGCTGCGACGGGTGGCGTGCAAAGGCCTGGCCGCTCTGCGGGAACACCATCGCCCACGGCAGCGACGGATCGGCCGCTCGGCCCCACAGCTCGCCGTTGATGAAGTTGCCGATGCGGCCCGAGGCCAGGCCGGTGGGCACGCAGGGCGCCACCAGGTCCATCACCTGCAGCATCGGCCGCCCGCGCAGCCGCGCGAACACCACCAGCGCCACCGCCACGCCCAGCAGGCCGCCGTGGAACGACATGCCGCCCTTCCACACCTGCAGGATCTCCAGCGGATTCGCCAGGTACTGCTCGGGCTTGTAGAAGAGCGCGTAGCCGATGCGCCCGCCGAGCACGACGCCGACGACACCGAAGAACAGCAGGTCCTCCACGTCCTTGCGTGTCCAGCCGGCATCGGCGAACCACGGCAGGCGGGCGCGGCGCGCGGCCAGGAACAGGAACAGGCCGAAGGCCACCAGATAGGTCAGGCCGTACCAGTGGATCTGCACCGGGCCGAGCGACAGCGCGACCGGGTCGAATTGGGGATGCACGAGCATCAGCGGGCCGCCTTGCGCGAAGACGTCGAAGATCTGGAAGCGGGCGATTGTCGCTGCTCCGCCGCCCCCACGTGTGCGGCGAAGCGCTGCACCACCGGCGGCGCGGGCTCGCGCCAGACGAGGCTGGTCTCGCAGTGCAGCGGCGCGCCGGCCAGCGGCCGGTAGACCACGCCCGGCCGCTGCAGCTGCATCAGCGCCGCGGGCACCCAGGCCAGGCCGATGCCGGCCGACACCAGGTTCACGATGGTCTGCATCTGGATCGCCTCTTGCGCGATCTGCGGCGTCACGCCCTGGGCCCGGTAGTGGCCGACGACGGCGTCGAACAGCGACGGCGCGATGGCGCGCGGGAAGATCACCAGCGGCTCGGCCGCGATGCGCTCGAAGCGCAGGCTGCGCTGCGCGGCCAGCGGGTGCGTCTCGGGCAGCGCCAGCACCAGCGGCTCGCGCAGCGCGCGCCACGCGGCCAGCCCCGGCGGCGCCGCGCCTTCGGCGTGCAGCACGAAGCCGGCGTCGATCTCGCCGGCGGCGAAGGCGTCCAGCTGCACGTCGAGCGTGGCTTCGCGCAGCTCCAGCGCCACCGCGGGCTGCGCGGAGCGGAAGCTGCGCAGCCACGCCGGCAGCGGGCCGTAGGCGATGCTGGAGACGAAGGCCAGGCGCAGCCGGCCGCTCCAACCCGCGGCCGCGGCCTGCGCCTGCCGCGGCAGGTCGTCGGCGTCCTGCAGCAGGCGCCGCACGGCGGGCAGCAGTGCGGCGCCGGCCGGCGCCAGCGCCACGCTGCGCTGGCTGCGCAGGAACAGCGGCGCGCCCAGCCGGCGCTCCAGCGCCTGGATGGCCATCGTCAGCGGCGGCTGCGTCATGTGCAGGCGCTGCGCGGCGCGGCCGAAGTGCAGTTCCTCGGCCACGGCGACGAACTGGCGCAGGGAACGCAGGTCGGTCATCGATATGCTCCGTAGATCAATCAGGCTCCGACAATATATTGGACTGCGCTTGGCCGGCTGGCGATACTTGCCGGCTGCACCTTGCGAGGAGACCCCGATGAGCTTCAACCGCCGTTCCAGGAACATCACCGAAGGCGTGGCGCGCGCGCCCAACCGTTCGATGTACTACGCGATGGGCTACACCGAGAACGACTTCGGCAAGCCGATGGTCGGCGTCGCCAACGGCCACAGCACCATCACCCCCTGCAACTCGGGCCTGCAGAAGCTGGCCGACGCCGCGGTGGAAGGCCTGCGCGAGGCGGGTGCCAACCCGCAGATCTTCGGCACGCCCACCATCAGCGACGGCATGGCGATGGGCACCGAAGGCATGAAGTACAGCCTGGTCTCGCGCGAGGTCATCGCCGACTGCGTGGAGACCTGCGTCGGCGGCCAGTGGATGGACGGCGTGGTCGTCATCGGCGGCTGCGACAAGAACATGCCCGGGGGCATGATGGGCATGCTGCGCGCCAACGTGCCGGCCATCTACGTCTACGGCGGCACCATCCTGCCCGGGCGCTACAAGGGCCAGGACCTCAACATCGTCAGCGTCTTCGAGGCGGTCGGCCAGTTCAGCGCCGGCAAGATGAGCGAGGAGGACTTCTGCCAGATCGAGCGCCGCGCCATCCCCGGCAGCGGCAGCTGCGGCGGCATGTACACCGCCAACACGATGAGCAGTGCCTTCGAGGCGCTGGGCATGAGCCTGCCGTTCGCAAGCACGATGGCCAACGTCGAGGACCCCATCGTCGCGCACACCAAGGAAGCCGCGCGCGTGCTGGTGGAAGCCGTGAAGGCCGACCTGAAGCCGCGCGACATCGTCACCAGGAAGAGCATCGAGAACGCGGTGGCCGTGATCATGGCCACCGGCGGCAGCACGAACGCGGTGCTGCACTTCCTGGCCATCGCGCACGCTGCCGGTGTCGACTGGAGCATCGACGACTTCGAGCGCGTGCGCCGCCGCACGCCCGTGCTGTGCGACCTGAAGCCCAGCGGCCGCTACCTGGCGGTGGACCTGCACCGCGCCGGCGGCATCCCCGCAGTGATGAAGGTGCTGCTCGACGCCGGTCTGCTGCACGGCGACTGCATCACCATCACCGGCAAGACGGTGGCGGAGAACCTGGCGGACCAACCGCCGCTGCGCGCCGACCAGGACGTGATCCGCCCGATCGCCGACCCGATGTACGCCGAAGGCCACCTGGCCATCCTGAAGGGCAACCTCAGCCCCGAGGGCTGCGTGGCCAAGATCACCGGCCTGAAGAACCCCGTCATCACCGGCCCGGCACGGGTGTTCGACGACGAGCAGAGCGCGCTGGCCGCCATCATGGCCGGCAAGATCGTCGCCGGCGACGTGATGGTGCTGCGCTACCTGGGCCCCAAAGGCGGCCCGGGCATGCCGGAGATGCTGGCGCCCACCGGCGCGCTGATCGGCCAGGGCCTGGGCGAGAGCGTGGGCCTGATCACCGACGGCCGCTTCAGCGGCGGCACCTGGGGCATGGTGGTGGGCCACGTGGCGCCCGAGGCCTACGCCGGCGGCCTGATCGCGCTGGTGCACGAAGGCGACAGCATCACCATCGACGCGCACCAGCTGCTGCTGCAGCTGCACGTGGACGACGCCGAGATCGCGCGCCGACGCGCGCAGTGGCAGCAGCCGGCCCTGCGCTACACGCGCGGCGTGCTGGCGAAGTTCGCGAAGAATGCCAACAGCGCCAGCCGCGGCGCCGTGCTCGACGGCGAGTGAGGCAGGCTGCCGCAGGCCCCGGGTGCTACAGCCGTGGTTCGCGGCGCACGGCGTCGTCGTCGGGCGGCGACGCCTTCGGCTTGCTGCGCTCGGCGGCGTCGCGGATCACCTTCACGCGGCGTTCGCGGCGCACGTTCAGGCCCAGCGCCTCCATGTCGCGCTGGCGGCGCGCCACCTTGCGCGCTTCCATCTTGTCGATGGCGCGGCGCTGCGTCAGCCCGGTGGCATCGGAGAACGCCCACCACACCGCCGCCAGCCCGAAGGGCAGCAGCACCCAGCCCCAGTGCCAGGTGGACACGGGCTCGACGCCGGCCAGGTACAGCGCGCCCAGCAGCACGCCTACGATCAGAAACCACATCTCGGTCACCCCTCGGGGTCATGGCGCTACCATGCGGGCACCCACTGTAGCCCAAGCGCCGCCCCGCATGAGACCGTCTGCCGTCCTGCTGTGCACTGCTGCCACCCTGGGCAGCGCGCTCGCCATGGCGCCTGCCGCGGCCAGCCCCGAGCTGGCGCAGGCGCGCCTGTGCGTGGCCTGCCACGGCGTCAGCGAGAAGAAGATCGGCCCGTCGTACCAGGCGATCGCTGCGCGCTACGCGGGCCAGCCCGACGCGGTGGCCCGCATGGCCGAGAAGATCCGCCGCGGCAGCAGCGGTGCCTGGGGCGCGGTGCCGATGCCGGCCAACCCCAAGGTCACGCCCGATGAAGCCCGCCAGCTGGCCGCTTGGCTGCTGGTGCAGAAGAAGTAGCTGAAGCGCAAGCAGGCGCGCGCCCGCACGCTGCGCCGCGTCAGACCCAGCCGGCCTGCAGCGCCACCTGCCACAGGCCCTGCGCAGCCAGCGGCCCGTCACCCACCCCCGCCGTGCGCTCCCACTGCGCACAGGCCAGCCGGTAGCGTTCGCACAGCGCCGGCTCGCCGACGAGCACCAGCGGCGCCGCGGCGTCGCAGCCCGGCAGCGCCGCGGCCAGCTCGGCGCCGATCAGCAGGCCCGAGAGATAGTCCGCCAGCCCGGTGGCCGGCAGTTCGCCGAACAGGCCCAGCGTGCGCACGCTGAACAGCAGCCGGCCGAGATCGGCACCGCCGGCGGCCCGCGCCGCCTCGACGCCGCGCACGAACGCCGCCCCATCGAAGCCCGCTGCGGGCGCCATCAGCCGCCCCAGCACCGAGTGCGCGCGCAGCAGCGCGAACTGCTCGCCTGTCATGCGTGTGTCGAAATGCTGCAGCCGGCCCTCGCGCAGCTGCACCCACTTGCTGTGCGTGCCCGGCAGCACCACGGTGGCCGCTGCCGCCAGCGCCGGCTGCGTCGCCAGCAGGCCGAGCAGCTGCGTCTCTTCGCCGCGCATCACGTCGGGCAGGCCGTCGGCGCCGCGGCCGCGCACGCCGGGCACGATGTGCACCTGCATCCCGCCGCCCGCCTGCACCTCGGTCAGCTGACGGTGCAGCGCCTGCAGCGGCAGCGGGCATGCGGCGTAGGCGGCTTCGCGCCAGCCGTGGGCGCTGCCCACCATGCCGCAGGCCAGGATCGGCAGGCGGCCGGGCCCGCCTTGCAGCAGCCAATCGCCGACCAGGCCCCGCAGCGCGGCCTCGAAGGCGGCCGCGCCACCGTGCAGGCGCGAGGCGCCGTCGTCGCTGGCACGCTGTTCCAGCACCACCCCGCCCGCGCCCATGCGGAACGCCCGCAGCTGGCTGCTGCCCCAGTCGAGCGCGATCAGGCGGGTGGCCATCGTGTCGGGGGCGGGCGTCAATGCACACCGTCGCGGTAGGCCGCGACGAAGGCTGCGGCGTTCTGCGCCGTCGTCTCGGGCATCTGGCCCGGGCGGTAGAGCTCGCTGCCCAGCCCCGCGCCGGTGCAGCCGGCCCGCAGGTAGTCGGCCAGGTTGGCCGGGCTGACGCCGCCCACCGCCAGCAGAGGCAGGTCGGGCGGCAGCACGGCGCGCAGCGCCCTCACGTGCCCTGGCCCCAGCGAGCCGGCCGGGAAGATCTTCACGCCCGCGGCACCGGCACGCCAGGCCGCGAACACCTCGCTCGGCGTCATCGCGCCCGGCAGCGCCACCAGGCCGCGCGCCACGCCGTCCGCCACCAGGGCCTCGTCGACGTGTGGAGACACGGCCAGCCGGCCGCCGGCCGCCTGCAATTGGTCCAGATGCCGGGCCGTCAGCACGGTGCCCGCGCCCACCAGTGCCTGCGGCGCCAGCTGCACGATGGCACGCACGCTGTCGGCCCAGTCGGGCGAATTGGTCGGCACCTCGATGGCGTCGAAGCCGGCATCGAGCAGCGCACGCGCGTGCGCCCCCGCCTCCGCGGGCGTGATGCCGCGCAGGATGGCCACCAGCGGCAGGGCCGTGGGCCAGCCCCTCGGTGCGCCGGCCGGGCTCAGTTCGCCTGCCCCAGCTGCTCCAGGATCGCCGGGTTCTCCAGCGTGCTGGTGTCCTGCGTGATGGCCTCTCCCTTGGCGATGCTGCGCAGCAGACGGCGCATGATCTTGCCGCTGCGGGTCTTGGGCAGGTTGTCGCCGAAGCGGATGTCCTTGGGCTTGGCGATCGGGCCGATCTCCTTGGCCACCCAGTTGCGCAGCTCGTTCGCCAGCTTCTTCGCCTCGTCGCCGGTGGGGCGCGGGCGCTTGAGCACCACGAAGGCGCAGATGGCCTCGCCGGTGGTGTCGTCGGGGCGGCCCACCACGGCGGCTTCGGCCACCAGCTCGGTGTGGCTGACCAGCGCCGACTCGATCTCCATCGTGCCCATGCGGTGGCCGCTGACGTTCAGCACGTCGTCGATGCGGCCGGTGATGGTGAAGTAGCCGGTCTTCGCATCGCGGATCGCGCCGTCGCCGGCCAGGTAGTACTTGCCCTGGAAGTCGGCCGGGTAGTAGCTCTTCTTGAAGCGCTCGGGGTCGCCCCAGATCGTGCGGATCATGCTCGGCCACGGCTTCTTCACGACCAGGATGCCGCCCTGCCCGTTCGGCACGTCCTTGCCCGTCTCGTCGACGATCGCGGCCATGATGCCCGGGAAGGGCAGCGTGCACGAGCCCGGCACCAGCGTGGTGGCGCCCGGCAGCGGCGTGATCATGTGGCCGCCGGTCTCGGTCTGCCAGAAGGTGTCGACGATGGGGCAGCGGCCGCCGCCCACGTGCTTGTGGTACCACTCCCAGGCCGCCGGGTTGATGGGCTCGCCCACCGAACCCAGGATGCGCAGCGACGACAGGTCGTAGCGCTTCGGGTGCACCGCCTCGTTGCCTTCGGCGGCCTTGATCAGGCTGCGGATCGCGGTGGGCGCGGTGTAGAAGATGCTGACCTTGTGGTCCTGGATCATCTTCCAGAAGCGGCCGGCGTCCGGGAACGTGGGCACGCCCTCGAACACGATCTCGGTGCCGCCCAGCGCCAGCGGGCCGTAGGTGATGTAGGTGTGGCCAGTGACCCAGCCGATGTCGGCCGTGCACCAGAACACGTCGTCGGGCTTCAGGTCGAAGGTCCACTTGGTCGTCAGCGCCGCGTGCAGCAGGTAGCCGCCGGTGCTGTGCTGCACGCCCTTGGGCTTGCCGGTGGAGCCGCTGGTGTACAGCAGGAACAGCGGGTGCTCGGCGCCCACCCATTCCGGCTCGCAGGTGCTGGCCTGGCCGGCCAGCAGGTCGGCCAGCCAGCGGTCGCGGCCGGCGGTCATCGCAATCGCGCCGCCGGTGCGCTGGTGCACGACGACGTTCTTCACGCTGTCGCAGCCGCCCAGCGCCAGTGCCTCGTCGACGATGCTCTTCAGCGGCAGGGCCTTGCCGCCGCGCTGCTGCTGGTCGGCGGTGATCACGGCCACGGCGCCGGTGTCCTCGATGCGGTCGCGCAGGCTCTGCGCGCTGAAGCCGCCGAACACCACCGAGTGGGTGGCGCCGATGCGGGCGCAGGCCTGCATGGCAGCCACGCCTTCCACGCCCATCGACATGTAGATGACGACGCGGTCGCCCTTCTGGATGCCCAGCGACCGAAGTCCGTTGGCCATCTGGCACACCAGCGCCAGCAGTTCGCTGTAGCTGACGCGGCGCACCTCGCCGCCGTCGGCCTCGAAGATGATCGCGGTCTTGTCGCCCAGGCCCCGTTCGACGTTGCGGTCCAGGCAGTTGTAGCTGGCGTTCAGCGTGCCGTCCTCGAACCACTTGAAGAACGGCGCCTCGCTGTCGTTCAGCACCTTGGTGAACGGCGTCTTCCAGCTGATCAGCTCGCGCGCGAGACGCGCCCAGTAGCCCGCGTAGTCGGTCTCGGCTTCCTTGCACAGGGCCTCGTAGGCGGCCATGCCCGAGACGTGGGCCCCGGCGACGGCATTGGCCGGCGGCGGGTACAGGGAATACTCGGTCGGGGCGTCGGCGTTGGCCATGTCTGTCGTCTCCTTGGTGTGGTCGGGTGCGGTGATCCGATGGGCGCGACTGTGTTCCGGGGCTCTTACGAACCGCTGACGGCCGGGACCAGCCCCGGGCACCGGCGGCGCGTGAAGGACGCGAAAGGCGCGAACTACAATTTACGCCTTCCCACGAACCCCCTGCCCATGAGCCAAGAACCCGCCGGCATGCCGTCCCGCCTGGGGCCCCTGCCGAGCCTGATCTTTGCCAGCCGCTGGCTGCAGTTGCCGCTGTACCTGGGGCTGATCCTGGCGCAGGCCGTCTACGTCTTCCACTTCTGGGTCGAGCTGGTGCACCTCATCGAGGCGGCCTTCGGCAACCAGGACGCGCTGGTCAAGCTGGTCAGCAGCATCGGCTACAAGAGCGACGTGCAGGTCACGGCGCTGAACGAGACCATCATCATGCTGGTGGTGCTGGCGCTGATCGACGTGGTGATGATCAGCAACCTGCTGATCATGGTCATCGTCGGCGGCTACGAGACCTTCGTCTCGCGGCTGAACCTCGAAGGCCACCCCGACCAGCCCGAGTGGCTGAGCCACGTCAACGCCAGCGTGCTGAAGGTCAAGCTGGCCACCGCCATCATCGGCATCAGCTCGATCCACCTGCTGAAGACCTTCATCAACGCCGCGAACTACAGCGAGAAGGTGCTCATCTGGCAGACGGTGATCCACATCGCCTTCCTGTTCTCGGCACTGGCCATCGCGCTGGCGGACCGCGTCATGGTGCATGCGGCCAAGGACGGCCACTGAGCAGCGCTGCGCGCGCCCCCGGCCATGACCGACGGCGGCCAGGGCGCCGCCGCTAGGCCTTGCCGCGGCGCCGGCGCCGGGCCAGCACCACCTTGGCGCGCCAGGCCAGCGTGACCAGCAGGTAGCCCAGCAGCCCGAACCCGGTGGCGAAGATCGCCAGGCCCAGCAGCAGCGGCTTGCCGGCCTGCCGGACGCGCTGCCAGGCGCGTTCCCACCAGGTGTCCGCCGGCGTGGCCACGGGCCGTGCGTCCTGCGGCGCCCCCGCGCCGCCGTCGCCCAGGATCGTGCTGCCAGTGCGCCAGGCCGCGTAGTACACCGGCCCGAAGGTGATGGGGTTGGTGACCAGCGTGCTGGCCACCGCCATCGGCACGTTGGCGCGCAGCAGCACGGCCGCGCCGCCGGCCAGGGGAATCTGCGCGATCGGGATCAGCAGCCCGAAGAACAGCCCCAGCGCCAGGCCGAGCGCCACGCCGCGGCGGTTCAGGTGCCACAGGCGCGGGTGGTGCAGCGCCGGGCCGATCCAGCGCAGCCACCGGTTGGCCTGCACCGCCTGCGGGCTGGGCAGCCAGCGTTGCCAGCCGCCGGTCTTCAAGGCGCCTCGCCCGGCTTCGGCTGGTTGGTTGGCGGCTGGCCAGCCTTCGACGGCACACCCAGGTGCAGCGCCGCCTTGGCGAGCAGGTTGGCCGACACCGGCGCCGTGATGAACAGGAACAGCGTGATCAGCAGTTCGGGCACGCCGAACTCGCCGCGCCACCACGACACCGCCAGGCTGGCCAGCAGCACGCCGCCCACGCCCAGCGTGGTGGCCTTGGTGGGCGCGTGCAGCCGCATGTAGAAGTCGGGGAAGCGCAGCATGCCGATCGCGCCGACCAGCGTGAACACGCCGCCCGTCACCAGCAGCGCGGCCACGGCCCATTCCATCCACAGCGGCAGTGTGTGCACCCCGTTCTCCCCGTCACTCGACCACGTCGCCGCGGCTGACGTAGCGCGCCAGCGCCACGGTGGACACGAAGCCCAGCATCGCGATGATCAGCGCGGCCTCGAACAGCAGCGCCGTCTGCCAGCGCATCCCGAGCAGGATCACCAGCGCCACGGCATTGATGTACAGCGTGTCCAGCGCCAGCAGACGGTCGGTGACCTCGGGCCCGCGCAGCAGCCGCCAGCCGCACAGCAGCATCGCCAGCGCGACGGCGCCGAGCGCGAAGTCCAGGCCCAGGGCGAGCGGGCTCATCCGAAGATCTCCATCAGCGGCGCTTCGTAGCGCTGGCGGATCTGCGCCGCCAGCGCGGCCGGGTCGTCGCAGTCCAGCGCGTGCACGAGGATCTGCCGGCGTTCCTCGTCGACCACGCACGACACGGTGCCGGGCGTGGTGGTGATGACGGCGGCCAGCAGCGTGATCGCGGTCGGGTGCGTCAGTGCCAGCGGCACCGGCACCCAGGCCGGCTGCGGCGCCGCACGCGGGTCGAGCACCAGGCGCGCGACGGTGAGGTTCGAGACCACGATGTCCCACAGCACCAGCGCGACGAAGCGCAATGCAACCAGCGGCGCGCGCAGCCGCGTGGCCGGCCCCAGGAAGCCGTGCAGCAGGCGCGGCAGCAGCAGCGCCAGCACCGCCGCGCTGATCAGCTGCGGCACGGCCAGGCTCTGCTGCAGCATCAGCCAGACAGCGGCGATCAGCAGCGACAGCACCGGGCGGGACAACCAGCCGGCGCGGCGTTGCCGGCCCGGCGGCGGGGACGTGTCGTGGCGGCTCACCGCGGTGCCTCCGGGGCGATGCGGTACGGCCGCGTGGTCCGGGTCTGCAGGCCCTGCGGGCCCAGCACGGCCTCGGCGTAGGCGCGGCGGTCCAGCAACTGCGCGGCGGCGGCGTCGGTGTAGCGCTGCAGCGGTGCGGCGAACGCGCTCATCGCGACGCCCAGGCCCAGCAGCGCGACGGTCGCCAGCACCAGGCGCGGGCTGGCGCCGGACGCCGCACTGGGCAGCTCGCGGCGCACGCTCCAGAACAGGATGCTGCCGGCCCGCGCCAGGCCGACCAGCGTGAGGAATCCCACCAGCAGCACCACCACCCACACCGCCACGGCTGCGGCGTGCGGCTGCGCGGCCTGCAGCAGCATCAGCTTGCCGATGAAGCCCGGCAGCGGCGGCAGGCCGGCCGTGGACGCGGCCGCCAGCAGCAGCAGCGTGCCCAGCAGCGCCGGCTGCGCCACCGGCGACGCGGGCTCCAGCCGCGCTCCGACCTCGCCCCGCTGCGCCGCCACCAGCTCGGCCAGCAGGAACAGCCCGGCGATCACCAGCGTGCTGTTGGCCATGTAGTACAGCGCCGC
Source organism: Rubrivivax soli (assembly GCF_049810355.1). GTDB lineage: Bacteria > Pseudomonadota > Gammaproteobacteria > Burkholderiales > Burkholderiaceae_C > Rubrivivax. Next base: position 1,856,095 of record NZ_CP187368.1, read on the forward strand.
CGACCAGGCGGCGGCGCCGAACAGCCCCAGCGCCGCCAGCACCGTGCCCACCGACGCCACCGTCAGCCAGGCCACCAGCCGCGGCAGCGTGTGCGCTGCCAGCGCGCCCAGCACGCCGACGACCGAGGTCGCCAGCGCCAGCGGCAGCAGCAGCGGCTGCACCGTGAAGGCGGCGTCGCCGGCCTCGGCGCCGAAGACCACGCCGTGCACGCGCACGATGGCGTAGACGCCGACCTTGGTCATGATCGCGAACAGCGCCGCCACCGGCGCGCTGGCGGCGGCGTAGGTGGCCGGCAGCCACATCGCCAGCGGCATCAGCGCCGCCTTGAAGCCGAACACCACCAGCAGGATCAGCGCCGCGGCCTGCAGCAGCAGCGCGTCGGGGCCGCTCACCTGCGGCACGCGCAGCGCCAGGTCGGCGAAGTTCAGCGTGCCGGTCAGTGCGTACAGCAGCGCCACGCCGACCAGGAACAGCGCCGACGCCACCAGGTTCAGCACCACGTAGTGCACGCCGACGCGGAACCGTTCGCGCCCCTGGCCGTGCAGCATCAGCACGTAGCTGGCGATCAGCAGCACCTCGAAGAAGACGAACAGGTTGAACAGGTCGCCGGTGACGAAGGCGCCGTTCAGGCCCATCAGCTGGAACTGGAACAGCGCGTGGAAGTAGCGGCCGTGCGCGTCCCAGCCGCCGCTGGCGTAGACCAGCACCGGCAGCGCCACGCAGGCGGTCAGCAGCAGCATCAGCGCCGACAGGCGGTCGACCACCAGCACGATGCCGAACGGCGCGGGCCAGTCGCCGACGCGGTACACGCGCAAGGCGCCGGCATCGGCCTCGAGCACCAGCCGCGCGGCCAGCACCAGGCCCAGCGCCACCGAGGCCAGCGCGATGCGCCGCGCCCACAGGCGCTTGTGGTGGCCATGCTGGCCCGAGGTGTCGCCGGCGGCGTCGCCCACCAGCAGCAGCAGGACCGCCGTGGCCGCCGGCAGCAGCACCGGCAGGATCGCCAGGTGGGTGTCGAAGAAGGCTGCCAGGGTCATGGGCGCGGCTCCTGGCCTTGCGCCTGCCCTTCCAGCCGACCGTCCACCTGGTCGGTGCCGCTCTCGTGGCGGCTGCGCAGCGCCAGCTCGATCACGAAGCCGGTGGTGGCGAAGCCGATCACGATGGCCGTCAGCACCAGCGCCTGCGGCAGCGGGTCGGCCACCGCCGTGGTGCCGGCGACGATGGGCGCGGCGTTGCTCCACAGCCGGCCCATCGCGAAGATGAACACGTTGACCGCGTAGCCCAGCAGCGTGAGGCCCAGCACCACCGGGAAGGTGCGGCCGCGCAGCAGCAGGTAGATGCCGCAGGCGACGACCCAGCCGATGCCGCTGGCCACCAGGAGCTCCATGCTGATCATGCCGGGCGCTCCTTGCTGGCCGCGCCCAGCGCCGACAGCATCAGCATCGTCGCCCCGACCACGGTGATGTACACGCCCAGGTCGAACAGCGCGGCGGTGGCCAGCGGCAGCTCGCCCAGCACCGGCACCACCGGGTGGCCGAAGGCGCTGGTGAGGAAGGGCCGGCCCAGCACGAAGGCGCCCACGCCGGTGAGCGCCGCGATGCCCAGGCCGGTGCCGATCCAGCGCGTGTAGCGGCGGCCGCCGCCTGCACGCAGCAGGGCCTCGGCGCGGTCCTGGCCCAGCGCCATGTACTGCAGCACCAGCGCGATGGCCGTGACCAGGCCGGCGATGAAGCCGCCGCCGGGCAGGTTGTGCCCGCGCCAGAAGATGTAGACGCTGGCCACCAGCGCCAGCGGCAGCACGATGCGCGCGGCCACGCGCAGCATCAGCGGCTGGCGGTCGAAGCTCCAGGCGCGGCCCTGTGCGTCGGCCTGCGGCTTGCGCACGCGCAGGCCGTCCAGCAGCGCCAGCACGCCCACCGCCGCGATGCCCAGCACGGTGATCTCGCCGAAGGTGTCGTAGCCGCGGAAGTCGACCAGGATGACGTTGACGGCGTTGGTGCCGCCGCCCAGGGGAACGCTGTTCTGCAGGAAGTACCAGGCGATCGCGTCGTGGTCGCGCGTCAGCACCAGCCAGGTGATCCAGGCGATGCCGCCGCCGCCGGCCAGCGCCAGCAGCGCGTCGCGCGCCTTGCGCCGGGCGCTCGACTCGCGCGGCGTGGTCTGCGGCAGCAGCGCCAGGCCCATCAGCAGCAGCGCGGTCGACACCACCTCCACCGACAGCTGGGTCAGCGCGAGGTCGGGTGCCGAGAAGGCCAGGAAGGTCAGCGCGGTCACCAGCCCGACCACGCCCACCAGCACCACGGCGCGGAAGCGGTCGTGGTGGCCGAGCACCAGCGCCGCGCCGGCCGCCAGCAGCAGCGCCCACGCCACCAGCGCCAGCGGCGTCGCCGGCAACAGCGTGCGCGTGCCGGTGCCCGGCGCGTCGCCCGAACCGGCCAGCCAGGGCCAGGCCGCCAGCAGCACGGCCGAGGCCACCATCCACGCCGCGTAGCGCTGCAGCGAGCCGTTCTCCAGCCGCTGCGTGAACCTGCCGGCCAGCGCGAACAGGCCGTCGATCGCGCGCGTGAAGACCAGCCGCCCCGTCCAGCCCCGGGGGTGGTGCAGGTGCAGGTTGAAGCGCCGCTGCAGCGCGAAGTACATCGCCACGCCGAGCACCAGCGCCACCGCGCTCATCGCCAGCGGCAGGTTGAAGCCGTGCCAGATCGACAGGTGGTAGTCGGGCGGCGGCGCGCCCAGCACGGCGGTGGCCGCCACGTGCACCAGCGGCCCGAAGGTCAGGGCCGGCGCCACGCCGACGAGCACGCACACCGCCACCAGCAACGCCACCGGCGCCTTCATGAACGGCGGCGGTTCGTGCGGATGGGGGTTCGGCAGGTTCTTCGGCGGGCCGTTGAAGAACACGTCGTGGATGAAGCGCAGCGAGTAGGCCACCGAGCAGATGCCGCCGAGCGTGGCCGCCAGCGGCACCAGCACGTTCCACGCCGTGCCGTGCGCCACGCCCACGGCTTCGGTGAAGAACATCTCCTTCGAGATGAAGCCGTTGGCCAGCGGCACGCCGGCCATCGAGGCGGCGGCCACCATCGCCAGCGTGCCCGTCCAGGGCATCAGCCGCATCAGTCCACCGAGCTGCCGCATGTCGCGCGTGCCGGTCTCGTGGTCGACGATGCCGGCCGTCATGAACAGCGAGGCCTTGAAGGTGGCGTGGTTGAGGATGTGGAACACCGCCGCCACCGCCGACAGCGGCGACGCCAGCCCGATCAGGAACGTGATCAGCCCCAGGTGGCTGATGGTCGAGTACGCCAGCAACCCCTTCAGGTCGTGCTTGAACACGGCCACGTAGGCGGCAAAGACCATCGTCACGAGGCCGGTCGTGGCGACGACGGTCTCGAACAGCCCGCTGCCGCCCAGCACCGGGTACAGCCGCGCCAGCAGGAAGATGCCGGCCTTCACCATCGTCGCCGAGTGCAGGTAGGCCGACACCGGCGTCGGCGCGGCCATCGCCTCGGGCAGCCAGAAGTGGAACGGCCACTGCGCGCTCTTCGTGAAGCAGCCGATGAGCACCAGCACGGTGGCCAGCGGGAACAACGCGTGCGCGCGGATCTGCGCCGTGCGCTCGAACATCTGCGACAGCTCGAAAGTGCCGGCGATGTGGCCCAGCAGCAGCACGCCGGCCAGCAGCACCAGCCCGCCGCCACCGGTGACGGCCAGCGCCATGCGCGCGCCGGCCCGCGCCTCGGCCTTGTGGCCCCAGTAGCCCACGAGCAGGAACGAGGAGATGCTGGTCAGCTCCCAGAACACCACCAGCAGCAGCAGGTTGTCCGACAGCACGATGCCCAGCATCGCCGCCATGAACAGCATCAGCAGCGTGTAGAACTTGCCGGCCGGGTCTTCCTTGCCGAGGTACCAGGCGGCATACAGGATGATCAGCAGCCCGATGCCGGTGATCAGCCCGGCGAACATCAGCGCCAGGCCGTCGAGGCGGAAGCGCGCGTTCAGGCCGATGGCCGGCACCCAGTCGCCGCCCTGCAGCAGCACCTGGCCGCCGAACACCGCCGACGCCTGCGCCAGCAGCAGCGCCAGCGCCGCGGCCGTGACCGCCGCCGCCAGCCAGGCCGTGCGCCGCCGCCCGGCGGGCGTCTCCACGCGGCCGCTCCACCAGCACAGCAGGGTGCCGAGCAGCAGCGGCAGCAGGACGATGGCGGGCAGCGCGGGCATCCGGTGGGCAGGCGCCGGGGGGGCGTGGGAACGTGGAAGGCCGCGCATTCTAGGAACGTCGGGCCGGCGCAGCGGCAGAAGACCCGCCAAGCGGCGGGACAGCGGCGCCCGACTTGCGCCGCGCCCGCCGATCAGGCAGCCGTCAGCGCGCTGGCTACACTTTCGGGCTGGGCGGCGCCACGCCGCCCACCGTGCCAGCACCGAAAGCCGCCATGACCACCACCATCCGCCACGCCGATCTCGTCGACACCGTCGCCGCCGCGCTGCAGTACATCAGCTACTACCACCCGGCGGACTACATCGCCCACCTGGCACGCGCCTACGCCGGCGAACAGAGCCCGGCGGCCAAGGACGCGATCGCGCAGATCCTGACCAACTCGAAGATGTGCGCCGAAGGCCGGCGCCCGATCTGCCAGGACACCGGCATCGTCAACGTGTTCCTGAAGATCGGCATGGACGTGCGCTTCGAGGGCTTCCCGGGCTCGATCGAGGACGCCGTGAACGACGGCGTGCGCAAGGGCTACCTCGACAAGGACAACGTGCTGCGCGCCAGCGTGCTGGCCGATCCGATCTTCGAGCGCAAGAACACGAAGGACAACACCCCGGCCGTCGTGCACATGAGCGTGGTGCCGGGCAACACCGTGGACGTGACGGTGGCGGCCAAGGGCGGCGGCAGCGAGAACAAGAGCAAGTTCGTGATGATGAACCCCAGCGACAACCTGGTCGACTGGGTGCTGAAGACGGTGCCGACCATGGGTGCCGGCTGGTGCCCGCCGGGCATGCTGGGCATCGGCGTCGGCGGCACGGCCGAGAAGGCCATGCTGCTGGCCAAGGAAGTGCTGATGGAGCCGATCGACATGTTCGACCTGCTCGCCCGCGGCCCGCAGAACAAGCTCGAGGAACTGCGCATCGAGCTGTACGAGAAGGTCAACGCGCTGGGCATCGGCGCGCAGGGCCTGGGCGGGCTGACCACCGTGCTCGACGTGAAGATCGCCACCTGGCCCACCCACGCGGCCAGCAAGCCGGTGGCCATGATCCCCAACTGCGCGGCCACGCGCCACGCGCACGTGGTGCTCGACGGCTCGGGCCCGGCCTACCTGGAGCCGCCGAGCCTGGACCTGTGGCCCGACGTGCACTGGCAGCCCGACTACAACAAGAGCCGCAAGGTCGACCTGAACACGCTGACGCCGGCCGAGGTGGCGAGCTGGAAGCCGGGCGAGACGCTGCTGCTCAACGGCAAGATGCTCACCGGCCGCGACGCCGCGCACAAGCGCATCGCCGACATGCTGGCCAAGGGCGAACCGCTGCCGGTGGACTTCACCAACCGCGTCATCTACTACGTGGGCCCGGTGGACCCGGTGCGCGACGAAGTCGTGGGCCCGGCCGGCCCGACCACCGCCACGCGCATGGACAAGTTCACCGAGATGATGCTGGCCCAGACCGGGCTGATCAGCATGATCGGCAAGGCCGAGCGCGGGCCGGTGGCCATCGAGGCCATCCGCAAGCACAAGAGCGCCTACCTGATGGCCGTGGGCGGCGCCGCCTACCTGGTGGCCAAGGCCATCCACGGCGCCAAGGTGGTGGGTTTCGCCGACCTGGGCATGGAAGCCATCTACGAGTTCGACGTCAAGGACATGCCGGTCACGGTGGCGGTGGACAGCAACGGCACCAGCGTGCACAACACCGGCCCGAAGGAATGGCAGGCGAAGATCGGCAAGATCCCGGTCACAGTCGCCTGAACGTCTCGTGACCCAGCGCTTCGAGGTCCACCCGCAGAACCCGCAGCCGCGGCTGCTGAAGCAGGCGGCGCAGATCCTGCACGAGGGCGGCATCGTCGCGGTGCCGACCGACTCGAGCTACGCGCTGGTCTGCCACCTCGACGACAAGGCGGCGGTGGAGAAGCTGCGCCGCATCCGCGAAGTCGACGAGAAGCACCACCTCACGCTGCTGTGCCGCGACCTGTCGGAGCTGGCCACCTACGCGCGGGTCGACAACCGCCAGTACCGGCTGCTGAAGCTGGGCACGCCCGGACCCTACACGTTCATCCTCGACGCCACGAAGGAGGTGCCGCGGCGCGTGTCGCACCCGTCGCGGCGCACGATCGGCCTGCGCGTGCCCGAGCACCGCGCATTGCAGGAACTGCTGGCCCTGATGGGCGAGCCGCTGCTGGCCACCACGCTGATCCCGCCCGGCGAGACCGAACCGCTGAACGACGCCGACACCATCATCGATCGCTTCGGCAAGGCCCTGCAGGCCGTGGTCGACGCGGGCGCGTGCCCGATGGCGCCGACCACCGTGGTCGACCTCAGCGGCGACGAGCCGGTGGTGGTGCGCCAGGGGCGCGGCGAGCTGGCGCGGATCGGGCTGTAGCGGCCCGATCCGGCCATGCTCGGCGCTACTGCGCCGCGCCCGACAGCCAGGCCTTGCGGATCAGCCGCCCGCACTGCACCGACGGCCAGGCGCCGTTCTGCGCCATGCGCGCCACCACGCCGTAGTACGTCTTCGACTTGTCGATCCACGGGTAGAAGCCGAACGCGCCCGGGCTGCTGAACGCGCCGTCGCCCGTCACCGGATCGTCCTCGACCCAGTGCCCGGCGGCGTAGTGCCAGCTCTCGGTGGCCGGCAGCGGCGCGAACACGGCCTGGTCCAGCCCGCAGGTGGCGGCGTTGGTGCACACCGCGCCGCTGCCCAGCAGCGCCGCGATGTGCAGCTGGCCCTTGAGCATCTTGCGCAGCAGCAGCGCGTAGGCGTCGGGCGACATGATCGCGCCGCCGGCCACCTGCGGCTGGCTGAAGCTCAGCGCGACGTCGGTGCCGAGCTGCGCGCGGATCGCCGTGGCCAGCGTCTGGTTGCTCTTGCCGCCCAGTCCGATCAGGCTGGCATGCGCCTGCATGTGGCCGCCGTCGTAGAGGAAGCGGCCGTCGAACTCGGGCGTGTAGGTGCCGTTGCCGTCGCTGGCCAGGCAGCTGTCGACGGTCTGCGTCGGCTGGCAGCTGCGCAGGCTGACGTAGCCCGCGCGCAGCGTGAGGAACCTGCGGTCGGTGTCGTTGAGCTGGCCGCCGCGCAGCTGCGCGACGTAGCTGCCGTAGACCCACTTCGAGGCCGAGGCGATGCTCATCGGGAAGGCCGGCTTGTACGCGGTGGTGCTGCCGGGCGCGAGCTCGGACCCCGACACCAGCCGGCTGTCGCGCCCGCCGACTTCCCAGTAGAACGGTCGGATGGCAGCGCACGCGTTGGTGCTGCTCCGGGCCGTGGCGGTGGCGGCCGCGGCGCGCTGCGTGTCGCTCGGCGCCTGTTGTTGCGCCAGGCCCTGCAGCAGGCCGGCGGCCTGGCCGGGAGGGGGCGGCGCGTCGGCCGCCTCCGGCGCATCGGGATCGCCGCCGCCGCAGGCGGCCAGCGCCAGCGTGGTGGTCAGGGACAGCAGGAACCGGGCAGGCAGACGTCGCATCCCCGAGGTATCGGTCGCGCGCACGCTGCGCTGCAGCACGCAGCTGCAAGCCTTTGTGAGGAGGGTGTCCGGCCGCCTGGCGCCGGGCCGGCCGCTCGGCGGCGGCTACAGCGCCGCGGTCACCACCAGCTCGACCTTCCAGGTCGGCTTGGCCAGCGCCGCCTGCACGGTGGCCCGCGGCGGCGCGTTGCCGGCCGGCAGCCACGCTTCCCACACTGCGTTCATGGCCGGAAAGTCCGCCAGGTCGGCGATGAAGATCTGCACGCGCAGCAGCTTGCTCTTGTCGGTGCCGGCACGGGCCAGCAGCTTGTCGATGGCGGCCAGCACCTGCTGCGTCTGGCCGGTGATGTCCTGCGTGTCGTCGGCGGCGACCTGGCCGGCCAGATAGCAGACGCCGTTGTGCACGGCCATTTCCGACAGGCGCGTGCCGACGTCGAAACGCTGGATCGTCATGACTTGTGTCCCTTGTGATGGTGGTGTTTGCCGTGCGGCTGCGCGGACTTTGCGGCCGGCGCCGCCGCGGCCTTCTGCCCCAGGCGCGACTCGGTGCCGGCCAGCAGCTTGCGGATGTTGCCCTCGTGGCGCCACACGAGCAGCAGGCTCATCGCGATGATGGCCAGCAGCGACGGCGCCACGCCCCAGATCAGCGCCTGGTAGAACGGCGCGAAGGCCGCCGCCACCAGCGAGGCCAGCGACGAATAGCGGAAGAACGCGGCCACGATCACCCACGACAGCAGGGTCGCGAGACCGAGGCCGGGGTTGATCGCCAGCAGCACGCCGGCGGCGGTGGCCACGCCCTTGCCCCCCTCGAAGCGGAAGAACACCGGCCACAGGTGGCCGATGAAGGCGGCCAGACCGGCGAAGGCCGCCGCGGTGGAGCCGAGGCCGAACTGCGGCCCGAACATCAGCACCAGCAGCACGGGCACGTAGCCCTTGAGCGCGTCGAAGGCCAGCGTCAGCACCGCCGCGGCCCGGTTGCCCGAGCGCAGCACGTTGGTGGCACCGGGGTTCTTCGAGCCGTAGGTGCGCGGGTCCGACAAGCCCATCAGGCGGCTGACGATGACCGCGAACGAGAGGGAGCCGACGAGATACGACGCCAGCAATGCGACGCCAAGTGACAATCCAGACATGCCGCAAGTTTACGTCCCGACACCGGTGGCCCCGGCGCTGCCCGGCGGCGGGGTGCGGCGGTCCTGTTGCAATGTCAGGCGTCGTGCATGCGGCAAGAACTGACACAGTACCCCGCAGAAATCGCTCAGAATCCAGCCCCAGAAGACCAAGACAGCCGGACCAGGGACGAGGCCTCAGCCAGATGACAGCACCTGCATGCAGCGGAAATCGATAACCACGGCACAGGCCGCCGAGCGGCTGGGTGTGTCGCCGCAGACGATCCAGAAGTGGGTCGACGCCGGTCACCTGCCGGCCTGGAAGACCATGGGCGGCCACCGCAGGCTGGACGCCGATGCCGTCGACCGCATGGTCGACCAGCGCAACTCGCACTTCGGCGCGCACGCGCCGGTCGGCGAGTCCATCCTGCTGGTCGAGGACAACGACGTCACCGCCGCGGTGCTCGAAGCCCAGATCGGCGAGCTGCGCCCCTCGGCGCGGCTGCGGGTGTTCGGCGACGGCTTTGCGGCCCTGCTCGACGCCGGGCGCGAGGTGCCCGACTGGCTGATCACCGACATCGACCTGCCCGGCATGGACGGCCTGGCGATGATCCGCCAGCTGCAGTCCAACCCGGCCACGCGCGCGATGCGCATCGTGCTGGCCACCAGCCACACCGATGCCGAACTGCAGCGCTTCGGCCCGCTGCCCGAGGGCGTGCCGCTGCTGCGCAAGCCGGTCACGGCCGAGGCGCTGGCGGCGGTGCTGGACGCGCCCGCCGCGCGAACGGCGGTCTGAACCAGGGCGCGCCTACAGCGCGCAGCGCACCGGCTTCGCGCCCAGCAGCTGCACCAGCACCGCCGGCGCGATGCCCACCAGGTAACCGCGGCGGCCGCCGTTGATCAGCACGCGCGGCAGCGCCAGCACCGTCGCTTCCACGTACACCGGCATCGCCTTCTTCGTGCCGAAGGGCGAGGTGCCGCCGACCAGGTAGCCGCTGTGGCGCTGCGCGACCTCGGGCGCACACGCGCTGACGGCCTTGGCGCCGATGTCGCGGGCCAGGTTCTTCGTGCTCACCTGCTTGTCGCCGTGCATCAGCACGATCAGCGGCTGCGCGCGTTCGTCCTGCATCACCAGCGTCTTCACGACCTCGTGCTCGGGCACGCCGAGCTGGCGCGCCGATTCCGACGTGCCGCCGCGGTCGACGTAGTCGTAGGGGTGCTCGCTGAAGTCCACCCCGGCGCGGCGCAGCGCCTGCGTCGCCGGGGTCTCGCTCACGTGCTTGTCCTTCTTCGCCATCGCGCCCGCCCTGACGTGATCACTGCGCGGGGTCGCGGTGGCGCCAGCGGATCGCGTCGATGGCGGCCAGCAGCTCGGGCGAGAGCACCGTGTCCCAGGCCGCGAGGTTCTCGTCGAGCTGCGCGACGGACGTGACGCCGATGATGGTGCTGGCCACGCGCCAGCTGCGGTAGCAGAAGGCCAGCGCCAGCTGCGTGGGCGTCAGGCCGTGCGCGCGCGCCAGCGCGTTGTACTGGCGCGCCGCGGCCAGCGTCTCGTCGCGCGCCCAGCGCTGCAGCCGCATGCTCGGGAACTTCGCCAGCCGGCCCAGCTGCGGCTGGTCGGGGTCGAAGCCCGGGCGGTCGTACTTGCCGGTCAGCGTGCCGAAGCCCAGCGGCGAATACGCCAGCAGCGACACGCCGGTGCGGTGCAGCGCCTCGTCCAGGCCGTTGTCGACCGCGCGGTTCACCAGCGCATACGGGTTCTGCACGCTCGCCACGCGCGGCAGGCCGTGCTGCTCGGCCAGCCGCACGAACTCGGCCAGGCCCCAGGGCGTCTCGTTGGACAGCCCGATGTGGCGCACCTTGCCGGCCCGCACCAGGCCGGACAGCGCCTGCAGCTGCTCGTGGATGCTGGTGTACGCGCGGTCCTTGGACGGGTCGAAGTAGAGCGCGCCGAACGATGGCGCGTTGCGGTTGGGCCAGTGGATCTGGTACAGGTCGATGACGTCGGTCTGCAGCCGGCGCAGGCTGTCGTCGCAGGCCTGCACGATCTCGGCCGGCAGCAGGTTGTCGCTGCCGTTGCGCACCCAGTCCATGTTGCGCGACGGCCCGGCCACCTTGGTGGCCAGCACGACACGACCGCGCGCGTCGGGGCGCCTGGCGAACCAGCGGCCGATGATGGTCTCGGTGGCGCCGTAGGTCTCGCGCCGTGCCGGCACCGCATACATCTCGGCCGTGTCGATGAAGTTGAGGCCGCGGGCCAGCGCGTGGTCGAGGATGGCGTGCGCGTCGGCCTCGCCGACCTGTTCGCCGAAGGTCATCGTGCCCAGGCAGACCTTGCTGACCTCCAGGTCGCTGTGGCCGAGACGGGTGGATTGCATGCGGGCTCCGGTGCGAAGGACAAACGTGCAGTGTGCCGCAGCGCAGCACCGCTTGCACAATCGCCGCCATGCCCCGCCCCCGGCCGCCGCTGCATGCCGCCACGTGAACGCCGCGCCGTTCCCGCGGCGCTGGCAGTGCTGGCGGCCCACGCGCTGCTGCTGGCGGCGCTGCTGCAGGCCGGCGTCTGGCGCGACCGCACCGCCGCGCCTCCTGCCGGTGCACCGCTGGTGGTGCGCCTGCTCAGCCTGCCACCGGCAGCCCCGCCGCCGGTGGCCGTGGTCGCGGCGCAGCGGCCGCCGCGTCCACGGGCCCTGCCGGCAGCCGCTGCAGCCGTCCAGCCCGCACTGGAGGTGCCCGCTGCTGCCGCGCTGCCGCCGGCTGCGGACCCCACGCCGGCCCCGCCGCCCACGGCCGGCTTCGACCCTGCCCCGCCGCGCCCGCTGCTGCTGGACCTGCCGCGCAGCGCGTCGGCGCCGCAGCGCCAGCGCCCTCCGGCGCTGGACGACCCGCGCGCCAACACGCCCGCTGCCACGCTGGAGTCGCGCATCGGCGCGGCCACCGGCGACGGCCGCTGGAGCGTGGAGCAGTTGCCCGACGGCAGCCGGCGCTACCGCCGCGGCAGCGAGTGCCGGCAGGTGCGGCCGGCGCGCACGACCCAGCTCGACCCCTTCAACAGCGCCGTCTACACGCCGCCGCCGGCGGCCGGCGGCTGCTGAGCGGCGGCACGTGCCTGCGCGCGCGCTTCCTCCTGCAGCCGCAGCACGCGGCGCTGCACCTTGCCGGTGGTCGTCATCGGCAGCGCGTCGATGAACTCGATCTCCTTCGGGTATTCGTAGGGCGCCAGCCGCCCGCGCACGTGCTGCTGCAGCGCCGCCACCAGCGCGTCGCCGGCCTCGAAGCCCGGCGCCAGCACCACGTAGGCCTTGACGACGGCACCGCGCTCGGCGTCGGGCTTGGGCACCACCGCGGCGTTGGCCACCGCGGGGTGCTTGACGAGGCAGTTCTCGACCTCGCTGGGCCCGATGCGGTAGCCCGCGGCCTTGAACATGTCGTCGCTGCGGCCCTGGTACCAGAGGTAGCCGTCGGCATCCATCACTGCCATGTCGCCGGTGCGGCACCAGCTGTCGTCCGGGCTGCCCGTGTACTTGGCGCGCGTCGCGGCGTCGTTGTTCCAGTAGCCCAGGAAGAACACCGGGTCGGGGTCGCCGTGCACGTCGCGCCGGTGCACCGCCACGTCGCCGGGCGTGCCGCGCGGGCACTCGCGGCCGGCGTCGTCGATCACGGCCACGCGGTGCCCGGGGTAGGCCCGGCCCATGCTGCCGGCGCGCGCCGGCCAGCCCGGGTGCGCGTGCCCGTGCACGTCGACATAGCGGCCGGAGTTGCCGACGATGTAGTTGATCTCGGTCTGGCCGAACATCTCGTTGACGGTCAGGCCCAGCGCGTCGCGGCACCACGCGAAGACGGCATCGCCCACGGCCTCGCCGGCGCTCATCACCGCGCGCAGCCGCAGCGCGAAGCGCGCGCGCGGGCGCGGCACCGCCTTCATCATCGCCTTCAGCGCCGTGGGAAACAGGAAGCTGTGCGTGACGCCGTGGCGCTCCATCAGCGCGAAGGCGGTCTCGGGCGCGAAGCGGCCCTGCCAGGCGACGATCTCGCGGCCGAAGTACAGCGTGGGCAGCAGCGCGTCCATCAGGCCGCCGGTCCAGGCCCAGTCGGCGGGGCTCCAGAACACGGCGTCGTCGACCCCGCCGGCCACCGACGGAAACCAGTCCTGGCTGCAGACGAAGCCCGAGAGGTTGCCGATCAGCGCCCGGTGCGGCACCAGCGCGCCCTTGGGCGGGCCGGTGGTGCCGCTGGTGTAGATCAGCAGTGCGGCGTCGTCGGCGCGCGTGCCGCGCGCCGTGAAGGTGGCGTCCTCGCGCGCGAGCGCGGCGCCCCAGTCGACGTCGCCCAGCCCCGCGGCCGCGCCCACAGCGACCACGCTGCGCAGCGCCGGGCACTGCGGGCGCACCGCCAGCAGGGCGTGCACGGCGTGTTCGTCGACGATGGCCAGCACCGCGCCGCTGTCCTGCAGCCGGAAGGCCAGCGCGTCGGGGCCGAACAGCATCGCCAGCGGCATCGCCACCGCACCCAGCAGCGACAGCGCCATGTGCGCCACCGCGGTCTCGGGCCGCTGCGGCATCACGATCGCCACGCGCTCCCCGCGCTGCACGCCCAGGCGCTCCAGCGCGGCGGCGAGCTGACGCGCCTGTGCGTCGAGGGCCCGGTAGCTCAGCGTGCCGTGCGCGCCGGACTCGGTCTCCCAGCGGATCGCGATGCGGTCGGTGTGTGCCCAGCGCGCGCTGCAGGCGTGGCCGATGTTGAAGTCCGGCGGGACCTGCCAGCGCAGACCCGCGTGCAGGGCGGCATGGTGGTCTTCGGCAGCGGCGGCCGGGTCGGCAGCGGCGGAAACGTGCGGAAATGGCATCGCGGCAGCTTAAGTCGGGCGCGCCAGCCGCGGCCTCGGGAGCTTCACCCAGTGGCGCGGTCAAGTTCTGCTGACAGGGGCCGAAATGCTGGCAGTGCCGGCGCCGCCAATGCCGCCTTGCTGCGGCGCCCGGCCCATGCCCCGAACAACAACCAGAGCACGCCCACCATGCAACTGACCGCGCTGTCGGCCGTGAAGCACCGCATCCGTGTCGGTGAACCGCTGCCCTTCAACGTCCGCAATGCCGACCGCACGCTGCTGCTGGCCCGGGGCCAGCCGGTGGGCAGCAGCGCGCAGCTGGAGGCGCTGTTCGACCGCGGCGCGCTGGTCGACATCGCCGAGCTGCAGAGCACGGCCGAGAAGCTGCACCTGCTGCCGCGCGAGCAGCTGCCGCAGCGCTGGCGGCAGTGCATGGACAACGTGGCGCGCACGCTGGAACAGGCGCCGCACGACGACTTCCGCAGCGCGCTGGACGACGCCGCCACGCCGGTGCTGGCGCTGATCGAGCGCGATCCCGACCTCGCGATCTTCCAGGTGCTGCGCAACGAAGGCGGCGCCGGCACGGCCTACGGCGTGCGCCGCTCGCTCAACAGCGCCATCACGGCCTTCCTGGTGGCCCAGCGCCTGGCCTGGCACCCCGAGGCGGTGGAGCGCGTGTTCAAGGTGGCGTTGACGATGAACATCGCCATGCTGGAACTGCAGGGCGCGCTGGCGCGCCAGCGCGGCGCGCCCACGCCCGACCAGCTGCAGCGGCTGCGCATGCACCCGCTGATGGGCATGGAGCAGCTGCAGCAGGCCGGCGTGCACGACGCCGACTGGCTGCAGGCCGTGGCCACGCACCACGAGCACGAGGACGGGAGCGGCTACCCGCACGGCAGCCGCGACATCAGCGAGCTCGCCTCGCTGGCGCGGCGCTGCGATGCGTACACGGCCAAGCTGTCGGCACGCAGCTTCCGCGACGCGCTGTCGGCCGACGTCGCGGGCCGGCAGATGTTCATGCAGGACCCCGGCCACCCAATGACGGCGGCGCTGGTGAAGGAGTTCGGCGTCTACCCGCCCGGCTGCTTCGTGCGCCTGGCCTCCGGCGCCACCGCGGTGGTGGTGGAGCGCGGCGAGATGGTGACGACGCCTGTGGTCGCCTGCCTGACCCACGCCGACGGCATGCCGCTGCCGCAGCCCGAGCGCCGCGAGACCTCGCAGCCGCAGCACCGCATCGTCGGCGTCGTGGGCGAGCGCAGCATCAACGTGCGCATCACCGCCGAGAAGCTGATGGCGCTGACGATGCGCTGAGCGCGCGCTTCAGCCCCGGGCGCGGCCGAGCCGCGCCAGCGCGTCGCCGCTGACACGACAGATGCGCCAGTCGGGCATCACCGTGGCACCCATGCGCTCGTAGAAGCCGATGGCGTTCTCGTTCCAGTCGAGCACGCTCCACTCGAAGCGCCCGCAGCCGCGTTCGACCGCCAGCGCCGCCAGCCGCTCGAGCAAGGCCTGGCCGATGCCGTGGCCGCGCCAGGCCGGCTGCACGTACAGGTCTTCCAGGTACAGCCCCGGCCGGGCCAGGAAGGTCGAGAAGTTGGTGAAGAACAGCGCGAACGCCACCACCACGCCGTCGGTCTCGGCCACCTGGGCTTCGGCGACCGGGCGCGCTCCGAACAGGTGCGGGTGCAGCGCTTCGGGCGTGGTCTGCACCAGATGCGAGAGCTGCTCGAACGCGGCCAGTTCGTGGATCAGGCCGCTGATGGCGGGCAGGTCGCGCGGCTCGGCGGCACGCAGCGTGAAAGAGGGTGGGCTTGACATGCCGGCATTGTCGCGCCCGCGGCAGCGCCGGCCCGGCCGCTGGCCTACAGTGCCGCCATGCACGACACCGTACCCTACCGCGCCCGGCACGCCGCCCTGAGCGAATTCCACCCGCTGCGCGGCCTGCGCTACCACGTGCAACGCTGGGGCGACGCGGCGTGTGTCGATGCCGGGCGCCCGCCGCTGGTGGTGCTGCACGGCTGGATGGACGTGGGCGCCTCGTTCCAGTTCGTGGTGGACGCGCTGGCCGAGGCCGAAGGCCGCCAGCGTCTGGTGCTGGCGCCCGACTGGCGCGGCTTCGGCCGCACCGAGGCCCCGCCGACCGACACCTACTGGTTCCCCGACTACCTGGCCGACCTGGACGCGCTGCTCGACCGCGTGGCGCCCGACGGCGTGATCGACCTGGTGGGCCACAGCATGGGCGGCAACGTCGCGATGAGCTACGCCGGCCTGCGCCCCGCGCGCATCCGCCGCCTCGTGAACCTGGAAGGCTTCGGCCTGCCCGACACGCACCCCAGGCAGGCGCCGCGGCGGCTGGTGCAGTGGCTGGACGAGTTGAAGACGCCGGCCACGCTGCGCAGCTACGACAGCCTGGCGGCCGTGGCCGAGCGGCTGCGCCAGAACAACCCGCTGCTGAGCGCCGACAAGGCGGCCTGGCTGGCCCCGCACTGGGCCGCGCTGCAGCAGGACGGCCGCTGGCACATCCAGGGCGACCCGGCGCACAAGCGCGTCAACCCGGTGCTCTACCGCCGCGAGGAGGTGCTGGAGACCTGGAAGGCCATCACCGCGCCGGTGCTGTGGGTGGAAGGCGACCAGACCGACATCGCCAAGTGGTGGGGCCAGCGCTACCCGCGCGCCGACTTCGAGGCCCGCCTCGCGGTGGTGCAACAACTGCAACGGCATGCCCTGTCCCCGTGCGGCCACATGCTGCACCACGACCAGCCCCAGGCCCTCGCTGCACGCCTGGCAGCCTTCCTGGCCACCTGAGGCGCCACGGGTTTCTTTTGCTGACAAGCACTTGCGGCTCGGTGCGCGGAACCGTCACGCAGTCGTGGCATCGTGTCGGTGGTTAGGCACTATCCTTGCAAGCAAGCTTGCGTCCGTCCACTCAGTGAGGCACCCATGCGCACATTCCGCACCCTGATGAAGTCGTTCCTTGTCGGCCTGGCGTTCGTCGCCACGCAGGCTTCGGCCCTCGTGTTCGTCGACGACACCACCGACAGCGCCACGTTCAACCGCCCGCTGGTCGATTTCAGCGACCTGTCAGCCCTGGGCACCGACGTCAGCTACGACACCTTCAGCTTCAGTGTCGACACGGCTGGCGAGTACAGCTTCCGCAGCATCGCGCTGCCGATCGCCGACAAGTGGGACAACATGCTGTTCCTGTACGCCGGCAGCTTCGACCCGAGCGACGCGCTGGCCAACGGCATCGTCGGCAACGACGACCTCAACGGCAACATCGGCTTCTCGGGCTTCAACATCGAGCTCGTCACCGGCGTCGCCTACGTGCTGGTGACCACCGGCTTCGAGAACGTCATCGACGCCGGCCGCTACCTGACGCTGATCCGCGGCCCCGGCGACATCATCGCGGCGGTGCCCGAGCCCGAGACCTACGTCATGCTGCTGTCGGGCCTGGCGGTGCTGGTCTTCCTGGCACGCCGCCGCCGCCAGTCCTGAGCCGGCCTGCGGCACCCTGTCACGGCGCCTGCGGGCGCCGTTTTTCATGGCACGCCCCGGCCCGGTGCCCCGTGTCAAAATCGCGGGCTTCCGCCCGACCCAGGCACACACCGGGCCCCTCGCGGGCCACACCGCCTCCATGGACATCGAACGCATCAACTCGATCGGCACGCTGCTCGCCGACCTGAGCGCCCGGACCCAGCAGCTCCGGGGGTATCTTTGACTACGACCGCAAAGCCCTGCGGTTGAACGAAGTCAATGCCGCGCTGGAGAACCCCGCGGTCTGGAACGAACCCAAGCGCGCCCAGGAACTGGGGCGCGAGAAGAAATCGCTGGAGACCGTGGTCGAGACAATCAACCACCTCACCAGCAACATCGCCGACAACACCGAGCTGTTCGAGATGTCCAAGGCCGACGAGGCCTTCGACGACCTGCTGGCCATCGAGGCCGAGGCGAACACGCTGCGCGAGACGGTGGAGCAGCTCGAGTTCCGCCGCATGTTCAGCAACCCGGCCGATCCGGGCAACTGCTTCGTCGACATCCAGGCCGGCGCCGGCGGCACCGAGGCCTGCGACTGGGCCGGCATGCTGCTGCGCCAGTACCTGAAGTACTGCGAGCGCAAGGGCTTCACGGCCACCGTGGAAGACGAGACGCCGGGCGACGTGGCCGGCATCAAGAGCGCCACGCTGAAGGTCGAGGGCGACCACGCCTTCGGCCACCTGCGCACCGAGACCGGCGTGCACCGCCTGGTGCGCAAGAGCCCCTTCGACAGCGCCGGCGGCCGCCACACCAGCTTCGCCAGCCTGTTCGTGTACCCCGAGATCGACGATTCGATCGAGATCGAGATCAACCCTGCCGACGTGCGCACCGACACCTTCCGCGCCAGCGGCGCCGGCGGCCAGCACATCAACAAGACCGATTCGGCGGTGCGGCTCACGCACATCCCCACCGGCATCGTCGTGCAGTGCCAGGACGGCCGCAGCCAGCACAGCAACCGCGACGTGGCCTGGAAGCGGCTGCGCTCGCGGCTGTACGACCACGAGATGCGCAAGCGCCAGGAAGAGCAGCAGAAGCTCGAAGACACCAAGACCGACGTCGGCTGGGGCCACCAGATCCGCAGCTACGTGCTGGACCAGAGCCGCATCAAGGACCTGCGCACCAACGTCGAGATCAGCAACACGCAGAAGGTGCTCGACGGCGATCTCGACCCCTTCATCGTCGCCAGCCTGAAGCAGGGGCTGTGACGGTGCGCGGCGACTACGCGGCGCTGCTGTTCGACATGGACGGCACGCTGATCGACAGCATGCCGCTGCACCACGCGGCGTGGCGGCAATGGTTCGCGCTGCACGGGCTGTCGTTCGACGACGCCGGCTTCTTGGCCGCCACGGCCGGCCGCACCAACGACGAGATCCTGCGCGACCTGTTCCCCGCGCTCGACGCCGCACAGCGGCAGTCGCTGGCCGACGAGAAGGAGGCGCTGTACCGCGACGCAGCCGACCGTTCGCTGCGCATGATCGCCGGCGCCGAGGCGTTCCTGGAAGCCGCCAGCGCCGCCGGCCTGCCGCTGGCCATCTGCACCGCGGCTCCGCCGGGCAACATGCAGCACGCCTTCGCCCGCTTCGGATTCGACGCACGCGTGCAGGCCGTCACCAGCCCGGCCGACCGCCCGCAGCACGGCGGCCCGGCCGACCGCCTGCGCGGCAAGCCCCACCCCGACGTCTTCGAGGAAGCGGCGCGCCGCCTGGGCGTGCCGCCGTCGGCCTGCCTCGTCTTCGAGGACGCGCCGCTGGGCGTGGAGGCGGCGCGCCGCGCCGGCATGGATGCCGTGGCCTTGACCACCAGCATGCCCGCGGCGGCCTTCCAGCCCTACCCCAACCTGCGCCACACGATGGCCGACTTCGTCGGCTTCTCCCTGCACCAACTGACCCCGCGAGAACAGCCCCATGCGTGAAGGCACCGCCCCCGTGATCCGCCGCCAGGACTACGCCGCCCCGGCGTTCTGGATCCGCCGCGTCGACCTCACGTTCGACCTCGACGCCGCCAAGACCATCGTCGCGAGCAAGCTGCACATCGAGCGCAACGCCGCGGTGCTGGCCGACGGCGCGCCGCAGCCGCTGGTGCTGCAGGGCGAGGACATCAACGTGCTGCGCGTGATGGCCGGCGGCGAGAGCGTGTCCTTCCGCGTCGAAGGCAACCTGCTCGTGATCGACAACCCGCCGGCCGGCGACAGCTTCGTGCTCGAGGTGCGCAACACCTGCAATCCCGAGAAGAACACGCAGCTCTCGGGCCTGTACACCAGCGGCGGCGGCCTGTTCACGCAGTGCGAGGCCGAGGGCTTCCGCCGCATCACCTACTTCCTCGACCGCCCGGACGTGATGGCGGTCTACACCGTCACGTTGCGTGCCGACCGCACGAAGTACCCGGTGCTGCTGAGCAACGGCAACCTGGTGGCGCAGGGCACGCTGGACAACGGCCGCCACTTCGCCACCTGGCACGACCCCTTCCCCAAGCCCAGCTACCTGTTCGCGCTGGTGGCTGCCGACCTGGTGTGCCGCGAGCAGCGCATCACCACGCGCGCCGGCCGCGAGCACCTCCTGCAGGTCTACGTGCGCCGCGGCGACCTCGGCAAGACCGAGCACGCGATGGCCTCGCTGGTGGCCAGCGTGGTCTGGGACGAGGCCCGCTTCGGCCTGCCACTGGACCTGGAGCGCTTCATGGTCGTGGCCGTCGAAGACTTCAACATGGGCGCGATGGAGAACAAGGGCCTGAACATCTTCAACACGAAGTACGTTCTCGCCAGCCCCGCCACCGCCACCGACGACGACTTCGCCGGCATCGAGAGCGTGGTCGGCCACGAGTACTTCCACAACTGGACCGGCAACCGCATCACCTGCCGCGACTGGTTCCAGCTGTCGCTGAAGGAGGGCCTGACGGTCTTCCGCGACCAGGAATTCAGCATGGACATGGCCGGCAGCGCGAGCGCGCGCGCCGTCAAGCGCATCCAGGACGTGCTGATGCTGCGCGCGCGCCAGTTCCCCGAGGACGCGGGTGCGATGGCGCACCCGGTGCGGCCCGACAGCTACGCCGCCATCGACAACTTCTACACCGCCACCGTCTACGAGAAGGGCGCCGAGGTGGTGCGCATGATGCACACGCTGGTGGGCCGCGAAGGCTTTGCGCGCGGCATCACGCTGTACTTCCAGCGCCACGACGGGCAGGCCGTGACCTGCGACGACTTCGCGCAGGCCATCGCCGACGCCAACCCCGGCAGCGCGCTCGGCGCGCGGCTGGACGCCTTCAAGCGCTGGTACGCGCAGGCCGGCACGCCGCGCCTGCAGGCGCGCGGCCACTACGACGCCGAGGCGCGCCGCTACACGCTGACGCTGACGCAGAGCGCCCTGCCCTCGCCCGGCCAGCCGCACAAGCAGCCGTACGTGATCCCGGTGCTGACGGCGCTGATCGGCCACGACGGCCGCGAACTGGCGGCCGAGCGGCTCCTGGTGCTGGACGGCACTTCGCAGAGCTTCACGTTCGAGGGCATCGACGCGGCACCGGTGCCGTCGCTGCTGCGCGGCTTCTCGGCGCCCGTGGTGCTGGACGACGGCCTGTCCGACGCCGAGCTGCTGGTGCTGCTGGCTCACGACAGCGACCCCTTCAACCGCTGGGAAGCCGGCCAGCGCCTGGCACTGCAGCGCCTGCTGCGGCAGCTGCAGCAGCCGGCACCGCTGGACGCGCCCTTCATCGAGGCGATGCGCGGCGTGCTGCGCCACCCGACGCTGGACCCGGCGTTCAAGGAACTGGCCCTGGTGCTGCCCAGCGAGGGCTACGTCGCCGAGCAGCTGGAGCGCTTCGACCCGCAGGCCATCCACGCCGCGCGGGTGCAGCTGCGCGACGCCCTGGCCACCGCGCTGCACGACGACTGGGTCTGGGCCTTCGACACCCACGCCGTGCGCGAAGGCTACGCGCCCACGCCCGCGCAGGCCGGCCGCCGCGCCCTGGTGAACCTGGCGCTGCACATGCTGTGCCGGCACGCCGCGCACCACGACGACCCGGTGTGGCCGGGCCGGGCGTACCAGCGCGTCAAGACCGCCGGCAACATGACCGAGCGCCTGGGCGCGCTGCAGGCCCTGCTGGACACGCCCTCGCCGCTGGCCGACGCCGCGCTGGCGCACTTCCATGCCCAGGCGGGCGGCGATGCGCTGGTGCTCGACAAGTGGTTCATGCTGCAGGCGCACGCCCCCGAGCCGCTGGGCGCCGACGCCGGCCGCGCGTTCGCCCGTGCGAAGGCGCTGCTCAAGCACCCCGACTTCTCGCTGAAGAACCCCAACCGCGTGCGCAGCCTGGTGCTGGCGCTGTGCTCGGCCAACCCTGCGGCCTTCCACCGTGCCGACGCCGCCGGCTACGTGCTGTGGTCCGAGAAGCTGCTGGAACTGGACGCCATCAACCCGCAGCTCGCTGCGCGCCTGGCGCGCGTGATGGACCGCTGGAGCGCACTGGCCGAGCCCTACCGCAGCGCTGCGCGCGAGGCCATCGCGCGCGTGGCCGTCAAGCCCGATCTCAGCGACGACGTGCGCGAGATCGTCACCCGTGCCCTGGAGATCGCAGCATGAAGCGCGTCAGCCTCACCCAGTACCTCGTCGAGCAGCAGCGCGAACACGGCCTCATCCCGAGCCAGCTGCGGCTGCTGATCGAGGTCGTCGCGCGGGCCTGCAAGCGCATCGCGATCGCCGTCAACAAGGGCGCACTGGGCGACGTGCTCGGCAGCGCCGGCAGCGAGAACGTGCAGGGCGAGGTGCAGAAGAAGCTCGACATCATCAGCAACGAGGTGCTGATCGAGGCCAACGAATGGGGCGGCCACCTGGCCGCGATGGCCAGCGAGGAGATGGACAGCATCCACGTCGTGCCCAACCGCTACCCGCAGGGCGAGTACATGCTGCTGTTCGATCCGCTGGACGGCAGCAGCAACATCGACGTCAACGTCAGCATCGGCACCATCTTCAGCGTGCTGCGCAAGGTCGGCCACGCGCGCGGCGTGGCCGAGGAGGACTTCCTGCAGCCGGGCAAGCACCAGGCCGCGGCCGGCTACTGCGTCTACGGCCCGCAGACCATGCTGGTGCTGACCGTGGGCAACGGCGTGGCGATGTTCACGCTCGACCGCGAGACCGGCTCCTGGGTGCTGACGCAGCAGGACGTGCAGATTCCCGAGGACACGAAGGAATTCGCGATCAACATGTCGAACATGCGCCACTGGGCCCCGCCCGTGCGGCGCTACATCGACGAGTGCCTGGCCGGCAAGACCGGCCCGCGCGGCAAGGACTTCAACATGCGCTGGGTGGCCAGCATGGTGGCCGACGTGCACCGCATCCTGATGCGCGGCGGCATCTTCATGTACCCCTGGGACCAGCGCGAGCCCGACAAGCCCGGCAAGCTGCGCCTGATGTACGAGGCCAATCCGATGTCGTTCCTGATCGAGCAGGCCGGCGGCATGGCCACCAACGGCGCCGAGCGCATCCTCGACATCCCCCCGGGCAAGCTGCACGAACGGGTCAGCGTGATCCTGGGTTCGAAGAACGAGGTCGCACGCGTCACCGCCTACCACCAGGCCGCGGGTTGACGCACGTCAATTCGGCGGGTTCTGATCGCAGGACCCATTGAAAGTCAGAGAAACCCACCTCTGATTGGACAAACGTCGGACACTGTGACGCCCGGTCTCAGAATCGGGCCTTGTTCCCACCGACAACGCTTGTCCGACCCCATAGACTTGTGGTTTTTGCGGCTGACCACCCCAAACACATGCTCCCCAAGTCCATGGCCCTGATCGACGACGACGTCGACTTCACCGACGCGTTCGCAGCCTTCCTGCGCGAGCAGGGCGTCGACGTGCGCGTGTTCCCCGACAGCAGCGACCTGCTGGCCAGCGAATCGCCCTTCGGCTACGAGTTCTATGTCGTCGACCTGATGCTGCCGGGCGTCGTCGGCGACGAGCTGATCCGCATCCTGCGCCGCCGCACCGACGCCGGGGTGCTGGTGGTGTCGGGCAAGGTCGGTGCCTCCACGTTCGAAGGCGTGGTCGACGCCGGCGCCGACATGTACCTGGAGAAGCCGGTCAGCCTGGAGCAGATCCTGCTGGTCATCAAGGCCCTGCAGCGCCGCGCGGTGATGCGCGGACAACGCGAGCAGTCGTGGTCGGTGGACCTGCGCGCCAGCCAGCTGCTGGCACCCGACGGCGCACGCGTCGACCTGAGCGACACCGACCTGACCGTGATGCGCTGCTTCCTCGACGCCGACGGCGGCATCGTGACGCGCGAGACGCTGATCCAGCGCCTGGGCCGCGACGACGCCAGCACGCTCGACAACACGCTGCACGCCACCATCTACCGCCTGCGCCGGCGCATCGAGAAGGCCTCGAAGAGCCTGGTGCCGCTGCAGAGCGAGCCGCGCGTGGGCTACATCTTCCGCGCGCCGCTGAAGTCGCTGTAGCGCACCGCGGCCGCCGGCCGCGGCGGCCTCAGACCGGCTCCACCCCCTGCGGCACCGTCAGCGTGAACACCGTGCCCTCGGGCCGGGAGCGCACGGCCACCGTGCCGCCCTGGCGCTGCATCGCGCGGCGCACGATGTACAGGCCCAATCCCTGGCCATGGCGGTCCGGCCGCCCGCGCACCCCGCGCTCGAACAGGCGCGGCAGCAGGTCCGGCGGAATGCCCGGACCGCTGTCGGCCACCTCGATCAGCAGCGCCAGCGGTTCGTCGCTGTCGGCCACGCGCAGCGTCACGCGGCCGCCGGCGCGGCCGTAGGCCAGCGCGTTGTCCAGCAGGTTGCGCAGCGCCAGCCGCACCAGTCCGATGTCCATCGCCGCGGTGCGCACGTCGGTCTGCCGCACCACGTCGACGCGGCCGCGCTCGGCCTGCGGCAGGTCACCCAGGCACAGCGCGAGCAGCATCTCGATGTCGACGTCGCGCAGCGAGACCGTGCGGTCGCTTTCCACCAGCACCGTCGACGCCGCCAGCGTGTTGTCCAGCGACGCCGTGATCTGCCGCAGCACCGAGCGCGCACGCGCGATGCGCGTCGCCGCCGCCTCGCTGGCGGCAGCACCGGTGTGCAGCGCGTCGTCCACGCCCTGCAGCACGGCCTGCGCGTTGTGCAGCGGCTGGCGCGCCTCGTGCGAGATCACGCGCAGCAGTTCCTGGCGTTCGTCGGAGAGGGCCTTCATCTCCGCCGCCTGGCGCTCGGCCACCTCGCGCCCGGCCTGCGCCACGGCCAGTTCGGCGGTGCGTGCGGCGACGCGGCGTTCGGCCTGCTCGATGGCGAAGCCCATGTAGCCGATGTTGCCCCACAGCGCCGTGAGCAGGCCGACGAAGAGCAGCAGGTACACGTCGAGCGTGAAGTCGAAGACCACGGGGTCGTCGCCCGGCGTCGCCAGGATGATCAGCAGCCGCAGCAGCGCCGCCCCCGACAGCATCAGGTAGGTGACGGCGACCATCAGCGCGCTGCGGCTGCCGGCACTGCGGGCCAGCAGCCAGGCCTCGCGCGCCAGCGCCGCCGAGGCGACGATCAGCACCACCGTGGCGACGCTCACGCGTGCCTTCACGCTGGTCTCGGCCGCCAGCACGTAGGCCACGCCGGCCAGCACCACGGTGGCCGCCACCGGCACGACCCGCACCACCAGGCCGCGCTCGCGGCGCAGCGCCGCCCAGCGCATCGCGTAGCCGACGAAACCCAGCGCATTGGCCAGCTGCAGCGTGACGAAGGCCGGCACGAA
Source organism: Rubrivivax soli (assembly GCF_049810355.1). Taxonomy (GTDB): domain Bacteria; phylum Pseudomonadota; class Gammaproteobacteria; order Burkholderiales; family Burkholderiaceae_C; genus Rubrivivax. Next base: position 1,880,944 of record NZ_CP187368.1, read on the forward strand.
GCCGCGCAGGCCGAACAGCATGTAATTCACGCCCGTCAGCAGCGCCCCCACGCACCACAGCGCGATCGTGATGCGGTCGTGGCGGCCGTGCAGCACGGTCCACACCGTCAGCGGCATCAGCGTGTACAGCACCCCCACCGTGAGCAGGATGGTGTAGGGATCGAGCGGCTGGCCGGCGGTGGACATGGGCGAGGACGATAGCAGCGGCCCGCTGCTGCCGAGACCGCAAAATGCACCCCTTTGCGTCCCCGCGAGAGCCTGCCATGCCCCCCAGCAACAACGACTTCGGACTCATCGGCCTGGCCGTGATGGGCCAGAACCTCGTGCTCAACGTCGCCAGCCGCGGCTTCGGCGTCAGCGTCTACAACCGCACCCCCGAGGTCACGGCCGCGTTCGTCGCCCGCCACCCCGGCCAGCGCCTGTTCGGCGCGGCCACGCTGCCAGAGTTCGTGGCCAGCCTGGCGCGACCGCGCAAGGTGATGCTGATGGTGAAGGCCGGCAGTGCGGTCGACGCGGTCATCGAGCAACTGCTGCCGCTGCTGGAGCCGGGCGACATCGTCATCGACGGCGGCAACAGCCTGTACACCGACACCGAGCGCCGCGACGCCTGGCTCACCGGGCTGGGCCTGCGCTTCATCGGCGCCGGTGTCAGCGGCGGCGAGGAAGGCGCGCGCAAGGGCCCGGCGATCATGCCCGGCGGCCCGGCGTCCACCTGGGACGTGATGCGACCGGTGTTCGAGGCCATCGCCGCGAAGGTCGACGGCACGCCCTGCGTCGTGCACATCGGCCCCGGCGGCGCCGGCCACTACGTGAAGATGATCCACAACGGCATCGAGTACGGCGACATGCAGCTGATCTGCGAGGCCTACGCGCTGTTCCAGGCCGCGGGCTTCAGCGCCGACGAGATGGCCGCCGTGTTCGAGCAGTGGAACGCCGGCGAGCTGCAGAGCTACCTGATCCAGATCACCGCCAAGGCGCTGGCGCAGAAGGACACCGAGACCGGCCGCCCGCTGGTGGACCTGATCCTCGACAAGGCCGGCCAGAAGGGCACCGGCCAGTGGACGCTGCTGAACGCGGCGGAGAACGCCGTCGTCATCAGCACCATCAACGCCGCGGTGGAAGCGCGCGTGCTGTCGTCGCAGAAGGCGCAGCGCGTGGCGGCCAGCACGCAGCTGCACGGGCCGGTGGCCGACCTGGCGCCGCACAAGGCCGCACTGGTGGCGCAGGTGCACGACGCGCTGTACGCGAGCAAGGTGGTCAGCTACGCGCAGGGCCTGGACCTGATGCGCACGATGAGCGAGAAGAAGCAGTGGGCGCTGGACCTGGGCGCCATCGCGCGCATCTGGCGCGGCGGCTGCATCATCCGCGCGCGCTTCCTGAACCGCATCACCGAGGCCTACGCGCAGGACCCGCAGCTGGCCAACCTGATGCTGGCGCCCTTCTTCCGCGACCTGCTCAACCGCACGCAGCTGCACTGGCGCGCCGTGGTGGCGCTGGCGGTGCAGAACGGCATCGCGGTGCCGGCCTTCAGCGCCTCGCTGGCCTACTACGACAGCTTCCGCAGCGCGCGGCTGCCGGCCAACCTGCTGCAGGCGCAGCGCGACTTCTTCGGCGCCCACACCTACGAGCGCATCGACAAGCCCGCCGGCCAGTGGTTCCACACCGACTGGCCCGAGGTCATCGAGTGAAGCTGCTCAGTCTTCGCTGAGCGCCATCAGCATGTCGGCGTACCAGGCGCAGTTCAGGCCCAGCGACTCGTCCTGCACGCGGTCGCGGCTGGCCATGTCCAGCCGCGCCGAGTGCACGCCCAGCAGCTGCCACGGCAGCTCGCCCAGCGACTCGTCGCGCATCACCACCGGCGCGCCGCTGGCGCCGCGGTGCGTCAGCGCGTCGGTGAGGAAGTAGCCCTGGCCCTGGAAGCGGATGCCGAAGGCCGAGGCCACCACGGCCTGGCGCACCACCGGCAGATGGTGCACGGTGTCGTGGAAGCCCAGCGGGAAGCCGACGATCAGCACCGAGCTGCCGACCTCGACGCTGGCGCCGCGGCGCGGCAGGTGCGCGGGCGTGAAGGCGCGCAGCACGGCGTCCTCGGGCAGCGCGGCGCGGTCGATCTCGATCATCGCGACGTCGATCTCGCCGCCCGAGTCGGTGCCCTGGCGCCACTGGCTGCGGCCGTCGCGGAACAGCAGCAGCGAGAAGCCGGTGGAACGCGTGAGGTCGGTGGCGTCGGTGTGCAGCTCGATCTCGATGCGGTTCGGGTGGTGGCGCGACGGCGTGTCGACCAGCACGTGCCGGCTGGTCACGAGGAACAGGCGTTCGTCGCGCAGGAAGAAGAAGCCGGTGGCGCCGGTCAGCCCGCGCTGGTGCTCGAAGGTGGAGATGCGCGTGGCGGCGAGCAGCAGGGAATCGATCATGGGGCGCGTGTCCTTCGCAGCAGGGCGCTCGCGGCAGCGGCTCGGCATGCGCGCGACGGATCGTCGTTGCACGGTAGCACAGCCGCCCCCACGCTTGCGGGCCCGACGTCGTCACGCCGGGGTGCTATGGTCGGCCATCCGACTGCGCCAGAAGGAACGTCCATGACCTTGCCTCTGCCTGAAGCGCCGGCGCTGCGCCGCCAGGCCTTGCGTGATGCGCTGCTGTCCACGGTGGACCTGCTCAAGCGCCGCCGTGCTGCCGAGATCGACAGCGACTACATCGACGGCTACGTCGCGATGAACTGGCTCGAATGGAACGGTGGCGGCCTGCGCCTGACCACCACCGGCGACAACGTCTGCCGGCAACTGCAGCTGCAGGTGCAGCGCGTCGACTGACGGGTGCGCAGGGCCGGCGCGGACCGCACCCGGCTAGCGGGCCGCGGCCTGCAGGCAGGCGTCGCGCCGGGCGCGGCCGCGTTCGGCGTTGCAGCGCCACACCACGTCGGCCTGCTGCTGCGCTTCCTGGCGCAGCGAGACACCGCGCCGCACGCCCTGCTGCAGCACCACCAGCAGCGCCGCCAGCAGGCCCAGCGCCAGCAGCAGCGCCAGCACCGTCCACGCCAGCGGCCGGCGGCGCCACCGGCGCGCTGTGCCGGACATCCGGCGCGTCCATGCCGCCTGCATCGTGGATTCCTCGTGCGTGTCTTGTGCGTGTGCCGTCGGGGGTCGCGGGTGTCGGGCCGGGACGCCTTGCCGCGTGCTCCTGCTCGCCCGGCACACGGCCCGGGTTATGTGCGCTGGTGCACAGTCAGCTCCGGTGACCGGCCGCATGCTCTGCAACATCATGAGCAACGCACGGCACGATCCCGACAGCCTCTACCCGGGGCCCGCCACCCCCATCCGATGCCCGCTGTGCGATGGCGTGTCGTACCGGGTGCCCAGGCAGTGGATCGATCGCATCACCAGCCTGTGGCGGCCGGTCCAGCGCTTCGAGTGCCAGCGCACACCGTGCCGCCACAGCTTCACGGTGCGCGCCGGGCCGCCCCAGGTCAGGACTTCTTCGGGTCGTCGCTGAACCAGTCGTCGCTGGCCTGGCGCTGCCAAGCGGTGATCTGGCGCTCTGCGTCGTCCTTGGCCACGCCGTAGCGTTCCTGGATCTTGCCCGCCAGCTGGTCGCGGCGACCGGCCACGACGGCCATGTCGTCGTCGGTGAGCTCACCCCACTGCGCCTTGGCGCGACCCATCAGCTGGGTCCAGCCGCCTTCGATGCGGTCCCAGTTCACGGGCGCACCACGAGTTCGTTCTTCACGGACTTCACGCCGTTGACCTTCCAGGTCAGGCTTTCGGCGATCGAGCGTTCGCTGCTGTTCTTCGCGAAGCCCGACAGCATCACGACGCCGTTGAGCGTCTCCACGCTGATGGCGCCGGCATCGACGCTCTTGTTGTCGATGAAGCGGGCCTTCACGGCCGTGGTGATGGCCGTGTCGTCGACATAGGCGCCCACCGACTCCTGGCCGCGCGTGACGGCGCAGCCAGCGGTGGTGAGCAGGGCCAGTGCGATGCACGTGGCAGCCAGGGGTGTACGGATGTTCATGAAGATCTCCAGAAGGTCGGCAGGAAACCGGTCGCCTCGCCGCGGCCGGTGCATGCAGCCACTGTAGGGACGCCCCCCCGCGCCCGCCATCGTCCGAGGCCGACGGGCCGCGTAGGACAGCGCCGCATGCCGCAGCGGCGGCCCGCGTTGCGTGCGCCAGCGCACCGACCGCGCACCCCACCGGCCCCACCTTGTGCGCACCCATCTCCAACCTGGAATCACGATGACCCATTCCCACGTCTCGCGCCTGCTCGCGGCCTCGGCCCTGGCCGGCGCCGTCGCGCTGCTCGGCGCCTGCGCCAGCACGCCGCCGCCATCGTCCGAGCTCGCCGTCTCCACCGCCGCGGTGGCCCACGCCGCCGGCGCCGGCGCTCCCGAAGGCGCACCGGCCGAAATGCGCAGCGCGCGCGACAAGCTGGCGCGCGCCCAGGCCGCCAGCAGCAGCGGCGACCACGACCTGGCCCGCCGCCTGGCCCTGGAAGCCACGGCCGAGGCGCAGCTGGCCGAGGCCCTGACCGAGGCGGTGCGCGCCCGCAAGGCCGTCGCGGAGCTGAACGAGGCCGACCGCGTGCTGCGCGAGGAAATGGCACGCAAGGCACGCACCCCGCAATGAGCTTCCACCTCCGAAAGACCCGCATGACATCGACTCCTTCGACCAAGATCCCCGCCGCTGCCGCCAGCCGCCGCTTCGCACCCGCACTGCTCGCGGCCGCCGCCATCGCGGCCCTGGCCGCGTGCAGCAGCCTGCCGCCCGACAACATGGCGCTGGAAGCCGCACGCCGCGACCTGCGCGCCGCGCAGGCCAACCCGCAGAGCCAGGCGCTGGCCGCCACCGAGATGCGCCAGGCCGCCACTGCGCTGCAGGCCGCCGAGGCCGCGCAGGCGCGCAGCGCCGACCGCGCCGAGGTGGACCACCTCGCGTCGCTCGCCAGCACGCGCACGGCGATCGCCGTGGCCACCACCGACCGCAAGAACGCCGACCAGGCCGTCGTGGCGGCGCAGGCCGAACGCGACCGCATGCGCCTGGCCGCGCGCACCGCCGAGGTCGAGCAGGCGCAGCGCAGCGCCACCAGCGCCCAGGGCCGTGCCGATGCCTCGCAGCGCAGCGCCGACAGCGCGCAGCAGGCCGCGGCCGGTGCGCAGCAGCAGGCGATCGCGGCGCGCCAGGACGCCGCCGTCTCGGCGCAGCAGGCCGCGCAGGCGCAGCAGCAGACCGCCGACGCCGAGGCGCGCAACCGCGCCCTGCTGGCCCAGTTGCAGGACATGGACGCGAAGCAGACCGAGCGCGGCCTCGTCGTGACGATGGGCGACGTGCTGTTCGACAGCGGCGCGGCGCAGCTCAAGAGCGGCGGCCAGCGCCACGTCGACAAGCTGGTGGCCTTCCTGCGCGACAACCCGCAGCGCAGCGCGCTGGTCGAGGGCTTCACCGACAGCGTCGGCAGCGACAGCATGAACCAGGCGCTGTCGAGCCAGCGCGCCGACGCCGTGCGCGCGGCCCTGGTCGCCGGCGGCATCGGCAGCGACCGCCTCACCACCGTCGGTTACGGCGAAGCCTTCCCGGTGGCCGGCAACGACAGTGCGGGCGGCCGCCAGATGAACCGGCGCGTCGAGGTGGTGCTGTCGAACGACGGCGCGCGCGTGCGCCCGCGCTAGTCGCGCGTTCTTCCAGCGTCAGGGCAGCGGCACCACGAAGTGCGTGTCGCCGCGCAGGCCGGGCCAGCAGAGATGCGCGCCCGGCTTCAGCACGTGGGCCCCCGGCGGCACGGGGGCGGTGCCGCGCTGCAGCGTGAAGCGCATCGTGCGGCCCTCGCGCCGGAGCACCAGCGTCGCCTGCGGCCAGTGCGACGGCAGGCACGGACGCAGCACGAGGTCGAGCGCGGTCCAGCGCAGGCCGAACACGCCTTCGATCGCGGCACGGTGCATCCAGGCCGCGGCGCCCGTGTACCAGCTCCAGCCGCCGCGCCCGGTGTAGGGCGGCTGCGAGCACACGTCGCCGGCCACGGCATAGGGCTCCAGCCCGTAGGCCGGGCCCCACACCGGGTGCACCGCGCGGTGCGCCGGGCTGAGCCAGGTGAAGTCGCGGTAGACGCGGTCCTGCGCGGCGCGGTCGTCGGGTGTGCGCCGCGCCAGCTCGGCCTGCGCCAGCAGCGCCCACACCGCGCCGTGCGTGTACTGGCCGCCGTTCTCGCGCACGCCCGGCGGGTAGGCCTGGATGTAGCCGGCGCTCGGCTGCGCGTGCACCAGCGGCGGGTCCAGCAGGCGCAGCAGGCCGTGGTCGGTGTCGGCCAGCAGCGCTTCGGCGCAGGCCATCGCACGCTCCTGCAGCGGCCGCGGCACGGCGTCGGCCAGCACGGCCCAGGCCTGCGCGATGAGGTCGATGCGCGCCTCGGCGTTGGCGTTCGCGCCCAGTGCCGAGCCGTCGTCGAAGAAGCCGCGCTTGAACCACGCACCGTCCCAGGCCGGGCCCTGCAGGGCGGCGCGCCAGCGCGAGGCCGCGGCCTGCCAGCGCTGCGCGCGCGCGGCCTCGCCCCGGGCGCGTGCCAGCGGCGCGAAGTCGGCCACCAGCCGGCACAGGAACCACGCCAGCCACACCGACTCGCCCTGCCCGCCGTGGCCGACGCGGTTCATGCCGTCGTTCCAGTCCCCGCTGCCCATCAGCGGCAGGTTGTGCGCGCCCATCGCCAGGCTGCGGTCGATGGCGCGCGCCGCGTGCTCGTAGACGCTGGCGCTCTCGCTGCCCACCCGCGGCGTGTCGTACACGTCCTCGGCGCCATCGGGGATGGCGGCCCCCTCCAGGAACGGGACCTGCTCGTCGAGCAGCGTGGCGTCGCCGGTGCAGCGCTGGTGGTGCACGCAGGCGTGCGCCAGCCACAGCAGGTCGTCGGAGAAGTGCGTGCGCACGCCGGCGCCGCCCGGGGCGTGCCACCAGTGCTGCACGTCGCCTTCGGCGAACTGGCGCGAGGCGCACAGCAGGATCTGCGCGCGCAGCAGCTCGGGCGCCGACCAGGCCAGCGCCAGCGTGTCCTGCAGCTGGTCGCGGAAGCCCGTGGCGCCACCCGCCTGGTAGAAGCCGGCCTTGGCCCACAGGCGGCAGCTCAGCGCCTGGTACAGCAGCCAGCGGTTGACGAGCACGTCGAACAGCGGGTCGGGCGTGGTGACGGTGGCGGTGCCGAGCCGCGCGTCCCAGTCGGCATGCACGGCCGACCAGCGTGCGGCGGCCGGCACCACCGCCGCGCTGGCCGCGAGCAGCCGCGCGGCCTCGGGCGTGGGCGCCCAGCCGAGCAGGAACACGCGCTCGCCGGCGGCACCGGCGGCCAGCGTCAGCGGCAGCGACAGCGCGGCGCAGGGGTCCAGGCCGGTGCCGCCGTGGCGGCCCAGGTGGTCGGGCAGCACGAGGCGACCGCGGGCGTCGAAGCACTCGCGGCGGTCGCAGGTCCAGTCGTCGTCGGCACCGTCGTCGCCCTCCTTGTCGCTGCCGGCCACCGCCAGGAAGGCGGTGCCGCCGCCGAAGCCGCCGGCCGCCTCGTGCTGCGTCGCCAGCAGCGCCAGCAGGCGGCCGCCGGGCAGGCGCTGCGTGTGCGCCTGGACCTGCACCGTCGCGCGCTCGCTGCGCGTGGCGCCGAGCAGCCACTCCACCAGGCCGAACAGGCGCAGCCGCTGCGTGCGGCTGCCGTGGTTCACCACGCGCAGCCGCACCTGCTTGACGGCGCTGCCGGCATCCACACACCAGGCGGCCTCCACCGCCAGGTCGCCGCGCCGGTGCGTGATGCGGGTGCCGCCCTGGCCGTGCTCGACCGTGTAGCGCGCACTGCCGTCGGCCCAGGCCGAGGGCGCCACGCTCCAGGCCTCGCGGCTGCGCAGGTCCTGCAGCAGCCACCATTCGGCCGGCAGGTCGGCCACCGGGTCGTTGCCCCAGGCCGTGAGCTGCTGCATGCGGCTGTTCAGCGCCCAGGTGTGGCCGCCGCCGCTTTCCGACAGCAGCGTGCCGAACGTGGGGTTGGCGAGCACGTTGATCCACGGCCGCGGCGGCGCCTGCGTGGCGTCGCACTCGAACACGTAGCGCCCGCTGGCGCTGTCGAAGGCGCCGCCGGCAGGCTGCAGCGGCGTGTCGTGCACCGGGCGCAGCGCCAGCGCGGTGGTCGACGTGGCATGGCGCAGCTCCAGCGCCGCGTCGTGCAGTTCGCTCCACACCTGCACGTGGTGCGCCAGCGGCCGGCCGTCGGCCACCAGGCGCACGCAGGCGCGCTGCTGCAGCGTGCGCCAGGTCTCGGGCGCGATGGCGTCGCGCTGCAGCACCAGCAGCGCCGTCGTGGCGCCGCCCTCGCCGGCGTGGCGGTCGCGCAGCATGGCCATCTCCTGCTGCAGCGTCATCTGGTACGACGCGGCTTCGGTGTTCACCAGCACCAGGTCGCAGGCGACGCCGGCCCAGGCCCACTGCCGCAGGCCCTGCGCCAGCGTGCGCAGCAGGCCCAGGCCCTGCAGGTTGCCGGCCGACACCAGCACGATGGGCCGGTCGCCCGACAGCCCCAGCGCCCACAGCGTGCGCCGGTCGGAGGCGGCGGCCGCGGGCGCCAGCGGCCGCGTCAGCGTCTGCAGCAGCGCCGTGCTCAGCACCTGCAGCGCCGCCTGGTCGGCCGCGCCCAGGCGCAGCGCACGCAGCCGGATGCCCGCCAGCGTGGCCGACATCAGCGAGGCACGCTGCACGTGGCTGGGCTGGCGGTACTTGTCGACCACGGCGCGCAGCGTCGCCGCGTCGGCCGACGCCGCGGTGGCGAAGGTCACGCGCGCCTGCCCGTGGCGCGGCAGGCGCAGGCGCACGGCCAGCACGCCCACCGGGTCCAGGCCGGTGGCGAGTGCGGTCTCGGCGCCGTCGGGCGCGGGCTGCAGCCGCGCCAGCGGCTGGCTGGCGTCGCGGTGGCGGCCCAGCCACGCGGCGCGGTCGGTCTGCAGCGCCACGTCGATCACCTGCCCGTCGCTGCCGGCGATGAAGTGCGCCGCCTGCAGCGCGGCCTCGCCGGCCAGGCGCGGCGTGCGCGTGAACACCAGCGCCTGCTGCGCCGGCCACCACTGGGTGCCGAGGAACAGCTTGGTGAAGGCCGGGTGCGCCTCGTCGGCCCGCGGCGGGCACAGCGTGGGCTCGATCGCGCTGACGAGTTCGATGTCGATCTCGCGGCCGTCGAGGTTGCTCAGGCAGACCTCGCGGAACTCGATGTCGTCCTCGGGGCTGACCCACACCGTGGTCTGCACCTGCAGCGCCGGCCACGCGGTGTCGAAGACGACGCGGTCGGCGTGGAAGCTGCAGCCGTAGTGGGCCTCGAGATCGGGCGCCGGGTGCAGCGTCAGCGAGGTCAGCGCCGGGTGGCGGTCCCAGCGCACGAAGAGGAAGCTGCCGTGGGCGTCGCGCAGCGCGTCGTCGCGTTCGCGGGTCACGCCGTCGGCGCCGCAGCGGCTGGCGCCGGCGCCGTTGGGCCGCAGCGTCACGCCGTAGCGGCCGTTGCCCAGCAGCTGCGTCGGCGGCACCGCGGCGTCGCCGGGCGGCACCGCGTGCCACAGCGCCGGCACGGACCCCTGCTCGGCCGGCAGCTGCTGCCCCGTCACCGGCATCAGCAGGCGCGGCACCTCGCGCGGCGCCGCCTCGTGCAGGAGCGACGCCACGGCCTCGATGTGCGGGTCGGCCATGCCCCAGCGCTGCGCCACGCCGTCCAGCAGCACGTTGGCCAGCGCCACGATGGTCATGCCCTGGTGGTGCGACATGTAGGTCGCCACCGGCGTGACGCGGTCGCCGGCGAGCTGCCGTGCGGGCGAGAAGTCCAGCGCCTCGATGAAGCCGTAGCGCCCGCGCGCGCCCAGCGCGGCCAGCGCCTGGAGGTTGCGCCATGCCCCGTGCGGCGCCAGCGGCGCGGCCAGCGCGGTGGCATAGGGCGCCACCACCAGCGCGTCGATCGGCGTGCGGCGCAGCGCCAGCCGCGGCACGCCCTGCGGCGCGTACTGGTAGGCCAGCGTGTGGTCGGCCGCGGCATAGGCCGATTCCGACACGCCCCAGGGCAGGCGCTGCGCCGCGCCGAAGGCCTGCTGCTCGGCCAGCGCCGCGGCGCACGCGCCCTGCAGCACGCTGCCCGGCGGCTCGGCCAGCACCAGCGACGGCATCAGGTACTCGAACATCGAGCCCGACCACGAACGCAGCCCGGCGCGCCCGCCGACGCCGTAGAACGGCCGGCCCAGCGCCGCCCAGTGGCGCACTGGCACGTCGCCCTTGGCGATGGCCAGCAGGCTGGTCAGGCGCGACTCCGAGGCCAGCAGGTCGTAGAAGCCGGCGTCGAGCTGCTGCTCGGCGACGCGGTAGCCCAGGTGCAGCAGGTGGCGCTTGCGGTGGTACAGGAAGGCGAAGTCGGGCGCCCAGGCCTGCGCCTCGCACAGGGCCGCCAGCGCCAGCAGTCGCGTGCCGGCGCCGGCCGGCCGGTCCTGGTCCAGCGCCGCCGAGGCCTCGGTGGCCGCGATGTCCTCGTGCAGCCAGCGCCGCACGTCGACGCCGCTGCTGCCGGCCAGCCGCTGCTGCAGCGCCGCCAGCGCCTGCAGCGGCGCGTCGTCGTAGGGCGCGGGGGCCAGCTCGCGGCAGGCCGCGGCCACCGCCAGCAGGTGGCCGCTGAGGTTGCCGCTGTCCACCGCCGACACGTACATCGGCAGCAGCGGCGCCAGCGTCTCGGTGTCGATCCAGTTCAGCACGTGGCCGCGGTGGCGCGGCAGCCGCTGCAGCGTCGCCAGCGTGGCCTCCAGCCGCGCCAGCAGGTCCTGCGTGCCGATCCAGCCGAAGCGGCGCGCGCACACCGCGGCCAGCAGGTACAGGCCGATGTTGGTGGGCGAGGTGCGGCGCGCCAGCATCTCGTGCGGCAGGATCTGCAGGTTGTCGGGCGGCAGGTGGTGGTCGGCGGGGCCGACGCAGCGCTCGAAGAAGCGCCAGGTGTCGCGAGCCACCGCGTCCAGCGCCAGCCGGTCCGCGGCCGGCAGCGCCGCCGCCGCGCCCTGCGGCCGGCTGGCGGCGGCGGTGGCCAGCGGCGCCAGCGCCCAGGCCGCGCACAGCGCCGCGGCCGCCCACGGCCACGGGGTGCCGGCCAGCAGCAGCAGCGCCAGCGCCAGCAGCGCCAGCAGCGACTCGTGCCGGTGCCGGCGCAGCAGCGTGCGCCAGCCGCTGCCGGCCGCGGCCTGCACCGCGGCGCTGGAGGTCCACTGCAGCAGCAGGCGCCGGCTCACCGCCTGGCGCCACAGCGCGCGGCCGATCGCGTCCAGCGCGCGCAGCGACTGCCCCGGCAGCTGCAGCAGCTGCCACAGCCCGCCCGCCGCGGCGCGCAGCAGCTCGGCCAGCGCCACCGGGTAGAAGCGGCGCGGCGCCACGTCGTCGCGCGCCGGCGCCAGCCCGGCCAGCGCACCCAGCAGCGGCCCGGCGGCGAAGGCCGCGAACACCAGCGCCAGCGCCGCCGCCGGCGCCAGCACGTGGCCGGCGAAGGCCAGCAGCAGCAGCGCCAGCGACGCCGGCGGCACCAGCGAGCGGCGCAGGTTGTCGAGCATCTTCCAGCGGTTGAGTGCACCGATGGCCAGCCGCCGCGGCTGCAGCAGCAGCGGGATCAGCTGCCAGTCGCCGCGGGTCCAGCGGTGCACGCGCGCCGCGGCGACGTCGGCGTGGAACGGGGCGTCCTCCAGCAGCGTGATGTCGCTGACGACGGCGCAGCGCAGCAGCGCGCCTTCGAGCAGGTCGTGGCTGAGCACCTGCTCGTCCGGCAGCCGGCCGCCGAGCACGCGGTGCATGGCCTGCACGTGCAGCAGGCCCTTGCCGCTGAAGCTGCCCTGGTCGAACAGGTCCTGGTAGACCTCGGAGCTGGCGGCACTGTAGGGGTCGATGCCGCTGTGCCCGGCGAACAGCCAGTGGAAGACGGTGCGCTGCGCGCGCGGCGCCAGCGGCGTGGCCACGCGCGGCTGCAGGATGCCGTGGCCGGCCACCACGCGGCGCCCGGCGCTGTCCAGCCGCGGCGTGTTGCAGGGGTGCGCGGCCACGCCCACCAGTTCGCGCAGCCGGCCCGGCGGCAGCTGCGTGTCGGCGTCGAGCGTGACGACGTAGCGCGTGTCGGCGGCGGTGCACGAGGCGGCGCCGAAGTCGATGAAGTCGTCGGTCGGTCCCACGGCCAGGTGGCGCAGCAGCGCTTCGAGCTTGCCGCGCTTGCGTTCCCAGCCGATCCAGCGCTGCTCGCTGCTGCTGAAGCGGCGCGGCCGCTGCAGCAGGATGAAGCGCGGCGCCAGGGCGTCGCCGTTGCCGTGCGCGGCATTCAGCGCCGCCAGCGCCGCCAGCGCCACCGACTGCAGCGCGGCGTCGCCCGGCAGGTGTTCGGTGACGGCATCGGCGCCGTCGCCCAGCAGCGCGAACTGCGCGTGGCGCTCGGGGTTGGCCAGGTGGTGCAGCAGCAGCCGGTGCACCAGCGCGCGCACGCCGTCGGCGTCGGTCAGCAGCGCCGGCACCACCACCAGCACGCGGTGCTCGGCCGGGATGCCGCTGCCCAGCGCCAGCCGCGGCAGGTGGCCGGGCGGCAGCGATTCGCCGATCAGCCGGTGCAGCACCGCCACCACCGCTTCCGAGGCCGGCAGCACCAGCAGCAGCGCGCCGAGCCAGCCCCAGTCGCCGACCCCGGCGCTGCGCTGGAACCAGGCCACCAGCCCCGCCGTGCCCAGCAGCAGCGTCGCCAGGTAGGCCGGCAGCAGCGCCCGGCGGGCGAGCACGCGCGCCGTGGCGGCCATGCGCTCGTCCAGGCCCAGCGCCTGGGTCAGCGCCGGGCGGCCCGGGCCCGCGAGCCAGTGCGCCGCCGGCTGTCCGGGCGGGCCCTGCTGCATCAGCGCCAGCAGGGCCTGCGCCACCGCGAGCTCGCTGCGACCGCTGCGCCGCGCCAGCCGCTCCACGCGGCGCAGCGTCTGCGCCCGCGTCATGGCATGTTCGGCCTCGAAGGCGGGGGCGCAGAGCAGGCGCTGCATCAGCGCGCTGCTGCGGCCCACGATGTCCGCCCAGTCGGCGTCGCCGATGGCGCGCAGCGAGTTGACGGCGTTGCTGACGCTCAGGTTGTCGGCCGTCTGGTCGGCCTGCAGCTGCGCCTGCGCGGCCGACGGCATCGGCAGCGCGGTGTGCAGCCAGGCCAGCACGGCGTCGGGGCCGGGCAGGCCGGTCGGGGGCGGGTCGCCGCCGCCGCCGTGGGCGGTGTCGTGGCTGGTGGTGTGGCTGGTGCCGTCCTGCAGCCGGTGTGCCATCTGCACCAGGAACACCGCGCCGGCTCCGCGGCGCTCCAGCGCCAGGAGCAGCGACTGCAGCGTCTCCACCGGCCAGCGGTCGATGGCGTCGCACACGAGGTTGGCGGCTTCGCGCGCCGCCTTGTGCGTGGCCAGCCGCTCGGCCAGGCGGCGCAGGCTTTCGATCAGCACCACGCGCAGCGTCGTCGGCAGCGCCCACATCTCGCCCAGGCGCAGCTCGCGGGTCTGCTGGTAGGCCTGCAGGAAGTGCACCAGCAGGTCTTCGTCGAAGGCGCTGTCGGTGTGTGCGACGAAGGCCCAGGCCACACCGTAGATGCGCGGCAGGCCGTCCAGCGGCTCGCCCTGCAGCATCGGCAGCGCGCGGTAGTAGCGGCGCGGCAGCGCGGCGTGGATCTCCGCCAGCTGCGCCTCGATGAGGTGGAAGTTGTCGAGCAGCCATTCCGCCGCCGGGCTGATGTCGTGCCCGGCCGCGGCCTGGCGGCCGATGAAGCGGTGCGCGGCGCGCAGCGCGCCGACATTGCTGCGCAGCCGCGGGAAGAAGGCCGCACGCGGCCAGCGCACCGGCGCGGCGTGCTGCGCCAGGCCCAGGCTGCGCGCGTGCTGCGCCAGCCGCTGCGGGCCGAAGATCTCGGCCCGCAGCGGCGGCTGCAGCACGCTGCCGCGCCCGTCCAGCAGCGCCAGCAGGTCGGGGGACGCCGTGGGCAGCTGGCGCCGCCAGACGCTGCGCATGCGTTACGCCATCCAGGCGAGCAAGCCCAGCGCCAGTGCGGCGATCACGAGCGTCGTCACGAAGCGTGCGGCCACGAAGCCATGCACCGCCTCCAGGCTGCAGCGCAGCCCGGCCAGGCGGCCGCGGCACTGGTGCACATGCTCGCCCAGCTGTTGCAGCTCACCCGGCGAGGTGTCGGTGCTGTCGCCGAGCGAGGACGTGCGCCAGCGCTGTGCGCCGTGGGGTGGGTCAGCGTGTGCCAATCACTTCGATCTCGACACGGCGGTCCGGCTGCAGGCAGGCCACCAGCCGGGCGTTCTGCTGGTTGCCCTTGCAGTCGGCGGCCTGGGTGACGGGCATCGACTCGCCCTTGCCCACCGTGCTGATCTTGCCCGCCGGGATGCGGCCGGAACCGACCAGGTAGGCCTTCACGGCATCGGCGCGCTCCAGCGACAGCGTCTGGTTGTAGGCCGCCGTGCCGATGCGGTCGGTGTGGCCTTCGACGTTGATCGTCACGTACTCCGTGCCGTCCAGTTCCTTCGCGAAGCCATCCAGCGCCTGCATGCCTTCGGGGCGCACGGTGCTCTTGTCGAAGCCGAACAGCGACTCGGCCGAGAAGCTGACCCGGCGCGGCGCCGGCGGCGGCGCCGGGGCCTGCACCACCACGGGCGGAGGCGGCTCCACCACCGCCATCACCGGCGCGGGCGCCGGTGCCGGGGCGGTCATCGCCACCGGGGCCACGTAGGGCGCCGGCGCCTCGGCACGCGGCGCCGGCGCGGCGCTGCGGCCGAACGGGAACACCAGGCTCACCGACGCCATGTCGACGTTGCCGCTCTTGCCCAGCGCATCCGCGATGCGGTAGCGCTCGAGTTCGGCACGCAGCAGCACCGCGCTGCCCAGCGCCGCCTGCAGGCCGACGCCGATCTTCGGGTTCATCTCGCGCTGGCTGGGCGTGGTGTTGGCCACCGTGGCCGCGCCGGTGCCGGCGATGTTGTTGCGCACGCGCGCGTACTGCACGCCGGCGCGGCCGAGCAGCGAGAAGGTCTCGCCCAGCGGCAGCGTGAGCACGGCGTCGACGTTGGCGCCCTGCACCTTCAGGCGGCCGTCCAGCGTGCCGTCCGGCACCGTGGTGGCGCGGTAGGTGAACTCGCCGAGCTGGAAGTAGCCGGCCTCGACACCGAAGTAGCGGTTGAACTGGCGGCCCAGGAACAGCTTGTAGCTGACGTCCTTGCTGTCGCGCTGCAGGTCGACGATGGTCGGGCCGTTGTTGCCGAGCAGCCCTTCGGCCGAGCGCAGTTCGTCGATGCGCGAGCGCGACTGTCCGGCGCCGAGGCCGAAGTAGTTGTAGCTGTCCTGCGCCGACGCCGGGACGGCGAACAGACAGGCCAGCGCGGCGAGTGCCAGGCTGTGCAGCGGAAGAGGTGTGGTCATGGCAGAGCCTTGTTGGGAGTGGAGCAGGGCCAGCAGCGCCTTCCGGCACCGTTGTCGACCTGGGTTGTAGGCCGCGTTGCGCGCGGCGTCTGTGCGCTGGCAGACCGTCGCGCACGCAGGGGCCGCGGCCCCGGCAGCAGCACCGGTCTGTGCGCTGACGCACAGAAGCCGTCCGCTGCTGCGCCTATAGTGAAAAATCGACGCCCTGCGTGATGCCGACCAGCCGGGTCGGCTGCCCCCTGGCGCAAGAACGAAGGTCCCCACCGATGAACCCGGTCGACGACGATCCGATGCGCAACTGCCTGCTCCGGTCCATGCCACCGGCGGACTGGGCACGCGTGCAGCCGCAGCTGGAGTGGGTCGACATGCCGCTCGGCCACGTGATGTACGAGTCGGGCCGCCCGCTGAGCCACGTCTACTTCCCCACCACCTCCATCGTCTCGCTGCTGTACGTGATGGAGAACGGCGCCTCGGCCGAGATCGCCGTCGTCGGCAACGAAGGCGTGGTCGGCATCGCGCTGTTCATGGGCGGCGAGACCACGCCCAGCCGCGCCGTCGTGCAGAGCGCCGGGCGCGGGCTGCGCCTGCGCGCGGCGGCGATCAAGGCGGAGTTCAACCGCGCCGGACCGACGATGCACCTGCTGCTGCGCTACACGCAGGCGCTGATCACGCAGATGGCGCAGACCGCCGTGTGCAACCGCCACCACTCGCTCGATCAGCAGCTGTGCCGCTGGCTGCTGCTGAGCCTGGACCGGCTGCGCGGCCCGGAGCTGCAGATGACGCAGGAGCTGATCGCCAACATGCTGGGCGTGCGCCGCGAGGGCGTCACGGAGGCGGCGCTGAAGCTGCAGAAGCTGGGACTGATCCGCTATGCGCGCGGCCACATCACGGTGCTCGACCGGCCGGGGCTGGAAGCCCGCACCTGCGAGTGCTACCCGGTCGTGAAGACCGAATACGAGCGGCTGCTGCCGGACCGCGTCGCCACCTGATCGCACTGGCAGCGTCATGTGCGCTGGCAGACAGTCGCGGGCGTGGGCGGGCGCCAGACTGCACGGGTCGTCCGCCCCCCTGAAAGCCGCCGCGTGTCCGAGCCCGAGAACCGACTGATCGACCAGTTGCCGCGCCAGGACCGCGCGCGGCTGCTGCGCAAGGCCGAACACGTGCCGCTGCTGGCGGCGCAGGTGCTGCACGAGCGTGCGGAGGCCATCCGCCACGTCTACTTCGTGAACACCGGATTCGTCGCGCTGCTGGAGCAGATCGACGACCAGACCGGCCTGGCCGTGGCCCTGGTGGGGTCGGAGGGCATGCTCGGCGTGCAGCTCGCGCTCGGCGTGCTGGCGGCGCCACAGCGTGCGCTGGTGCAGTCCCCGGGCATGGCCTGGCGCGTCGGCCGGGTCGACTTCCGCGACGTGCTGGACCACAGCGCGGCACTACGCGGCGGCCTGCAGCTGTACATCGCCCGGCTGATGATGCAGCTGGCCTCCACCGCGGGCTGCCTGCACGTGCACCAGATCGGCCCCCGCCTGGCGCGCTGGCTGCTGATGTGCCACGACCGCGCCGACGCCGACCACTTCCACGTCACGCACGAGGCGCTGGCGCTGCTGCTGGGCGCACGCCGCGTGGGCATCACCGTGGCGGCCGGCCGGCTGCAGCGCCAGGGCCTGATCCACTACCACCGCGGCGACCTGCAGGTGCTGGACCGCGCCGGCCTGGAGGCCGCGGCCTGCGCCTGCTACGAGGCCGACCGCCCGTGAGGCCGCTGCGCGCCGTGCATCCCCGACGCGCAGCAACATCGCTGCTTTGTGCGCCAGCGCACTGCACTCCTGCTGTCCGACACCTACGCTCACAGGCACGTCGACCATGACGGGCACCCACCCTGGAAGCAGCATGACCACAGCATCCGGACGCCGCCTGGCACCCCACGGCAGCGCGCCCGGCGCGCCGTTCCTGGCGCAGCACATTCCGTACACCGACTGGACCGCGCTGTTCGACGCGGTGCTGATGCGGCTGCGCATGGTGGCAGGCAGCCAGCTGCAGGCCGAGTGCGACCCGCAGCTGCATGCGCTGGCCAGCGGCATCCAGACCGGCGTGCTCGACTGCGTGCAGGCGCTGGAGCAGCTGCAGCGCATGCTGGCGCCGCCGGCCAGCCGCCTGGCCCACCTGCAGGACGCGCTGCGCGACGCCGAGGACCGTGCGCAGCGCCTGGGCGCCGACCTGGCCGGCGCGCGGGCCGCGGGCCGGCGCGAACGCCACCGTGCCCAGCACGACGAGCTCACCGCCCTGCCCAACCGCAGCTTCTTCCACGAACGCCTGGATCGGGCGCTGGCCGCTCCCGACGGGCCGCGGCATCTCCCGGCCGTGCTGTACCTGGACCTGGACGGCTTCAAGCCCATCAACGACCGCCACGGTCACGACGTCGGCGACGAGTTGCTGCGCATCGTCGCGCTGCGTCTGGCGCGTGCGATGCGCAGCGAGGACGTGGTCAGCCGCATCGGCGGCGACGAGTTCGCCTGCCTGCTGGCCGAGGCCGGCAGCCGCGACCAGCTCGGCCACGTGGCTTGCAAGCTGTTCGACGCGGTGTCCACGCCGCTGAAGATCGGCGACCTGCAGCTCTGCGTGCGGGCCAGCATCGGCATCGCGGTGGCCCCCACCGACGGCAGCACCGCCGGGGTGCTGATGAAGCACGCCGACGCGGCGATGTACCACGCCAAGCGCGAACAGACGGGCTACGCCTTCTTCGACCGCTGCCCGAGCAGCTGAGTCCACAGGCCCGGCGGCACGCGCAACGCCAGCCGCAGCAGCAGCGGCAGCGCACCGGCCAGCAGCGCCGGCCGCAGCAGGCCGCGCCAGGGGCGCCAGCGCAGCAGCACCGCGCCGGCCAGCGCCGCCGCGCCGACGGTGGCCAGCGGATGACGCTGCACCAGCAGGCCGGCTGCATTGCGCGCCAGCGCCGCGGCGAGCAGCACGCCGCCCTCGGGCGCGGCACCGCCGGCTGGCGGCGACAGGGCCTGTCGCAGTCGCTCGCGTGAAGCCGCCAGGCGTTCGCCCGGGGGTGGCGTCATCGGGCAGCCTCCCCGCCGGCCGCACGCAGCATCGCGGCGTCGGCGCGCCACTGCTGCTGCAGGTTGTCGAACGGTGCCGCCGCCGGCGTGGCCAGCAGGCGCGCCAGGCAGGCGACGGCCACCGCGGTCGGCGCCAGCGGCACCAGCAGCAGCAGCCACGGCGCCGGCATGGCCGCCACCGGCAGGCTGGCCCAGAACAGCAGCGCCACCCCGCCCAGCGTGACGGCCACGGAAGCGGCCGCCAGCGCGGCCGCCAGCAGCACCGCCTGCTGCCGCCAGCGGGTGCCCAGCACCGCGGCTTCGTCGCCCACCAGCGCCAGGTAGGCGCCGGCGTGCTCGGCCAGCAGGTCGGGGCGTGTCGTCGCCAGACGGAACAAGCGGTGCAGCATGGTGCGGGTCCGGGTGGATCAGCGTTCGCGCGGGCGCGACATCAGGTGCACCAGCGCCATCAGCGCGGCGCCGGTGGCGGCGGCGATCAGCACCGACTTGAGCGGGTCGTCTCGGATCGTGTGGCGCGCGCTGTCCGAGGCGGCGATCGCCTTCTCGCGCGCGCTGCCCCAGCCGAGCTCGGCACGCTGGCGCACCGCCTCGGCGCTGTCGCCCAGCGCGTGCGCGCCGCGGCGCGCGAGGTCGGCCACCGCGTCCACGGTGTGGTGCACGGGCGGCAGGGCGCCGTCGATGGCCTGGTTGATCGGATCGTTCATGCGGTCGGGGTTCATGGTGGCTTTCGAGGTGGAGGGGATGGGTGGGGACGTGTGCATGCCGGCAGGCGGCGGTCAGCCGTTGCGCAACAGGCCGAACAGGAAGCTGACGACGGCCAGCACCAGGAACACCACGAAGAGGATCTTCGCGATGCCGACGGCACCGGCGGCGATGCCACCGAAGCCGAACAGCGCGGCGATCAGCGCGATGACGAAGAAGACGATGGCGTAGTGCAGCATGCGGGGCTTTCGGTGGTGCGCAGCAGGCCGCTGCGGAGCACCGAGTCTGCCGGCCGCGCGCGGCCGGCGGGATCGGCTGGCGCCACGCGCGGCTGTAGGACAGCGCCCTATGCCGGCTGCGGCGCTGCCGGCAGCAGCGCCTCCAGCCGCGTGCCGGCCCCGGGCGTCGACTGCACCCGCAGCGTGCCCGAAGCCGCCTCGATGCGGAATCGCATGCCCACCAGCCCGAAGGCCGAGTGCAGCGGCGCCGCGGCGTCGAAGCCGACGCCGTCGTCGCGCACCTGCACCCGCACCTGTGTGCCGTGCGGCTCCAGCGCCACCCACAGCTGCCGTGCCTGCGCGTGCTTGGCGATGTTGTTGACGGCCTCCTGCACCAGCCGGTAGACGACCAGCGCGTTGTCGGGCGACAAGTCCACCGGCTGCAGGTCGGCATGCACCTGCAGGCCCGAGGCATCGGCGAACTCGCGCAGCAGGATCTGCAGCGTCAGCACCAGCCCCAGGTGCTGCAGCGCCGTGGGGTGCAGGTTCTCGATCACGCGCCGCTTCAGCGCCACGACGCTGTCGAGCGTGGTGTTCAGGTGCTGCAGGCGGTCCAGTGCCTCGGGCGCGCCGCCGGCCAGGCGCGACCGCAGCCGCGCCACGTCGAGCTTGGCCGAGGTCAGCAGCGCGCCCAGCTCGTCGTGCAGCTCGCGGGCGAGGCGGTGGCGCTCGTCCTCGCGCGCATGCAGCAGGTGCCGCGTGAGCGCGGTGAGCTCCACCGTGCGCCGTGCCAGCTCGTCGTCGCGCCGCTGCGCCGCGCCACGCAGGCGGCGGCGCAGAAGCAGCAGCAGCGCGAGCAGCGCGCACAAGGCCAGCGTCGGCATCCAGGACATGCGTGCCCCTCCCGGCTGCCGCGCAAAGGCGCATCATGCGCCCATGCACCGCAGCCCGCCATGATCCACATCGCCATCGTCGACGACCACGCACTCGTGCGCGCCGGGCTGCGGCAGTACCTGGCCGAGCAGGCCGACTTCCGCGTCGTGGCCGAAGCCGCCAGCGGCAACGAGGTCCTGGAGCTGCTGCGCCGCGGCGACGTCGACGTCATCGTGATGGACATCGCGATGCCCGGCCACAGCGGCATCGACGCGCTGGCTGCCATCCGCGCCCGCGCGCCGACGCTGCCGGTGCTGATCCTCAGCGGCTTCCCCGAGGCGCACTACGCCACGACCCTGCTGCGCCTGGGTGCCAGCGGCTATCTGAACAAGGACTGCGAGCCCGAGGAGATCGTGCTGGCGATCCGCACGGTGCAGCGCGGGCGCCGCTACATCAGCGCCGGGGTCGCGGAGCAGCTGGCCGAGGGCCTGGCCGGCAACGCGGGGCCGGCCGGCGACCAGGCACCGCACAAGCAGCTGTCCGAGCGCGAGCTGCAGGTCTTCCTGCGGCTGGCGCGCGGCGAGACCATCGGCCACATCGCCGACAGCCTGAGCCTGAGCGTGAAGACCGTCAGCACCTACCGCAGCCGCGTGATGGACAAGCTGCAGCTGGCCTCGAACAGCGACCTCACCTACTACGCGATGAAACGCGGCCTCATCCAGTAGCGGGCGTGGTGGCGCCCTGCCCGCCTGCGATGCGGCCGCAGTAGCCGATCAACGCGTCGATCTCGGTGGACTTGTCGAACACGCCGTCGGCACCCAGCGCCAGGCAGGTCTGGCGCATCGCCGGCGTGGCGTAGTTGCTCAGCACCACCAGCCTGGCCGGCGACGGCATCGCCGCCAGCGCGCGCAGCACGCCCAGGCCCGAGCCGCCGCGCAGGAAGAGGTCGATGATGACCAGGTCGACCCGCTGCCCCGGCTGCTGCAGCCACTGCAGCGCGGTGCCTTCGTTGTCGGCGCTGCCCACCACGTGCACGGGCGTCAGCTCTTCCAGCGTGGCCACGAGGTCATCGCGGATGAGCGGGCTGTCTTCGACGAGATAGGTCTTGATTTCGGGCATGCGGGCGGCGGGCGTCCAGGCGGCTGGCCCGGTGGAGTCTGGGGCATGGCCGCGGCCCGCGCCATCGGGACTGCACCGCGCCGGCGTGTGGGCCGCCGCCTACACCGGCGGGCGGCTGCGTCCGCTGCCGCCCGGCACCGCCGCGGCGCACAGTGCACAGACTCACCCGAGACAACTCCAGGAGCCGCGATGCGCCACCCACAAAGACTCATGCTGACCACCCTGCTGCTGGCCCTGGCCGGCGGTGCCGCGGCACAGGTGGTCTTCTACGAGAACGAGGACTTCGGCGGTCGCAGCCTGCGGGTCGACGACGCCGAGCCCAGCTTCGGCGACCGCGGCTTCAACGACCGTGCGTCGTCGATCCGCGTCGACGGCGGCCGCTGGCAGGTGTGCCAGCACAGCAACTACGGCGGCCAGTGCGTCGAACTGCGGCCCGGCAGCTACCCGACGCTGGCGGCGATGGGGATGCAGGACCGCGTCTCGTCGGTGCGGCGCCTCAGCGAGGCGCGCCAGGAGCAGCGCGAGGAAGAGCGCGCCGTCCGCGACGAGCGCATGGGCCGCGACGACCGTTACGCCATCCACGACGGCCAGCGCAGCGACCCGCGCTGGCGCCGCCGCCCCGACGAGCGGCTGTACGAGGCCAACGTGCTGAGCGCGCGTGCCGTGCGCGGCCCGGCCGAGCAGCGCTGCTGGATGGAGCGCCAGGACGTCGAGGAGCGCCGCAGCGACGCCCGCGTGCCTGGTGCCGTGATCGGCGCCGTGCTGGGCGGCGTGCTCGGCCACCAGATCGGCAGCGGCAGCGGCCGCGACCTGGCCACCGTGGGCGGCGTCGTCGCCGGCGCGGCAGTGGGGTCGCAGGTCGGGCGCGCGCAGCAGGGCCCGCAGGTCGCGACGCAGGACGTGCGCCGCTGCGCCGACGCGCCGGGGCCGCGCCCCACCGACTACTGGGACGTCAGCTACCGCTTCCGCGGCGACAACCACCGCGTGCAACTGCGCGAGGCGCCGGGGCCGACGATCACCGTGAACCGCAGGGGCGAGCCGCGCGAGTGAACGCTGCGGCGGGGCCGGGTCGGGGCCGACACAAATCTTTGCAGCCGCTTCATCGATGCCCGCGCCTGCCGCGTCAACGCTCACGCCTGTGCAGGCATTGAACCCCTGTCCGTGCAGCGCCGCACCCCGGCGCACCCCGCTTGTTCAGGAGCCCCCGATGAAGAAGACCCTGGTTTCCACCCTGGCCGCCGCCCTGGCCGCCGTCACCGGCCTCGGGCTGGCCGCCTCCGCCGCCGCCCAGCAGCCCGCAGGCACGGCGGCGTCCAGCCCCTCGCCGGAGCGGCGTGCCGCGATGAAGGAGAAGTGGGACGCCATGACGCCCGAGCAGAAGGCCGCCGCCAAGGAACGCGCCCGGCAGAAGTGGGACGCGATGACGCCCGAGCAGCAGGCCGCCGCGAAGCAGCGCTTCGCCGAGAAGCGCCCGCGCGCGGCCGCCCGCATGGCCGAGAAGCGCCAGCAGGCGGCGTCCGCGGCGCAGTGACGCCGCCACGGGCGGCGCGGGTGCTCCGGCGCACGGTCGCAGGCGCCTGCGCCGGGGCACAATGCGCGCCGCCATGACCCGTTCCCGGCTTCTCCGGCCCGCCAGTCCTGCCCGCGCGCTGCTGGCGCCGCTGTGCGCCCTGCTGCTGGGCGGCTGCGCCACGCGCGCGGTCGACGTGCAGCCGCTGCCGACCAGCGCGGCCGAGTTCGCGCTCTGGGACTGCGCCCGCATCGACGACGAACTCGACGCCGTGCAGCAGCGCGCGGCCGACCTCGCCTACGACGTCGACCAGCGCGTGGGCAACAACATCGTGGCGCTCGGCGTCGGCGTCGCCGTGTTCTGGCCGGCGCTGCTGGCGCTGCGGCCCGACGGCCTGGAGGCCCGGGACCTGGCCCGCCTGAAGGGCCGCTTCGAGGCCCTGCGCACGGCCGCACGCGAGCGTGGCTGCCCGCCCCCGGCCGCCGACCTGCCGGCCGCGCGTGCCGCCGCGCTGCCGGTGGCGGTGGGCGAACGCCTGGTGTACGAAGACCGCACCGGGACGCGCCAGGCCGACACCACCGTCACCACGCTGCAGGTGCTGGCGCTGCGCCGCGACGAGATCGAGTTCCGGCTGCGCCGGCCCGGCGGCGGGCAGCCGTGGCGGCAGGACCGCGCCGGCAACGTCACGCGCGCACCCGATGGCAGCTTCGCCTGGCCGCGCCTGCTGCGCCACGAACCCGCGCTGGGCCAGGTGCTGTCGGGCGACATCGTCGTGGTCGGCGACCCGCTGGCCCGGGCCCGCGTGCGCGGCCAGGTCGTCGCCATCGGGCCGCAGTGGCTGGACGGACGGCGCTTCGAGGCCGTGGTGATCGAGCTCTTCGGCGACGCGCAGCGCGGCGACGACAGCCGCCGGCTCGATGGCGCGATCGTCATCGACCGGCACAGCGGCACCCTGCTGCGGCTGGACCTGGACAGCGCGATGCCCGGCTTCCGGCTGCAGCGCCGGCTGGTGCGGGTGGACCCCGCCGAAGCCACGACGCCCTGACCACGCACGCCGGGCCGCGCGGCGCCCGGACCCTGCCGCCGAGGCAACAGTTCTTTACCCGCCGCGCAAGCGGCCGACACCCCGGCGGCGCACAGTCCGTTCCATCGTGCAACCCCGCGGAGCCGCCATGAAGACACCGACCCAGACCCTCCAGCCCCGCACGGGGCTCCCGTTGCGGCTGACCGTGGCCACGCTGGTGCTGGCCATCGGTGCAGCGTGGACGCTCGCGGCGCAAGCCGCGCCCCACGGCCCCGGCGGCGCGCACCACGGCAAGCAGGGCTTCGGTCAGATCGAACGCATGCTCGACGCCGCCGGCGCCAGCGCCGAACAGCGCAGCCAGGTGCAGGCCATCCTGCAGGCCGCGCGCGAGGACATGCGGGCCCAGCACGGCGCGAGCCGCGACCAGCAGGCGCAGCTGATGCAGCTGCTGGCGGCCCCGACCGTGGACGCCCGCGCCGTCGAAGACCTGCGCCAGCAGATGCTGGCCCGCCACGATCAGGCCAGCAAGCGCCAGATGCAGGCCCTGCTGGACGCCAGCCGCGTGCTCAGCGCCGAACAACGCCAGAAGATGGCCACGCAGATGGCCGAGCGCCGCGCGATGATGGAGCGCCACCGCAGCGAACGCGAGTCGCTGCAGCGCCCCGCCCCGCGCTGAACCGCGGCAGGGATTGCCGCTATCCTGGAACCGGTTCCTCCTGTGGCCTGACGTCCCTCTCCAGGCCTTCGCTCCGCAGCTCTCGGGCTACGGAGCGTTTTTTGCATTCGAAAGCCCGCACCGATGAGCCGACTGCTGCTGATCGACGACGACTCCCGGCTGACCGCGCTGGTCGGCGACTACCTGCGCCGCAACGGCTACGAGGTCGACGCCGCCGGCTCGCTGCACGCCGGGCGCGAGCAGCTCAAGGCGCGCCCGTACGATGCGCTGCTGCTCGACCTGATGCTGCCCGACGGCGACGGCCTGGACCTCACGCGCGAGCTGCGCGCCGATGCGCGCACGCGCCGCCTGCCGCTGCTGATGCTGACGGCCCGCGGCGAGCCGATGGACCGCATCGTCGGCCTCGAGCTCGGCGCCGACGACTACCTGCCCAAGCCCTTCGAGCCGCGCGAGCTGCTGGCACGCGTGAAGGCGCTGCTGCGCCGCGCCACGCCCGAGCCGGCCGGTGACGACGTGCTCACCTTCGGCCGCCTCGAGGTCGATCTGGGCGCCCGCCAGGCACGGCTGGACGGCATCGCCTGCGACCTCACCAGCCACCAGTTCGACCTGCTGGTGGTGCTGGCGCAGAGCCCGGGCCGCGTGCTCAGCCGCGACCAGATCATGGACGCGCTGAAGGGCCACCCGCTGGAGGCCTTCGACCGCAGCATCGACGTGCACATCTCGCGCATCCGCGCCGTCATCGAAGACGACCCGAAGAACCCCAAGCGCGTGCTCACGGTGCGCGGCGCGGGCTACGTCTTCGCGAAGAAGCAGGACGCCGACCAGTAGCCCGCCGATGCGCAACCTGTACCTGCGCATCTACGTCACCGTGGTGGCGGCGCTGGCGCTGTTCGCGCTGGTCTCGGGCTGGCTGCTGCAGAACCATCTCGACCAGGAACGCCAGCGTTTCGAGCGCTCGGCGCAGAACCGCGTGGCGGCCTGGGCCGAGCTGCTGCAGCGCTCGCTGCCCGGCGCCGATGCACCGCCCGAGGACCAGGCAGCGGCGTTGCGCGACTGGTCGCAGCGCCTGCGCCTGCCGATGGCGCTGGAAGACGGCGGCGGGCAGCGCATCGCCATCTCCGACAGCTACCTGCTGCGCGAGGCCGAAGGCAGCACGGTCGGGCGCGCGGTGCCGATCCGCCTGGACGATGGCCGCACGCTGTGGGTGCTGCGGCCGCTGGCGCTGCGCCGCGGGCCCGCCCCCGGCAGCCCGGACGGCGCGGCAGCGCCGCCGCCGCGGCTGCTGCCCTGGCTGCCGCCCGGGCTGCCCGAAGGCGGCATCGGCCTGGCCGCGCTGCTGCTGGTGCTGTTCGCGGCCGTGGCCGCCGGCGCCTGGCCGGTGGTGCGGCGCCTGACGCGGCGGCTCGAGGCGCTCAAGCGCGGCGTCGAGGCCTTCGGCGCCGGCAACCTGCAGCAGCGTGTGGCCGAGGACGGGCGCGACGAGGTGGCCGCGCTCGGCGCCAGCTTCAACCGCGCCGCCGGCCGCATCGAGGTGCTGCTGCGCTCGCACCAGAGCCTGCTGGCCAACGCCAGCCACGAGCTGCGCTCGCCGCTGGCGCGGCTGAAGATGGCGGTGTCGATGGCCGAAGACGCGGCGCCCGAGCAGCGCGCGGCGCTGCAGCGCGAGATCGACGCCAACATCGCCGAGCTCGACGCGCTGGTCGAGGAGGTCCTGCTCGCCAGCCGGCTCGACGCCACGACCACGCTGGACCGGCGCGACCCCGTGCAGCTGCTGGCGCTGGCCGCCGAGGAAGCCGCGCGCGTGCAGGCCGGCGCGCACGGCGCCGACGTCACGCTGCTCGGCGACGAACGCCTGCTGCGCCGCGCGCTGCGCAACCTGCTGGAAAACGCGCGGCGCTACGGGGGCGACGCGGTCGAGGTGGAAGTGGCGGTGGTGGCCGCCGAGAGCCGCAGGCAGGTGGAGCTGCGTGTGCTCGACCGCGGCCCCGGCGTGCCCGAGGCCCAGCGCGAGCGCATCTTCGAGCCCTTCTTCCGCCTGCCCGGCCATGCCGAACGCGAAGGCGGCGTCGGTCTCGGCCTGGCCCTGGTGCGGCAGATCGCCGAACGCCACGGCGGCAGCGTGCGCTGCACGCCGCGCGCAGGCGGCGGCAGCTGCTTCACGCTGGCCCTGCCGCTGGCCTGAGCGCGCGGCGCCGGGCCCGTCAAGCCGCGCGCTGCCGGCGCAGCACGTGCGCCAGCAGGCCGGTGAGCGCCAGTGCGGTCAGCACCAGGCCGGCGGTGGCGGCGGTCCAGAAGCCGGCCGCGCCGCGCCACGCCAGCGGCACCCAGGCGTGGCCGCCGAAGGCAAGCGCGAACCCGCCGCCCAGCCCCACGCCCCACAACGCCGTGGCGTTCACCAGCAGCGGGATGGTGGCGATGCGCCAGGCGCGCAGCACGAACGCGGCGATGGTCTGCGCGGCATCGGCGACGTGGAACAGCGCCACGTAGGCCAGCAGCGGCAGCGCCGCCGCCACCACCGCGGCGTCGCGGGCGTACAGCGCCACCACGGCCTCGCGCCCCAGGAACACCGCGCCGCCCAGCACGGCGGCGATGGCCGTGCCCACGGCCAGGCCGTGCCAGCCGAGCCGGCGCGCGTCGGCCAGGTCCAGCGCACCGATGCGCTGCGCCACCAGCGTGCTGGTGCCGTTGGCGATGGCCAGCGGCAGCATGAACAGCAGCGACACCAGGTTGGCCGCGATCTGGTGCCCGGCCACCGGCGTGGTGCCCAGCCGCGCGATGAACAGCGCCATGAACGTGAAGCCCGACACCTCCACCAGGATCGTGGCGCCCATCGGCAGCCCCAGCCGCAGCTGGGCCAGCAGGGCGCGGCGGTCGGGCAGGTCCAGGCCGCGGCCGAGCAGCGCGAAGCGGCCGTAGAACGGGTCGCGCCGCAGCACCAGCACGGCGCCCAGCAGCTGCGCCCACATCGCGATGGCGGTGGCGATGCCGCAGCCCAGCACGCCCAGCGGCGGGATGCCCAGCGCCGGCACGCCGAAGATCAGCAGCACCGACAGCGGCAGCTTCAGCGCCAGGCCGCCGATCTGCAGCGCCATCACGGCCTTGGGCCGCGACACGGCCACGTTGAAGCCGCGGTACACCGTGAACAGCAGCGAGGCCGGCAGCGACAGCGCCAGCGCCGCCAGGTAGCCGCGCACCTTGTCGGCGACTTCGGGCCCGGCCTGCGACAGGGCCAGGAACGGCGCCGGGAAGAGCAGCAGCGTGCTGCCCGCGAGCGACAGCGCCAGTGCGATCCACACCGCCTGGTGCACCTGGCGCCCGGCATCGTGCAGCTTGCCGGCGCCGAAGAGCTGGCCGACGATGGGCCCGAGCGCCAGCACCACGCCCATGAAGCCGACGAAGGTGGTGACGTAGGCGGCCGCCCCCACCGCCAGCGCGGCCAGGTCGGCGGCGGCGAATCGCGCCACCAGCACGGTGTCGATGGTGCTGAAGGCCAGCACCGACAGCTGCCCCACGAAGACCGGCCAGGCCAGCCTAGCGATGCGTCGGGCGCTGTGCGCCCAGCCGCTGCTCAAGACGCGTCCCGCGGTGCCGGCGCGCCGGGTGCTGCGAAGACGTCGGCCGGCGGGTGGTCGGCGCCGCTGGACAGCTTCGCCCGTTCGGCATAGCGGTTGAAGCGCCAGGCCGTCGCCTCCAGCGTGATGCGGCGCCACACGGCCCGCTTCTCGCCCGGCGTGAAGACGGGCCAGTGCTGCACCTCGTCGAAGCTGCGGCCGCAGCCCTTGCAGACGTCGTCGCCCTGGCTGGTGGAGCAGATCGCGATGCAGGGCGCGTCCGGCGTGCTGGCGTACCAGGTCAGCCAGGCCTCGCGGGCGCGGGCCGGCATGCTGTCCTCGTCGGCCAGCGGCTCGTGGTAGTACACCATCAGTGCGTACACCTCGGCCAGCGCGCGCACCTCGGGGCAGGCGCTGATGCCGTCGGGCGACGGCGAGCGCTCGCGCCACCAGTTGATGGCGGCCTCGATGTCGGTGATGTGCAGCGCAGCCAAGGTGCTCGGGGTGGCAGGCGGGAACGCGAACTTCGCGGCCACCCGGTTTCGGGGGACGCGAAGGATAGCAGCGCGGCAGCTCCGCTGCCGCGCGCCCCTGCACGCGGGCCTGCGGCCTCTACCGCGCGGTCTTCGCCGCCTTCGGCGCCTTCACGCCCTTGGCGGCCTTGCTCTGCTGCAGCAAGGCCTCGCTGGCCAGGCGCTTGGCGCGCGTGGTCGCCTTCTGGTAGGCCAGTTCGGCGCGCCGGCGCATCTCGATCGCCTTCTCCAGCGCGGCGCTGTAGCGCTCGGCCGTGTAGGTGTTCTCGCTGCCGATGTACACCGACTTGCGCAACGGCACGTCACCGTAACGCGGTACGAGCACAGACAGGCTGGCGTAGCGGACCTTCGAGCCGCGGCGCTGGCGCACCACGGGACCGAAGATGCCCACAGGCAGGTCGCTGGTCTTGTTCTCGCTGGGCCCGCGCTGCAGCCGGGTGGGTGCAGGCAGGCGTGCGATCCGCTTGAGCAGCTCGGAAGTGGCTGCTTCCAGCGCGGCTTGTGCGCCGCTGCCGTCAGGCGTGTGGTCGGAGAACAGCTTGGTGCCGCCGTAGCGCAGCTGCCAGCCGTGGGTGGCGCGGTGATCGATGCGTTGGATGCCTTGTGGAACAGTGAATCGCTGACCTGAAAAGATGGTGATGTCGCGAACTTTCATTGGGTTCCTCGGTTGCTACTTTATTGGGCTGTGGGAACCTCCCTCCGTATAGTTTAAGCCGCCTGTATCAAGATATGAACAGCAGTGCGAGTCCCAATAGCGCAGGAATGGCCTGAATCACCAGAATCCTGCGGCTGGCCGTGGCGGCGCCGTACAGACCGGCCGTCAGCACGCACAGCAGGAAGAACACCTTCACCCCGAAGCCGCCCGTGCCCAGGCTCAGCCCCCAGAACAGGCCGGCCGCGAGGAAGCCGTTGTAGAGGCCCTGGTTGGCGGCGAGCACCTTGGTGGCCTCGGCGAAGTCGGGCTTCAGCCCGAAGGCCTTGCGGCCCGTGGGGGATGTCCACAGGAACATCTCCAGCACCAGGATCCAGACGTGGATCAGCCCGACCAGCCCGATCACGATGTTGGCTGCAAGCGCCATGGCAAAGCTCCCCCTGCGGTTGTGAATGGGCGGGCATGCTACGCCGCCCAGCAGCTACAGTGCCGCCGCATGGAACCCGCAGACACCGTGGAACGGCGCCTCACCGAACTGGAGATCAAGGCCAGCTTCAGCGAGGACCTGATCGACCGCCTGAACGAGGTGCTGGTGCAGCAGCAGGCGCAGATCGACCGCCTGCGGCGCGAGCTGGCCGCGCTGCGTGTGCAGCCGTCCACGAGCGACAGCGCGGGCTTCCGCAGCCTGCGCGACGAGCTGCCGCCGCACTATTGATCCCCCCCGAAGCGCCTGCGGCGCTAGCTGTTGCGGGAGCGCTTCTGTTCGCGCTGCAGGAACAGGTACAGGCCTTCGACCTTCTCGCGCGCCCAGGGCGTCTTGCGCAGCACCTTCAGGCTCGACGCGATGCTGGGCTGCTGGCTGAAGCAGCGCAGCGCGATGCGCTCGGCCAGGCCGGACCAGCCGTAGGCGGCCACCAGGGCCTGCAGCATGGCCTCGAGCGTGACGCCGTGCAGCGGGTTGCGGGGCTGGGCGGAGGCGGGTGCGGGGGGCGTGGCCATCGCGGCATTCTGCCCGGGTGGGCCCACTAGAATCCGCCCCCCAGCCCCGCCGGACCACCATGTTCAAGAACGCGCTCGTCTACAGCATCGACCAGTGGGAACCGCCCACGCAGGACACCATCGCCCAGCGCCTGGACAGTGGCCGCTTCACCGAGTGCGGCCCGTCGCAGGCCGAGAGCACGGGCTGGATCGAGCCGCGCGGCGAGCAGCACGGCGTGCTGCTGGAGAGCGTGGGCGGCCAGCTCATCCTGAAGCTGTGCAGCGAGACCAAGGCCGTGCCCGGCAGCGTGGTGAAGGACCAGCTGAACGCGCGGCTGGAGAAGATCGAGGCCGAGACCGGCCGCCGCCCGAAGGGCAAGGCCAGCCGCGAGCTGAAGGAGGACATCGTGCACGCGCTGCTGCCGCGGGCCTTCCCGAAGCGCTCGGCGACGCTGGTGTGGATCGACCTGGGCGCGCGGCGCCTGCTCATCGGCGCCACCGGCAGCAAGATGGCCGACGCCGTGGTGACGAAGCTCGTCGAGCTGTTCGGCGGCCTGCGCCTGACCCCGCTGCAGACGGCCTTGTCGCCGGCCACGGCGATGGCCGCCTGGCTCAGCGAGAAGCAGGCGCCGCCCGGCTTCAGCATCGACCGCGAGTGCGAGCTGAAGCAGCCCGACAGCGAGAAGGCCGCGGTGCGCTACGCGCGCCACACGCTCGACATCGACGAGGTCGGCGACCACATCAAGCAGGGCAAGCTGCCGACGCAGCTGGCGCTGACCTGGAACAGCCGCGTCTCCTTCGTGCTGACCGAAGGCCTGGCGCTGAAGAAGATCAAGCTGCTCGACGTGGTGCTGGAGAACAACGCCCCCACCGAAGCCGCCGACAACGGCTTCGAAGCCGACGTGGCCATCACCACCGGCGAGCTGGCGCAGCTGCTGCCCGACCTGATCGACGCACTCGGCGGCCCGCTGGCGGTGGACGCCGTGACCGGTGCCGCCGCACCCGCCACCCCGGCCGCGCCTGCCCCTGCCGGGGCCGCTTCCGGTGCCGCGGCCGGCAGCAGCGCCCCGTGGGACGCCGCCTGAGGCACCTGCCCGCACCATGAAGGCGCCGCTGCCGACCCCGCCGCAGCACGGTGCGCGCGATGCCTGACACCGGCCCGCCCGCTGCAGGCACGAGTCCGTCGCGCGAGGTGCGGCTGTGGCTGGTGGCAGCCAACGTGCTGGCCGTGCTGCTGGTCGCGACCCTGGCCGCCGTGGCCGCCAGCGTCAGCCGCGCCGCGCTGGTCCAGCGTGCGTCGGACGCGGCGCAGAACATCGCCGGCAGCCTGCAGCAGGGCATCGGCGCGCGCATCGACCTGATCGACATGACGCTGCGCACCGTGGCGCGCCGGCATGCCGAGCACCAGACCGTGGACATGGCCGCGCTCGACAGGCTGCTGCAGGAGCAGCAGTCGCTGCTGTCGGGCCTGAACAGCCTGCGCTACGCCGACGCCGCAGGCCGCGTGCGGCTGGGCCGGGGCATCGCGGAAGGATCCACGCTCAGCATCGCCGGCCGGGCGTACTTCCAGCAGGCACGCGACGACCCCGAGGCCGGGCTGGTCGTCTCGGAGCCGCTGCAGACCTTCGTCGGCAATGCCTGGGCGCTGATGCTCGCGCGACGGCTGGAGCACGCCGATGGCAGCTTCGCGGGCGTGGTCTTCGCCGATCTGACGGCCGACGACTTCGAGCGCCTGTTCGAGGGCGTGAACCTGGGCAGCAACGGCGCAATCACCGTGCGCTCGGCCACGCTGCGCATGGTGGCGCGCCGCACCGCGCAGGGCATGCAGACGCTGGGGCTGGGCGGCGACGCCGTGTCGGATGCGCTGCGCGAGGCCATCGCCCGGCAGCCGGTGGCCGGCACCTTCAGCGCCCGCACCGTGGTCGACCAGATCGAACGCGCCAGCGCCTACCACCGCGTGGGCGAGCATCCGCTGTACGTGCTGACGGGGCTGGGCACCCGGGACTACCTGCGCCCGTGGCTGCCCGAGCTGGCGGGCATCGCGCTGCTGGCGCTGCTGCTGTGCCTGGCGCTGGCGGGCGCCACGGTGGTCGGCTACCGGGCGTGGCGCCGCGGTGCCGCCCTGGAACGCGAACAGCTGCTGCGCCAGCGCAGCGAGCAGCACGCGGCAGAACTGCACCAGCTGCTCACAGAACGCAGCACCATGCTGGACGTGCTGGCCCACGAAGTGCGCCAGCCGCTGCACAACGCCGCCGCGGCGCTGCAGCGAGCGAAGGTGGCGCTGGCGGCGGTGGCCGACCCCGTGGCCGAGCAGCGCGTGCAGCGGGCGGAGGGCGTGCTGTCGCAGGTGCTGTCGAGCATCGACAACACGCTGGCGTCGGCCTCGCTGCTGGGCCGCGCCGGCCCGATCGCGCGGCAGGACACCGACATCGACACCTTCTTGCAGGTGGCCATCGCCGACATGCCGCCCGCCGAGCGGCAGCACGTGCGCATCGAGCGTCTGACCGGCACGCGCACGGCCTCGATGGACATGGGACTGATGCGGCTGGCACTGCGCAACCTGCTGGCCAACGCCTTCAAGTACGGCCTGCCCGGCACGCCCGTGGTGGTGACGCTGCAGGACAGCGACGATCCGCTGGCGCTGCTGGTCGACGTCGGCAACACCGGACCCGCGGTGCCCGACGACCTCGTGCCGCACATGTTCGAGCGCGGCGTGCGCGGCCGCCACGACGGCGGCCCGGGTGGCCGCGGCCTCGGGCTGCACATCGTGCAGCGCGTGATGGAACTGCACGGCGGCAGCGCCGAGCTGCTGCGCAACACGCCCGAAGGCATCACGGTGCGGCTGGTGCTGGTGCAGGCGCCGGCCGGCTGAAGATAGCGGCAGTTCAGGGCGCCAGCGGGCCGATGTAGGCGGTGGCCACCACCACGTGCGCAATGTTCACCGACATGTCGCGCAGCGCCGCCTGCTTGCCGCCCATGTACACATTGAACCAGACGTTCTCTATGGCGATCTGCGGCGTGTCGCGGAAACGCAGCCCACGCCGCAAGAAGACCGGCTTGCCGTCGATCCAAGCACGCAACATGCCGTCTCCCTTGCCCGGCGTATTCAGACGAATGTGCTGCTCCACGCAGACCCAGCGGTTGGGAGGGACCAGCCCGGCCCCTCCGGCGCCGCCCCAGACGAGGATGTCGCCATACGCCGATTCAGTCTTGCTGTGGTAAACGTAGCTGCCCAGCGGCAGCAGGCCATGCGCTGGATGGTCCGGTGTCGCACCTTTGCCAAACGACCCGCGTGCCGACCAGCCCTGCATGCCGTTCCAGCCGCGGCCACCCCAGCCAGCGCGGTCGTAGGTGCCAGCGAAGCCTGGCAGCTTGCCCGCGTCTGGGCTGCTCGCCCACTCGGAGCCGAGCCGTATGTAGTATCGAAAGTAGGCTTCGCTTCGACCATTGCCGTCGGCCAGTCGGGGCAAGTGGTAGCGCAGGTCCAACCCCAAGTGCTCGGCGCGCGGAATCGTCACTTCCAGGCTAGGCAGGGCCAGCACTCCGCCCTCTGTAGTGGGAGCCGCCACGGGCGGCCTAACCTTGGCACGGACCATCTGCGCCTTGTTCCAGCCGTCCTTCATGCGGCCGTTGGCGAAGCTGTCTGCCCACAACACGGCAGGATCCATTTCGATGCCTCGGTCGCCCGAGTACGCCGCAGCGATGCCGCGTTCCGGCGCGTCGAACGTTTCGTTCCACGGTGTTGCCAAGCGGTAGGCTGCCAGTGACCCATCGGACCAAACGCCGACCGACGTGTCCCGGAACAGGATCAACTCAGCAGCGACGATCGCCTGCTGCGGCCCCTTGCGAAGGCGTGAGACATCGAAGCGCAGCACGCCCGCGCTGCCCGGGCCGATGTGCAGTGACTTGCGTTCGCCCAAGCCCGCGGCCGTGCTGCAGTCGAGGTGAGCGTCGGCCTGCGCCGACAGCAACTGCACTCCGCCGTCACCATATCGCACGCGTAAGGCCGGCCGCTGGCCTACGTCGTCTGCCTCGCGTGCATGAAAGTCGGCACCGCCCGCACCGACTTGTGTCGGCGCGAGTAGCACTCCGTCGTTGGGAAGGCTGCCGCTGACCCAGCCCCGCACCAGCAGCAGTACGTTCCAGCGCAGTGCTAACGGCGAGTTGGCGGCCGCTAGCCGCTGTGTGTCATAGGCTTTGCCGCCGCCCACTCTACCGACTGCATCGACCCAGATCGCTGTACCGCCGGACCATTGCAGGCCTAATGCTGCGTCGAAGAATCGGCACGAAATGCCGTCTGGCGCGTCGCGGAACGCGAACGCGCCCGTGCCTGCCGCAGGCAGAAGCCAGCAGGCCAGCAAGACGGCTGCCGCGCGGCGGCCGAACGATTTCCAGTGTGTTCGCACTTGCCGCATACCTCCGGAGTTCAGCCGATGAGGATATTCGCACGCGCCAAGCCTGCAGCGGCGGTACCGCAGAAACGACAAAGCCCCTGCTAGCAGGGCGTTGTCACTCAAGTATTGGCGGAAAGGGAGGGATTCGAACCCTCGGTCCGGGAGAACCCGGACACCGGATTTCGAGTCCGGCGCATTCGACCACTCTGCCACCTTTCCTGGTGTGTCGCCGCGGGTGGTGCCGCGTTTGGCGAAGCCGCAGATTCTAGCGCAGGAATTCCTGGCCGCCGAGATACGGGCGCAGCGCCGCCGGCACGTGCACCGAACCGTCGGCCTGCTGGTGGTTCTCCAGCACCGCCACCAGCGCGCGGCCCACGGCCAGGCCCGAGCCATTGAGCGTGTGCACGAGCTCGGGCTTGCCCTGCGCGTTGCGGAAGCGCGTCTGCATGCGACGCGCCTGGAACGCGTCGCAGTTGCTGCACGAGCTGATCTCGCGGTAGGTCGCCTGCGCCGGGATCCACACCTCCAGGTCGTAGGTCTTGCTGGCGCCGAAGCCCATGTCGCCGGTGCACAGCGCCACCACGCGGTAGGGCAGCTCCAGCTGCTGCAGGATGGCCTCGGCATGGCCCACCATCTGCTCCAGCGCCTCGGCGCTCTGCTCGGGGTGCGTGATCTGCACCATCTCGACCTTGTCGAACTGGTGCTGGCGGATCATGCCGCGCGTGTCGCGCCCGGCGCTGCCGGCTTCCGAGCGGAAGCACGGGCTGTGCGCCGTGAGCTTGATGGGCAGCGCGGCAGCGTCGAGGATCTGCTCGCGCACGGTGTTCGTGAGGCTGATCTCCGAGGTGCTGATGAGGTACTGCTCGCGCTGCTCCTCGTCACCGCCACGCAGGACCCAGAACATGTCCTCCTTGAACTTCGGCAGCTGCCCCGTGCCTTCGAGGATCTCGCGGTTGACGATGTAGGGCGTGTAGCACTCGGTGTAGCCGTGCTGCTGCGTCTGCACGTCCAGCATGAACTGCGCGAGCGCTCGGTGCAGCCGCGCCGCGGTGCCGCGCAGGAAGGTGAAGCGCGCACCGGCGAGCCGGGCGCCGGTGTCGAAGTCCACGCCGAGCGGTGCGCCGACGTCGACGTGGTCGCGCGGCGTGAAGTCGAACGCGCGCGGCGTGCCCCAGCGGCGCACCTCGACGTTGCCGCTCTCGTCGGCCCCCACCGGCACGCTCTCGTGCGGCAGGTTGGGCAGCGCCATCAGCAGCTGCTGCAGTTCGGCCTGCAGCAGCTCCAGCTGCTCGGCGCCGGCCTTCAGCTCGTCGGCGATGCCGGCCACCTCGGCCATCAGCGCCGCCGTGTCCTCGCCCTTGGCCTTGCGCTGGCCGATCTGCTTGCTCAGCGCGTTGCGCTGCGCCTGCAGGTCCTCGGTGCGGGTCTGGATGCGCTTGCGTTCGGCTTCCAGCGTGCCGTAGCGGGCTTCGTCGAGAAACGGTTGCGGGTTCTTGCGCGTCTGCAGGCGGGCCAGCACGCCGGGCAGGTCGCGGCGCAGGAGATTGATGTCGAGCATGGGTGTTCCTCGCGGGGATTCAAGCGCAGCGGCGCCACTGTTGGGCGCCGCCGTCGTGGAGTGGTCAGCGCGCCGGCGTCAGGATCGGGAGGCCGCCACCTCGCGCATGCTGCGGTCGCCCAGGCCGCGCGGCAGCGGGAAGTGCACGTGCTCTTCGACGCCGTCCATCTTGCGGATGCTGACCGCGCCCAGCTCGCGCAGCCGCGCGATCACCTGCTGCACCAGGATGTCGGGCGCCGAGGCGCCGGCGGTCAGGCCGACACGGCGGCGGCCCTCGAACCATTCGGCGCGCAGGTCGCCTGCACTGTCGACCATGTGCGCCGGCGTGCCCAGCCGCTCGGCCAGCTCGCGCAGGCGGTTGCTGTTGCTGCTGGTGGGGCTGCCCACCACGATGACCACGTCGACCGCAGGCGCCAGCACCTTCACGGCATCCTGCCGGTTCTGCGTGGCGTAGCAGATGTCCTGCTTCTTCGGCTCGCGCACGTGCGGGAACACGCGCTTCACCTCGGCCAGGATCTCGGCGGCGTCGTCCACGCTCAGCGTGGTCTGGGTCACCACCGCGAGCTTGTCGCTGCGCGGCTGCACACGCGCCACGTCGGCGGTGTCCTCGACGAGGTAGATGCCCTCGCTGAGCTGGCCCATCGTGCCTTCGACCTCGGGGTGACCCTTGTGGCCGATCATGATGAACTCGAAGCCCTCCTTCGAGAGCTTGGCCACTTCCACGTGCACCTTGGTCACCAGCGGGCAGGTGGCGTCGAAGACCTGGAAGCCGCGCTCCGCGGCCTCCTGCCGCACGGCCTGGCTGACGCCATGGGCGCTGAACACGAGCGTGGCGCCGGGCGGCACGTCGGCCAGGTCCTCGATGAAGATCGCGCCCTTGGCACGCAGGTCGTTCACGACGTAGGTGTTGTGCACGATCTCGTGGCGCACGTAGATCGGCGCGCCGAAGCGCGTGAGCGCCCTCTCGACGATCTCGATGGCACGGTCGACCCCGGCGCAGAAGCCGCGCGGCTCGGCCAGCAGCACTTCCTCGAGCAGTTGCGTCGGCATCTACAGCACTCCCACCACGTGCACCTCGAAGCGCACGGGTTGCCCGGCAAGCGGGTGGTTGAAATCGAACAGCAGCCAGCCGTCGCCGACCTCGCGCACGACGCCGGCATACGCGCCCTGGCCGTCGGGCGTGGGGAACTGCACCACGTCGCCGACCTCGTAGGTGGCGTCCGCATCGCCCAGCTCGTGCAGCAGCGCCAGCTTCACGCGCTGCAGCATCTCGGGGTTGCGCTCGCCGAAGGCGGCGCCGGCGGGGAGCTCGAAGGTCTCGCGCGCGCCCTCGGGCAGGCCGATCAGCTGCGCCTCGATGGCCGGCGCCAGCTGGCCCGTGCCGAGCGACAGCGTGGCCGGCTTGTCGTGGAACGTGTTCACGACGTCGGCGCCGTCGGGCCCGGCAAGGCGGTAGTGCAAGGTCAGGAACGACCCTGGCTGGACGGTGGTCACGAAGGCCTTTGCTGCGACGATAGACTGGCTTGCATTGTAAGAGCCGCTCCGCGCCACGCCGATGCCCCTGAAGGACCTGCCCGCCGACCAGCGCCCGCGCGAGAAGCTGCTGACCCGCGGCGCCGCCGCGCTGTCCGACGGCGAGCTGCTGGCGCTGCTGCTGCGCACCGGCTACCGCGGGCACGGCGTGTTCGACCTGGCGCAGACGGTGCTGGCCGGCTGCGGCGGTTTCGCCGGCCTGCTGGCGGCCACGCCGGCCACGCTGAAGCAGGTGAAGGGCCTGGGCCCGGCCAAGCGTGCCGAGCTGCTGGCCGTGGCCGAGATCGCGCGCCGCGCGCTGGCGCAGCAGTTGCAGCAGGCGCCGGTGTTCGATGCGCCGCAGACCGTGAAGGACTACGTCGCGCTGCGCCTGGGCGGGCGCGGCCACGAGACCTTCAGCGTGCTGTTCCTCGACGGCCAGCACCGCCTGCTGGTGATGGAGGACCTGTTCCACGGCACGCTGACGCAGACCAGCGTGTACCCGCGCGAGATCGTCAAGCGCGCGCTGGCGCTGAACGCCGGCGCGCTGGTGCTGGCGCACAACCACCCGTCGGGCCTGGCCGAGCCTTCGCGTGCCGACACCCACCTGACGCAGACGCTGAAGGCCGCGCTGCAGCTGGTGGACGTGCGCGTGCTCGACCACCTCGTCGTGGGCCAGGGGCAGGTGGTGTCGCTGGCCGAACGGGGGCTGCTGTGAAGCTGCGCAGCCTGAAGGAGCTGGGCACGCTGCGTGAGACGCTGGCCCGGCGCGAGCGCGAGGCCGCCGAAGCCGCCGCACGCGAGCGCGCGGCACGGGCCGCGGCCGAAGCGCGGGCGCGGCTGTTCGCCACCACCGTGGGCCCGGTGACGCCGCTGCCGCCCAGCGGGCTGGCCGACATCGCCCTGCCCCGCCCCGCGCCCGAGCCGCGCCAGCGCGAGGCCGATGAACGCGCCGCGCTGCAGGAGGCGCTGTCCGACGAGGTCGACATCGAGTCGCTGCTGCTCACCGACGACGGCCTGAGCTTCCGCCGCCCGGGCATCGGCCCCGACGTGGTGGCCAGGCTGCGGCGCGGGCACTGGTCGATCCAGGGCCAGATCGACCTGCACGGCCTGCGCCGCGACGAAGCGCGCGAGGCCCTGGGCGGGTTCGTGCGCGAGGCCACGCGGCGCGGCCAGCGCTGCCTGCGCGTGGTGCACGGCAAGGGGCATGGCTCGCCGGGCCGGCAGCCGGTGCTGAAGGGCAAGGTGCAGCGCTGGCTGGCGCAGAGCGCCGACGTCATCGCGTTCGCACAGGCCAGCGGCCCGCAGGGCGGTGCCGGCGCGCTGATCGTGCTGCTGGCCGGCGCGGGCCGCTGACGGGCTACGGCTCGGCTTGGCAGGACGGCGCTCAGCCGCCCTTGTTGCGCATCCAGTCGGCGGTGCCGAAGAACGACTCGGCCAGCCGCTGCGCCATCGCCGGGTCGACGGCGCACTCCTCCATCGCCTGGATCATGCAGGCCATCCACTGGTCGCGTTCGGCGATGCCGATGGCGTAGGGCATGTGGCGCGCGCGCAGCCGCGGATGGCCGTAGCGTTCGATGTAGTGGCTGGGCCCGCCGAGCCAGCCGCACAGGAACCAGAACAGCTTGTCGCGCGAGCCGTCCAGCGTGGCCGGGTGCAGCCGGCGGATGCCGGCATACACCGGCTCCAGGTCCATCAGGTCGTAGAAGCGGTCGACCAGCGTGCGCACGCCGGTCTCCCCGCCGAGGCGCTCGAAGGGCGTCTGCGTGCCCTGGGCGGCCGCGTCGGCGTCGGCGCTCATGCGCTGCGCTCGATCATGCGTGTGGCCACCTGCCCCATCGCCACCGAGGCCGGGGCGCCGGGCATGGTCTCGGCCAGCAGCTGGCGCTTGAGCACGGCCTCGCGCACCAGCGGGTCCTGCGGCAGTTCGCCCAGCAGGTCCAGCTGCAGCGGGCTGTCCAGGCCGGGGCTGACGTAGCGGTCCACCACGGTCTGCAGCTGCAGCCGCACCTGGCGGCCTTCACCCGGCCGGCGCACCTGGTTCACCAGCAGCTGCAGCAGGCGCCGCTGCTGCGTGGTCGCCAGCACCTTCATCGTGGCGTAGGCGTCGGTCAGCGACGTGGGTTCGGGTGTGGCGACGACGATCACGTCGTCGGCCAGCGACACGGTGTAGAGCACCACATCGGAGATGCCGGCGCCGGTGTCCAGCAGCACGTGGTCGAAGCGCGGCGCGACCTCGTCGATGACCTTCTGCAACTGCTCGCGGACTTCGGGCGTCATGCGCGAATACTCGACCATGCCCGAGCCCGCCAGCAGCACGTGGAATCCGCCCGGCGCGGGCAGCACGGCTTCCTCGAGGGTGGACTTGCCGGTGAACACGTCGTGCAGCGTGATCTTCGGGTGCAGGTTCAGCACCACGTCGAGGTTGGCCAGCCCGAGGTCGGCGTCGAGCACCAGCACCTTGCGGCCCTGGCGCGCCAGCGAGGCCGCCAGGTTGGCCGCGACGAAGGTCTTGCCGACACCACCCTTGCCGCTGGTGATGGCGGTGATGTGCGTGCGCGGCCGGGCGGAACGGGGCTCGGTCATTCGAAATCCTGGAAACCGGTGGACTCGAACAGCAGCCGCTTCTCGTCGTTGCTGACCAGAGAAACGGCGGCCGGCTCGAGTTGCACGACATTGCGGCCCAGCGCCTTGGCGCGGTAGAGCTGCTGATCGGCACGTTCGACCCACAGGGCCGGCGTCGAGCGCACCCACTGCGGCGCGAACGCGCCGCCGATGCTGACGCTGACGGCGATGTGCTGGCCCGGGCCCACCACCACCGGCATGCGCTCGACGCGGCGGCGCACGCGCTCGGCCACGGTCTCGCCGAAGGCACTGGGGCAGTTGGGCAGGATGATCGCGAACTCCTCGCCGCCGACCCGCGCGACCAGGTCCATCGGGCGCACGCAGTCCAGCAGCGCGCCGGCGACGGCCTTGATGACGAGATCGCCCGCGTTGTGGCCGTAGCTGTCGTTGACGCGCTTGAAGTGGTCGATGTCCATCGTCAGCAGCAGCGCGGGTTCGCCGCTGCGTGCGACGCGGTCGATCTCGCGGCCCAGCGCCAGCTCGAAGCTGCGGCGGTTGGACAGGCCGGTCAGTGCGTCGCGACTGGAGAGCTCCACCAGCGCGTCGATCAGGCCTTGCAGCCAGGCCGGGCTGCCGGGCTCACCGGGCAGCCCGGCCTGTCCCGAATGCTCCAGCAGTTGCAGCGCCTGGTCGAGGCGCAGCGCGGACGGTGGCAGGGCGGGACGGTTCATGAGGTCGGGCCAGTCTAGCAGCGGGGCGCAGGCGCGCCGCTCAGAACTGCGGCGGGAACAGGCCCCATCTCGGCGTCTCGGACCGGGCCGTGCAGGCCGACACTGCGGGCATGAACGCCGTCGTCACCCCGTCCCTCGCCTCCGACCAGGAATTCACGCTGTCCGCAGGTGACTTCGAGCGCATCCGGCAGCTGATCTACCAGCGTGCCGGCATCAGCCTGCACGCGGGCAAGCAGGCGATGGTGTACAGCCGCCTGTCGCGCCGCCTGCGCGAGACCGGGCACCGCTCGTTCAGCGACTACCTGCAGGCGCTGGAGCGCGGCGGTTCGGACGCCGAGTGGCAGGAGTTCGTGAACTGCCTCACCACCAACCTGACCGCCTTCTTCCGCGAAGACCACCACTTCCACGCGCTGGTCGACGACCTGCGCGCCCGCGGCACGAAGCCGGTGCGCATCTGGTGCAACGCCGCGTCCACCGGCGAGGAGCCCTACTCGCTGGCGATGACGGTGGTCGAGACGCTGGGC
The DNA here is from genome assembly GCF_049810355.1 of Rubrivivax soli. Lineage (GTDB taxonomy): Bacteria > Pseudomonadota > Gammaproteobacteria > Burkholderiales > Burkholderiaceae_C > Rubrivivax. The sequence continues at coordinate 1,922,556 of NZ_CP187368.1, forward strand.
GCCTCGGCCCAGGCGCGGCTGCTGTGCACCGACATCGACACCAAGGTGCTGGCCACCGCGCAGCGCGGCGTGTACCCCGCCGACTCGCGCGGGCTGAGTCCCGAGCGCCTGCGCCGCCACTTCATGCGCGGCACCGCGCAGAACGCCGGTTTCATCCGCGCGAAGCCGGAGCTCTCACGTCTGATCGAGTTCAGGCCCTTCAACCTGATGAGCCCGAACTGGGGCGTGCTGGGCGAACCGTTCGACATCGTGTTCTGCCGCAACGTGATGATCTACTTCGACAACCCGACGCAGCGCAAGGTGCTCGAACGCACCCATGCGGCAATGAAGCCGGGCGGCCTGCTGTACGTCGGCCATTCGGAGAACTTCACCGAGTCGCGCGACCTCTTCCGGCTGCGCGGCAAGACGATCTACGAACGGGTCTGACTCCGCGCCCTCCGCGGCGCCTGCCGCTCAAGTCTGATCGCCCTGCCGCCGATATCCTGCCATGCAAGCCGCTGCCACTGTGTCCGCGCCCGTGTCGCGCCCCCTGGGGGCGACCGCCCGGCTGGATCGCCTGAAGTCCGCGCCGCGCCGCTCGGGCGAGGCGTCGTTCTTCTTCTACGACGCCCACTTCCGCAACGAGGCGGTGAAGGTGCTGCCGGGCGAGTTCTTCGTCCACGACGAGGACATCCTGATCATGACCACGCTGGGCTCGTGCATCGCCGCGTGCCTGTGGGACCGCGACAAGAGGATCGGCGGCATGAACCACTTCATGCTGCCCGACGGCGGCGGCGCCGCCGACAGCGGGCGCTACGGCTCGTTCGCGATGGAACTGCTGATCAACGAGATGATCAAGCGCGGTGCCACGCGCAGCACGATGGAGGCCAAGGTCTTCGGCGGCGGCGCGGTCATCAGCGGCATGAACAGCATCAACGTCGGCGAGCGCAACACCACGTTCGTGATGGATTACCTGCGCACCGAGCGCATCACCGTCGTCAGCAAGGACGTGCTGGACATCTACCCGCGCAAGGTCTGCTTCCTGCCGCACAGCGGCAAGGCGATGGTGAAGAAGCTGGCATCGGCGAACACCGAGGCCCTGGTGGCGCAGGAACGCGCCGCGGCCGCGCGCCCGGTGCCCGCCGGCAGCGGCGGTGGCAGCGTCGACCTGTTCTGAGGAGTTCCCCGGTGAGCAAGACAACCGTCGTCGTCGTCGACGATTCCGCCCTGGTGCGTGGCCTGCTGGCCGAGATCATCAACCGGCAGCCCGACATGGTGTGCATCGGCGCGGCCGCCGACCCGCTGGCCGCGCGCGAGATGATCCGCAGCCTCAACCCCGACGTGATCACGCTCGACGTGGAGATGCCGCGCATGGACGGCATCGACTTCCTGCAGCGCCTGATGCGGCTGCGGCCGATGCCGGTGGTGATGGTCTCGACGCTGACCGAACGCGGCGCCGAGGTGACGCTGAAGGCGCTGGAGCTGGGGGCGGTGGACTTCGTGGCCAAGCCGAAGATCGGCGTCGCTGACGGCCTGCGGCAGCTCGGCGTGGACATCACCGACAAGATCCGCACGGCCTCCAAGGCCCACGTGCGCCGGCTCGCCGCGCCTGCGGCCGGCAGTGCGGCCAGCGCCGGCGGCACCGGCACCGCCCGGCCGGCTGCCGCAGCCAGCCTGGGCCGGCTGTCGACCGAGAAGATCGTCTTCATCGGCGCTTCCACCGGCGGCACCGAGGCCACGCGCGAGGTCATCACGCAGCTGCCGCCCGACGCGCCCGCGGTGATGATCACGCAGCACATGCCGCCCGGCTTCACGAAGAGCTACGCGGCGCGGCTCGACGGGCTGGCGCGCATCCGCGTCGCCGAGGCCACCGACGGCGAACGCGTGCTGCCCGGACATGCCTACATCGCCCCGGGCGGCTTCCACCTGTCGGTGGAACGCTCGGGCGCCAACTACATCGCCCGCGTGCGCGACGGCGAGCCGGTCAACCGCCACAAGCCGTCGGTCGAAGTGCTGTTCGAGAGCGCCGCGCGCGTGGTGGGCCCCAATGCGCTGGGCGTGATGCTCACCGGCATGGGTGCCGACGGCGCGCGCGCGATGAAGGCCATGCGCGACGCCGGCAGCTGGAACGTCTGCCAGGACGAGGCGAGCTGCGTCGTCTTCGGCATGCCGCGCGAAGCCATCGCGCACGGCGCCGCGCACGAGGTGCTGCCGCTGTCGCAGATCGCGACGGCGCTCATCGAGCGCCTGCGCAGCACGGCGGGCATGAACACCACGCGCGTCTAGCGCCTGGCGCGGGTCCGCGCCCGCCGCACCCCGTCACCAGCGCGCCCGGTCCATCTGGGCCACGTTCCAGCTTTCGGCGCGGCGCGCCGCGCGGCCTTCGCACAGCCCGATGTCGCAGCGCAGGCGCGCGTCCAGGTGCTCCAGGCCGCGCACCTCGGCCACCGCCGGCACTGCCGCGTCGGCATGCGCGCGGCGCAGCAGCCGACCGGCCACGTCCGCCAGGTCGGCCAGGACACGCTGCAGCCAGGGGCGGTGCAACGGCAACGTGGTGGGCAGGCAGCAGGGGGCGGTGGCAGTGGTCATCGGGGGCTCCAGCAAGGGTGTCTCGGTGCTGGAAAGATATCCGTTGCCCTGCAGCCAAGGAAGCGACGATTTCTACACCGATTGGCAAGCTATGCTTACCAGCATGGCCCGCCTGCCCCTGCACACCCTGCCCGCCTTCCGCGCTGCCGCGCGCAGCCAGAACCTGCGCCTGGCCGCCGAGGAACTGCACCTGACCCACAGCGCCATCAGCCAGCAGATCAAGCTGCTGGAGGCGCAGCTCGGCTTCCCGGTGTTCGACCGCCGCGGCCGCCGCGTCGTGCTGAACGCCGCCGGGCAGGCGCTGCAGCGCGCCACCGAAGCGGCGCTCGACCGGCTCGACGACGGCCTGCGCGCGGCCAAGGCCCTGGCCGACGGCGAGGCGCAGCGCGTGCGCCTGACGCTGCTGCCCTCGTTTGCGCAGCGCTGGCTGTTGCCGCGCATGGCACGCTGGCGCGATCGCCATCCCGACATCGCGCTGGAGCTGCACACCTCGCAGCAGATCGTCGACCTGCAGCGCGACGGCTTCCACGCCGCGCTGCGCCAGGGCGCCGGCCGGTGGCGCGGGCTGCATGCGGTGCGCCTGATCGACTCGCCGCTGATCGCGCTGGGCGCGCCGGCCGCAGCACAGCGGCTGCAGGGCCGCGGCACGGCGGCGCTGGCCGACGAGCCGCTGCTGGGCGCGCCGCAGCTGTGGGAACGCTGGTTCGCGCTCGACGGCTGCCGCGTGCCGGTGAACCCGGTGGCCAGCTTCAACGACGCCGGACTGATGCTGCAGGCTGCCGAGCAAGGCATCGGCATCGCACTCGGCCGCGAGTTGCTGGCCGCCGACGCGCTGCGCGAGGGCCGGCTGGTGCGCCTGTCGCCGCTGGCGCTGCCGGACGAGCAGGCCTATGCGTTCTGGTTCGTGTGTCCGCCCGAACTGGCCGGCTGGCCGCCGCTGCTGGCGTTGCAGGACTGGCTGCACGACGAGCTGGCACGGTCGCTGCAAGCGGAGCCGGCAGAACGACCCGGTTAGCATGCCGGGCACAACGAGGGAGCAGCAATGGATTGGTGGGTGAACGCCCTCGCCGGGTTCGGCGTCGGCACGGTCGTCGGCATCACCGGCGTCGGCGGCGGTGCGCTGATGACGCCCATCCTCGTGCTGCTGTTCGGCGTGGCGCCGGCCTCGGCCGTGGGCACCGACCTCTGGTTCGCGGCCATCACCAAGATGGTCGGCGGCTGGGTGCACCACAGCAAGGGCAGCGTCGACGGCCAGGTGCTGAAGCTGCTGTGCTGGGGCAGCCTGCCGGCCTCGGTGGCCACGCTGCTGTGGCTGCACTTCAGCCACGCCTCGAAGATGAACAACGGGCTGCTGATGTCGGCCCTGGGCGTGGTGCTGCTGCTCACCGCGCTGGCCATGGTGTTCAAGAAGCGCGCGCAGAACGTGGGCCTGAAGCTGCGCACGATGTCGCCGGTGGACTTCAAGCGCGCGCAGCCGGCGCTGACCGTGGTGGCAGGCGCCATCCTGGGCCTGCTGGTGACGTTGACCTCCATCGGCGCCGGCGCGCTGGGCGCCGTGATGCTGGTCTACCTGTACCCGTTCCGCATGACGCCGAGCCGGCTGGTCGGCACCGACATCGTGCATGCGATTCCGCTCACCATCGTCGCCGGCACCGGCCACATGCTGATGGGCAACGTGGACCTGGTGCTGCTGGGCATGCTGCTGCTGGGCTCGATCCCCGGCGTGGTGCTGGGCTCGCTGATCGGCCACCGGCTGCCCGAGCAGGCGCTGCGCGCGGCGATCGCCGCGCTGCTGGTCATCGCGGGCTTCAAGCTGCTGTCGATGTGAGCTGGCTCAGCCGCCCAGGAACAGCTGCTGCAGGTCGCTGAGGAAGTCGAAGCCGCGCGGCGTGGGCACCAGCAGCGCACCCTGGCGCTGCAGCAGGCCGCGCTGCACGCCCTGGTCGATGGCCGCGTCCAGCTGGGTCGGTGACAAGCCCGTGCGCTCGGCGAACAGGCCGAGCTCGAAGCCGTCCTTCAGCCGCAGCGCGTTGAGCATGAACTCGAACGGCAGGTCGGCCGCGGCCAGCGTGTGTTCGTTCGACACCGCCTGCCCCGCCAACGCCTTGGCCATGTAGGCCGCCGGCTCGCGCCAGCGCACCTGGCGCACGATGCGCTCGGGGAACGACAGCTTGCCGTGGGCGCCGGCGCCGATGCCGAGGTAGTCGCCGAAGTGCCAGTAGTTCAGGTTGTGCGTGCAGCGGTGCCCGGGCAGTGCAAACGCCGAGACCTCGTAGCGCGACAGCCCCACCGCGGCGGTGCGTTCGCACAGCAGGTCGAGCATGTCGCTGGCGAGGTCGTCGTCGGGCATGGCCGGCGGCGGCTGGTTCGCGAACACGGTGTTCGGCTCCAGCGTCAGGTGGTAGACCGACAGGTGCGGCGGCCGGAACGACAGCGCGGTGTCGAGGTCGGTGCGCAGCGCGTCGAGCGACTGCCCAGGCAGCGCATACATCAGGTCGATGTTGAAGGTGTCGAAGGCGCTGGCCGCCTCTTCCACCGCGGCGCGCGCCTGTGCCGCGTCGTGCACGCGGCCGATCGCGGCGAGCGCTGTGTCGTCGAAGCTCTGCACGCCGATCGACAGCCGCGTCACGCCGGCCGCGCGGAAGGCACGGAAACGCTCGCGCTCGAAGGTGCCGGGGTTGGCCTCCAGCGTGATCTCGCAGCCCGGCTCCAGCGGCAGCCGCGCGCGGATGTCGGCCAGCAGCCGGTCGATGCCGTCGGGGCTGAACAGGCTGGGCGTGCCGCCGCCGATGAAGATGCTCAGCACGCGCCGGCCCCACACCAGCGGCAGCGCGGCCTCGAGGTCGGCGATCAGCGCGTCGATGTAGTGGCGCTCCAGGTCGGCGTCGAGCCTGCCAACCGCTGGAAGCCTGGGGGTCAACAGCTCGTGCGAATTGAAGTCGCAGTACGGGCACTTCTTCAGGCACCACGGCAGGTGCACGTACAGCGTCAGCGGCGGCAGCGCGGCCAGGCGCACGTTGCCCGGCTTGATGAACCGCAGGACCGACTCAGCCAAGGTGCCACTGCGCGTGCAGCAACGCGCGCATCTGCGCCGCAGCGCGGGCGCGGTGGCTGTGGGCGTTCTTGGTGGCGGCCGGCAGCTGTGCCACCGTCAGCCCCAGGTCGGGGATGAACAGCAGCGGGTCGTAGCCGAAGCCGCCGTCGCCCTGCAGGGCCTGCAGGATCTGCCCGTCCCAGCGGCCGAAGGCGATCAGCGGCTCGGGGTCGGCGGCGTGGCGCACCGCCACCAGCGTGCTGACGAAGGCGGCACGGCGGTCGGCCACGCCTTCCAGGCGCTGCAGCAGCAGGCGGTTGTTGGCCGCGTCCTGGGCCGCGCGCAGTGCCTCGCGGTCGTCGGCTGCATCGGCAGGCATGGGCGCGTAGTGCGCCGACACCACGCCCGGCGCGCCGCCGAGCGCGTCGACGCACAAGCCCGAGTCGTCGGCGATCGCAGCGCCACCGCAGGCCGCCGCTGCATGCCGCGCCTTGGCCAGCGCGTTCTCGACGAAGGTGATGTGCGGCTCCTCGGCCTCGGCGATGCCCAGGCTGCCCTGCGCCACCAGTTCCACCGGCACCGCAGCGAACAGCGCCTGCAGTTCGCGCAGCTTCTTGGCGTTGTTCGACGCGAGCACCAGCCTCATCGTGTCCTCACCGCAGCACGCAGTGGCATCAGGCGGCCAGCGCCGCCCGCTGCAGGTCGACCAGCTCGCGGATGCCCAGGTCGGCCAGCGCCAGCAGCTGGTCCATCTCGGCGCGCGAGAACGGCACGCCTTCGGCCGTGCCCTGCACCTCGACGAAGCCGCCGCTGCCGGTCATCACGACGTTCATGTCGGTGTCGCAGGCCGAGTCCTCGACGTATTCCAGGTCCAGCAGCGGCGTGCCTTCGACGATGCCCACCGACACCGCTGCCACCGCGTCGCGGATCGGGCTGGCAGCGATGCGGCCCTGCGCCAGCAGCCAGGTCACCGCGTCGTGCGCGGCCACGTACGCGCCGGTGATGGCCGCCGTGCGCGTGCCGCCGTCGGCCTGCAGCACGTCGCAGTCGAGGCTGATGGTGCGTTCGCCCAGCGCCTTCAGGTCGAACACGCTGCGCAGGCTGCGGCCGATCAGGCGCTGGATCTCCTGCGTGCGCCCGCTCTGCTTGCCCTTGGCAGCCTCGCGATCGCTGCGCGTGTGCGTGGCGCGCGGCAGCATGCCGTATTCGGCCGTGACCCAGCCTTCGCCGCTGCCGCGCTTGTGCGGCGGCACGCGTTCTTCCACCGAGGCCGTGCACAGCACCCTGGTGTCGCCGAAGGCCACCAGCACCGACCCTTCGGCGTGGCGGGTGTAGTGGCGTTGCAGGACGACGGGGCGCAGCGCATTGGCCGCGCGGCCGGCGGATCGTTCAAATGCCATGGGAGTCCTTGACAGCGCCGTCACCGGCGCTTCTGTGATGAGCGTTGGATCGCTTCGTTGATCTCGCGGATCGAGCGCTCGATCTCGGCGTCGTCCAGTTCGTCGGGCGCATCGCCCAGCATGCTGGCCTGGATGGTGGAGGCGAAGACCTCCTCGCCCAGCGACAGCGTCGAGACGCCGCCGCTGCTGTCGCCGTCTTCGGCGCTTTCCCATTCGACCGCGAGCGCGGTGACGTTGTCGCTCTTGGCGCCTGCCACGCGCAGGGCCTGCTCGACCAGTTCGGGCACGGCGTCGGAGATGGGATGCTGCGCCAGCAGGTCGGTGATGCCGGCGTCGCTGACGCTGCCCCACAGGCCGTCGCTGCACAGCAGCACGCGGTCGCCCGGGTGCATGACCAGCGGGCCGGCGGTGTCGACCACCGGCTTGCCCGGGCTGCCCAGGCAGGTGAAGAGCACGTTGCGGTTGAAGCGCTCGCCGATGGGCACCACCTGCGACAGCGTTTCCTGCAGCTCGGAGTACGAGTGGTCGCGGGTGCGGGCGATGAGCTTGTCGCCGCGCACCATGTACAGCCGCGAGTCGCCGCAGTGCGCCCAGTAGGCCGCGTTGCCCTGCAGCAGGCAGGCCACGACCGTGGTGCGCGGCGTGTCCACCAGCGAGCGCTCGGTGGCGTAGCGCAGCAGCTGGTGGTGGCCGGCGATGATGGCGTCGTGCAGGAACCGCAACGGGTCCTTCAGCGCCGGGCGGGCCTCGCGCTGGAACATCGCGGCCAGCGTCTGCAGCGCCAGCTGCGACGCGACCTCGCCTTCGGGGTGGCCGCCCATGCCGTCGGCCAGCGCGAACAGGCCCGAGTCCCGCGTGTAGCAGTAGCCCATGCGGTCTTCGTTCTTCTCGCGTCCGCCCTTGCGGCTGACCTGGTACACCGTGAACCGCATGTCGGCGCCCCTCAGGCCTTCTGGCCGGTCTTGAGCGTTTCCAGCTGCAGCTTCAGGCGTTCGCCGAAGCTGAGCTTGGTGTAGCGCCGCTCGGTTTCGCGCGCCAGTTCCTTCTGCAGCGCAAACACGCTCTGCGGGCGGCTCAGCGGGTCCAGCGACATGCACCATTCCGTGACCTCGATGAGGTTGTCGGAATACACGTTGCGCAGCCGGCTCAGGCTCAGCGCCAGGCGGTCCTTCTCCAGGCGCTGCGGCGCATCGTTGGGCGGGTAGCCCTGCATGCAGGCGTAGATGCAGGCGCCGATGGCGTAGATGTCGGTCCAGGGGCCGAGGCTGCCGTCGCGGCGGTACATCTCGGGCGCGGCGAAGCCCGGCGTGTACATCGGGCGGATGAAGTTGCCTTCCTTCGACAGCACCTCGCGCGCAGCACCGAAGTCCAGCAGCACCGCCTTGTTGTCGTTGGTGATGAAGATGTTGGCCGGCTTGATGTCCAGGTGCAGCATCTTGTGCTGGTGCACGATGCGCAAGCCGCGCAGGATCTCGTCGAACAGGCTGCGGATGGTGCTCTCGCGAAACACCTTGTCACGCTTCAGATCGCGCGCGGTGACGATGAAGTCCTGCAGGGTGTCGCCCTGCAGGTAGTTCATCACCATGTAGACGGTTTCGTTCTCGCGAAAGAAATTGAGGACGCTGACCACCGAGGGGTGGCTGATCTGCGCCAGCGAGCGGCCTTCCTCGAAGAAGCTCTTCAGGCCCAGCCGGTACAGCGGCTGCTTGTCGGGCTTGACGCGCGGCGTGAGCTCGCCGGCGCTGCGCTCGGCCAGCGACGACGGCAGGTACTCCTTGATCGCGACGAGCTGCTGGTTGTCGCCCTCGGCCAGGTACACCACCCCGAAGCCACCGGCCGCCAGCTTCTTGACGATCTGGTAGCCCCCGACCACGGTGCCCGACGGCAACGGGGCAGGCTTGGGCTTTGACATAATCGCTGGCTGTTTCTTGGGTGGGAATCGATGGCAGTTTATAGCATGACGGGTTATGCCAGCGCCGCTGCGGGCGGGGCTGGCAACGAGCCCGCAGACACTGCCGCGGCAGCCGCCACATCGGCTTCCGTCACGGTGGAAGCGCGGTCGGTGAACGGCCGGTTTCTCGACCTGAGCTTCCGCCTCCCCGACGACCTGCGCGGACTGGAACCCGCCTTGCGCGACCTGCTCGGCGCGGCCTTCCGGCGCGGCAAGATCGAGGTTCGCATCAGCACCCAGCGCGAAGCCGAATCCGCCTGGCCCAGCCCGAACAGCGACCAGCTCAACCGCCTGCTGCGCCTGGAGGGCACCGTGCAGAGCTGGCTGCCGCAGGCGCGCGGCCTGTCGGTGGGCGAGGTGCTGGCACTGTGCCGCCACGGCGCCGGCAGCGAGAAGCTGGACGACGCGGCGCTCGACGCCGCGAAGCGCTGCATCGCCGGGCTGCGCGACGCCCGTGCCCGCGAGGGCGAGCGTCTGGTCGCCATGCTGCTGGACCGCACCACGCGCCTGCGCGCGCTGGCCGACCAGGCCGAGCCGATGATGCCGCTGGTGGTGCAGCGCCAGCAGCAGCGCTTCATCGAGCGCTGGAACGAGGCGCTGGCCAACGTCAACGCCGGTGGCAGCGTGCCTGCCGCCACGCTGCAGGAACGTGCGCTGGCCGAGGCGGCGTCGTACGCCATCCGCATCGACGTCGCCGAGGAGCTGACCCGTCTGCGCTCGCACCTGGACGAGATCGAACGCCTGCTCAAGAGCGGCGGCGAACTCGGCAAGCGGTTGGACTTCCTGATCCAGGAACTGCAGCGCGAGGCCAACACGCTGGGCAGCAAGTCGCCCGCCATCGAGCTGACCGCGGTGTCGGTCGAGATGAAGGTGCTGGTCGAGCAGATGCGCGAGCAGGTGCAAAACATCGAGTAGGTTCTCGGGGGTTCCAAGCGATCCCCGAAAACGCGCCGACCTGTTGTCGCGTGGGGATGCCATGACCCAGGCCATCCCAGGGCATCGCCGCAAAGCGCGCGCAACCTGCGAGGTTCGCTGGGGCGTTCTTCGGGTTCGCGGCACACCTGGCATGCGCACCCGACCAAGCCCCCACAGCCTCACGGGAGCCTCTGGGACTTGAACCGACAGCCACGTTCCATCACAGGCCAAGCGCTCAAGGGCCGGCTCGCCGCGGCCCGGTCGACCGCGGGGGCGGCAACGGGCCGACCTGCGTCGCGAGCGGCTCTGCCGTGCAAGCCGGCCGGCCCGACGTCGTTCCGGCACGTCGCCTGCTCCCTTCGCGCGTGGGCGTGGCACGCAGGATTCGGTACGAGCGTGTCGGCCCCGCCCCCCCCAGTGCCGCGTTCAAGCGCCTGAAGATCCTCGCCATCGAGCACTTCACCGTGCACGCGCAGGTGCGCGAAACGACCAGGTCTTCCAAGGCCCTGGAAGACGTTCAGACCGGCGCTCGGCACGGCCAGCCTGTCGGTCGACGTCATCAGCGCTGCCTGGGCGCGCATGAGGTCGGGCGCCTGCGGCGGCGGCGGCGCGCCATCGATCCGCCCGGCGACGCAGCTCCCCTGCGAACCATCGGCCCTGCGCGCGCGGCTGGCCGGCAGCACGGCGTGCGGGACCGGCAGGCGCAGCGTGACCTTGATGACGGGCGCTCGACCTGGCCCGCTTCATCCGACGTCGCGTCGAGCAGTCTCGCAGCGGGGGACCGCCAGTCGCTCGGGGCCGATCTCGGTGCCGCGCCAGCCGCCCTCGCGCACCGGGGCCACGATCCGGCCCGATGGCAGCGCCACCGCAGGGCCCGGCATCGAGCGGACGAACCGCAGATCCAGTTGCCATCCGGCACTCCAGGTGCGAAACCATCGCTCCCGAACCACACCCGACGCACCTTGGCCACATTGGGCGAATCGGAGTCACGGTCTTCGGCCTGGGGGCCCGATGCGACCTGCCCGGCAGTGAAGACGATGGTGCTCACGCCACGAGGTGGCATGACCTCGGCCTGGCGTCGAACCGGTCATGGGGCTCACGCGTGCAGTGCGGTCACGGACCCACCGGCGCGCCCTTGGCCTCAGGTGATTGGGGGTCGTGGATGTGGTTGTCGCGCCAGCTGGCATATCCGGGGCCGCTGGCGGTGGTGGCCGCACCCCAGCCCGTCGGACGGAAGCGGTTGTTGAGCGCGTGCACGTTGCCGTAGCTGGCGTTGCCCGTGCGCTCGAGGTAGAGGTTGAAACCGCCGCCTTCGAGGTAGTTGCCCTGGATGAACACGTTGTGGATCGGCAGCCAGGTGGGCTGGATGAACAGCGCGCCGGTCTCGTTGCCGCCGGAGCAGTCGAGGCGGTTGTTCAGGAACTCCACCTTGCGGCCCGGCGCATCGCGGAAGTCGCGGATCGTGGCGGCTTCGTTGTGCGAGCCGTCCCCCGACGGGTCGCCCCAGGCGCGCAGGACTGGGCGATCGCCTGCACCGGCAAGGCCGACGCATCGATCTCCGAATCGCGGATCACCACGTTGCCTGCTGCGGTCGCCTGGCAGCCATCGTCGCCGCAGACGGTGGTCGTCACGAGGTAGGCGTGGTGGCTGCCCACCGAGTTCGGGCGGATGCACGACTTCTCGATCAGGATGTTGCCGCTGGACAAGTCCAGCGGCACCGTGACACGCATGTTGCGGATCACCGTGCCCGGGGCCGGCTTGGCGCTGCCCGTGTAGAGAGGCAGCGCATCGCAACGCAACCCATGGGGTGCGAGGCCGATGTTGCTTGTGGTCAGCTGCCAGCCCAGCAGCGGCGCCGGCGCCGGCGACGGGGCCGGGGCCGGGGCAGCAGGCGGCGGCGCAATGGGCGGGGGCGGGGTCGAATCGGGGGCCGGACCGGCGCCATCGCCGCCGCACGCCGCCAGCACCTGCGCAAAGGCCAGCACGAGACAGGCCGGCGCGCGTGGTGTCGCTTCCTCGTGCATTCTCTTGCTTTCAGTGGTGTTGATCGTGCTCGAGGCCAGGCCGCACGGCGCGGGCGATGGCGCGTGCCTCGGTCTCGATCACGTGGCGTCCGCGTTCCGCGGTGGCGTCCGCCAGGGCGCCGAAGTCGACCTGCAGCGTGATGCGGATGCCGGTGCCGCCGCGCAGGTGCGGACCTTGCCGCTCGATCACGCCAGGCGCCCACGGGCCGCTGGCGCCGCGGCGGATCGCGGACGCCACGTCGGGGAGCGTCATCGCGGTGGTCGTGTCGTGCAGGACCGGCACCCGGCGTTGGCGATGGGCTGGCCAGGGCTCACGCATCGCCACGACCGATCCTGATCTCATGGCGCTTCTGCGGGTGCACGGCGTGCAGGAGCCGCTGTGCCTCCAGCGTCAACGCGCTCCGGTCGGGTTGCGACAGCGGCTCGAGCGCCGAGACCTCGATGCGTGCTGTCTTGTCGCCATCCAGCAGTGCCCAGGTGCCGGCCACCCGCCCATCCACCCAGGCCGTGGGCCTGACGATGCCGTTGTTCGTGAACACGGATCTGCGATGCACCTCGCGCAGGAAGCGCCGGCGGTCGGCGTAGGACAGCAGCAAGGCATCCCAAGGCCCGAGCAGCCGTGGCGGCGCCGCGGTGTCCGGCGCCGGGCGCGGGGCACGCGGCAGGTCGAAGTGCTCCTGCCCTGCTTCGTCCACCAGACGGATGAGCCGCGGACTCAGGCGCTCGAAGCTGGCGCCCAGCTGCGTGAGACCGCACCAGAGGGCCATGTCCTGGGGCCGCGCCGGCCCGAAGGCCTGCAGGTAACGCAACACGAGTGCGTCGACACCGAGCGTGTGGTCGGCGGCACCGGCCTCATGGATCTCGAGCTGCGGCCGGGCGTGGCAGCCCCAGCAGCCCGCAGGCGGCAGGTGCGCCAGGGGCAGCAGGTTGCGTGCGGCGGTGGCCAGGGCGTCGGCGTCTCGTTCGGGCCACAGGCGCTGCAGGGCGGTACCCAGCTGACCGTGCGTGAGCGGCTGGCTCCTCAGCAGGCGCTGCGCGGCCGCTGCGACGACATCGAGGTCCAGGCCGTCGAGCAGCCGCCCGCGGGAGGCCTGCAGCACGCGCTTCATCATCGGCTGCAGGAGGCCCCGCAGACTCAGCGCCTCGTCGGCGGGGATCAGGTGCAGCGTCGATCGCAGCGCGGCCATGCGCACCACCGTGGTCCGTTCCAGCAGGCGCGTGAGCTGGGCTGGTTCGAAACCCTCGAGCCGCGCCAGCAGCGCCAGATACGGTGGCTCCGGCGCCTGCGCCTGCAGACCCATCAGGTGCCGCAGCGCCTTCAACGGCGACCAGCGGTGGCGCGCGAGCAGCAGCTGCCGCGCCAGCGTCGCGCGGTTCAGCGCGCGAGGCGTGATCGGCGTGGCGGACGCCAGCGGACGCGTCACAGCGGTCAATCCGCTGCACTCGAGCCGCCCCGCGCCTGGCGGAGCAGGTCGCCGAAGAAGCGGCGGATGTCGTCGGCCACCAGCACCGGATGCGTTTCGTTCGCGAAGTGCCCGCCCGCCGGCATCTCCGTCCACTGCAGGACGTGGCTGTGCGAACGCTCCACGAACCTGCGCACCGAGCGGAAGTCGTCGGGGAACACGGCCACGGCCGTCGGCGTGGGATTCGGCAGCTCGCGGTAGCCCGCGCCGCTGCGTGCGTTGGCGAAGTAGAACTCGGCCGCCTGGCCGCCGGTGCCCGTGAACCAGTACAGCGCGACGTGGGTCAGGAAACGATCCCGATCCACGGACGCGGCGTTTTCGCCTTCGAAGCCGTAGAACAGTTCGGCGTTCCAGGCCAGCAGCGCCACCGGCGAATCCACCAGCCCGTACGCCAGCGTGCCGGGGCGCTTGGACTGGATGTCGGCATAGCCGGCGTAGCGCTGGAAGCTGTCCAGCTTCTGGAAGCCGCCCAGCTCGAAGGGCGTGAGGCCCTCCATCTCGCCCGGGGCGCCGCTCGGGAAAGCGAACACCTGCTGCATGTGAACGCCGACCAGGCCCCGCGGCGCCAGGATGCCGAGCTCGCGTGTCACGAGGGCACCGGCATCGGCGCCCTGCGCGCCGTAGCGTTGGTAACCGAGTCGCTTCATCAGCGTGTCCCAGGCTGCCGCGGTGCGGATCGCGTCCCAGCCTTCGGCCGCCAGCGGCGACGACAGGCCCATGCCCGGCAGCGAAGGGATCACCAGGTCGAAGGCGATCGAGTCGTCACGCCCGTGTGCGCCAGGGTCGGTGAGCGGGCCGATCAGGTCGAGGTACTCGGCCGGGCTCGCCGGCCACCCGTGCGTGAGGATGAGCGGGAAGGCGCCGGGCCGCTGCGACTTCACGTGCATGAAGTGGATGGTCTGGCCGTCGATCTCGGTGACGAACTGCGGCACGCGGTTCAGCCGCGCCTGCTGTGCCTGCCAGTCGAACCCGTCGAGCCAATGGCTCGCCAAGGCCTTCACCAGCGGCAAGGCCTGGCCGTGGCTGAAGTCACCCACCACGGGTTGGGCCCAGCGCGTCTGGGCCAGACGCCGCCGCAGGTCGTCGATGCGCTGCTGCGCAACGTCGATCTGGAAGGGGCGGATGGTGTTCGATGGCGTGTTCGTCACGGCGGCTCTCTCCGGGTGTTGCGGGTTGCGCCTTCCACTCTTCCATCGAGGCGCGCCGCGGGCTTGTAGAAAGCCGACGCGGCGGCAGCAGTCCGCCCCCGACAAGCTTCTCGAACGAAGCACCCGCCTTGACAAGTCAGCTTCATTCACCAAAATGGGTGAATGACTCGGTCGCCGGCTCCTCGACAACTGGACCACGTGTTCGTGGCCCTGGCCGACGCGACACGGCGGTCGATCCTGGCCCGACTGTCGTCGGGCGAGGCCAGAGTGACCGATGTGGCGGCGCCATTCGACATCGCGCTGAACTCGGTGTCCAAGCACATCCGCATCCTCGAGCGCGCCGGTCTCGTCGTGCGCCGACGCGCGGGCCGGGAGCACTACCTGCGCCTGGATCCCCGGGCACTGACCCAGGCCGCGGACTGGCTGACCTCGCGCCAGCGGTTCTGGGTCGACCGCGTCGCTCGGCTTCAGGTGCTGCTCGACGAGCAGGATGCGCATCCCATCCATCAACCCAAAGGAGTCCGTCGTTCGTGAAGACCGAAGATGCGATCAAGGTCAGTGTCCAGCACCGGTTCCGTCAGCCCGCCGAGCGGGTGTTTGACGCCTGGCTCGATGTGACCATGGTGCGCCGGTTCCTCTTCTCGAGGGAGACCGGCGAGATGCTGCGCTGCGATGTGGACCCGCGCGTGGGCGGGCGCTTCGTGCTGACCGACCGCCGGCCCGACGGCGATGCGGAACACGTCGGCGAATACCTCGTCATCGAGCGTCCGCGCAAGCTCGTGTTCACCTTCGGCATACCGGCTGCATCGCCGACGTTCGACATCGTCACGATCGTCATCACGCCCGAGAGCGATGGCCATTGCACCTTGCACCTGACTGCGGAGATGCAGCCTGAGTGGAAGGACTACGTCGACGGCGCGCGCAAGGGCTGGGCCCAGATCCTCGCCAGGCTCGAGCAGGCACTGGCCTGAAGGGCGGCAGGTGGCGTCGCGAGGCACCGGATGGGTGCTGCGGTGAATACATCATTCACCGGGCAGGACTGGGCTTCGATAGCGTTCGGGTCCGAACCACCCCAGCATCGATCCTGAGCGCATGCCAACACCCGCCCTGACCATCATCGGCCTCGACGCCGACGACACCCTCTGGCACAACGAGAGCTTCTTCCGGCAGAGCCAGGACCGGTTCAGCGAACTGCTGAGCGAATACGCCGACACACAGACCATCACCCAGACGCTCGACACCGTCGAACACAAGAACCTGGCGGTCTACGGTTACGGCGTGAAGGGCTTCACGCTGTCCATGCTGGAAGCCGCGCTCGCGATCACCGACGCCAGGTTGCCAGCCCAACGCCTGCAGCAGATTCTCGAACTCGGCCGCGAGATGATGCGCCACCCGGTGGACCTCTTGCCGGGCGTGAAGCAAGCTCTCGCAGCCCTGTCGCAACGCCTGCCCTTGGTGCTCATCACCAAGGGCGACCTGTTCCACCAGGAGAGCAAGCTGGCGGCCAGCGGCGTCGGCGAGTACTTCCGTGGCGTGGAGATCGTCAGCACCAAGAGCGCGACCACCTACGCACGCGCGTTCCAGCGGTTCGGCGCCGACCCGGGGCAGGCCGTGATGGCCGGCAACTCGGTGCGCTCGGATGTGCTGCCCGCTTTGGAGGCGGGCAGCTACGCCGCCCTGGTGCCTTACCCGCTGCTGTGGGCCCACGAGGCGGCCGAGGCACCCAGCGGGCATCCGCGGTTCAGGGAGCTCGAGTGCCTCGGTCAGCTGGCACCGTGGATCGATGCGTTGCAGGCCCGGCGTTGAGCATCACGCCCGGCGTCTCCAGCGTCTCGACCAGGCGGGCATGGCTGCCGTCGGAGAGCTGGAAGCGCACCCAGCGGAAGCGGCTGCTGGGAATCAGCACGTCCTGCTCGAGGCACGCGCTGGTCGTCAGCGTGAGCTCCGGCGGGTTGTCGCTGAACCAGCCCCGATCCGACAGCGAACGCTCGGCCCGCACGATCTCCGCCGACGCGTACCGCCACAGTGACCGCCCCATCATTTCCGAACGGGGCCTCCGGCACTCGGCCTCACGCCCGCGCGACAGGGCCAGCAGCCGGTGCGTCAGGTCGCAGACCAGGTGCACCCGCAGCGGCGACTCGTTGACCAGCCGCGCGAGCGCGTGGTCGGCTGCACTGTCCAGGCGTGCAGCCATCAGGCGCCGCAGCACCTGCTGTTCGTCCTCGTCGGGCGTCTGTGTGCCACTCTCCCAGCGGGAGATCGTGGGCTGCGAGACGCCGAGCAGCTCGGCGGCATGGGACTGCTTCATCCGCCGCAACGCGCGCCAGCGGCGCAGCGACTGCCCCAGCGCCGTCGCGTCGACGTGTTGAATCGGGTCTTCCTGCATGGGGTCAAGTCAAGCGAAGGCGCTGCCACGCAGCCCTGCCCAGCATTCTCGCGCACCACGCGGCCGGCGTGGTCGCCGCTGCGCACTTCCGCAAGCCTGCCGTTCTGGTTCCGGCAAGCCAGGCCGAGCTCGATGCCAGCCTGCCCTGGATGGCCACACACCTTGCCCTCCTGGAGCGCAAGGCACCCGGTGTCGCGACGCCCTGGCACCGCCACGGCGGCGAGACGATGACCGCGCGCGCGGTCGCGCGGGGCCACGTCGACTTCCTGGCTGCCGATGGCGGCGTGCGGTGCACCGCCAACGCCCGCACGCAGCGCGAAGCACTGCGGCGCCGCTGCGCCGAACAAGGCCTGCGCGGCGGCACGCTGCGGTTGGGTGACGCGGGGGCACGGGCTCGCACAGGCGGCCACTTCCCCGGCGGCACGGCACGGCATGGGCGTGGCGAAGGGGCGTCGATGGCGGTCTCGGTGCCCGTGGCGAGTGGCTGCAGAGCCTGGCGTACTCGTGCGTCGTCGGTGGCTGGTGGATGGTGTCGGTGCAGGCCTTCGACGGCGCTGGCGACACCACCGCCGCCGACCTGGATCGATCTCGTCTCCTTCCGGCTGGTCCAGATCCCCTGGGCCCTGGCCCTGCCGCTGGGCTGGGGCCACACGGGCGCGTTCTGGGGCGTGGTCGTGTCCGAGACGGCGTTTGGCGTCTTCACGCCGTGGCTGTTCACGCGCGGGCGCAGGAAGACGGCCCGGGCATGACGCCGCCGAAGGCCCGAAGCAGCCACGCGGCGATGCGCATCTCGCAGAAAGCGCCCTCCCCGGCCGCCGCGCCCGGCCATGTCGCGCTCTTGCGTGGCGTCCATGTCGGCAAGGGCAACCGGGTGCCGATGGCCGACTTCCGGCTGCTGCTGGAAGCGTTGGGCCACCGCTCGGTCGGCACGCTGCTCAACAGCGGCAATGCCGTGTTCAGCGCAAGCCGCGGGAACGAGGCCGCGCTCGCTGCGGGCATCGCAGAGGCGCTGCTGCAGCGCTTCGGCATCGCGACGCCCGTGATCGTCAAGTCTGCGCTCGCGTTCGATCAGGTGGTCGCCGGCAATCCGTTCGTGCCGCTGGAGGCCGACCACGCGCGCTTTCTGGTGGCCTTTGCAATGGACACGACCAAGCTCGAGCCACTCGATTGCCTGCACGGCCTCGTGGCGCCTGGCGAGCGCTTCGCCATCACGCCGCACGCGGCCTCTCTGTACTGCGCGGCAGGCCTGCGCGACAGCCGCGCGGCCGAAGCGCTGCTGGGCCGTGCCGGCCGCGGTGTCACGACGCGCAACTGGGCCACGGTGCTGAAGCCGCAGTCCCTGCTGGGCGGCAAGCCCGCACCCCGCCCTGAGCCGGGCCAGCGCAGCACGCTCAGCGCTGCGGGCATCACGCCCCGCGACGGCGCTCGCCCCTCGACCGGGGCCCAGGCGCGCCCGATCTCGGAAACATCGCCGAAGCGGCCCAGAAGCCGGTAGCTCTTGAAGGTGTAGGCCTGGCCCTCACTGGCCAGCTCCTCGGGGCCGCCGGCGTGGGCCTCCCAGTAGCTGCCTTCCAGGACCACGGCGACGTAGGCCCCGACATGCCGATGCCGCGCCAGCAGTGCCCCCGCGGGCAGCGCCTGCTGGCCGCTGGGCGCGCGACCGGCGGCCACGGCGAGGGTCTTCAACGGCTGACGCACCCGGGGCTGCAGCCAGGCGGTCGCGCAACGGCACGAACTCGCGCTCGGCCATGCCGCAAGCGCTCTGGATGTGCTCGGTGGGATGGGCATGGAACGGACGCGACGCAAGCCGCCGTGGGTTGGCACCGTGCGATCCTCACACGACCACCGGGCTGGAGCTTGCAGGAAAGCGACAGCCGTGCCCGGGCCGATGGCGCTGCCGTGTCGGCTTTCTACAAGCCACAGGCCCTGGGGCCATGGGAAGCTGCGCCGCACCGAACGATCTCGAGCCCTGTCCTTGGCACCGACACCCGCACCTGCTCTGCTGTTGCTGCTGGCCGCCCTCGTCGCCGGGCCGGTCGGCGCGGCAGCGTGTCAGCCGGGTGTCTACCGGCAGGGTCCGCAAGCCTTCGTCGTGATCGGTCCGCCCTTGCCCGGGGCAGGCGGCGCACAACGCACCCTGTCTCTCGACGGGCGACGAGGAACGACGGGTTCGGGCCCATCCCCCTGGGCCTGCGAAGCGGACCTGGCCAGCGTGACCCAGCCCGACGGCACGGTCCAACCCTGGCCACGCGACGCGACGCGGCAGAGCGACGTGCGCTTCGTCAGCGCCGCCACGCGTCTGGCGGGCCGGCTCATCGAACCCGCCGGCGGCCCCGATCCCCACCGGCCGCTTGTCGTGATGGTGCATGGATCGGAGAAGACCGCCGCCCTCGACAGCGTCTACGCCTACATGCTGGTGGCCCAGGGCCTCTCCGTCTTCGTGTACGACAAGCGCGGCACGGGCGCTTCCGATGGCGACTACACGCAGAACTTCGAGCTCCTTGCAGACGACGCAGCCGCGGCACTGCGTGAGGCCCGCAGGTTGGCGGCCGGGCGCTTCGGGCGTGCCGGCTACTTTGGCGCCAGCCAGGGCGGCTGGGTCGCACCGCTGGCGGCCACGCGGTCGTCCGCCGACTTCGTGGCCATCGGCTTCGGGCTGGTCGTCTCCCCGATCGAGGAGGACCGGGAGCAACTGCTGGACGAAGCCCGGCAGATGCATCTCGGTCCCGGCGACACGGCACATGTCGAGCAACTGTCGCGTGCAACGGCCAGTCTGCTGCGTTCGCACTTCGCCCGTGGCCACGCCGAACTCGCCCGGGTTCGGCGCGCGATCGGCGCCGCGCCGTGGGCCGCCACCATCAAGGGCGAGCACAGCGGCGACATGCTGCGCATGAGCGCGTCCGACCTGCGACGCATCGGCCGCGCGCGCTTCGACGGCCTCGGGCTGCTCTGGGACCACGACGCCGCCGCCGTGCTGCGGAGACTGAAGGTGCCGCTGCTCTGGGTACTGGCCGCCGACGATCGCGAAGCGCCGATCGCCGCGACCCGCGAAACCCTGCTGACGCTCATGGCGGCTGGCAAGCCCGTGGATGCCTATCTCTTTCCCGACACCGATCACGGCATGGTGGAGTACCGCACCGAGACCGACGGCAGCCGCACGCCCACGCGCATCACGGACGGCTATCTCCAGCTGCTGGCCGACTGGATCCGGCGCGATCTGCGCGGCGGGTACGGGCGCGCCCTGCGGCTGCAACCGCGGGGGCAGCAGACTCAGGCGCGCACCGGCCCGCGGTGACGCCGGGTCCCTCCTCGACCCCGGCGGACACGATCGTGGCACGCACCGAGATCGGCGGCGCACCGGCTCGCCACAAGCGGCGGATGCACGCCGTCCTGCCCAACCCCTCCCTCCAAGCGAGGCATCCCGCATGAACAAGCTCGTCTTCAGCACCCTCGTCTCGCTCGATGGCTATTGCGCCGGCCCGGGCGGCGACCTCGGCGGCCTGCCCATGGGCACGGCCTTCGACGATCACAACCTCGGGCTGCTGCGCACGGCGGGCACGCTGATCTTCGGCCGCGTCACGTTCAGCTTGTTCCAGGGCTTCTGGCCCGCGGTCCGCGAAGACGCGTCAGCGGGTCCGGTGCTGGCCGAGATCGCGGCGCGCATGGGCCAGCTCGACAAGCTCGTCGTCAGCGACACGCTCTCGCTGCAGGCCGGCGCCTCCTGGGGCGACACCGAGGTGGTGCGACGCGCCCAGGCGCACGCACGCATCCGGGCGCTCAAGGCGGGCGCCGGGCGTGACCTGCTGGCCTACGGCAGCCCGTCGCTGATGAACGACCTGCTCGCCCAGGACCTGGTCGACGAGGTCCGCCTGCTGGTCAGCAACGTGGTGCTCGGCGGCGGGGTGCGAACCTTCGACGCCCGCCCACAGGCAGCGCTCACGCTGGTGGAAGAGCGCCGGCTCCCGCGGTCCGACATCGTCCTGCTGCGCTACGCATGCAGGCCTCGGACTCACGCTTGACGACAGGCTGGCCTCGAAGGAGCACGGTTGCCCGCCTGCGACGAGCGGGCAGCTGCGTCGACGTGTGGGCCGCCGGATGACGGGCAGCGGGGTGCATCCACGCCAGCTTCGCGCGCCGCAGCGCGGTGTCCCTCCATGGCAACGAGCGCGCGGCGCCTTCTGCGGCAACGCCCGTTCCGCCCGTTCCTCGGCGCGCGGGCGGAGGTGCGGCGCCGAGAAGGAAAGCCGCGGCCTCAGGCACCCACACGCAGCACGCTGAACAGGAAGTCGAGCAGCGCCGCGACACGGGCGGGTTGGCGTCGTCGCGGCTGGTACAGCACATGCCCCACCTGGGCCGGGCTCACCCAGTCGGGCAGCACACGCTCCAGCAGGCCCTGCTCGGCGCCGTGCAGCAGCGCAACGGCGCTGTTGATGCGATAGCGGCACCGCGTCGGCACCGTGATGCTGCCTTCGGCGCCGCTGAGCGTCACCGCGTCGGGCGCGCTGCCGGCATAACGCAGACAGTCGTGGCCTGCCAGCTCCGCCGGCTGCCGTGGCCTGGCGTGCCGCTTCAGGTAGGCCGGCGAGGCCACCAGGTAGCGCGGCCACTGCGCGAGGGTCCTGGCCACCAGGTGCGGTGGCAGTTCGCCGCCGATGCGCACGGCCACATCGATGCGCTCTTCCACCAAGTCCACGAATCGATCCTCAAGCATCACCTCGAGCTCGATGCCCGGATGCAGCTCGAGAAAGTCCGGCAAGCGCGGATTCAGCCAACACTGGCCCAGTGCCACGGGCGCTGCGAGCCGGACGAGCCCCATGGGTTCGGCACGCAGCCCTTGCAGTTCGACGAGCGCTTGCTCGTAATCCTCGACCACGCGGCGCGCGGTCTCGAGGAATCGCTCGCCCTCGGTCGTTGTCTGGACGCGCACGCTGCTGCGCTCCAGCAGCTTCGCGCCCGCCTGACGCTCCAGGCCTGCAAGCAGCTTGCTCACGGTCGGCTGGGTCGTGCCAAGCGAGCGCGCCGCGGCGGACAGGCTGCCCAGTTCCACCGAGCGCACCAGCGCCTTCATTGCGCGCAGTGTGTCCATGTCCAGCGAATCGGAATGCTCGGCATTCCATTCTGGCGGCTTCCAGCGCCGGGCCTGCCGCGACACAGTGCCGTCTCCTTCAACTGCGAGCCCTGGACCCATGATGATTGCGCGATGGATGGCCGGCGTGGCCCTGGCTTCATGTGCGGCCGTGCTGCAGCCCGCGGCGGCGCAGGTGCACGAGGCACCCCACTGGGTGACCACCTGGATGGCGGCGCCCCAACCGCTGTGGGGGCCCGATTTCATCCTGCCGCTCGGCGCGCCGACGCGGCTGAGCAACCAGACGCTGCGCCAGCATCTGCGCATCAGCGTCGGTGGCGAGCGGCTGCGGCTGGTGATCAGCAACGAGCACGGCACGGAGCCGCTGCACGTGGCCGCCGCGGGGGTCGCGGTGTCGCGGTCGACGCAGCACATCGATCCCGCCACGGATCGCCCGGTGTGGTTTGCCGGGCAACGCCAGACCACCGTTGCGCCGGGCGCGCGGGCGGTGAGCGATCCGATCGACCTGCGCGTGACGGACAGGACCCGGTTGGCCGTCTCGCTGTTCATTCCTTCGGCGGCGCTGGCAGGCTTTCACTTCGACGCACGCGACACGCTGCTGTCGGCCCCCGGCAATGCCGTGCATCGGCCCCACTGGGACACCGGCGCAGGAGACCTTGCGACGCGCGCGTTCGTGGCCGCCGTCAGCGTCGAGCGTCCCCGGGCGACGGCGGCGGTGGTGGCCCTCGGCGACTCGATCACCGATGGCAACGGCTCCACCCCTTCGGCCGACCGGCGGTGGCCCGACGCACTCGCCGACCGGCTGGCGGCGCGCGGTGTGGCGGTGCTGAACGCCGGCATCTCCGGCAACCGGCTGCTGCGCGACGGCATGGGACACAGCGGCCTGGCCCGTGTGGCCAGAGACGTGTTCGGCCAGCGCGAAGTGCGCACGCTGGTCGTGCTGCTGGGCACGAACGACATCGGCTGGCCCGGTGGTCCCTTTGCCCCCGACGAGCCGGCGGTCACGCCACAGGAACTGATCGACGGATTGCGCCAGCTGATCGCGCAGGCGCGCATGCAACGCGTGCGCATCGTCGGTGCCACGCTGCCGCCGTTCGAAGGGGCGCTCGAAGGCACGCCACTCGAGGGGCACCACAGCCCCGCGAAGGACGCGACGCGGCAGGCGCTCAACCGCTGGATCCGAGCGTCGCGCGAGTTCGACGCCGTTGTCGACTTCGACCACCTGCTGCGCGACCCCGCACGCCCCTCGCGGCTGGCATCGCGCTACGACAGCGGCGACCACCTGCACCCCAACGATGCGGGCTATCGCGCCATGGCTGAGCTGCTCGACCGCTCCGGGGCGCTGGGTCTGTGAGCGGCCCGGCCCCCCGCTTCCCCGCCCTGCTGGCGCCTCACCGGATGGGTGCCCTGCAGTTGCCGCACCGCATGGTCATGGCACCGATGACGCGTTCGCGGGCGTCGCAGCCCGGGGACGTGCCGTCCGCGCTCAACGCCTGCTACTACGCACAGCGCGCAGGTGCCGCACTGATCATCACCGAGGGCACGCAGATCTCGGCCCAGGGGAAGGGCTACGCGCGCACGCCCGGCTTGCACACCCGCGAGCAGCTGGAAGGGTGGGCGAAGGTGACGCGTGCAGTGCATCGGCGCGGGGGACGCATCTTCGCGCAGCTGTGGCATGTCGGCCGGGTCTCGCATCGTCTCCTGCAGCCTGGCGGTCGGTTGCCGGTCGCGCCTTCGGCGGTGGCGCCGCGCGGCGTGCAGGTCTTCGTCGTCGACCCGCAGGATGGCGCGCAGCGCTTTGTCCCATGCGAGACGCCACGGCCGCTGCGGCGCGAGGAGGTGCCAGGCATCGTCGCCGACTTCCGGACGGCCGCGCGGCGCGCCCTGCAGGCGGGCTTCGACGGGGTGGAACTGCACGGCGCCAACGGCTATCTGATCGACCAGTTCCTGCGCTCCACCACGAACCTCAGGCGCGACGAGTACGGCGGCGACGCGCGCAGGCGCGTGCGCTTCCTGCACGACGTGGCGCAGGCGGTGGTCGACGAGATCGGTCCGCAGCGTGTCGGCGTGCGCCTGTCGCCGCACGTGACGCTGATGGATGTGGCCGACCCGGAGATCGTGCCCACCATCCTGCTGGCGGCCGAGCGGCTGGATGCACTGGGGGTGGCCTACCTGCACATGGCCGAGGCCGACTGGGACGATGCGCCGACCGTGCCGATCGCGTTCCGTCAGGAGCTGCGACAGCGTTTTCGGGGCACCGTGATCGTCGCCGGGCGCTACACGCCGTGTCGGGCCGAAGCGATCCTGCACGAAGGCCATGCCGACCTGGTCGCCTTCGGCCGGGCCTTCCTCGCCAACCCTGATCTGCCGGAGCGCGTGGCCGCAGGCCGGCCCCTCAACGAACCCGACCCCGGCACCTTCTTCGGTGGTGGGCGCAAGGGCTATGTCGACTATCCGCGCCACGACGCCTGAACCGGATGAACGGCTGTTCGTGCAGCTGCAGGCAGACCCGACCCGCGGCCCGGAGTCCAGCGTGCCCGCCGACGCCTTGCGGTCGCACATCGTGCCGACCCGCGACCAGCCACGGGTGGCCCGCGTTCCATCCGGACTGCGCAACACGGCGGCCGCGCTCGGCGTCAGCGGAACTGGCGCCGGCCCAGGGCGTCGACGAACGCGTGCGCATGGGCCCCATCGCCGGCGCACCCTGGTACCGGCAAGACAGCTGATGCGGTGCGTCGGCATTGCCCCACCCCGGCGCTGAGGCTCGTGCATGGCACATGTCCCCGAGCCTGCGCTGCACCGGCTTCGCCTGGTGTGCCTGGATCTGCCCGAGGCGAGCGAGCAGACGGCCTGGAGCGGGATTCGCTGGGTCGTGGCCCGGAAGACCTTCGCTCACGTGTTGATGATCGAAGGGGGCCATCCGCCGGCCTATGCCAAGGCGGCCGGCACCGATGGATCCTCGTGCGTGCTGACGTTTCGCGGGCCCCGGCCGGCCGTCGACGCTCCGCGGTTCGGGCATGCGCCCTTCTTCCGCCCCCCGTGGTTCCACAACATCGTCGGCGTGTCGATCGACGCCTCGACCGACTGGGACGAACTGCAGACGCTGCTGGTGCAGGGCTACGGCCTGCTCGCGCCCCGTCGACTGCGCGACTGGGTGGCTCGAAGTTGACACGTGCCGGGGCAAGACGCCGCCGGATCGGAAGGCGGCACACGTGGTGCTGACGAGCTCCGCCGCCGGCGCGGCATGGGCGCACGCTGGCGAAGGATGGTGGGGCTCCTCGGGTGCGCGGCGCCGGACGTCACTCTTCGGACACGGCCAGCACGCGCTTCAGGAACCGCATGGTTCCTGCCCAGACCTCGGACTGCGCAGCGGCGTTGGCCTGGGGCGTACCGCCGGTCTTGCGCAGCCCCGCGTTGTAGCCTGTCGTCGGGGCGTAGCCCGTGTCGTACAACAGGTGCCCGGCTTCCGGGAAGATCAGCGTCTCGGTCGCGAGGCCGGCCGCGAGCCGCCGCTCGGCGATGTTCTGGGCCATCTGTCCCGACGGCCAGAGTTGGTCGTCATGGGCGCCAATGACCATCAGCGGCACGGTGATGCGTTCGACCGGAATGCGTGCCTGCGCGGCGCGCGCCGGGTCAGCTGCCCGGCCGCGTTCGAAGGCGCGCCGGACGATCACCGGCAGGTTGCGCTCATGGCCGCGGATCTCCTCGTCGTAGCCGACGGTCGGCACGAACGGCAACGGGTCGCCGCGCAGCGAGAACATCGAGCGCTGCCCGGCCGGCACCCCCGGCCCCCAACCCTCCCACACCACGTCGGACGGCACGTTCGCCACCACGGCACGGACCCAGGGCAGGTGCACCGCGCCCAGCATCGCCAGCAGCGCGCCCGTCGAAGTGCCATGCACGGCGATGCGGCTGGCGTCCACCTCTGGTCGGGCCGCAAGCCAGTCGCGCGCCCGGTTCAAGGTCTCGACCGGCATGTCGACCCAGGCCGCCGGCAGCTCGGGTATCTCGCGGGCGCCCCTGCGATCAGGGGGCGAGAAGACGGGAAGCGCGAGCACCGCCATGCCGTGCGACGCAAAGGGACCGGCCGCCTGCGTGATCAGCGAGCCGCCTTCGGAGCCGCCGATCAGGACCACAGCCGGCCGCTTGCGCGCGCCCGGCAGGCTGGCGAAGACGGCGCCCGGCAGGCCGTCGGCGGGCAGCACTCGAACGGCGGGCAGTGCCGGCAGCAGCTGCACGCGAGTCTCGGCCACGGCGCCGTCCGCCCGCAGACGCAGGACCACCTGCGTCGTGTCGACGGCATCCGGCGACGCGCGCTCGATCCCTGGCACCGGCAGCATGGACCAGAACGGGCCCCGCGGATCGATGCCCTGGTAGCTGCCGTGCAATGGCGCCGAGGTTCGCAGGTCGACGCGGCCGCGCGGGTCGGCCATGAACACGGCCTCCGAGCGCATCAGCTGCGGCCGCCTTCGCTGCGTCGACAGGGCGGCAAACCACCGCTCTGCCGTCAGCGTGACCCGGCTGCCGGGAACGGCCCCCGTGATGTGGACATGCAGCGGTTCACCGTCGAGGACGGACGGACCGGGCTCGACATGCAGCGCGGGCGCGCCCACGGCGGTGGCCACCCACAGGCCTGCCGGCAGGAGGCCCGCTCGCAGGAGCCCGGCGCATCCCAAGCGTTGCACTGCAGAAGGTCCTCCTGTGACGACGGCGGCACCGATGATGGCAGCAGTGACGGAATGGCGCCAGACGCCGTGCCGATCCGCAGCGTCTGAGGGCGGCCGCATGCGCAGCGGTCGGTCGGTGCCGGCCGCCATCCCCGATCGGCCGGGTGCAGACGCGGCTGCAGCACCGGGGCAACGGGTCGACGGCGGTGGTGACCCGACGGGCACCGCTGGCGCCCGGCGGGTGCCCGGGCGCGATGGCGCCGTTCGGGTTCACGCGCGGACCATCGCCTTGCAGCCCCAGCGCACGCAGCACGGCCAGGCCTGGCGCTGCGCAGGCCTCGTTCAGCGTGATCACGTCCAGGTCCGCCTGCATCGGAATCGCCGGCGCAGGCACCTTGCGTGTGGCCGGTGCCGGGCCGATGCCCGTGGTGCGCGGTTGCACGCCGGCAGTCGCCACGGCGACCAGGCGCGCGCGCGGCGCATGTCCGTGGCGCGAAGCAGATGTCTCCTCGGCCAGCAGCGGCGCGCAGGCGCCGTCGTCCACCCCGGACGCCCGCGCTGCAGTCACGGTCCCGTCGGGTCGCGCCACGCCCTTCAGCGTGGCAGCAGGGCCCAGGACTGGCGCGGCCCCTGGCCGGCGGGGCCCATCGCCACCTGCGTCCGGTCGGGGCGCGTGTCGAGCACGAAGCGCTCGGTCGACGCCAGCGTATAGAGGCGGACCTCGTCCGGACGGTCGCCCGCCGCGCAGCGCCACAACTCGGCGCTGGCGACCACCTCGGTGCTGCGCGGGGCGACGACGACCGGCGCCTGCTCGCCCCGGGCCGCCAGCACGATCTGCGGCGCAGCGGCGTCCCCGCTGGCCAGCACGATGCGCCAGTAGCCGGGGCCCGCCTTGTGCACGCGCCACACCCCGAGCTGCTCGGGCGACGGCGTCGGGCTCAGCGGCATCGCCACGATCATGCGTTGCAGCGGCGGCGGCGTGCTGCCGTTGATGTGCAGGGCCGGCGGCAGTGTCTGCCCCACGCGCAGCAGCGCCGCGCCGCCGACCCGGGCGCTCCACCATCGGTTCTCCAGCGCCACCGCCCGCCCGGACACGAACGCCGGGCACGCCGCGTCCAGGTAGTCGCCGCCCGCATAGCGCGCAGCCTGTTCCGGGCTCAGCCGCTCCGAAGCCATCGTCCGCGCCTGTGCCGCGGTGCGCGCCAGCAGGTGCAGGGCCGACGTCATCGCCACCAGCGGGCGCTCGGTGCCGCGCTCCGGCGACGCAGGCAGCAGCGCGCGTGCCTGGCGCAGGTCCGCCAGCACCGTGCGCCACTGCGCCGCCAGCGCCCCCAGGCCCTCGGCCACCGCCTGCGGTGCCGGCCCCGTGCGCACCGCGTCCGGCGGCAACAGGCCGGCCTGCGCCGGCGCCACGGCGACGGCGGTGAGCTGGTCGGCATAGGTGCGCAATGGCGGCAGCACGGGCTCGGCCAGCGCGAGCGCGGCATCGATGCGGCCCGCGACGTCGCCGACCTGGGCGGCCCACGTCGGCGCGTCGAAGGGCCGCGCCGGATCGAGCGTCTCGTCGGCCAGCGCCGCGCACAGTGCGGCCAGCGCCGGCGCCTGCGCCGCCAGGCCGGCCACGGCGTCGGCCGCCGCATGCAGGTCCTGCTGCAGCACCGGCCAGCCCCGGGCCTGCAGCCGCAGCGCACCGAAGACGGGTTGCGTGCGCAGCCGCCGCACCAGCGTCATCGCATCGCGGTCGGTCGCCAGGTCCTGCCCGACCAGGAACGCGAACTCGGCGGCGTCGCGCCACACCGCCGCGGCCACCGGCGGCGGCGGTGCCGGCAGCGTGCCCACCTGGCAGACCTGCGCCTGCACGCCGCCCGCCAGCAGGCACGCGGCCAGCAGCCAGCGCCGGGGCGCGCGGCACGGCGTCATTGCACCAGAGCCTGTCCTTCGAGCTGCAGGCGCAGCGCGCGCACCGCCGACGGCAGCGGTCGCGGCTCGACCACGTCGACGATCCAGCGCGTGAACGGGGTCGGCATCACGCCGTGCAGGGTCTGCTCGTACTCGATGCGCGCCCCGCGGTGCTCGAAGCGGATCGTCAGCGGCGCCGTGGTGTAGCGCTCCGCGCCGCCTGCCCTGCGGTCCTGGAACACGCTGCCGCTGACGAGCGAGACGGCCACCGCCTGCGACGTCGGCGTGGCCAGCTCCAGCCAGGCCCGCACCACCGTCAGCCGGGTGTGCCGGAACCGCAGCAGCGCCACGGTCTGCAGGTCGATCTCGACCGCGAGCGGCTGGCCCGCGGACAGCGCTGCCAGCTGCCGCGGGTCGTCGATGCACAGCTCGCGGAAGAAGCGGCCGTCGCTGCGGTCGCCGGCGGCGCAGGCCGCAGCGTGGTCGGCCTGCAGCAGCGCCAGCGCCTGGGCCATGCCGGCCTGCGTGGGTGCGTAGGCCAGCGTGCGCATCGGCGCCACGCCGGTCTCGTAGCGCTGCGCCGCGCGCGCGCCGTAGCAGCTGGCGAAGAAGCCGCGTGCCACGCCGGCGGCGCGCAGCCGCAGTTCAGCGGCCAGCACCTGGCGGTGGTCGACGTCGCCGGCCAGCGCCTGCGCCAGCGTCACCAGGCGCTGCTTCTTCGTGGCGGCGGCCAGGTAGTCCAGCTTCAGCGCCGCCAGCTCACGTGCCAGCGCAGCCTTGGCCGCGGCCTGCTCGGCGAGCAGCCGTCCGTAGACCGCCATGCGCTGGATGCGGGTCTTGTAGGCGCTGGCTGCCTTCTTCACCGCCTGCTCGCCTTCGGCGTCCTGCAGCACCAGGTCGAGCTGGTTGCACAGGTCCACCTCCAGCGCCGTCCACTCCGCCTGCGCGGCGGCGGCATCGGGCGCCTGCGCCAGCAGGCGCATCGCGGTGCCCAGCTGCGTGCCGAGCACCGTGGCGTCGGTCCCGTGCAGCGGGCCCGAGACGACCGGCAGCACCGCCTTCCAGACGCTCTTGGCCGGGTCGACGAATCCCTTCAGCACGTCGGCGTTGTCCTTGGCCCACTTGAACGGGATGAGCCAGGACTTGGAGATCGCCGTCAGCGCGTCCAGCACGCCATGCATGTCGTGGCCGAGCGTCTTGGCCTGCGTCACCATGTCGCCGACGCCCTTCACGCCCTTCAGTCCCTGTTCCGTGACGGCGTTGGGGTTCGGCGGCACGCCCACGCACAGGCCGGCCACGCTGCCGGCCACCTCGACCACCGCCACGGTGATCTGGAACACCAGCATCGCGATGCGGTCGATGCGTGCCAGGGCCGTCTGCAGCTGCAGTTCGATCTGCGCCAGGTCGGACTCGTACTCCTCGCGGCGCAGGGTGCGCGCCGCCGTGTCGAGCGCCTCGATCTGCAGGCCCAGCCGCTCCTCGAGTTCGTGGACCTGCGCCGTGATGCGCTCGAGGTCGGCGTCGTCGCGGTCGGCGAATCCGCCGACGATGCCGCCGGCCAGGTGGGCGATGTCGCTGCCCGACTCGACCGCACGCAGGTCGGCTTCCAGCGCCGCCATCACTTCCAGATCGGCCCGGGCAAGCGCGATGCTGCGCTCGGCCGTCAGCGGCGGCAGCGGGCGCAGCACGCCGGCTGCGTCGGCCTGCGGCACCACGGCACGCAGCGCACCGGCCGCGCGGATCAGGTCGCCGAACGGCACGTCCACGCCCGACCAGCGCAGCACCCAGCCCAGCAGCTCGCGGCACAGCGCGTGCTCCTGCTCCGTGCAGCCGGGCCGCCCCAGCAGCGCCGCGCACAGCGCGTACAGCGCCGACAGCACCTGGTGCAGCGGCTCGCCGTAGGCCAGCAAACCCGGGGGCACGGGCGACTCGCGCACCGACGGCGCGCCCTGGTCCCAGCGGAAGTTCAGAAAGCGCGGCACCGCGGCCGGCGCGGCGAGTGCGGCCAGGTCGTAGGCCTGCTGCCCATCGGGCCCGCCGAACAGGGCCAGCCGCGGGTCGACCTCGTCGGCGAACAGGCGCACCGCGCTGAGCACGCCGTCGCCGGCATGCACCATGCGCAGGCTGGCGCTGCCCTCGGTGACGATGCGCCGCGCCGCGATCGTGAGGCGCCGCACCGAGCCGTCGAGCCGGCGGTCGAAGCCGGCCGGAACGAGCAGCGTGTCGGCGTAGACGTCGACGGCGTTCAGGTGCGACCGCTCGGCGTGGTCGAGCACCTGCGTCAGGTTGGCGACGATGGCCGTGACGACGCCCAGCGGCCCGCCCTCGCCCGTGCCCGCCGGCGTGGCGGCCACATCCGGTGCATCCGGTGCAACCGGTGCAGGCGGTGCGGCAGACAGCACCGGTGCCGTGGCCAGATCGGAGGCGTGGCGCTGCACCAGCGCCTGCAGGTCCGAGGGGGTCATCGCAAGCGCTCCCGGGCTCAGCCGACCTGCAGCACGGGTGCTGCGGGTGCAGCGGGCGCAGCGGGTGCCTCCGACCCCGCCGCCTGCGTGGCCGCGGCAATCAGCGCCTCGACCGTGTCCACGCGCTTGGGAGGGCCGCCGAAGCGGCGGAAGCGGTCGGCCTGCGTCGCGATGCGCTGCCAGCGCCGGCGCGCGGTCTTGAGCACCGTGACCAGGTTGAACCAGTTGGCGCCCTGCAGCGCGACCACGCCGTCCTGGCCGAGACCGTGGCGCACCGCGCCCAGGTCCGACGCGATGGCCCGCCAGGCCAGTCCCAGCGTGCTCAGCCGCGGCAGCACCTTGTGCTCGATGCGGTTGCCGATGTCGTCGACGCGGTCGTTCGTGGTCTTGTAGTACGCCATGAAGCGCGCGTCGGACGCCATCTTCGCCGTCTTGGTGTCGATCTCCTGCTGCTTGGCGGTGATCTTGGCGCGGGTGTGCGCGAGGTCGACGCCCACGCCGATGTCGACGCCGGCCAGGATCAGGAAACCGAAGATCGGGATCACCAGGTACACGGGCGACGTCTCGAGCACCAGCACCTCGTCGTGCTCCTTCTTGCGCAGCGTGCCGAGCTCCGCGTTCAGCGTGGCGATGCTCGCGCGCAGCTCGGTGATCTCGGCACTCTCCTTGCCGATGGCGGTCTCGAAGTCCAGGTGCTTCGACGCGAAGTCGGCCTGCACCTGCTTCAGCGTCGCCAGGATGCCGTCGGGCGCCAGGATCGCCTGCTGCAGCGCCTGCGCTCGCGTGGCGCGCGTGTCGGCGGCCTCGATCAGCTGGTCCAGCGCGGTCTGGAAGCGCAGCCGCAGTGCGTCCGAGCGCCCTTGCGGCGTTCCCGAGCGCCAGGCCTCGGCCAGCTGCAGCCAGCGCTCGTCGCTCGTGGTGACGGCCGTGGCGCCGTCGAAGTCGAAGCGGTCGATGAGGTCGATCAGGCGTTCGTAGGTCACCGACGACGCGTCTTCGTAGTGCACGATGTCGTCGGCCAGCCCGAGCATCTTGTCCTCGACCTCGGACTGGAACTTCTCGCCGCAGTGCATCAGCTGCACGAACAGCGCCACGCCGTCGGCGAACTCGGTGCGGAACGCGTCGGCCTTGTCCATCTTCAGGAACGAGCGCATCAGCGCCTCGGTCGTCGGGTGGTCGTGCACGGCCGCGCAGAAGAAGGCCGTCAGCTCCAGCCAGTCGTCGCGGCTCAGGGTGGAGATGCCGCTGTAGATGTCGTCACGCGGGTCGAACGGGCTCGCCGCTTCGGCGTCGCCGCTTGCATTGCTGGCATCGGACATGAGCGGCTCCCGCAGTGACACGCACCATCGATGCTAGGCAGCCTGTGCCGCCGCGCATTGATGCTGCGCAAACCGCCCCCTGCAGGCCCCGCGCCAGCGACGGCCCGCCCGCCACGATGCCGATGCCTGCCAGCACGAGCGCGCTGCCGGCGATGAAGTGCGGCCGCAGCGGCTCGCCCAGCAGCAGCGCACCGAGCGCCACACCGAACAGCGGCGTCAGGAACGACAGCACGCCCAGCCGCGACGCCAGGTAGCGCCGCAGCAGCCAGCACCAGGCCAGGAAGCTGGCGAACGAGACCACCAGGCTCTGGAAGCCCAGGTGCGCCCACACCAGCGGCGTGGCGTCGAAGTGCCACTGCCCGGTGAGCCAGGCCGCCGGCAGCAGCAGCACGCAGGCCCCGGCCAGCTGGTACAGCAGCGTCTCGGTGGCCGGCGCCGCCGCCAGCGTGCTGCAGCGGATCGCCACCGTGGTGGCGCCCCAGGCCGCGCCGGCCAGCAGCGCCAGCGCATCGCCCGCCAGCGCCCCCGTGAACCCGCTGGCACCGCCGCCCAGGAACGCCAGCGCGATGCCGCCGAAGGCGCACGCGATGCCCGCCCACGCCACCGCGCCCAGCCGCTCGGCCGGCAGCCGCAGGTGCAGGCCCAGCGCCGCGAACACCGGCGCGGTGTAGAGGAAGACGACGACGTGGGCCGCGTGCGTCAGGCGCAGGGCCTCGGCCACCAGCAGGTATTCCAGCGCGAACAGCGCGCCCACCACGGCCCCGGGGCGCAGGCGGGCGCGTCCGGGCACCTCGCCGCGGCGGTGCATCAGCGCCGCCAGCAGCAGCAGCGCCACGCCCGAGCGCAGCGCCACCATCAGCATCGGGCTGGCCTGCGCCGACACGGCCTTCAGCGAGATCTGCTGCAGGCTCCAGGTCAGGCACAGCAGCACCATCACGCCCACGGCGCGCGCGTCGAGGCCGCCGGGGTCCGGGAAGGCGGCGGGGACCGGCGACGGGGCGGCCGGGGCCGTGCGCATGCTCATGGGCTGCGCACTGTGCCCCAGGGCCGTACTGCCGGAAAGCGGATACTTCGCCGTACTGCCATTCGCTTTTCGAATCCATGCGCGACCTGCAGATCGACTGGCTGAAGTCCTTCGTGGCGGCCGTGGACGCGGGCTCGCTGTCGGGCGCCGGGCCGGAAGTGCACCGCTCGCAGTCGGCGGTGAGCATGCACATCAGGAAGCTGGAGGACGCCACGCAGTGCCGGCTGCTGCTGCGCGGGCCGCGCCAGCTGCAGCTGACCCACCAGGGCCAGGTGCTGCTGGGCTATGCCCGGCGCATGCTCGACCTGCACGCCGAGGCGCAGGCGGCGCTGGCGCGCGAGCCCATCACCGGGCTGGTGCGGCTGGGCGTGCCCGACGACTACGCCAGCAAGTACCTCACGCCGGTGCTGCAGCGGTTCGCGCCCCGCCACGGCGGTGTCGAGATCCAGCTCGACTGCGCGCAGTCCACAGCGCTCATCCCGCGCGTGGCCGCCGGCGATCTCGACCTCGCGCTGGTGTCGCGCGACCACGCCCGTCGCGGCACGCTGCTCTTCCACGAGCCGATGGTCTGGGTGGGCGCGCCGCAGTTCGACACCTGGCGCCGCGACCCGTTGCCGATCGCGGTGTACGAGGCCGCCAGCCTGGGGCGGCGCAGCGCCATCAACGCGCTGGCGCTGCAGGGCCGGCCGTACAAGGTGGTCTACAACAGCTCCAGCCTGGCCGGGCAGCTGGCCGCGGTGGAGAGCGGGCTGGCCGTGGCGGCGCTCACGCAGTGCAGCGCCCCGCCGCACCTGCAGGTGCTGGGCCCGGCGCACGGGCTGGGGCCGCTGGAGCCGATGCAGGTGGCGGTCGTGCGCAGCAGGGCATCGGCCGGCTCGAAGGCGGTGGACAGCCTGCACCGCATGCTGGTGCAGACGCTGCGGCAGGCCGGGGCGTGAGCACCACCCCGGGGTGGGCCGGCGGCAGGCTCAGCGCCGGTCGAGGTTCAGCACCACCACGCCGGCCACGACCAGCAGCGCGCCGACCAGCTTGGTCAGGCTGGCGCGCTGCTCGGTGATGGCGCCCAGCCCCACGTGGTCGATGCCGATGGAGGCCAGCAGCTGCCCCGCGATCACCAGCGACAGCAGTGCCGTCAGGCCCAGCCGCGGTGCCAGGAAGGTCATGCCGAACAGGAAGGCCGCGCCGAGTGGGCCGCCCAGCAGCGTCCAGGCCGGCTGGCGCGCCAGCCCCGCCAGCGGCTGCAGGCCGCCGGGCTGCAGCAGCGCCACCACGGCCAGCACCAGCGTGCCGCCGGCAAACGACACCAGCGTCGCCACCGTGGCCGTGGTGGCCAGCCCCGCGCGCAGGTTGGCGTTGATCATCGCCTGCAGCGGCAGCACCGCGCCCATCACCAGGGCCATCAGCATCCACACGGCATCACGCATACACATCACGCATCGGGCGTCTCCTGGCGCAACGCACGCAGCACCGCCGGCGCGCCGTGCAGGAAGGTGTCGACCTGGCGCCGCACCACGGCGTCGAGGTCGCGGGGCAGGCGCAGGCCGTAGATCCACTTGCGCACGCCCAGGTAGAAGATGCTGGCGTGCAGGCTCCACACCAGCTCGACCTCGGCCTCCAGCATGGCCGCGTCGTGCGGCTCGGGCACGCCGCAGGCCACGCGCAGCTCTGCCAGCAGCGGCAGGAAGACCTGGCGGCGCAGCCGGGCCAGGTAGGTGTCGTTGATGCCTTCGCGCGTCAGGCCGGCGAAGATGAAGATGCGGATCCAGCGCTCCTGCAGGATGGTGTGCGCGTAGTCGGCGTAGAAGCGGTGCAGCCGCTGCTGCAGCGGCACGCTGCGGTCGGCCAGGCCGGTGTCCCAGGCCGGGTTCCACTGGAAGACCTCGGCGTAGACCCGGTCGATCAGCGCCTGCTTGCTCGGGAAGTAGCGGTACAGCAGCGGCTGCGTGACGCCGATCTCGCGCGCCAGCTCGCGTGTGCTGCCGGCGAAGCCGTGCCGCGTGAAGTGGTCGATGGCCTGGTCGACGATCTGCCGTTCGCGGTCTGCCGGCGCCAGGCGTCGGGCGGCCGGCGCCGTGGCCGCGGGAGGCGGAGTCTTGCGGGATGCACGCGGGCTGGCAGCCATCGACAACGGGTGGAACCACGCGCCAGCGCCGGCCCCGGACAACGCAAATGATCGGCTGATTATCAGCCCTGCCCGGTCAAGTTCGGCCGGCCGCTGCCGATATGCGCGCATGACCACCGCTCGGGCCTGGCAGATCTGGCGCTGGCCGGCGCTGCGCGTGCAGGCGGTCGCGGCCGTGGTGCTGCTGCTGTGGGCGGCCTGGGCCGCGTTCGGCCCCGGCTCGGCGCAGGGCAGCATCGCCGCGTCCACCTACGACCAGCTGCAGCAGCACCGGCTGTGGGCCAGCGCGCCCGACCCGCGCATCGTCATCGTCGACATCGACGAACGCTCGCTGGCCGACATGGCCCCCGAGTTCGGCCGCTGGCCCTGGCCGCGCGACACGCTGGCCACCGTGCTCGACCACGCCCAGCGCCAGGGCGCCGCGGCCGTGGTCTTCGACGTGCTGTTCTCCGACCCCGACCGCCTGCACCCAGGCGGCGACCGCGCGCTGGAAGCCGCCGTGCGCAGCGGCAGCGCCGGCTTCTTCCCGGTGCTGCGCCTGCCGGCGGCGCTGGACGGCCAAAGCACGCTGCGCGCCAGCGACGTGCCGGGGCTGACCTGGCCGGGGCCCGATGCAGCGGGGCCGGCCCCCACCATCGCCGCGGTGCTGCCCTTCATGCAGGCGATGCTGCAGAGCACGCGGCTGGGCACGCACACGGCGCAGCTCGACGCCGACGGCAAGATCCGCCGCTTCGCACAGCACGAGGCGCTGCCCGGCGGCTGGTGGCTGCGCTCGATGCCGGCCGCGGTGGCGCAGCACCTGGGCACCGGGGCCGGCCCCGCGCCAGCACCCGACGCCACGCACCGCCTGGTCGTCTGGCGCGCGGCCCCCGACCAGTACCCGCGCGTGCCGTTCTCGGTGGTCTGGGCCTGCGCCGAAGGCCAGCCGCGCGCCGACTGCCCGCAGCTCGCAGGCCGCATCGTGCTGGTCGGCGCCTCGGCCTCGTCGCTGCACGACATCAAGAGCACGCCGCTGGCGGCGCAGCACCTGGGCGTGGACATCCTGGCCACGCTGATCGACAACGCGCTGCACCAGCGCCAGATCCGCGAGCTGCCGGCAGCGCTGCGCTGGGCGCTCGGCGTGGCCGCGCTGGCGCTGGCCTGGTGGCTGGTGCGGCGCGGCCAGGCCGGCGCCAGCCGCCGCGCGCTGTGGGCGCTGCCGCTGCTGCTGATGGCCGTGGGCTGGGCCAGCCTGCACAGCGAGTGGCTGTACCTGGACCTGGCCCTGCCCGCCACCGTGGCACTGGCGTTCCTGACGCTGGTGGTGGTGTTCGACGGCTGGCGCCGGCTGCACTTCGGCGGCGCACCGGCGCCGGGCCTGGCCCTGGTGTGCGGCAGCACATCCGAGAACGCCGAAGCACTGGAGCGGGCCGTGTTCGACGCCGCCGCGCGCCTGGGCCTGCGCGTGGGCGGCGGCCATGCCGACAGCGGCGAACATGGCGGCCTGCACAGCGTGTGGACCCTGTGGGCCGTGCCCGACGCCGCCACGGCCAACGCGCTGGCGGCCGCGCTGCCGGCCGGCTGGTGCACCGTCTTCACGGCTGGCGCCGCGCCGCTGCACGACCGCGTGGCGGCCATCTCCGCATCCCCCAACGCCTTCACACCGACACGCACCGACCATGCTGCTTCCTGACTGGCGTTCCCTGCTGCTGGCCTTCTGCGCGGCCCTGGCCGCGCTGGCCCCGACGGCACACGCGCAATCGCTGCGCCTGCTGCAAGCCGCGCCCCTGCGTGCCGAACGCGCCGCCGCCGCACCGGTGCTCGCGCAGCTGGCGGCGGCGCAGCCCGTGACGCTGCTGCAGATGCAGGGCGGCTGGGCGCAGGTGCGGGCCGGCAGCGGCAGCGCCGCGCGTGCCGGCTGGGTGCGGGCGTCGGCGCTGGAGCTGCCCGGCGCCGAGGTGGCCGCCGCGAGCCAGCAGGACAGCGGCCGCCGCGCCCCCGGCGCCGCGGCCGTGACGCTGGGCGTGCGCACGCTGCCCGCGCGCAGCAACCGCCACGCGCTGATCATCGGCCTGGGTCAGTACCAGGCCGACCCGCAGCGGCCGGTGGCGCCGCTGGCCGGCGTGCAGCACGACATGCTCAGCGCCATGGCGATGGCGCGCCTGCTGCAGGTGCCGCCCGAGCAGATGACGGTGCTGCGCGACGAAGCCGCCACACGCGCCGGCGTGCAGCAGGCACTGCGCGACCTGGGCGCACGCGTGCGGCGCGGCGACCGCGTCTTCATCTACTGGTCGGGGCACGGCTCGCGCTACTACGACGCGGCCGAGGGCGGCTGCGTCGAGACCCTGGTGCCTTACGACCTGCAGGACATCGGCAACCGCGAGTTCGCGCAGTGGATCCAGCCGCTGGCGGCCGAGGCCGACAAGATGATGGTGGTCTACGACGCCTGCCACTCGGGCGGCGTCGGCGCGGCGCAGCGCACCGGCACGCGGGCGCTGCCCGGCCTGCTGGCGCCCAAGAGTGCGGCTGCTGCATCGCAGGCTTGCGCAGTGCCAAGCAACGTGCGCTCGCGCAGCTGGGAATCGGCCACGCGCGCGGTGGGCGTCAGCGGGCAGGACGTGGTGCACCTGTCGTCGTCGCGCCCCGACGAGGTGAGCTTCGACGACGCCACCAGCGGCGGCCTGGCCACCACCGCGCTGCGCCAGTGCATGCAGGGCGAGGCGCGCGACAGCGACGGCAGCGGTGCCATCAGCGTCGACGAGCTGGTGCAGTGCGCGCAGGCCCGCATCGACGCCGCGCTGCGCGGCCAGCCGCAGCTGTCGCCGCACCACCTGGTCATCTCCGGCAACCGCGGCTTCGTGCCGGCGTGGTTCGGCGCCGCGGCCACGGCGGAGACGGCCGCGCCCCCGGCGGCCGCACCCGCCCCGGCCGTGGTGCCGCTGCAGTCGGTGCTGGAGCAGATCCACGCCCAGCGCGACGGCAAGCGCCGCGTGGAGGTGCGGCTGGCCAGCGAGCGGCTGCGCATCGGCGCCGACCCGCTGGACCTGGCCGTCACCAGCAGCCACGCCGGCCACCTGTACATCGCGATGCTGGGCACCGATGGGAAGTCACTGACGCTGCTCTTCCCCAACCAGCTCGATGGGCGCAACCAGGTGGCCGCCGGTCAGACGCTGCTGCTGCCACGCCCGCACTGGCGGCTCACCGCCGGCGGACCGGCGGGCAGCAACACGCTGCTGGTGATGGTGGCCGACTCGCCGCGCGACCTGGCGCAGTTGAGCGGCGCAACCGCCGGCCCGTTCACGCAGCCGCTGACCGACGCCCGCGGCCGCGCGCAGCTGCAGTGGCTGCTGGCCTCCGATGCCTTCGGCTCGGCGGTGGTACAGGTGGCGGAATACTGAAGCGCCGCGCCGGCGTTCAGCCGCGCATGAAGGCCGCGATCGCGTCGATCACGGCCTGCGGCTGGTCGCGGTGCGGCGAATGGCCGCAGGCCGGCAGCTCGAGCAGCTGCGTCTGCGGCACGCGGCGCGCGATGCCGCGGATCTGCTCGAGCGTGCCGTAGACGTCGTCCAGGCCCTGGATCGCCAGCAGCGGGCAGCCGATGGGGGCGATCTCGTCTTCCATCGTCCAGCTGCGGAAGGCCGGGTCCAGCCAGACGTCGTTCCAGCCCCAGAAGGCCGAGTCGGGGTCGTCGTGGTACTTCGCCAGGCCGCGTTGCAGGTCGCCCTGCAGGTAGGCCGTGCGCGCCTGCGCGATGCTGGCCACCGACAGGTCCTCCACCAGGATGTGCGGCGCCATCACGATGGCGCCCGCGAGTCGCGCGCCGTGCCGCGCCGCATGCAGCAGCGCGATCGAGCCGCCGTCGCTGTGGCCCAGCAGCCAGGTGGGCTGCGCGCCTGCGTCCACCTGCAGTGCAGCCAGCAGGGCCGGCAGCACCTCGTGGGCCTGGCGGTGCATGAAGTCGGGCGCCCAGCGCTCGCCCGGCGCGCGCGGCGTGGAGCGGCCGTAGCCCGGGCGCGAATACACCAGCCCGCGTGCGCCCACCGCGCGGCACAGGCGCTCGGGCCAGTCCTTCCACATGGCCAGCGAGCCCAGGCCCTCGTGCAGGAAGACGACCAGCGGCCGCGCCGCCGGGTCGCCGACCCAGGCGTGTTCGATGCGCTGCGGCCGGCCGCGCCAGGTGATCTCGGCGAACGCCGTGCTGCTCGTCAACGCCCGCCCGCCTCACGCTCACGCAGCTTGAAGCGCTGGATCTTGCCGGTGGCGGTCTTGGGCAGGTCGGCCACGAACTCGATCGCGCGCGGGTACTTGTAGGGCGCGAGGCGTTCCTTCACGAAGGCCTTCAGCGCGGCCTCGTCGACGTCGGCCGGCTGCACGCCGGGCTTGAGCACCACGAAGGCCTTGGTCTTGGTCAGGCCCTCGGCGTCGGGCACGCCGATGACGGCGGCTTCCAGCACCGCCGGGTGCTGCACCAGCGTGGCCTCGACCTCGAAGGGGCTGACGTAGATGCCGCTGACCTTCAGCATGTCGTCGCTGCGGCCGCCGTAGGTGTAGCTGCCGTCGGCGTTGCGGATGTACTTGTCGCCGCTCTTGGTCCAGCCGCCCTGGAAGGTCTCGCGGGTCTTCTCGCGGTTGCCCCAGTACATCATCGCGGCGCTGGGGCCCTGGATGTACAGGTCGCCGGGCTCGCCGTCGGGCACAGGCCCGCCGTCGTCGCCGCGCAGCGCGATGGTGTAGCCCGGCACCGGCCAGCCGGTGCTGCCGTAGCGCACGCGGTCGGGCAGGTTGGAGATGAAGATGTGCAGCATCTCGGTGGAGCCGATGCCGTCGACGATGGGCACGCCGTACTGGCGCTCGAAGCGCTCGCCCAGCTCCGCCGGCAGCGCCTCGCCGGCCGACGACACGAGCCGCAGCGCGACGGCTTCTCGCGCGGGCAGCGCCGGGTGCGCCAGCATGCCGGCGAAGCCGGTGGGCGCGCCGTAGAACACGGTGGGCCGCACGCCGGCCAGCGCCTTCGTGTTGCCGAGCCAGCGCGCGAAGGTGGCGTCGGGCGTGGGCCGCTCGGCCATCAGCACCGTGGTGGCGCCCACGCTCAGCGGGAAGGTCAGCGCGTTGCCCAGGCCGTAGGCGAAGAACAGCTTGGCGGCCGAGAAGCACACGTCGCTCTCGCGCAGCGCCAGCACGCCGCGGCCGTACAGCTCGGCCGTCCAGTAGGGGTTGGCGTGCGAGTGCACCGTGCCCTTGGGGCGGCCGGTGGAGCCCGACGAATAGAGCCAGAAGCCGGGGTCGTCGCGGCCGGTGGCGCCGGGCCGGGCCAGCGGCGCGTGCGTGGCCAGGAAGCTCTCGAACTCCACTTCCGACGGGTGCAGCGGCGCCACCGGGCGCGACACCACCACCTTGCCCACCTCATGGTCGGACTTCACCATCGCGGTCGTCAGCGCCGGCAGCAGCGCGCCCGAGACCAGCACGGCCTGCGCCCGCGCGTGTTCCAGCATGTAGGCGTAGTCGTCGGCGGTCAGCAGCGTGTTCACCGCCACCGGCACGATGCCCGCGTACATCGCGCCCAGGAAGGCCACCGGCCAGTCGTTGCAGTCCTGCATCAGCAGCAGCACACGCTCTTCGCGCTTGATGCCCAAGGCGCGCAGCGCCGCGGCCATGCGGCGCACGCGCTCGTCGAGCGCACCGTAGGTCAGCGTGCCCAGGTCGTCGATGAAGGCGGGCCGGGCCGCGCGCTGCGCGTTCAGGGCCAGCAGGTGCGCCGCGAAGTTGAAGCGCTCGGGCGGCGGGGTGATGTGCTCGGGCAGGTGGTGGGGCAGGTGCATGGCAGTCTCCTCACAGGCCGGCCAGCACCGCGGTGCTGGCCTGCACCGCACTGCGGCGGTGGTAGAAATTCAGCGCGCGGGCGCCACCCAGTTCCTCGCCGCCGCCGGCGCGGCCGGGGCCGCCGTGCAGCGACTGCGGCATCACGTTGCCGTGGCCGGTGTGCAGCGCGGCCACGTCGGGGCTGAGCACGTGCACGCGGCCGTGGCTGTCGGCCAGCTCCAGCGCCGCGGCGGCCAGCGCAGCGGGGTCACTGCCGGCCACCGAGGCCACCAGCGAGCCCTGCCCGCGGCGGATCAGCTGCAGCGCGTGCGCGCTGTCGCGGTACGGCAGCAGCGTGGCCACCGGGCCGAAGACCTCGCAGTCGTGCACGCGGTCGGCGGCGTCGGGGTCGCGCGCGCCCAGCAGCGTGGGGCCGACGCAGCAGGCCACGGCCGGGTCGGCGTCGACCAGCGGGTGCGTGGCGCCGTCGTGCAGCGTCTCGGCCTGCGCCTGCAGGTGGGCCAGCCCGTCACGCACCGCGGCCAGCTGCGCGCGGCTGACGAGGGCGCCCATGCGCACGCTCTCGTTGCGCGGGTTGCCCACGGTGGTCTTGCCGAGCCGCGCCGCGATGGCCTCGGCCATCGGGCCGTACAGGTCCTGCGGCACCAGCACGCGGCGGATGGCCGTGCACTTCTGGCCCGACTTCACCGTCATCTCGCGCGCCACTTCCTTGGCCAGCAGTTCGAAGGCTGCGCTGCCCGGCGCCTCGCCCGGCAGCAGCCAGGCGCTGTTGAGGCTGTCGGCCTCGATGTTCACGCGCACCGAGCGCTGCGCCACGGCCGGGTGCGACCGGATCACCGCCGCCGTCTCGGCCGAGCCGGTGAAGCTGAGCACGTCGAAGGGCTGCAGCGTGTCGAGCAGGCCGGCCGAACTGCCGCACACCACCGACAGCGCGCCCGGCGGCAGCACGCCGGCGTCGACCACGTCGCGCACCATCTGCTGCGTCAGCCAGGCCGTGGCGGTGGCCGGCTTCACCACCACCGGCACGCCCGACAGCAGCGCGGGCGCAGCCTTCTCCCACAGGCCCCAGCTCGGGAAGTTGAAGGCATTGATGAAGAGCGCCAGCCCGCGCGTGGGCACCAGCACGTGCTGGCTCTGGAACAGCGGGTCCTTGGCCAGGCGTGCGGCGTCGCCGTCGATCAGGTGGCGGCGGTCGCCCAGCGTCGCGCCCAGCTTCGCGTAGACGCCCAGCGTGTAGATGCCGCCGTCGATGTCCACCGCCGAGTCGTTCTTCACGGTGCCGCTGTTGGCGGTGGCGATGCTGTAGTACGCGTCGCGGTGCCGTTGCAGCACCTCGCCCACCGCGGCCAGCAGCGCGCCGCGCTCGCGGTAGGTCAGCGCGCGCAGCGCGGCGCCGCCGGAGCTGCGCGCGAAGTCGAAGCCGGCGGCCAGGTCGAGCCCCGTGGCGTCCACACGCACCAGTTCGTCGCCCAGCACGGGGTCGAACAGCGGCGTGCCGGTGCCTGAGCCGCTGTGCCAGCGGCCGCCGAGGAAGTTGGGAAGCAGAGTCGTCATGGGTGGGGTCTCGGTGGGCTGGCGCCGCGCAGGCTGGGCGCGCGGTCAGCGGGTGAAGTGGATGGCGCCGTCGGGCAGCAGGTACAGCACCAGCGCACGCCCCTGCGTCACGGTGGGCCGGTGCGCGCTGCCGGGCGGGCAGACCAGCCAGCCGGCGGGGCGGCCGTCGAAGCGCGCGTCGCCGCCGTCCATCGGCAGCACCAGGTCGATCTCGCCGTTCGGGTGCGTGTGGTGCGGGCCGGCGATGTCGGTCATGTCGACGACGTCCACCGAGAAGCCGTGCAGGTCGGGCGCGGGCTTGAAGATGCGGCCGTAGCGGATGCCGCCGCCTGCGCGGTCGCACAGCCAGCCGTCGCGCACCCCGGCCTCGCAGCCGGCGCGCAGGCGCTCGAAGACCGGGCTGCCCGGGCCGTGCATGCTGTTGAGCCACTCGTCGAGCGCCGCATCGAGCGGCCGCCCGGCGAGTGCGGCGGTGAGGTGCGCGAGATCGGCACGGAAGTCGGTCGGCGTCATGGCAGGCCCCGGGGTTGGATCGCGGCGACTGCAACACCGTGGTTGTGGGCCAGCGGCAGATGCAGTATTGTGCTTGCAGGCACTTTATGGCCACGATCTGACCATGTCAAGCACTATATTGCATCCGGCCGAACCCGCAGTGCCACCGGCCGCCGAGGGCAGCGACGGCGACAGCAAGCACCCGTTCCTGGTGGCGCTGGGCGAGCGTGTGCGGGCGCTGCGCAGCCGCCGCGGCATGACGCGCAAGGCGCTGGCGGCCGCCGCCGACGTCTCCGAGCGCCACCTGGCCAACCTGGAATACGGCGTCGGCAACGCCTCGATCCTGGTGCTGCTGCAGGTGGCGGCGGCGCTGCAGTGCACGCTGGCC
This sequence comes from Rubrivivax soli, assembly GCF_049810355.1. Taxonomy (GTDB): domain Bacteria; phylum Pseudomonadota; class Gammaproteobacteria; order Burkholderiales; family Burkholderiaceae_C; genus Rubrivivax. The sequence goes on from NZ_CP187368.1 coordinate 1,966,260, forward strand.
GAGCTGATCGGCGACATCACCACCAGCTCGCCCGAATGGCTGCTGCTGCGCGAACTGCTCGAGCGCCGCGACGAGGCCACGCTGCGCCGCGTGCGCGTGGCCGTGGGCGAGCTGCTGGGCACCGGCGGCGCGCACGGCGAAGGCACCGCCGAGCGCAGCTCGCGTGTGGCGCTGATCGGGCTGCGCGGCGCGGGCAAGTCCACGCTGGGCCAGATGCTGGCCGACGACCTGGGGTTCCCGTTCGTGGAGCTGAGCCGCGAGATCGAGAAGTTCGCCGGCTGCAGCATCAGCGAGATCCAGGCGCTGTACGGGGTCAACGCCTACCGCCGCTACGAGCGCCGCGCGCTGGAGGAAGCGGTGCAGATCTACCCCGAGGCCGTGATCGCCACGCCCGGCGGCCTGGTCTCCGACCCCGCCACCTTCAACCTGCTGCTGGCGCACTGCACCACCGTGTGGCTGCAGGCCGACCCCGAACACCACATGCAGCGCGTGCGCGCCCAGGGCGACATGCGCCCGATGGCAGCCAGCCGCGAGGCGATGGAAGACCTGAAGGGCATCCTGGCCGGGCGCGCGCCGTTCTACGCCAAGGCCGAGTTCCGCATCGACACCAGCGCGCAGCCGCTGGAAGGCACCTTCGTGGCGCTGCGGCAGACGGTGCGGCAGGCCTTGCAGCTGCCGGTGTGAAACGCTGCTGACGCGCAAACAGCGCTTGACTGCGCGCAAACGTATGCACTATGCTGCGTCTACGCATTCAGCAGATGCACTTTTTTGCATCACAGGAGCCAGCACCATGAGCACAGCCCCCCGCGTCGACTACCAGACCGACCCCTCCCGCTACCGCCACTGGACCCTGCGCTTCGAGGGGCCGGTCGCCACGCTGCTGGCCGACTTCGACGAGAACGGCGGGCTGGCCCCCGGCTACAAGCTCAAGCTCAACAGCTACGACCTGGGCGTGGACATCGAGCTGCACGACGCCATCCAGCGCATCCGCTTCGAGCACCCCGAGGTGCGCAGCGTGGTCGTCACCAGCGCGAAGGACAAGGTCTTCTGCTCGGGCGCCAACATCTTCATGCTGGGCGTCAGCAGCCACGCCTGGAAGGTGAACTTCTGCAAGTTCACCAACGAGACGCGCAACGGCCTGGAAGACAGCAGCCGGCACAGCGGCCTGAAGTTCCTGGCCGCGGTGAACGGCGCCTGTGCCGGCGGCGGCTACGAGCTGGCGCTGGCCTGCGACGAGATCGTGCTGGTGGACGACCGCAGCAGCGCCGTGAGCCTGCCCGAGGTGCCGCTGCTGGGCGTGCTGCCCGGCACCGGCGGCCTGACGCGCGTGACCGACAAGCGCCGCGTGCGCCACGACCGCGCCGACATCTTCTGCACCAGCGTCGAAGGCGTGCGCGGCCAGAAGGCCAAGGACTGGAAGCTGGTCGACGACATCGCCAAGCCGGCGGTGTTCGCGCAGAAGGTGCAGGAACGCGCGCTCGAACTCGCGCAGGCCAGCGACCGCCCGGCTGGTGTGCAAGGCGTGGCGCTGACGCCGCTGCAGCGCACGGTGGAGGCCGACGCGCTGCGCTACACGCACGTCACGGTCGAGATCGACCGCGCCAAGCGCACCGCCACCTGGACGGTGCGCGGCCCGCAGGGCGCGCAGCCCACCGACATCGCCGGCATCACCGCGCAGGGCGCGGCCTGGTACCCGCTGGCGCTGGCACGCGACCTCGACGACGCGATCCTGTCGATGCGCACCAACGAGCTCGACATCGGCACCTGGCTCATCAAGACGCAGGGCGACGTGGCCGACGTGCTGGCGCTGGACACCACGCTGCTGGCGCACCGCGACCACTGGCTGGTGCGCGAGACCATCGGCTTCCTGCGCCGCGCCTTCAGCCGGCTCGACGTGTCCTCGCGCAGCCTGTTCGCGCTGGTCGAGCCCGGCTCGTGTTTCGCCGGCACGCTGCTGGAACTGGCGCTGGCCTGCGACCGCAGCTACCAGCTGGCCCTGCCCGACGAGCCGGAGCGCGCGCCCAAGATCGCCACCAGCGAGGCGAACTTCGGCCTGTACCCGATGGCCACCGGCCAGAGCCGCCTGGGCCGCCGCTTCTACGACGACGCTGCCGAACTGGCCGCGGTGCGCGCGCAGCTCGGCCAGCCGCTGGACGCCGACGCCGCCCACGCGCTGGGCCTGGTCACGAGCAACCCCGACGACATCGACTGGGCCGACGAGACGCGGCTGGCGATCGAGGAACGCGTGGCGATGTCGCCCGACGCGCTGACCGGCCTGGAAGCCAACCTGCGCTTCAACGGCCCCGAGACCATGTTCACCCGCGTCTTCGGCCGCCTCACCGCCTGGCAGAACTGGATCTTCCAGCGCCCCAACGCGGTCGGCGAGAAGGGCGCCCTGAAGGTCTACGGCAAAGGCGACAAGGCCCAATTCGACTGGAACAGAGTTTGACGACCACCCCGTAGCGCCTGACGGCGCACCCCTCAAGGGGCGCCGCCGGCGGCCCGGCCAAGCCGGATCCGCGGCGGCCGCTTGAATCACACAGGAGATGCACGTGACTGCGATCAACTACAGCGAGAAGATCCCCAACAACGTCAACCTCGAGGACGACCGCACGCTCAAGCGCGCGCTCGAGCAGTGGCAGCCGAACTTCCTGAGCTGGTGGGACGACATGGGCCCGGACGGCAGCCAGAACTTCGACGTCTATCTGCGCACCGCGGTCAGCGTCGATCCGCAGGGCTGGGCGCAGTTCGGCCACGTGAAGATGCCCGACTACCGCTGGGGCATCTTCCTGAATCCGGCCGAGCAGAACCGCAAGATCCACTTCGGCGACCACAAGGGCGAGGACGCCTGGCAGGACGTGCCCGGCGAGCACCGCGCCAACCTGCGCCGCATCATCGTGACGCAGGGCGACACCGAGCCTGCCAGCGTCGAGCAGCAGCGCCACCTGGGCCTGACCGCACCGAGCCAGTACGACCTGCGCAACCTGTTCCAGGTGAACGTGGAGGAAGGCCGCCACCTGTGGGCCATGGTCTACCTGCTGCACAAGTACTTCGGCCGCGACGGCCGCGAGGAAGGCGAGGCGCTGCTGGAACGCCGCAGCGGCGACCAGAACAACCCGCGCATCCTGGGTGCCTTCAACGAAGCCACGCCCGACTGGCTGAGCTTCTTCATGTTCACGTACTTCACCGACCGCGACGGCAAGTACCAGCTGTGCGCGCTGGCCGAGAGCGCCTTCGACCCGCTGGCGCGCACGACGAAGTTCATGCTGACCGAAGAGGCGCACCACATGTTCGTGGGCGAGTCGGGCATCAGCCGCGTCATCCAGCGCACGGCGCAGAAGATGAACGAGCTGAAGACCGACGACGTGGGCAAGCTGCGCGCGGCCGGCGTGATCGACCTGCCGACGATCCAGCGCTACATCAACTTCCACTTCAGCGTCACGATCGACCTCTTCGGTTCCGACGAGAGCAGCAACGCCGCCATCTTCTACAGCTCGGGCCTGAAGGGCCGCTACGAGGAAGGCAAGCGCGTCGACGACCACGTGCTCAAGGGCCAGACCTACAAGGTGCTGGAAGCGCGCGGCGGGCAGCTGGTCGAGAAGGAAGTGCCGATGCTCAACGCGCTGAACGAGGTGCTGCGCGACGACTACATCAAGGACAGCGTGGCCGGCGTCGGCCGCTGGAACAAGGTGCTGGAAAAGGCCGGCATCCCGGTGACGCTGACCGTGCCGCACAAGGCCTTCCACCGCAACATCGGCGCGCTCTCGGGCGTGAAGGTGTCGCCCGATGGCCGCGTGGTCAGCGACGCCGAGTGGAACGCCATGGTCGACCAGTGGCTGCCCTCGGGCCAGGACCGCGCCTACGTGGCCAGCCTGATGGGCCGCGTGGTGGAGCCGGGCAAGTTCGCGAACTGGATCGCGCCGCCGGTGATGGGCATCAACCGGCAGCCTGTCGAGTTCGACTACGTGAGGTTCAACTGACCCCCCCGTAGCGGCTGCGCCGCTCCCCCCAGGGGGCAACGCCAGTGGACCGGCGGAGCCGGATCCACGGCGTTCGCTTGATGACGTGCGGCGCCCTGCGGGCGCGCACAGGGGCACGGGTGCGACACTGCGCCGATGGAGAACACAGTCATGGACGCGAGCGACGTCATGGTCATCAGGCAGCACCTGATCGACCCCGAGATCTGCATCCGCTGCAACACCTGCGAGGCCACGTGCCCGGTGGGGGCGATCACGCACGACGACCGCAACTACGTGGTCGATGCGGACAAGTGCAACCTGTGCATGGCCTGCGTGCCGCCCTGCCCCACGGGCAGCATCGACAACTGGCGCACGGTGCCCAAGGTGCAGGCCTACAGCGTGGCCGAGCAGCTGTTGTGGGACGAGCTGCCGGCGCAGCAGGCTGTGGAAGGCACGGTGGCCGACGCGCCGCAGGCTGCGGCCGACGCGCAGGCCAGCCCTGCCGCGGTGGGCGCGACGCTGCCGCCGTGGTCGGCCGCGCATGCCTACACCAACCTGTACGGACCCAAGGGCCGCGAAGCGTCGATCACCGCCACGGTGGTCGGCAACGTGCGCGTCACCGCGGTCGGGCACGAGTACGACACGCACCACGTGGTGCTCGACTTCGGGCAGCTGCCGTTCCCGGTGCTGGAAGGCCAGTCGATCGGCATCGTCCCGCCGGGCACCGACGCGTCGGGCCGGCCGCACCACGCGCGCCAGTACTCGGTGGCCAGCCCGCGCAACGGCGAGCGCCCGGGCTACAACAACCTGTCGCTCACCGTGAAGCGCGTGCTGGAAGACCACCAGGGCCGCCCGGTCCGCGGCGTGGCCAGCAACTACGTGTGCGACCTGCAGGTCGGCGCGCAGGTGCAGGTGATCGGCCCGTTCGGCACCAGCTTCCTGATGCCCAACCACCCGAAGAGCCACATCGTGATGATCTGCACCGGCACCGGCAGCGCGCCGATGCGCGCGATGACCGAGTGGCGGCGGCGCCTGCGCCAGTCGGGCAAGTTCGATGGCTGCAAGCTGATGCTGTTCTTCGGCGCGCGCACGCAGGAAGAGCTGCCCTACTTCGGCCCGCTGCAGAACCTGCCGAAGGACTTCATCGACATCCACTTCGCGTTCAGCCGCACACCCGGCGCGCCCAAGCGCTACGTGCAGGACCTGATGCGCGAGCGCGCCGCCGACCTGGGCCCGCTGCTGGCCGACCCCAACGCGTACTTCTACGTCTGCGGGCTGAAGGCGATGGAGGAAGGCGTGGTGCTGGCGCTGCGCGACGTGGCGCAGCAGGCCGGCCTGGACTGGAACGGCGTCGCCGCAGCGCTGCAGCGCGAAGGCCGGCTGCACCTGGAAACCTACTGATGCTCCAAACCCTGGCGATCACGCAGCGCCGCCCCGGCGTGGCGCAGCTCACCATGGCGCGCCCGGCGGTGTTCAACGCCTTCGACGAGCAGATGATCGGCGAGCTCGACGCGGCGTTCGCCCAGCTGGCCGCCGACCCGGCCGTGCGCGTGGTGCTGCTGGCCGGCGACGGCAAGCACTTCAGCGCCGGCGCCGACCTGCAGTGGATGCAGCGCGCCAGCACCGCATCGTTCGACTGGAACGTGGCCGACGCGCGGCGCTTCGCCGCGATGCTGCAGCGCATCGACACCTGCCCGAAGCCGGTGGTGGCGCGCATCCAGGGCGCGGCGCTCGGCGGCGGCGTCGGGCTGGCCGCGGCCTGCGACATCGCGATCGCCGCCGACAACGCCAGCTTCGCCGTCAGCGAGGCGAAGTTCGGCATCCTGCCGTCGGTCATCGGCCCCTACCTCGTGAACGCGGTGGGCAAGCGCCAGGCGCGCCGGCTGGCGTTGACGGCCGAACGCATCGGCGCCGCCGAGGCGCTGGCCATCGGCCTGGTGCAGCAGGTGCAGCCGATGGAGGCGCTGGACGCCGCGGTCGACGCGACGCTGGCGCAACTGCTGGCCAACGGGCCCGCGGCGCAGGCCGAGATCAAGCACTACCTGGCGCAGCTGCAGCCGGGCCCGGTCACGGCCGAGGCCATCGAGCGCAGCGCGCAGACCATCGCCCGCGTGCGCGGCACCGACGAAGCCCGCGAAGGCTTCGCCGCCTTCCTGGCCAAGCGGCCGCCGACCTGGACCCCGCAATGAGCACGACCCTTCCGAACGACGCCCCGGTGCTGGTGGTCGGCGCCGGCATCATGGGCGCGGGCATCGCGCAAGTGGCGGCCCTGGCCGGCCACCCGGTGCGCCTGTTCGACACACGCGAGGGCGCTGCTGCTGGCGCCCGCGACAAGCTCGCTGCCAGCCTGCAGGCGCTGGTGGCCAAGGGCAAGCTGGACGCTGCGGCAGTGGACGCCGCGCTGGCGCGCATCGCGCCGGTGGCGCAGCTGGCCGATGCGGCCGATGCGCAGCTCGTCGTCGAGGCCATCGTCGAAGACCTGGCGGCCAAGCGCGGCCTGTTCCGGCAGCTCGAAGGCATCGTGGCCGACGGCACGGTGCTGGCCACCAACACCTCGTCGATCAGCGTCACGGCCATCGCCAACGGCCTGCGGCTGCCGCAGCGGCTGGTGGGCATGCACTTCTTCAACCCGGTGCCGCTGATGAAGCTGGTGGAGGTGGTGTCGGGGCTGCAGACGGCACGCCCGGTGGCCGACGCCGTCTTCGCGCTCGCCGCCGCCTGGGGCAAGGTGCCGGTGCACGCGCGCAGCACGCCGGGCTTCATCGTCAACCGCATCGCGCGGCCGTACTACGCCGAGGCGCTGGCGCTGCTGCTGGAACAGGCGGCCACGCCACAGCAGATCGACGCCTGCCTGCGCGCCGCCGGCTTCCGCATGGGGCCGTGCGAGCTGATGGACCTGATCGGCCACGACACCAACTTCGCGGTGACGTGCTCGGTGTTCGAGGCCAACTTCCAGGACAAGCGCTACATGCCGTCGCTGGTGCAGCGCGAGATGGTCGACGGCGGCCTGCTCGGTCGCAAGACCGGCCGCGGCTTCTACACCTACCCCGACGGCCTGCCGGCCTTCGCGCCGGCCCCGGACGCCGGCCCCTCGCGCACCGGCGCGGGCTGGAGCGACGGCGCCGGCCACGTGCTGCCCACGGACGGCCGCACCGCGGCCGAGCGTGCCGCTGCGCTGGGCACGCACGACGTGGTGCTGTTCGACCGCACGCTGCGCGGCGGCGGCGCACTGGCCTGCACCGCCGCCCCCGGCTGCAGCGACGCCTGGCGCGCGCAGGCGCTCGACTGGATCACGGCCCAGAGCCACACCCCGGTGCCGGTGGCCGACACGCCGGGCCTGGTGGTGGCGCGCACGCTGGCGATGCTGGTCAACGAAGCCTGCGACGCGGTGCTGCAGGGCGTGTGCACGCCCGAGGGCGCCGACGCCGCGATGAAGCTCGGCGTCAACTACCCCGCCGGCCCGTTCGAGTGGCTGGCCGGCTGGGGCGCGGCCGGCGTCATCGACGTGCTGCAGGCGCTGGACGCCTGCTACCGCGGCGAGCGCTACCGGGTCAGCCCGGGGCTGCGGCGGCGGGCCTGACTAGCGCGCCTGGGGACCCGGCCCGACCACCGCCTCCGCCTCGATCTCCACCCGGTAGCCCTCGCCGATCAGCGCGCCCACCTGCAGCAGCGTGTTGGCGGGGCGGATGTCGCCGAAGTAGCGGCCGTGCACCTCGCTCACCGCGCGCCAGTCGCTGGCGTGCGTGAGGTACACGCGAGTGCGCACCACGTCTTCCAGGCGGCCGCCGAGTGCGCCCAGGCTGGCGGCGATCTTGTCGAGGATGTAGACCGCCTGCGCGCCCGCGTCGTCGCCGCCCACCACGCGGCCGCTGCCGTGCGTGGCCGTGGTGCCGCTGACGAGGATGCGGTCGCCCACGCGCACTGCGCGCGCGTAGCCGGCCAGCGGCTCCCACACGCTGCCGCTGTCCACGCGCAGCCGCTCGGGCCGCGCCGGCATCGGCACGGCCGGCCACACCGGCGGCAGCGCGTCGAGGTGGTGGCTCAAGTCGCCGGACGCCGTCAGGAACGGCGGCTTGCGGTATTCGTCGCCGCAGTCGCCGGGGATGCGCGTGGTGCCGTCGAAGGCCGCCTGCAGCCGCGCGCGGTCGTCGTCGTCCAGGCTGAAGGCGAACAGCCGCAGGTTGTCGGCGCGGTGCTCGCGCTCGCCCAGCCGCGCGCCGACGATGACGGCCGCCACCGCGGGCTGCTCCAGCACCCAGCGCGTGGCCACGTTGGCGATCGACACGCCGTGTTTCTTCGCGATGGCGTCGGCCGCGCGCAGCACGCCCTGCAGCGCAGCCCAGCCGCCCACCGCGTCGATGAAGCGGCGGTACTTCATCTTGCTCCAGTCGCCCACCTCGGCCGGCGCCTCGGCACCCAGCCAGCGTTCGCTGAGAAAGCCACCGCCCAGCGTGCCGTAGGCCAGCAGCCGCACGCCGCGTTCCAGGCACAGCGCCTGCATCGCCTCGGTGGCGCGGCGGTCGAGCAGGCTGATGCAGACCTGGTTGCTGGCCACCGGCACGCCTTCGGCCAGCAGCACACGCAGGTGCGCGGTGTCGAAGTTGGTCAGGCCGATGGCGCCGATGAGTCCTTCGTCCTTCAGCTTCGCCAGCTCCAGCATCGCGTTGAGCCAGCCCGGGTGCTCGAAGGTCCACCAGTGGAACTGCAGCAGGTCGATGCGGTGGATGCGCATGCGCTCCAGCGAGCGCTGCACGCCGGCGCGCACCACGTCCGCCGTCATCGGGCCCGGCGGCGGGCACCACTTGGTGAAGGCGCGCACGCCCTGCCCGCCCGGGCTGTGCAGCAACTCGCCGGTGATGACCTCGGCCGAGCCGTAGTGGTCGGCCATGTCGAAGCTGTCGAAGCCGGCGGCGGCGTAGCCCGCCATGTCGGCGGCGGCGCGCACGGGGTCGAGCAGCGTGCCGCCACGTTCCATGTCGGCCACCTGCCACAGGCCGGTGACCACGCGCGCGATCTCCAGCCCCGGCGCGAGCATCAGCCGTGGCGGCCGCGTCATCGGAGTTCCAAGCGGAAGCCGCGGACGGGCTGTGCCCGGCCGCCGGGTTCGCCCCCTCGAGGGGGAGCGCCGCAGGCGCTACGGGGGTGGGTCATTTCGGGAGGCGGGCTTGCACTGCGGCGACTTCTTCGACCGACATCTGGCCCACGGTCGTGACCTCGCCGTTCGTGATGCGCCAGGTGCGGAAGGGGCCGAGGATGTCGCCGTTCTTGTCGAAGCTGGCGCCGCCGATCACGCCCACGTAGCGCAGCGGCTTCTTCTCGCGCGCCAGTTGCAGCGCGCGCGCGAAGCCCTGCGGGCCGGCATGCACCACCTCGCCGGCGGGGTCGGTGACCTTGCGCACCGCGTCGCGGATGGCCGCGGCCTCGAACTTGCCCGCATGCGCGATCGCCAGGCCGAGGATGGCCGCGGCGTCGAAGGCGCGGTCGGCGGCCGGTGCGCCGGCATCGAAGCCGCCGCTCATGGCCGGGTAGGCGCTGGCGAAGAACTCGGTCGACGGCGTCTTGGTGGTGCCCGACGAGGTGCCGAAGGCGTTGGCCAGGAACTGCGGGCCCACGCCCTTGATGAAGTCGGCGGCGTTCATGCCGTCGTTGAGCAGGAAGCGCTGCGGCCCGCCCTGCTGGATCCAGGTGCGCACGATGGTCGTGCCGTCGCCGGGGTAGCCAATGAAGTACAGCGCCGGCGGGTCGCTCTTCAGCGCGTTGGTGACCTCGGCCGCGTAGCTGGGCTGCTGCGCGTTGTAGGGCGTGACGCTGCGGATCTTGCCGCCCAGCGCCTCGTAGGCGCGGCGGAACTCGGCCAGCATGTTGACGCCGAAGTCGTTGTTGACGTGGATGATCGCCAGGTCGCGCAGGCCCTGGTCCATCGCGTACTTGGCAGCCGCCGTGCCCTGCAGCGCGTCGCTGGTGATGGTGCGGAAGAACCAGCCGCCGGTCTTGCCCTCAACGCCCAGTTTCGTCAGGGTGGGCGACGTGGACGCCGGCGAGATCTGCACCACGCCGGCCGGCGCGGTGACGCTGGTGACGATGGGGATCGACACCGAGCTGATGATGCCGCCGATGATGGCGGGCACCTTCTTCAGGTCGACCAGCTGGCGCGCCTGGTCCACGGCCACCGAGCCCTGGCTCTGTGCGTCGCGCAGGTCGAAGGCCAGCTTGCAGCCGGCGATGCCCTGGGCACCGGCGGCCTTGTTCAGTTCGCCGAACGCGAGCTCCACCGACTTCGCCGCGGCCTGGCCGAAGCGGCCGGCGGCGCCGGTCAGCGACACCACCATGCCGGCGGTGTGCGTGCAGGCGGGGGCCTGGGCTTGGACGGCCAGCGGCGCCAGGCCCAGCGTGGTGGTGATGGCCGCCAGGGCCAGCGTGGAGACGGTCAGGGTCGAACGTGGGGTGGGCATGGTGGGCATCCTCCGGGGGTTCAGGACTTGTTGAGGTTGTATTTCATGATGCGGCCGTG